>QCHU01000001.1 GCA_003279455.1 Prochlorococcus sp. AG-402-G19
ACTTAATAAAGGATATTGAGAAAGCTGCAAAAGTTTCCGAGATCCATGGTAATAAGCCTGCAAATGTTAGTGCTGATGAGTGGGCTTTGATTCTCTCTCACCGTACTCGTAAGACTACGAGTGCTAAAAAAGTTTCAGCAAAACCCTCAGCTAAAAAGGCGTCTGTCAAGAAAACTGTTGCTAAAAAGGCCACTATCAAAAAAACTGTTGCTAAAAAAGTAATTGCAAAGAAAGCAGTAGCTAAAGCTGCTCCAGCCAAGAGCGCTGCAAAAGCAAAAGTTAAGACTTCTAAAGTTAAAACAGCAGTTAAGAAAGTAGCTTCTGCGCAAGCTAAAAAAGCAACTTCAAGCGCAAACTCAGTTTCAAAGAGAGCATCTAAGGCTTTAGCAGGAAGACCTGCGAAGCGTGCAAGAAAAGTTAGTGTTAAAGCTGTAAAAGCTTAGTCAAAAAGCCAGATCCGTTAAAGCGGCCTGAAAAGTGCAATGCTTTTCTCTGGCTATTTTAGTAAAGATGTCATTAGTATCCCAATCCTACATTGCCTTTTGTGTAACCTTGGCAGTAGTACTTGGCATGGTAGTAGTGATTAGTAATATCAGCTTTCTCTCCTTCTAGTCCATCGATTCTTTTCTTTCCTAATTTCAATTCTCTTGCAGCTTTTTCCCCTGTAATTAAATCAGCGCTTAGACGTCCGCAAATATCATTCACTTTGAAGTCTTTCGCTGAAGGACCTCTGACATAGCCTGCAAAAATTGCAAGAAACAATCCAAGCGTTACAAACCTTCGGTGGTTTCTCCACCATTCATAACTATTGAGATTTAGTCTCTTTTTTACATCAATTTTCATTTATATCAATAATAGATTTGTTCACCTTAGGCCTTAGTCCTTTTCTTTATGGGTGATGTTCTTGATAGTTAAATACTTTAGCTTATTCACATAGTTAAAGAATTAGCCCTATTCGTTTTTCAATAGATCATATTCACGAAGTACGATTGGATTATTGGTAAATCTATTTACGAATGCTTGAGAAGATTTCAAAAGATGATTGGCAATATTTTGTCCCCTTTTTGGCTTGCACTATTTGCTTCTTTGCAACAGATTTCTTTGGAATAATTGATAAGGCTTCCATTGCTTATTGGTCTGGACGTTTGTTTTATGAGTCATACAGGATTATTACATCCCATTTTTTTCATGGTGATGTTAATCATTTATTGGCAAATATCTCTGGAATCATCGTAGCTAGATATTTTCTTAAATCTTTAAGCCTTCAAAGTGACTATTTCTTTCTGGCTTTCATTGTATTGATAATGCCTCTCCAATCGTTCATTTGTTGGTTCGTAGATATTTTTATTTATAGAAATCCTATGTCTCTAGCCATTGGCTTTAGTGGTGTTTTATTTGGTATCGACGCGTTTATTCTAATGACTACAATTTATGGAAAGAAAAGATTTTTGTTCATTGGATGTCACCTAAAGAAAGATCCAAGATTACTTAAATCTATTTCTGTGCTTACAGGTATTGGAATTATTTGGTCATTCTTACCTGGAATTAGTTTGTTAGGTCATATGTCTGGACTTTTGGCAGGATTTCTATTGTTTTGGCTCTAAACAAACTATTGATTTGATGTTATGGGTTCTTACGAAAATCGTTATCTTCTGAATAGTAAAAGGCCTCAACTCAACTTTAATTGAGTTGCCTTTACTTCACTTGATAAACTTTTGACCTTCCATTGCACTTACGCACCGCCCATTCGATTGGAGATTTTAAACTTTCTTGTTCAACACAAATAGTCTGATAATTAGCCCATTTAGCTATTGGCCCTAGCCTTATTGCAATTAGTGCAAGGCTAAACGCACATAAAAATGCACACAACAGCAATGCAATTCCAGTAAATAGATCATTAAACTTGAACTTCATTTCTGTCAGATTGAAGTTCTTATTTTTCTTTGTTTCACTCATAGAACTAATGGTGTGGAATAAAATGCCTCAATATTTAAAGTCTTATATACTGTTATCTCTTTTATGGTGGCATAGATAATAAAAGCTGAATGAATTTTATAGATCTATTTATTGATAGTTAACAGTTGGAAATTTTCTTAGGTTTCTTCATTTGTCTTTTCACCATTAAACATCCTTTTCTCCCCGATCACGATGGTTAACCATCCAAGTGCTAGAAGCCCTCCAGCTTGATAGTCTCCTTTTAGAAAATCAAATAGAGCGAGGGTGCTTGCGGAAATAGCAAGAGTACGAACAGCAAACCTTGCAATGGTAATTTTCTTTTTTTTAATAGGTTTATTCATATGCCTATTTTGCAGGGACTAACTTCGTAAAACAAATTTTGGTTGGATGAGTTATTGAAATTTATTCTTTTGCCAACATCTTGTTAATAGAATTAAATCTATCATTTCTTCTTTGTCGTAAGAAGATTGATCCTTTCCCCTCACACCGCTTCCCTCTGTTAAACCCTGCAATTTGAGTTTCTTTCTAATCAACATTTTTCTTTCTGCACTTGAGAGATTTTTAAAACGTTTTTTCCTTTCTTCACGACTTTCACTATTGCTCATTGGATTTTTTAATAATAATTTGTCTATTAATAGTAAATTGATAATTTTTTTACTAGTTTAATTAATTAAATAATTGTTTTCTAGAAGTGCATCAATGACTTTTGCTCCTCTTGGTTTATTCCCAAGAGAAAGGGGATTGGCCTTATCTAGTATTGAAGCAAAGCAAGTGAGCCAACTACTACCTTCGCAAACTTGAGCTGCCTCGCAAATGTGCTGTGGTGCTTTTTCTGTGCAACCTTGAGTGCGAGCAAATTTAATAGATGCTAGTTGAGAATCAAGTTCTAATTCTAGTAATGATATTTCGTCTTTATTAATCCATTCACCAGCAGCGTAGCTTTCAAGCAAAATTTGATAGTTCATTATTTAAAGAGTTTTAATAGTATTGAGAACTAAGATCGAAAAAGTTTTTCTAAATCTTGCTTCACTTTCTCCAATTCATTTAATTTTTTTGGGTTTGTTTTTTGCCCCCATTTATCTACTTCACCAGTTCGACCATTTTTAATTGTCATCCTTATCCACCAAAATTGAAGACTCAAGAAAATCAGAGCAAAAAAAATTAGTTCAAGAGTTCCTTGTTTCATCCCAAACTATTCTAATAAATCGAACCTTTTCTTATCGTTGTACTCATTTTTCATGTAATGATTACTCATTAGGATCAACTTCAGTGATTTTTAAATTTAAGCCAACGTAAAGAAGAATACCTCCAATAAGAGGGGTCCAAAGCCCCAATTGGTTTAAATCATGTGATTGCAGAAATTCCATTTATTCTTCATCTCTTCTAATGAGGATTTGGTTTGTTTTATATTCAGATACTACCCTATTAGCTATTTCAACAATAAATGAATTTGGACACCGTAAAGCCTCTTGTAACTCAGCTAATTCATCAGAAATAAACTCTATACTCCTTGCAATAACTGCTTGATGTTCTTCTTTTGGTTTCCATTCTTTAGCCATTAATTTTCTTGATAATGATCTGCTATTTCGTTAAGCATATTTGAAATATATTTTTTATTTGCAGTTGTTCGCGCTTTTATTTTTTCGAATCCGACCTTGATTTGCATCCAGGCACTGTCTATCACTTCAATTTCTTCATTTGTAGGATGCCATTCTTCAGGAATATTAAATATGAGTCAAACCAAACATAATCCCTTTTGAGATTGCCCATCCAATACCTAGACATATAGCAACTGTAAAAAGTGTTTTTAAAAGGTCCATATCCTTTTAGTCCCTTCCAAATGCAGTTCTTAACGAACTTGTAAAATCGAATTGAACCCCATCATTAGATGAACCTAGGTTTTGAATTAGCTTTGAACTGGCAAATCTTGATTGGGTTGATGAATAAATTGATTGAGATTTTACTGTTGATGATTTTACTGCCGCTGTTTTCTTTGCTGTCGCTTTTGTTGCTGTAGCTGAGGTCATTAAAAAAATTGTATTTCTTACAACTTAGACAAACTGAGTTAAAAGGCGATAGTTGTTAACTTTTTAAAATCTTAAAATCATCAACCAAGCAGGGATTGATATGAGCGCGATGATTGTACTTAAGACAACAAGCGATGTGGCTTCCTCTTCATCTCTTGACGCTGCTTGGGATATTAGTAAGACAGATATTGCTGTTGGCGCAGCTGATTGAAGTACTAAAGCCTCTCGCATGACGTTGGGTAATCTGATCGCTGAGGAAATGATCAACATAATGACTGGCAATCCAACCAGTTTCATGATTAAAGCATTTTTTATGGATATTATTTGGATTTTTATTCTTGCGAGATTTGCTTTCCTCAACCAACTTAGACGCATTCCAACGATTACAAGTGCTAAAACAATTACAACCCTTGAAGGTATCCAAAGTAAGGCTGTTATTTGTTCATTCCATGGTGATGAATGAACAATTAATGCGCCAATCAGTCCTTTTACAGCAGGGCTTCTAAAGATTGCTTTTATGAAATTCTGCCAATATCTATTAGAACTTAAAACTTTTGAAGGATCTGTTAGCAGTATTGGACCGATACTCCAAATTACTAATGTCGCACCAAGGTCAAAACCTATGCTGTAAATCAAGGCATGATTTGGAAGCAGTGCTAGTGAAACTGGTATTCCGAAATACCCAGTATTTCCAAATGCACTACCTAGTTGAAGAGATCTGTTTGGAATTAAGTCTTTTATACTAGGAAGGCAATTTAATAGAGTCATTAAAAAGCCAATAGCTACGAGTGCTAAAGCCGCAGATTGTATCAAAGGGAATTCAAGGCCAGACTTAAGTAATATCCCCATCAAGCTGATAGGAATTCCATAGTTTATTAAAGGGCGAGATATCGTTAGGGAAAAATCTTTTTTAAATCGTCCTAGTAAATAGCCTATTAAAAGACATGGTATTAATTCAGCTAAAAGAAAGATTATTTCCAACTGAGTAAAGCGAATATCATTTTGTTATGTTGAGTGGTCAAGATTACTTTTATGATTAATTCGTTATCTTAACGTGAGTTTATCTTTGTAAGTACTTTTCAGGTTATGGATAGCTGGTTCTCTTCACTGATTGAGAAAGTTTTAATTCGTAGTTCGCTTATTTCTCCTTGTAAATACTTTTTTCTGAACAACCTAATGTTTCTCCAAAAAGAATATCTGTGCACATGGCATTACATAAAAGATAAACGACCCAACTTGTAACAGGGACTCCAATTAAATAACTAAATGGGTGCTTTACTTTGATGAATCCAACAATGGCAACGATTAGAACAACAATTAAGTTGATGATTCGTTTGAGGGCTTTTCTTGGTATCTGCATCAGCTATTTCTAGCAGAAAGTTTTCTTATTTATCTAGTTTTTACAACAACTGTTAGTCAGTTTTGTTTTGTTTGGGTATTGTTTGCCCATATTAAAGATTTTAGATGTCTTCCACTGTCACCTCAGTTTTTACTTTTAAGGTTGAAAGCACCTTTGATGAGTGGGCTGCAATCTTCGACAGCAAAGAAGCTACCAAAAGGCATAGAGAGTTTAATATTCAGCCTTTGTACAGAGGGTGTAGTGAAGATGACCCTCAAAAAATAATTGTTATACATCAGCACCCAGAGGGGAATATTGAGAAATTTATAGAAGCCAATGGAGACTGGATGGCGAGCCACAGAGTCGATCTATCTACAATGGAGAAGTCTGCTTGGACATGGACCGACAACAGTAGTGTTCAGTTTAAAGCTGCTTAATCAAACACGGGTCGTGTACTTATCGAATCGCCATAGATCAAATACCAGATTTTTACTATTTCTAGCCATTTATGCTGTTTAAAACTAGCGAGTATCTAGATTTTAATGCTTACATTTTTCGATTAATTATGTCTCTACCAAAAAGAAATTTTTTGTGTATAGATCTGAGTTGTTAAAAAATTGAAATTGAATCAGATAATTCCATGGGTATGGATATTATTCCTATAAATAAAATTAGGATTGGTAGATTCCATAATATAATGAGTTGAATAAACTTAAATTTGGTGAATTTAAACATAGTTAGTAATCAGTTCGTTTGAGTCCCCATAAATTCCCTTGCTCGGAGCTTTTAACAATTGCTTTGTAAATATCTAAAGTCATAACTTTAATTAACTGAATAATTTTTTTAAAGTTACCCTTTTACTTAATGTCTGTATGTAGGGAGAAATACAAAATCTATAAAGTATAAATTATTAATGTAATTAGATTTTCTAATAATTGAATATTTAGGTGCTTTGTAATTTTAATTTCTTTTAAAATTTATACAATTTTAAAAAATGCAATTTAGCTAAAATACGTTCTACGATCCTCATCTAGAATTTAGTTCAGATATTATTTGACATCTAATTGTTCAAAAGCATTATGTCTTTTTATATTCGGTTTTCTATCCCAAATTGTTCGGTAGATTTCTTTCAGAACTATTTCGTTATTTTTAGGATATGGATAGTTGATATTAAAAAAATTGTCCTCAAGACCAATTACATCCTGCAAAAGATACGCTGTTAGCTACCGAGATTTAGCTAATAAAAGACATGAATTAGGGTTTTATGCCATTGATGCTTTTGAAGCTAGACAGTTAGCTATTGAGTTCAATAAATTTGTACGAGAGCATCCAAATTCTATTGATAGGATTTCTCTAAGAAATAAAGTTATCGCTTAATGTCATTACGTCTAAGCAACATTTTGCTTTTTAAATTTTGTACCGAGACTTGCCTATTAAAAAAATATTCTTAGAAGAATTTGCTGCACAAAACATCTAAGGTTATTTCAAAGCTGGTTGCTTATTTATCCTTTACCCATAGTGCAAGTCCTCCACCCTTTCCCCTGGCTGACAACCACCTACCATTTGGGTCGATAGCTATTAATGCAAAAAACGGTCTCTTCTTTTGATCCGGTGCCGGTAGAGATCTCTTTAGAATAGTTAATGAAGCCAGTTTTATTTGAATGCAATCAAAAGAAAAGGGTAATAATGGCTGCTTCCTTTCTAAATTTGCGTAGCCACTGAATCTCAGGGTTAGTAATCCAAATTTAACTGCGTTGGCGATAATAAATTTCTCTTCTTCTGGATTCTGTGTATCTTTCTTCAACTCTAGACTGGCTGAAAGAACCTGTAGCAAAGTGCTTGAAACCGTGTCTTCTGTATCTGATCCCTGCTTCCAAACTGAATTAAATTTCCATAGTCCTAATAGAGAGTCAAATTCAATGCCACTCCCATCTACTCTTGCGCTTTTTTCTAATTCTTTAAGCTTGTCTAGAGAAGGAAGATCCATTTTATTTCCGCCCATCACAATTAATTTTGCTTTACTAATTTTAATCAGATATCTGATGTCTAGTGGTTTTAGGCTTTATTAATTTTTCAGCCATGAGTAGTTTTGAGTTAATCATTTGCTTAATTGTACATTTATTTATTTATGGGCTTTCTTTCAATATCTAATTTTAATTATGTATCTTATGAGACTTTTAAATATTTAGGTCATAATTAGAAATCAATAAGAGAGTGAGTCCCTAGTTTTGGCTAATGAAGTTAAACCAAGTACATCACTCTTAACAGTAGGACTAAATTTATTTATGCTTATTTTTTTGCTTTTAGCTATTTAGTTAATAATATTCAAGCTATGGACGGTGCTTATTCTTTTTGTTTGAATGGAGTGATAATTAACTTCCCAAATGACTACCTTTAGAGAAAGAATTAATTCACATCTCCCGATAATGCTTCAGTTGTTAAGCACTGCATCCTTGGTTGTTATCGCTCTGTCTGCTATTTGTGGATCTCAATCATTGAAGAAATTGTCTTCTGCCCATGAAATGCCTGGCTCGGCAGAAGTGCATCACGATCATTGAACTCCTGATCTTATAAAATGTAAAAAAGGGCTTGTATAAGCCCTTTTTTTGTCTTGATTTTATAGGAAGGATAATTGGTCGGCATTAGGTTTGTTTATTGGCTCGGCTGTCCATTCTTCTGGGTCCCATTTAGTCATTAGCGGTTTTAAAGCTTTAAGGTCTTGAGAATTTTTAACTGAAGAGATCCATTCTTCTTCTAGCCCATTTGGAATAATAACGGGCATACGGTTATGAAATTGTTTGATTAAATCATTTGGTTCGGTCGTTAGCACACAACAGCTCTCTAGTTCACATCCTTCTTTAGACATCCAACGATTCCAAAGTCCTCCTAACCAGAAAGTTTGAGAATCTTTTCTACCTATTAGGTGACCTTTTTCTAGAAAACCACTGGCTGGTATCAAACATCTCTTATGCCTCCAGCTTTCACGAAAAAGTTTCTTCTCTTCAACACTTTCTGATCTCGCGTTAAATGGCTTTGCCCTTGTGTTGTCAAAAGGGTCTTTACTCCACTTAGATATAAACCCCCATAGCATTATGGATGTTTGTGTCTTGCCTTCATTCTTAAGAACAAGAATTGGAGAACCTGGTTTGATTAATATTTGTGGTTCATAATTTTGACTCAATCCCCTTGGCACATCTTTTTTCAAAAGATCTGGTAAATTTATAAATTTTGTTAATAGCTGATATCTTCCGCACATCCCATTAATCCTTCAGACGCTTTTTGATTAGAATCATTTTTAAAACTATTAGCGTTCTTAAAATAATGGCAAAGTTCCTTGTGTAATTTCTTTTTTACTTGAATTTCCTGAAAATAGTATTTTCGAATATTGATCTGCATAGGCGCAGTTCTTGCATGTAGGATTTGATTCTGGAATCTCTGATTGATTCATTAGTGTGACCATTTCATCTAGTCGACTCTCTATCCAATCATTCCTCCATTTGTAGGGAACAAGATATTCATCAAAACGCATTGTCTTATTAAATTCATCTTCATCCCTTTTTGCATTGCAAACTAGAAAATAAGATATTGGATGAACACTAAAACCCATCCCCGAGAGTAAGTAAGCATAAAAGTCCATTTGAATTTTATAGGCCTCATGAATAGGATCCTCTAAATAATCTTTCTTATCAACTCGTCCGTTTTTTGCTTGTGATTTGTAATCCACAATTATTAGTTGTCTTGTAATAGTGTCTTGCCAAATATCGTCTACACCTCCAGTCAAAATTATTCCGGTATCCTTGTAACGATGCATTAGTCCTCGATGAAGAGAGTTTCTCTAGTTATCTATTTCAGGATGATCAAATGGAACAACATGAGATAGTCCATTAGATGCAAATATTCTGTGTGGAACCTGCTTTTGTCTGCAATCGTCAAATTCTTTTTTTAGTAATAGGTCAGTGGTTTCATTGAGAGTCCAACCTGGTGTCCCAGGAGGATCAAGACCTCTTACCCTATCGAGATAAAAGAACCTTTGAAACGTTCGAAAATTTGAGAATCGACCTCTACTAATTTTGAAATCTTCTTGTTGATTTGGCTTATATAGAGAAGACTTACGACTTCGAAGACCTGTGTGCTTCAATTGGTTCTTTTTTGCTATTTCTTTTGAGATCAATCATTTTGTGTAATCACGTAAAGATTTCAACTGGATTTAGTCGATAGATTTAATTTCTTAAGCGCAATTGTCTTTTCCCTATCAATTAAAAGATTTAGAACCTTTTTAATTAATTGAGAAGGATTTTTCAATCAATCGTTTTTAAACTTTTATAAGCTACTTTTTCGAAGATTTAGGTAAGGACATATTTTTGTAGCTCGCAAATTCATCCAAATAACAAAAGTTTTCCACAGCTTCTATATGCTTAATATTGACGAAATCCCTCTATAAAAGGTTTTCCAATAAAAAAGACCCTAGGTATGGTGTCCTACGGGTCTGGGTGATGGGGATACTATTTCTAACCCTATTTCCTATATAAATCAACCCCCCCCCTACAGATGGTGTTCATTTAAGCCTGAGATAAAACATATGGTGCTTTAACGTTGCCTAATCTGATTGATTTGATTATTATTTTTGAAAAAGCTGGGTGACGGGGATCCTTCAGCAGTTTGTTTTGCCCTCATGAGTGAGGGCTTTTTTTATTGCTTATTTTGTTTTGTGGTGGACCTATCCGTTTAATTATTTTTAATTAGCCTTTTGTCCCTGAAATATTCATCGTGTTTGAGCATTTGGTTGTTCAATTTTTGGTATTGCATGCGACATCTATTAGATGTTTTGAAATATATGACTTGACATTACCTATTGATTCTTGCTAGTACATGTGTACTGCTAATAGTAAATGACTTTATCTGCTTCCCCGTATGCTGTCTTTAAGGCTGAAGAATGGGTGTCTGCCGTAGCTCAACCTATTGGAATTGGTCAATGTCTACGACTCACCCCAAAGAAACTTGCGCCGATCAGATCTTCGCTCAAGAAGAAGAGTAGCAATTCCTTGAGTAAGGGATTCTCAAAAAAACATGTTCAGCTTGCGTTTGCATGACATGTCAACATTTCAATTATTCCAGCGACAATCATTGCAGAACAATTCTTTCGTGTCATGTTCATCGTCGTCTTATTCTTCATGGAGACCATTTCATTTCACCTTGTCTTCTTTGGATGCGGCAACGAGAGAAAGAGATTGGTTTGTGTCAAGAGGTGGGTTGACACTCTGAATAGATCAATTTGCTTATTAGTGTTCACATGCCATCTTTGATTACCGTATGAGGTCTATTAGCTCTATTGACTAGAATTGTTTTGTATTAGTTTTTTGGCTTTTATCTCTCCCACTTGATCTGGCTTTATAGTCAAGATCAAATTATTTAAAGATGTAACTTTAATTGTTATTGATAGATATATGAAAATTTAGTAGTCGATTAACCATTGACTATTGAATTTAATACCCTATATGTGATAGATGTATTAAGAAAGTAATTATTGAGTTATGTCTCAGTTATCCATCAAAGTTAGTGCTAAAGGTGATGCCTTGATTGCTACCTTGCAAAAGGAGATCTTTAACAGACGTCGTAAGAAGGTTACTGCTTCTCAAGTCGTTGAAACCCTTGTTGAAAGCGGTGCTAAATCTCAGTCTGATAAACGGTACGCAGCTTCTTGGAAAAACCTAATTAAAGATATCGAAAAAGCAGCTAAAGTTTCTGAGGTTCATGGAAATAAGCCAGCAAATATTAGTGCTGATGAATGGGCTTTAATTCTTTCTCATCGCACACGTAAAGGCTCTGCTCCAAAAGCTGCTACAGCAAAAAAAACCACAGCTAAAAAAGCTGTCGCAAAAAAAACGGTTGCTAAAAAGGCAACAGCAAAGAAAGCAGTAGCTAAAAAGCCTGTTGCTAAAAAGGCTGCAGCCAAAGCTAAAACTGAGGTTTCTGCAGTTGTTAAGCCAAGTGCTGGTAGACCTGCTAGACGTGCACGCAAAGCCAGGAAAGCACCTGAAGCTGCTAAATAAGCTTACCCAGACCGTCAGGCGGCATGAGAGGTTCAATGCCTCTCACTGGTATTTTTTGTAGATATCTTGGTAATATTTGTTTGGAACTGTTTGCTCAGGTAGGTCTCTTCCTTTAATCAGTAACTATTAAACCTGCATTACATAGAGCGTTGAATACCTTTTTTTTGCGTTCCATTGGTTTTTCTATTGGCTTAAGCATATCAAGTATGGACGCAATACAACTTATTTCATAGGAACCATGGGAAATGAGTGCTGCATCACATATTTTGTTATTAGAGATAATAGGTTCTATACCAGTGAATTTCAATTTCTGAATAGATGCTTTTAAAACTTGTTCGAGATATTCTAGTTGTTCGTTATTTAATGTTTTTCTTTCTACATAATCCATTAAAACTAATGAGGGTGTCACTACGAAATAATCAAAAATCTAATTTAATCGCTTTCTAGGAATAATTATGATCTCTTTGGATTTTTCTATCTTTTAGGTATCTTTCTTATTCATATCAGCTTTATATGCATTGAGAGCCTCTTTAATTCTTCCTGGAGCAAAAGGATTTTTACCTTTTGCTTCTTTCTTGGCTTCTTGCCATGCATTGTCAATTTCTTTCTTTGCTATCGGATCGTTATTGAAGTTTGTGTATAGCTTCATCAGATACCATGTGCTTAAAACTAATAGTCCAAGCCCTAATAAATACATGAGACTGTCTCGTTAATTACGACAATCTAACCAATTGAATGGGATTTGCGCCTATAAATAAAAAAAATACGTATGCGCTATGCCACTTATTGTAGACCCTTCTAAAGATACGAGTAATGGAGTTGGGAAGATTTTCAGAACAATCAATATCACACTTGCCATCGCACTACCTTTGTCAGCAATTTTGGTGACTATCTTTTGGGGTTTAAAGCATGGTTTCAGTAGTTTCATTTGATTTCAATGGAGACATTATTTTTTATCCAAATATAGTTTTAATGAGTTGAACAAATAATTTGATACTCCAAAATAAGATGCCTCCATAAATAAATCCTGCCAGGCCAGAAGCCCAGTCATTGAAGAATTTCCACGAAATGATTATCACGAGGATTCCAAGTAAGAGTGAATATGTAGTCATTATTTTGTTGTCTCTTTCAAGAGACGCTTTGTGAAAAAGTTTTGAGGTCGGTATACCTAACTTTTAAGTAGTAGCAACCGAAGTGAGTTGTACTTACCGAATCAATTTCTACGGTATGCCTCATCACTTACTGAATTAATTTAGGACAGAGTAGTTGTGTACTCCGAAAGAAAAGTTATGTACACTTCACTCTTCGACACCTTTTTCTCTGATTCTTTAATTGCGCCTACTAGAACTGTTTATGTCGTTTCTGATAGTCAGCTTGATGAGCTTAAGCGTAATCAACGTCAAAAGGAACTCGACGACATCGAGGACTCCAGAAAAAGAATAGAAGAGAGCTATCAAGCTCGTATTAAAGTTCTTGATGAACGTCAAAATGAGATAAAAGAGGAACTTAAGGCTTTGTCTCCCACAAAGGTTAAGGCTGCCCTTAATAAGAAGTAACTGTTAGTTGGTCTGAAGAATGTGTTTCTTAGTACCTCCCTATTTATGTGGAGGTGCTTTTTTACTAAATGTTCAAATGATTTTTCTCAAAGCATTTCTTTGTACTTAAATCTATGAAAGTGTTAATTGTCTAGATTCTCTTTTTGGCTTTCTTTAAGTGCCTTATTACCTTCTTTGAGGGTTGTTCTGATCCACCAAACTGAAATTCCTGTTATAGCGATACCTAATGTCATTATTGAAATTATTGTTGAAGTCACTTGTTATAACCCTTAATTACCTGAGTCGATTTTGCTTTATTTAAGCAGCTCCTCAGATGTCAAAAATAAATTTTTCTAGATAAAAACTATTTTAAATAATGACTCTAAAATAATTTAAGAGAAAGATGAGGATAAATTCACTTGCAATAGGCCTTCTTGATGGTTTATACCGAGATTAATTGAAGAGGAAAACTATGAAACTTCAAACTTCTTTTAGTGTCCCCAGAGAAAATATGGGTGACATAGGTAGAAAACACGAGGCGGTCAAAAGAGGAATGAAAGCGATCGCTTCATACTGGGAGAGAGAGTGTGCTTTAAATCCTTCCTCACCTGCATGTCTGATTTTTGAGGACTAGTAGCTGAAAGAAAAATAAGGACATATACTTTCTTTGAGCAAATAGTTAATCTTTTACTTCTCAATGAAAATTGTTATAAAAGCTTGTTTTGGATTATTTATTTCTCTATTTTTAGTAGTTAGTTTTTGCTTCCAGTCAGTTGAAGCGCAGCCAATGTTGATGACTATGGATGTTGATATTGAAAATGATCAAGGCTCAATGGATTCAAAAAGTATTGATGATCTCTTAGGCCCAGATACAAATTTTCCATTTGATCCAGCAAATCATAGAGACGGGTCTAATCCGATCAAAAGAATTGGCAAAATAAGCGAAGATAATTTGTAAGTAAGTATCTTTTTATTTTCTAAGCAAAAGTTCTAAACGTTTTTTTTGTTCTTCAAGAGATTCGGTCTTTTCATTTCTTTTTGCTTCCATTCTATTTTTTATAGATTCATCAGCTTGTCTTGCGATACTTGCTTTTCTAAGGAAAACGAGTATTGAAATCACAGCAAATAGAAGTGCAAGTGAACCCAATGGAACTATTGTTGCGCTCATTCCTTCCATTAGTAATTACAGGCGTTATATAAACGATTCGCTTTCTGTTGATCCTCACATTTTTTTAATTTCGTTTCTAACTCTTCCATCTCCTTTTGAGCCTGATTGATTAAATTCAATGACCATTGCCAGTTTCGCTCGTTGCAATGTTGTTTTGCTGAATCCCAGTCCATGGTTGGATTGCTTTAATAATGGATGATTTAGTCGAGCAGAACTCTTATGACTCCCAGAGGATAACAAGTTTATTAACTAAATATTGTGTTTTTATCTTCTATTTGAAAACTTTATTTGTATTAACTTTGGGCTTATCAATTTAAACCCAACCTTTGATCCTCATTTTGACACTGCCTCACTTAAGCTCGGAATATTATTTTTTATTCCATGGAAACAGCTTTTGCTTGGAGCCTTTGTCTGTCTGCTGTTGTTGTTTTGCTTTCAATTGGGCCACTAACTTATGGCCGAGTCAAAGCTGGATATTCGGCCGAGAATATGAGTGCTCCAAGAGCTTTATTTGATGAGCTCCCCGATTTTGGCAAAAGAGCTGTTTGGTGTCATCAAAATTGCTGGGAAAGCATAACTCTTCACGCTCCTGCGTGTTTATTATGTCTGATTGCTGGTGTTGTCTCTCCTGTATCAGTGATAGCTGCGTGGGTTCACCCTTTTGTGAGGTTTATTTATATCGGTGCTTATGTTGGTGATATTCCTCCTGCTAGGGGACTTTGTTGGGCATCGGGCCTTTTATGTTCAACTCTTTTGTATAAAGAGGGCTTAACTGCTTTGCTTTCTTCTTGATTGATCAAAGATTAAACTTCTTGGCTTGCCAGTCTTAACAGGATTTAATCTATCAAGTACAACTGCTACTGCTGTAAACCAAGAACTTCCCTCTGGAATATTGGTTTGATTACAAATATGTTTTGGAGCTAGTTCAAGGCAGAGATTAGTATCTTTTTCATTGATTACCTGTTGATAATGTTTTTCTAAAAGCTCAAGATCCTCTTTCTCGAGAATGTTCCCTGAACAATACCAATCTAGTGATGTTTTCCAATCCATTATCAGATGATACGTCTATTGTTTGATAATGTCCCATGCTTCTGAAGCACTATCGGCGTATTGAAAGAGACTCATATGCTCATCTAAGATAAGTCCGTGATCGGAAAGGAATTGAAAGTTGATTACTTTCGACCAATAATCTCGACCAAAAAGGATAATTGGAATTTGATTTTTCATTCCTGTTTGACGAAGAGTCAGTAATTCAAATAGTTCATCAAATGTTCCAAATCCACCTGGAAAAAAAACTGCTGCAACTGATCTCATTACAAAATGAAATTTTCGTAAGGCGAAATAATTAAATTTAAAGCAAAGTCCAGGCGTGATATATGAATTGGGATGTTGTTCGTTTGGGAGACTTATATTTAAACCTATGGATTTACAGTCGGCATCAAAAGCGCCTCGATTAGCAGCCTCCATAATCCCTGGGCCGCCACCAGTGACAATTACATGTGAATTACACTGTTCTTTTTGGTTTTGTCTGGAGACAATCTTTGCGAATTCTCTGGCCGAATCGTAGTAATGAGATATCGATTGTAAATTCTTTAGACGTGTTATTTCTCTCTGTAAATTAGATGAGCTCGGATCTTGGGAGAGTGAGTTCTTCGCTAGTTCAAGGCTGTGATCTATAGAGCTTTTATCGGTAAGGCTCGCTCCTCCAAAGACGATGATTGTTGATAAAATATTTTGTTCTTCTAGGATTTTTTCTGGTTTATTAATTTCTAGAAGCATTCGCACTCCTCTCATTTCATCACTATTGAGTAACTCTCTATCTTCATGGGCTAATTGGTAATTGTTCGAACTAATAATTAATTCAAGGTTTTTCCTGACTAGTTCTTTATCGTCACTTCTATTTTGAGTACTCATCAGAATATGCCTCCATAAGATTTAATGCTATAAACAATTAGAACTGTTCATACATTCACTTGAAATGAATAATGAATAGGCTGATGCCATTGTCTACATTCCCATTGCTCTTCTAAGTTTTGTCGCCTCGTCCATTCCCTCCATGATTGTGAAAGTAGAATTAACTGTCGCGGCTGTACGTAGCTTTGATAGCTCTTGATATTCACTGGATTCATAAGCTTCTACTGCTATTCGCATTGATGGAAATTCACAAATGACGGCTAGGTTTGAATCTTCAGTTTTTTCTTTTCCTATTGGGTCTGTATCTTTCGCAAATACTTCCCCACCATTTTCTTTGAGCCATGGCCCAACTTTTTCGACATATTCATTAAACAATTCTTGATTAATAACCTTTGCAGTTGAGATCCAGTACCCTTTGGCTCCTTTCTTATCCATTACCTTTGAATCAATTATGAATTTAGGATAGATCAGACATACCTCATTAAAATAATTTTAAATCAATGGCCTATAAGTCTCAATAATTTATTTCCATAGACTTCTTTTTTTTAAAAGATCTTCGATATTAGGCCATGCTGCAATTAGTTCCTTGAGGGCTTGTCTATTTGGAGTGTATAACACACATGAGAAGGCACTGATGACATAAAAGATAAACCACAATTTATTGATTGAGTAAACAGAGACAAAGGAGAAGATAAAACTACCAATGAATACAAAAAATAGTGATCGATTTATCACTTCAAGTGGAGATCTTCTTAATCGTCTAAGCAATCTTTTTGTAGATTTTGTCTTTGAGAATCTTTGTGCCTCTATTTCTTCTTCTTTGATTAGTCTTTCATTTTCTTGATCCAATATTTCGTTTGATCTGACAATATCCTCTATCTCTTCACTGGATAAGTTATCTAGAGGCTCTGAGTCTTTTTTTATTGCTGCCATTAGTTCAACAAACTTAAAAGTTAGATAGTTATCTGTATCTACCTTACTAAAGCGAATGTTTGCCTTTTGATTAATTGCCTAGACCAGGTGGAAAAGGAAAAACTTGTTCATCCCCAAAGATATCCTCCATACTCAACTCTTCACTTTGTGAATCCATTCCTACAGCTTCTTCTTCGGATTCCATTCCCATCTCATATGAGTCACCTTCTCCATAATCCTCTGGTGGAACCCAGCCTTGTATTACAGCCTCAGCACTATTCAATCCAGAGAAAACAATGAATACGAATAAAACTAATTTGATTAGAAAATTTTTCATATACCCATGCTCTCATTACTTAGGCTAATGATTGATCAGAAGCTTGATTAGCTTTAGGACTTGTAAAAATACCTTTACGATTGTTTTCTTTAGATTGAGGCTTTTTTCTTTCTTATTCGCAACTGATTTTAATCTGCATTTTGCCTGACAGGTCTCATCATCCCACCTCCATCATCATCGTCATCACCAAAACCAAAAAATAGCCAGGTAATAGCAAATACAGCTAATGCTCCTGATAGCGTCAATGCTTGTAACTCGTTCAAAGCTTTTCGGCTAATTTTTCACGACCTTAGCCTTTATTTCGTTTTTTTGTTGATGATGAGTGCTTTCTTTCTAGTTATATTATCGAAACTTAATTTGATTACTAATGGAAGAATTAGCCAAAAGAGTGGAAGAACTTGAGCGTCGAGTCCAGCATTTAGAAGCAGTGCTGCAATACCAAGCAAGAAAAAACAAATAATCTCTGTTGCCATCTAACCAATACCTGGAATGTCAAAAGGGAGTTTGTCCTCCATTACAACTATATATTTTTGGACTGCTGGTATACGAAGCAGAGCTAACGGAACAACAATATTCAAAACAATCCATGCTCCTCCAACTAATGGAGCCCATTTACCAGCTTTTTTAATAAAGCTCATTCCTTTCTCTTCCTCTGGAGACTGATTCATGTTCTTGATTTATTGATTAGATCCTAGCTTGACCCCAAACATACTATTTTTGACCAGGTTAAGTGTAAAGGCAATGGGCATTAAGGCTGATTGCGTTGAGGTGCGAATAGAGCAAAGATACGTGTGTTGAGCTCAGAGGCACCATTGATGGTCGACACTCCACCTGAGTATTTAAGAGAAGCGAACTGAATTCTGGTTCCTGCTCCAACATTCTCAATGAATAAGTAGGCTATTCGTCTGATGCGACAAGGATCAATGATATAGGTGCGTCAATTCAGTCGAAACTCCTCTGCATCGTTTAGGTGCCCTAACGGAGTACAAAAGCCTTTCTACTAGACACTTGGCCCCAGGCCACCAATATCCAGAAGCTTCTACAAAAGAATCGGTAAAGAAAAGGGCCCCCTAGGGCCCTTTTTAAATGTCTAATAAGAAGAGTTTTATTCTTTCTACGGTTTCCCTACCTAAGACGTACGGTCCTACAGAACTATTGAAGAAAGGGAGAATTTAAAATAAATGTACGTCAGGCAATCAATTGCATTGGTCATCAATTGATTGGCTTCTGGGGGGGAGCACTGACGTTTTTTATTCAAAGAAACAACCTTCTAAAGCTCAGTATAAAAAGAAGGTTGTCCTGAGAAGTTTCAAAAATATAAGAACAAACCACTATCAGCCGTGTAGGAATAATTACTTATATACCTGTTTTTATTTTCTCTACAGATTAGTTGCCATCGCAATCTTCATCTTTTGGCAACTGAAGCCATCCACTTGTCCACTTTGAGTATGTTTTTAATTCCGACCATGGAACTTTTATAAGAATTTCGTTGTTGTTGACTGCAAATAGTTCTACCCACCGTTCATCTTTTTTGCCTCCATAGCTTTTAACTTCAAAATGTCGATAACCTTCTCTTTTTACGGCTGAGGTCCAAGCTGCATTCGGTGGCCATCTCATTTAGTTTCCTCTTTTCTTCATGCCTTCTCTCTTTTTCCACTTTAGTCTAAATTTATACACTTAAACCTTTTTTATGTTTTATATTTTTGTAAATTTATCATAATTAATCTAAAAAGATTCCAGAAGCAGATAGCTCTTTTCTCTCTTTTGGATCTGTATATGTGTTTTCGTATTGCCTAAAATATATAGGTGTACATATTACCAAAACTAAAATTATTAGAAGATATTGTACTTGTTTTTTCAACTTCTTATTAAATGCTTGATTGATCTAATGATTGGTTTTCATCCAAGCATCAGTCCTAATATTGCTCATAAATATACCGCTTCGCTCCATCAAACAGATATGTTTATTTTGAATTAGTTTTTTTGCCGCAGGTCCTATATCAAGCTATATTGATTATATCAAATAATATTGATCAATGTTAGTGCCTTCACGTCCTATGCTTTCATTGCTTTTACGTCGCAGACCTTTGATGAGCTTTGCTAAGAAGAGTCTTGTCCTCTCCTCTTTAATTATTCTTGGCTCAGGTGGAAGTGCCTTTGCGGGTGCTCGACTCAGCGGAGCTGGAGCCTCTTTTCCAGCTAAAATCTACACTCGATGGTTCTCTGACTTAGCTAAAGAGCGTGGACCTCGTGTTAACTATCAAGCTGTTGGTTCAGGTTCTGGCCGTAAAGCTTTCATTGATGAAACCGTTAATTTCGGTGCGTCTGATGATCCGATGAAAGCAACAGATATTGCAAAAGTTACGCGGGGATTAGTTCAAATCCCAATGGTTGGTGGCACTATTGCTTTTGGTTATAACTACGATTGCGATCTTAAACTTACTCAAGAGCAAGCTGTTCGTGTTGCTATGGGTAAAATTACAAACTGGAAAGAGGTTGGTTGCCCTGAAGGAAAACTAACTTGGGCACATCGTTCTGATGGCTCCGGTACTACGAAGGCTTTTACAAATTCCATGCAGGCTTTCTCTAAGACATGGACTCTAGGAACAGGTAAATCTGTCGCCTGGCCTGCTGGTGTTGGTGGTAAAGGTAATGCTGGTGTTGCTGGCATTATTCGTAACACTCCTGGTGCAATTGGTTATGTAAACCAGTCATATATTAGAGGTGAAATCAAAGCAGCCGCTCTCCAAAATTTATCAGGAGAGTTTTTACAGCCAACTACTGAGGCTGGTGCGATTGCTCTTAATGGAATACAACTAGATAAAAATCTAGCCGGTAATAACCCTAACCCTAAGGCCAAGGGCGCATACCCAATCGCAACCCTTACATGGATTCTTGCTTACGAAACTGGTAATGGTAGAAGCACTGATGCCATTAGAGATTCACTTAACTACCTACTAAGTGATAAAGCCCAGGCTAAGGCTCCTTCTCTTGGCTTTGTTCCTCTAAAAGGTGATATTCTTTCCAAGTCTCGCGCTGCTGTAAAGCGTATTGGTAAGTGAATTAATTCCTTATAAATTAGAAAGGAGGCAATAGCCTCCTTTTTAATGTCTTTTTTTGCTAGCCAGTCACTTCCTAACTTAAGCTGAAAAAAAGATCTTTAATATGAAAAAAAAAAGAATCAATGAATAATTGGAAGGAAATAGTTGGATCACCCATTTGGTGGGTTCCAGTTTCACTACTAGTTTTATTTATTTCGATTGAGGGATTACATCTAGCCGATCATGGTAAAAACTGTAAAACGAAAGCAGCTTGGTGAATGAAGTTGGACTTGAATATGATCGAGAATCAGAGGTTCAATAGTCTTTCTTTCGCGTGATATTTAATTTATTTTTAATTGATATGGGATCTTAGGCTTTTTCAATAGCTATAGCACTTGATACTGATGGTAGTCGTAAACTAGTCAACAATGAGATAAATACAAATAGGCTTGAACACCATAAACATAGTTGCATTCCTATAGAGGCATTAGCTCCAAGCATGAATAAAACTCCTGATAGGAGAGTACCAATCAGTCTCCCTGCCGCATTTGCCATGTAATAGAAGCCGACGTTTAGACTCACGTTTTCCTTGTCTGTATAAGCAAGAACCATATATGAATGTATTGATGAGTTCATTGCAAAAATGAACCCAAATAATATCAATCCAGCTGTAATTGCTATTTCTGGATTGCTTTGTCGCCATAGCGCTATTGCTATTAGCGCTGGTATTGCAGTTAAGGCAGCGCTCCAGAATTGAACAGAAGAAACCCCTGGGCTTGTTTTATTTCCCCATAAATTTCTTAAAGACGGCGCAAACGCTTGAATAAATCCATAACCAATAACCCACAATCCTAGAAAAGCTCCAATCTCAGAAAAATTCCAATTTAGATACGTTTCAAGGAAAACAGGAAGTGCTACGACAAACCATACATCTCTTGCCCCAAAGAGAAAAAAACGTGCAAAAGATAGAACGTTGATCCCTTGAGATTTAGAGAATAAGTCATTAAAGATGGGTTTGCTTTTCATCTTTCCAATATCTCCAGGCAAAATTAATGTCATTAAAAATGACAGACCTAAACCGATAGCCATTACTTCAACTGCCTCGTTAAAACCAAAACTGGTAAGCAACAATCCACCAAGAAAGAAGCCAACTCCTTTGAGCGCATTTTTTGAACCTGTTAAGATAGCTACCCATTTAAATAATTGAATATTTCCACCATCGTCTTCTGAGGAGTCTGGAACAACAGTTTTGATGGCACTTTTAGCACTCATCTTATTTAGATCTTTTGCTATACCACTAATTGCTTGAGCAACCATGACATAAATGACACTCAAAAGTTTCGACCAGCCACTTGAAACGGGTATCAACATCAATAAGGCAACGATTTGTAAAAGAGTCCCGACCCAAAGTGTTAGACGTAATCCATATCTTGCTCCTATCCATCCTCCATAGAGATTAGCAATAATGCCAAAGAACTCATAAAAAAGGAATAAGAATGCGATTTCTAATGTTGTATATCCAAGGCTATGAAAATGAAAAATCACTAGCATTCTTAGAGCACCATCTGTCAGTGTGAATGCCCAATAGTTGGTCGTTACGATTCCATATTGTTGTAATGCCGTTAATCGCATGTTTTTATTTTTAGCCTTTTTCGAGATTTATGACATGGCAAACGAGATCTGCCATTCGACAGCTATAACCCCATTCATTGTCATACCAAATATAGACTTTTAGTTGAGTTTTGTTGACCACCATGGTTGAGAGAGCATCAATGATTGAACTTCTCGAGTCATTCACATAATCGATTGATACAAGTGGCTTTTCTTCGTAACCAAGTATTCCTTTTAGCTCTCCTTCAGAGGCTTCTTTGAACACATGATTGACTTCTTCTTGCGTGACCTCTTTCTCTAATTCAAATACAGCATCAGTTAAAGATCCATTGAGGACAGGAACTCGAACTGCATGACCATTTAATTTTCCTTGTAATTCAGGGAATATCATCCCTATCGCTTTGGCTGATCCTGTCGTTGTTGGAATTAAGCTTTGTGATCCGCTTCTGGCTCTTCTTAAATCCGGCTTAAATGAATCAACGATTACCTGAGTATTTGTTAGGTCATGGAGTGTAGTGATGCTTCCATGCTTAATACCAAAGGTTTGATTAACGACTTTCACGACTGGAGCTAAGCAATTAGTTGTGCAGGATGCTGCTGTTACTAAGCGATGTTTATTGGGCTCATATAAATCATGATTAATACCGTAGACGATATTTAGAGCATCCTCACCCTGTATTTCACCTTTAACAGGACATGCAACGACAACTCTTCTCATTCCAAGAGTATCGAAATATGGATTTAATGTAAGAGGGGTTTTGAATTTTCCTGAACATTCGATAATTAGTTCTATTCCTTTTTCCTTCCATGGCACTTTTGCGAAATCACTTTCTTGAGAAAAAGATATTGGTTGACTTTCAATACTCAGGTTGTTTTGATCGTTGCTTATTGTTTTGTTCCAACGACCATGTACTGAATCAAATTCAAGTAAATGCGCAGCTCCCTTTGCATCACCCAATGGATCGTTGATATGTGTAATCTCGATATTTTCTCTACCCCAGAGCGCTCTTAGAACAAGTCGTCCTATTCGACCGAAACCATTAATACCGATTCGCATAACCTGTAATTGAGTTAATTGAGTAAATCAATGAAGGACTGGATTACTCATATCAATTTATATTGATGTATAGAGGTTTGTCGATGCAAGCCTTTTCTGAAGTTTGTTTTATCATGTGATTATATTTTTCCTTCTGTGATGGCCACAGCGATAAAGAGCGAAGTAGTTCTTGAAAATGCAATGGCTAGGAAATTGCTAAAAGCTTTATCTGATCCATTGCGATTGCAAATCATTGAGTCTCTTTCAGGAGGAGAACGATGTGTTTGCGATTTGATCAATGAAATTGGATTGGCTCAATCGAAAATATCTTTTCATTTAAAAGTTTTGAAAGACGCAGGCTTGATTACCGATAGGCAAACTGGTAGATGGGTTTATTACCAATTGAATATTGACTCGTTAAATTCTTTGCAAGATTGGATTGAACTATTAAAAGAAAGCTCGCAACAACCATCGCAAGCTTGTAAATAAAGCAATTAATTTAAATCTAGTTTCCAATTGATTTAGCTCTATTCAGAATTGTTCTAATAATTTTTAGGTAATTATTTCTACTAGGTATCAATGGATACTCTTTTATGCTTGGATAGTTATCATATTCTTATTACATCAAGATTTTTTGATATGAGCAAGAAAATCTCTAAGAAAGCCAGTGCTATTAGAACAGTTTCATTAGCAGTTGGTTCTCTAAGCCTTCTCGTTATTGCTGTTTCTCAAGTTACAGGCAATGAGGCCTGCACAAGCAATGCTTATTCGATTGAAAATCAAATAAGACTTTCATGATTTAATTTTCAATCTAAATATTTATAGTGCTTGATTTTTTTTAGGTGAATTTTTCAAGAGATATTTTTATTACTAGTTTAATTATTGTGGGATCCTCTACGATTGTTGGATATTTTTATCAACTTCAATTTGCTCTTGGATATGTATTTTTTAACGTGTTGCTACTATTTATTTGGTCAAAACTCGCATCTCGCTAAACCTTCATTCATCTCGACTTGTACATAAATTATTTTTGGTCTTGTGAAAAATCTGCTAGTTCCATTATTTTTTTAAATTCGTCCATCTCCTCATCCGAAACACCTGTTTTTTCCTGAAGTTCTTTTAATAAAGCATATATTTTTCTTTTGATATTTTCTTCGCTCAAAATTTTAAATTAAATAGATGACTAATTATATATTCAATTCCCCCTTAAACCTGTTTAGAGACGACATATTTTTGTAGTCAATAAGTACATATTATTTTGTTAGACAATTTAGGCCTGTGCTCCATCTGCTACACGCATCGTCATTCCTCCATCCATGTCATCATCATCGTTGTTGTCCAATATTGCCTTTCCAACCTCATAAAGAAGATAAGTCCCAACAATAATTAGAACGAAAAGGAAACTAAAATCTCCTGAGTTTGAAGCGTATGTTTGAATTTCACCCATAATTATCCTCTGTTAAACAACCCTCTTCTTTTTTGTTGTGGCTTAGCTGCTCTAGTTCCACGAGACTGCTGCATTTCAGCTTTAGTAATTGGCTTACGATTTTGGAAAGTATCCCAACCAAGTAAAGCCACAGTTCCAATGGCTCCAAAGAAAAGAACTACACCTGGTATTAAATCCATCTAGTTAAATTAAGTTCAACAAAGTTAGTGGAATTGTTATTTAGACCGTGGATAAAAAATATTGCTTCAGCTAATACCCCTGATAACTTTTGCTGTGTACGGGTGCCCCCTTTACATTCCTTTACTTTTCCTTTACATTCATGGCCATTATTTGAGTTTAATCTCGTGACTCCAGAAGCAGAAAAGTTTAATGGTTGGATGGCAATGATCGGCTTTCTTGCTGCTTTCGGTGCTTACGCAACAACAGGTCAAATCATTCCAGGTATTTTTTAGGTTCTTATATGACTTCTAGTAACCCAGTTTCTGATCAATCAATAGATCCAACTGATAATCAATCAGAAGGTCAATCTGTTGATCCAACAGGAATCCCTGCTTACAGTTCTGCTTCTAACCAGATCATTACTGAATATGGCAAGCAAAACATGTTTGCTACCCAAGTACAAACTCAATTAGTTGAAAACTATTCCAACTACCCTGAGGAAGCAGAAAAGACCAATGGTCGTTGGGCAATGATAGGAATGATTGCTTTACTTGGCGCTTATATCACTACTGGTCAAATTATTCCTGGCATATTTTAATTAGATTTAGACAAATAAATCTTCATATAAATCTAGAGATTTTTCTCTAGATTTTTTTTGTTCCATTCGAGCATTTAATACATTTTTTCCAGTTTTTGCAAAATAAAAATTTAAATAAGCAAAAAAATGCCAAAAGTAATCATTTTAGGAATAGTTCCTCAAATAATCTCCGCTTGTCCAAGCAAATTAATTCTTAGGAAATACGATCACTGATCATCCTTATCAATGGCGCAATTGACCCTATTGCAAGCACTGCAAACATAACAAAAATGATTATTTTTGATTCCCATTTTTCCATGAAAATGGTTTAGCTAATTACCACTTATATCTGTGGATTTTTTATAGCATTCGAAAAAATTAGTAATTTATTATCAATCAATACTTTCAACAAGAAGATAATCAGTCTTTACCGGAATTTTTACCAAAACCTGGAATAAAAGGAAATGCTTGATCATCTCCAAGGTCTGGTTCAGCAGTAGTTTTCGAACCATCCAAGGCATCACTCGACTCTTCGATCACAATACTCATAGAATTGTCTTGATTCATATCAGAACCCATTTGCGCGGACATTACAGGGTTAATTCCTGAAAAGATTGTTGTTGAAGCTAAAAAAACAGACAAAGCTAAAAAACTAGCAGCCCTAAATATCTTTTTGAGCATGAATACAAATCAGTTATACATAATCTAACGTCGGTATTCACCCGAACGTGTTAGGTCTGAATACTCAATCAGTGAGAATCAGTTAAATAATAGGCGTTGTGGCAATTGTTGAAACTTCTGAGAAGATAGCAACAGCCATGAATATGTAAGGAACTAATTTCATTGTTTTTGTTAAATATGTGTTAAGCATATATGCTCATCATCTAATCAGTGGTAGCTGATTGTACGGTTCTCGCCCAAACGACCATAAGTAAATTTGTTTGTGGCTATAAAAATATCTGATAACCAATATCAATTGCTATCACTGTTTTGTTGGATCGCTTTTCTTGCAAGATTTTCTAATTGATCAGGTGAAACTGGTGTCGTTTTGTTTTTACTTTCTTTTAATCCTCTTATTAAAGAAGTAATTATTGCCAGTCCTAAAAATGCACCTAACCCCAACCAAAAAATTCTCTCTACTAAGAGTGCTGTGGGATTACCAATTGCACTAGTTACTTGTTCCATCTTTTCGATTAGAGAAAAACATAAGGATCAGTTCGAATTTTTATTGACTAGTTTTGCCTTGATCCATCCTAGAAATTACCCTCAGAAATTGATGGCATAAAAAAACCCTCAGATTTGAGGGAAAAGGTACTGAGAAATCCCCATCACCCAGTAACTCAAAAATACTACTCGTTGTGTACATATTACGCAAGCTAATAATCCCAGATATGGGTCTTTTTTTCTGTTTTTTTAATCTTTTTGACACCAGATATGGTAGGGGTTGCAATTTGGTTGAAAAACAGTTAAAAATAAGATCCCCATCACCCAGACCCGTAGGACACCATACCTAGGGTCTTTTTTATTGGAATTGCTTTTTATTTAGAACTTTTGAGTTATTTAGTGAAACTGAAGCTGTGGAAAACTTAGACAGCTTTAAGTAATTTTTTACACAAGTTTCGATTAGATTAACATTCGCTTCGTGCTAACCGTAACACTAAATATTTTTAGATCAGTTAGGTTTATGCAAACAATTTTCTGATACATGTCTGAGCTTCAGCTGGTTGACTCATTTCCCATCTGGAAAGCTGTTTTATGGTGTTTTTATCCTATGGCTGCTCTAGTTCTCGTAGAGCTTATCTCAAGAGCGCTTCCCGATGATGATGACGATTTCGGTGGTGGAAAGATGATTCCTGCTTACCAACCTGTCCGAGCAAGATAATTTAATCATTGTTCTACTTCCATATTCATCTCCAATAGTTATCGATAATTAAATAAATAGGTTATAAATTATATCTTTTCATTGAGTATTTATACTTAAGTAGTGAGTTATGGGGATTATGAAAGACTTTAATTCATTTGTTTTAGATTTCAGTGTAAGTATTCTTGATCGGATCTACGAAAATAGACCGATTCAACGTTTTTGGGTTCTTGAGGTAATTGCTAGAGCACCTTATTTTGCATTCTTATCAGTTTTGCATTTACAAGAGTCGCTTGGTCTAAAGACTCCTTTAAGCAACAAGCTTATGAAGGCTCATTTTTACCAAGCAATTAATGAGACGGAGCATTTAGAGGAGATGGAATCACGAAGCGGTAATAGATATTGGGTTGATCGATTTCTTGCTAGGCATTTAGTGCTTTTTTATTACTGGGTAATGGTTTTTTATTACTTGTTATCTCCATCAAATGCATACGATATCAATATAAAAATTGAAGAGCATGCATATAAAACTTACGCAAAGTATTTAACCGTTCATCCAAATGATCAGAGAATACGTGAAATTGCTCAGGATGAGATCAAGCATGCAAACGAATTAAAAGAAGCAATTACTTTGATAAGTTAAGATGCCAAATATTTGGTTGGTTTTCATAATAAGAATTTTCATTTTTGGTTTTTTATTATCTAAAGCATGCATCTCCTACAATTCTGAGCTTCTCTATACGACTAAGGTCCTCTCTCTTTAGCAATGTTTTAGGGGAAAGTGCCAAGCCTAATTTGATTTTGTTGGGCAATGATTCAACTAATGATTCAATATCTGTTAAATCTTCATTGGATGATGCAACAACATCTTTTGTGCATTCCCAACCTTTGGTTGTAATGATTTGAGGCCATATAATCCAAAGACCGCTAAATGTACCGAGAATTAAAAAAAACAGATTTCTAATCATTATTCAGATTTAATTGAGACTAATTTTCAATTATTGATTAGATCCTAGCTTGACCCCAAACATACTATTTTTGACCAGGTTAAGTGTAAAGGCAATGGGCATTAAGGCTGATTGCGTTGAGGTGCGAATAGAGCAAAGATACGTGTGTTGAGCTCAGAGGCACCATTGATGGTCGACACTCCACCTGAGTATTTAAGAGAAGCGAACTGAATTCTGGTTCCTGCTCCAACATTCTCAATGAATAAGTAGGCTATTCGTCTGATGCGACAAGGATCAATGATATAGGTGCGTCAATTCAGTCGAAACTCCTCTGCATCGTTTAGGTGCCCTAACGGAGTACAAAAGCCTTTCTACTAGACACTTGGCCCCAGGCCACCAATATCCAGAAGCTTCTACAAAAGAATCGGTAAAGAAAAGGGCCCCCTAGGGCCCTTTTAAAATGTCTAATAAGAAGAGTTTTATTCTTTCTACGGTTTCCCTACCTAAGACGTACGGTCCTACAGAACTATTGAAGAAAGGGAGAATTTAAAATAAATGTACGTCAGGCAATCAATTGCATTGGTCATCAATTGATTGGCTTCTGGGGGGGAGCACTGACGTTTTTTATTCAAAGAAACAACCTTCTAAAGCTCAGTATAAAAAGAAGGTTGTCCTGAGAAGTTTCAAAAATATAAGAACAAACCACTATCAGCCGTGTAGGAATAATTACTTAACGTCTAATTCTTTAAGACATTATTATTTTGTTAAGGAATTTGATAAGAAATCTTTATGAAGGGATTTTCATATTTTATTTATGAATTATGGCAAAAGGAGATTATCCCTATCGGTATTTACGGTCTCAGAGCAAATTCATAGTGGTTAAGTTAACAACTGATTTTATTTTTTTATGTCTAAAGAAACCTACCAAGAAATCAAAAGAATCAGTGGAGAGGAATTAAAAGAACTCCTGTCTGATTTGGATAATGTTTTTGATTTGGGTACATGTACATTAATGGGAGATAACCATTTGATTTCATATGATCATTAAATTTTTTTATTATTTTTTTTATTGAATTTGGCACTTGATTTTTTTCCTCTACATTAAGAAAAAATCTCGTCTCTAATGAATCATTTTTTGGCAACCTATATAGATCTTATTCAGAGTTTTGGTTTTATATTTCTTTTGAGCATGGTTTTTTTTATCTCTAGAAAATTAATCTTGGACAATAAAAAGGCTAATTTCATTAAAGCTGTGAAAATTAAAGTTGATGAATGAAATCTTTGCTAGAACATAAAAAAATGAAAAAATGCCAAAAGCTTTTGAGGAGTTCAAATTCTCTGATGATCAAAGATCAGGCGCAGTGTCAGTATTTTGGGAGAACGTTCATCTTGCAGCCAAGGCCTTAAAAGAAGACACTGATTGTCCAAACGAGATAATTGCTAGTGGGTTAAGAGCTGTAGCGGCCGAATGGGATTGATGATGTAGATAACTAAAAATTTTGAGTTTTTAACTTTTAATCTTGTTCCGGCTTCTTATTTGATTCTGGATTTTTTCTGTCGTCTTCTTCTTTCTTGAATTGATTCATAGCTTTACTACCTATTGCGTCTTCGATTAATTCAAAAAACCATGTTTTAATAGGATTAGTCATTCTTAACGAATTAGATAGTTTGTGAATAACCAGATAGCAACGATAAACATAGCGGCTCTTCCGTGAATAACTTCAGATCTGCTAAGACGAGCAAAAATAGTCATTAATTACCGTATTGCTATCTTTTTTATATCAGTACTTCTCTGAATATGCATGGGTAATTGTTGGGATCTTTCTCTTGTTTACTGTTTTTAACTTTTGCTCAATGACTTAACTATTTTTTGCTATCAGCCTCTTACACTTTTAACTTTTTCTTTAAATAATTGCTTCTTATCTGTACGTGTATTTATTTTTAATGTTGTGTAAACACGTGGAGCACCTTTGCTATGAACTACCTCATGGCAATTCTTTACGCATTCAAATACTTGATCCCACTCACCTTCAATTGCTGTTCCATTTGGACCCAGTTCATACTCGAGCTTATGATCTTCAATAATCGTTAAGCATGCCTTTATATATGGAGACAATGAGACACCTACTCCTATTGGTACCAAGCAAAGATCTATGCTTACCCACATTAGAATTTAAGAATGAAAGGTTTTTATGAAATTCTAGCTTCTAATTTTTTACTTTATTTCTTCTTAACCAATAGTGTTTGATTATTAAATTTGGGCATGGTCGGTTATTACTCATTTATTTGTTTGTTTTTTTAACTCCCCTTGCTTGTCGATTTATTATCTTATTAGAAAAATTATCTTATGGAAACTAATCAAATTCAAGTTCTCCCATTTTTTATAATTACCTTCGCAATTTTGATAAGCGGTTTTACAGTCATCTTTACATAACAGGAAGTTTTATACCTCCTGTTAGATTATGAGTTCAAGTTAAACCAATATTTATCTATGAATGCCGCCACTATTTCAGTTATTACTGTAGTAATTACTTTATCTCTTTACTTGATTTTTTTGGTACTTGGTGTAGGAGGTATTGCTAATAACCGTGCAGCTCAAGGTATTGATCAGAATCAAAATACTGAAAAATAATTGACTTAGAAACTATTTGAATTTGTATTTTATATTCTATAAAATATTTTCTTACCCTCTTCCTTTATGACAAGTACCTATTAAAGTTCTATTTCTATGAGGAGATTCAACCGTGTATGTAAGGTGCGTTCGATTTACTTTGTAAATATTTTTAATGATGTTTCTACTACCTCTATGCGTAATAGTGTATAAATTACGTCTAATTAAAGTCCTTCCTTCATTTGCTATGCCTTTATCGTCAATAATAGATATTAATCCATTCAGATTAATTTTTAAATAGCTCGTTTCCCAATCTGGTTTAATTAGAGCACCTCGATTTATCTCAAACTTACCAATACATTTAAGAAAAAGTTCTTCCGATCTAGTTTTTTGCAATGGTAGTAAAAGTAATCCAAATAGTAATATAAAATTTAATCGAAACTTATTTTTTTTGTTAGAGTTTATTAAATTGTTGAAATTTGTGATTAATTTAGAAATGTTTTTATTCATATATTTCTTGTATTTGTTTTGATTGTTGACGAGTTTAATCTAAATTCCAATGTTGTTGTTGTTGTTTGTTTGTTTGTTTGGTCACAAACAATTTATTTATCGGTAAAATAATTCAATCTTTCTTTCCTTTTAAAATCATTGTTAATGGTACACCCACTGTAAAAAATATTCCTATGATTAGTATAGCTAATCCCGTTGGTGAAAGGATGTCTACTCCTCCAATGACTTGTGAAGCTTTTTGTGTTGAAAAAAAAATCATAATTTTATGGCGTATGCCCAATGTTTTGATAGATTATTTTCTCCAAGATACTTTTGCAATTTTCTTGAATTAATTTTCAATACTATCCCGTTTGTTGGATAGCTTTTAAATATTTTATCTTCTTTCCAGCATTGAAGGTAGATTTCTACATCTGAAGTAAAGTTTGTAAATTGAGTTTCAGGAATTTCAAAATTTAGATGTTTTAATTCTTGAAGAGACTGATAATGATTGATATTGCAATGGAATATTTGAAAAGCACAGAATCTCATTCTTTTTAAATTTGATTTGAATTTTAGAATTTCCATAAATTCTGCATTATTATTTTTTTTATTTAATGTATTTTCATCGTCGTATAGAACTCCTCGAATTTCTATCCTGTTTTTAATCGGTATGATTTGAGGAATGTTTTTTAGAGACCTTACACTTTCTGTTATGTCTTGATTATTTTTATTTATTGCCTTGTTTACTTTCCCATTGAAATATTGAATGCCAATATCTGATCCAATGATTTTTGGCTCTAAAATTATTCTTGTATTTGGAAGAAGTGACTCCAACCATTCATGAACATTGCCTTGTCCTAACGATAACAAGGCTTTTCCTCCAGAATTGTAATTAAAGATAGTATTTTCTAGAGATATTCTCTCAAGATTCCTTATAAGATGATCTGATCCTTCAGTTTCTTCATTCATCCTTCAGTCCTACATTTAATCAATTTAGTTTGCTTTTTATAATGCTAGCTAGGCATATTTAATGTAGTTAAATATTTTTTTAAAGATCAGAAATGAGTCGATATTATTGCCCTTTCTGCTCTTCTCGTTATCAATTTCATAAAACCAGATGTGATGGTGTTTTGATTTGTGGCCTTTGCGGAGATCCATTAATAAAAAAACCTTTACTAATTTCAAGACGAATTATTGGGGTAGTTGCCGCATCAGCATTTCTAGCTCCCTTATTAATAATGATTATTTTTGTGATAAGTAATCTTAGTAATGAACAACATCCCACCAATTCTGAAACATTAGTACTATTAACTATTAATAAATCATGGAAAATATAAATCTAGACAATCGACTCAATTTCGCTGCGACGAAAAGGAATCGTGATTCTATTGCCGCAGTTTTGAGTCATTATATTTCTCCCAACAGCTTGCTTTTAGAAATAGCTAGTGGTAGTGGAGAACACGGAGTATTCTTCCAAAAAATATTCCCATCAATTATCTGGCAAACTAGTGATCCTGAACAAGCACATAGAAATAGTATAAATTCATGGATTAAGCATGAAGGGCTTTTTTCAAAGATGCCAGAAGCGTTAGATATTAATGTAGAAAAATCTCCTTGGCCAATAACCAAACAAATTAGATCTTTAATTAAAGGAATTGTCTGTATAAACATGATTCATATATCTCCCTGGAGTTGCACAAAAGCATTGTTTAAACATTCAAAAAGTAATCTTGATCAAAATCACTTTTTGATGATCTATGGACCCTTTATAAGAAAAGAGGTTCAAACTTCTGCTAGTAATTTAATTTTTGATCAATCGTTAAAATTTCAGAATCCACTTTGGGGACTTCGCAACTTAGATGAAGTCAATAAACTTGCCTTTTTGAATGGATTTGAGCAAGAAAAGGTCTATGAGATGCCAGCTAATAATCTTTCAGTTATTTATCGCTTAAATTAAAACTTAAGATAATTATATAATTTAGTGTATAACTGCCAAATTTAGGTAGTTGCGAGAGGAGAATAAATACAATCGCTTTTTTGAAGTGGATATTTCAGGCCCAGATGCAATTGATAAAGCTATTAAAGCTGGAGTTGATCTTGATGGAACTCCTATTCCTTCAGAAATGCTAAACCTATACACAGAGGTTATGGAAAAGGAAAATGCACGCAAAAGAAGTGGAGTTAAAAAATCAATGAGAAACAGAATTGTTAAAACTGGTGCTAAACATTTTGACCAAGAAACCCTTAATGCTCGTTTAATTAAAGCTGGTTGGCAAGGATTAAAAACAAAAGAAATTGAATTTTTTTATAAATGAAGTCGAACTTCTAATTGCACAAGCTCTACAGTAATCACAATATTTTTTAGTTCATTATCTGGTTAGTCAAATTAATATTGCAAATATTGTTTTTCAACAAATGTGCGTAAAGTTACTTTATTTGCAACAAGTCTTGTATCTTCCGTAACTGATTAGCAGATTGAGGTGGCAAGCCGTACACATGCGACTTTACATAGTTTAACAATTCATTTACATTTGTTTACATGTAAAAATTCTAATTTTTTATGACTCCTGAAGCAGAAAAGTTTAATGGTTGGGCAGCAATGCTTGGCTTCGTTGCAGCGTTCGGTGCATATGCAACAACAGGTCAAATCATTCCTGGAATTTTCTAAACCAAATAACAACTCATAACAATGCAACCATCTAACAAAACAATCCTAGAAAGAAGCATCGGCAGACCAGCCATGATGGCATTCGTTCTACTAACAGGTATCTACCTAACAACCGGTCAACTCATCCCAGGTGTCGTTTAATGAAAAACCAAACTACTAAAACTCCAAGAGTAGAAGAAGGCAAAGTGATTGCTGAAAGGCTCAATGGCTACGCAGCATTTGTAGGATGCTGGGCCCTGATCGGCGCATATCTAACAACCGGTCAAATCATTCCAGGTGTTGTTTAATGACTAACAGTGTAACCTCCAGAAACATTGATCCTGAAAAGGCTACAGCTGAAAGACTAAACGGCTACGCAGCAATCCTTGGTTGTATTGCTCTTATAGGTGCATATACATCAACTGGCCAGATTATTCCAGGTTTTGTCTGATGGAAAACGACTATTGGACTACAGCTGAAATAATGAATGGTCGTCTTGCAATGATAGGCCTTCTTGCAGCTTTTATTAATTACGGTTTCACTGGCTGGATAGTTCCAGGCTTTATTTAATTTTACCTCTTATTACAATGTCTCTAAGTTATTGGCTTCGCGCTGAAGTTGACGATCTCTTAAACGAAGATACTTTCTTCGATAGCTCAGATTATTCCAGTCTTTTGGAAGATACTGATTGGGCTTAAATATAAAGCTTGGTTTGAGTATGCAAAGCACAACACTTCATTGTCAACTTTGCAAGGAGAATTTGTCTGACTCTTTTTATAGAAGAAAAGGTTTGATCCTTTGTAAGCAATGTTTCAGAAAACTTAAAAAAGTCAGTAATAGTTGATTTTTTCGTTTTAAGCTAAGCAATTATTTTAATTAAATATTAAATTGAATATGCACATAAGATTTATTGAACAACTACGTTTTGCGTATACTGAATTCTTTTTTCCACTCTGATGAATCTTATTTGTTTAACGTATTGAGGATCAATTTATTATTTAAAAATCAATAAGCAAAACTTGATTGCGTTTAACCTCTATTGTAAGAAGATTAATAGCTTTTTCTAAGTCTTCTTCTGTCTGGAAACCTAATACTTCTGCTGGTTCAAGACCCAGCGAACTGAAATCTGGTTCTATTCCGAAAGGTTCTATATTTTCTAAACTTCCAACGATCTCTTCAAGTTCTTCTAACTCAGTCATAATGTTTTTTTCAGATAATCAGTGGTTTTTCTTGCAATTCCTTTATGAGACTTCAAGTTTAAAACCTTTGTCTAAAAGTTGTTGATATGTGAGTCTTGCTTGGAATGCGAGAATTTCAATAGGTTCTTTATCGTCTCTTTGCATGATGAAATAGTGATTGTCATCACCTTTTCTAGCAAAAATTACTATTTCAGAACCTCTTACTAATCTCCAATTTTCTAGAGCTTTATGTTCAGATAATGGTCCTAAATCCCAAGGAGCCTTCTCTGGATACTTCTCTCTTTTTACCCTTGGCATTTACTAAAAGTGTCTATTTCTTTAAGCCTACACTTATGATCTTCAACGTCAAGAATTATTTATTAATCAGGAAAAGGCAGCTAATGAATATCCCTCATCAAACAACCTTTGAAAGGTAAACCTGGCTTCATATTCATGGATTGCCTTTCTAATTCCATCATTTTTCTGGATGTATATATATTTATCGTTTATACGACTCCTCGTAAACGTATAAACTATGTCCGCTTTAGATAGTATCCACTCTATTGATTTGTAATTGTTTTTGTCGAAATTTAAATCCCAGGGAACATTTTCCGGGTATTTTTCCATTACTGCCATATTTATAGAAGTTCCTCTATAAAAAATATGTGATAACTGCTATGGATACATGAGAATAAATACTGACTTTGTTTACAATATCTTTATCTTGTATTAATTATAAATTTGTAAAAGCATATTTATGGACTCTTTATGTTAGAAATTAATTTTTTTATTCTCAATTATTTCTAGCTGTAATTGCCTATGAGTTATATAAATCTAATACTTATTTCATATTATTATTGATGATATATATCTGTATAGAAAATTTATTGAAGCTTGATATTTTAAGTTGATTTCATTCATTATTTTTTTTATTATGCTACATATTTGAATAACCTAAAGCTGTTTAAAATTTTGATTCCTTAAGAAAAGAGGTTAAAGAAGCGACTTGACAGAACATTTTACTATTGATATGGGTATGAAGTTACTTGGATTAGATAAAATTTGTTTCTCAAGCTGGTGGGCAAAATTACCAGAGGGATCAACTATGGTGGTACAGCCTAAAATAGAAGGTTTCGCAATAGGTCTAAGATACAAATACGGTCAATTAGTAGATGCTTTTTCTCGAGAGGATAGTGAAATCATTGAAAATATAAGAACAATCAATGCTATTCCATTAAATATTGATGACTCTTTAAAAGTTGAAGTTGAGTTGGAGGGTGTTTTATATTCTCCTTTTTCTAATTCTAAATTATCATCTGAGAAACCGTTGTCGACCTTAACTCCAAAAAACTTTAGCAATTCTCCATTGTCTTTTTTGGCATTTCAAATATTTCGATCTAACCGTGATGAATTGTCAGATTTGACTCAACTTCAAAATTGGGGCTTTGAGGTACCTATTACCTTAAGAACGCATGATCCAATGCAAGTAAAGAGATGGCATTCTCAATGGTTAAGAAATGAATTGTTTTCAAATTTTCCTACTAATGGAATAGTCGCAAAATGCAATTCTTATTCGACAAAAAATATTTTAGGCGTTAGCCAATACTCACCTAACTGGGCTTTAGCTTTAACATAATAATTCTTTAGTAGTTTTTCTGAGAATCTAATTGAGAATGTCAATGATTTTGATTATTAGTTTCTATTCATTTGTTCTTATCAAGATTGCTAGATAAGCTTAATAAAAAATAACCTTCATTGATTCACCGCGCGATAGCTATTATGACCTTTACTGACAACCAACTGCTTGAAGCAATAAGAGGAAATATTGATGTGAAAAATTGTTTTAATAAGATTTCCGACGCATGTAAGGAATTACAAATGAAAACTGGCTGCCCAGATGATGATATTGATCGATTTCTTGAGTTTGCAATTGGTAAGTGGCACAATTCAAATTGAAACTTCTAAATTTATAAGTTTTGGCATTATCTAGCGTGTTCTCTATTTTTTAATCTTCATCTATTAATCTTCGCAGCATCAGATGATTGCATGTTTTGTCATTGTAAATGTGACTTGATGTCTTCATCCCCTGAACTGCTTGAATAGATCTTATTGATTACTTATCTTGAATTTTCTAAGGAAAGATTTTATCCAGGTAATATATCTAGGACTGTTGCCTTTCTGTTTTACTACTATTGCTATTCTGTTAATTCCTCTATCCAGGCAAGCTTCTAGCTGGAATAAGTGTATAAAAAAAACAACCGCGACATTGAGTAAGGTGAAAGCTGTTCAAAAAATGAATGATGAAGGTAAGGAAGTTTTATCAGTGATGATATGTAATGGTGCTGTTTTTGAACCAAAGATTAAAACGATAATCGAATGAAGCTTTGGAATTATTTTTAAAACATATAATTTCCATACAGGTTAAAAATATCAGCTTCTACATGTCTTAGTTAGATTATAAGGTCAGTATAATTGTTCTCATGGAAAACTAGATGTTATATTTTCATGTCTTACTAGGAATTTAATAGAGTTCCAATTAATCCCGCAAATGCTGAAAGGATGAATACAGATACGATACAAATCGCAAGAATTTTAGTGAGATTCATTTTTTGTTGTAATAAGTAATTATATTCTGATTCATCCCTTAGCAAATATTCAAATATAAAGCTTTATATACCGAACAAACTGATTTTTGCAAATTTGTGATTTGGTCATAGCTCTCTTTATGAATTCTTAGATTTTTCCTTATTTATTAAAATTATCTTGCTATTGCTGGCGATTGAGCGTTTTCTAATAGATAAATGACCCTTCGATTCATTTATTTTACAGGTTTCCAAAGAGGACGTTTCCTATAAATCATTGTCTATAAGCATGAACAATTTTCCATATAACCTTGAATTCCTGAGTTTAATCTAGTTACTTCTCTTCCCATTACTTTTAGCTTTAATGTCTGGGACTAATGTAAATATTGTAAGTTTGTTAATTATAAGTTAGTATTATAAGTACAACCATTTATTTATCATGCTCACTGGTAAGGATTTATTAGCCAAGGTCAAAGACTTGGGAGATGTCTCAAAATCTGATCTTGTTAAAGCTTGTGGATATGTTTCCACCAAAAAAGGAGGCGGAGAACGTCTTAACTACACTGCATTTTATGAAGCCCTTCTAGAGGCTAAAGGTGTAAACCTAGCAGCTGAAAGTGCTGGTGGTATTGGTAAAGGTGGAAGAAAGCTTAGTTATGTGGCTACCGTTCAAGGAAATGGAAACCTATTGATAGGAAAGGCCTATACAGCTCTTTTAGATCTCAAGCCAGGTGATAATTTTGAGATTAAGATGGGACGCAAAGGTTTTCGTTTGGTTCCAGAAGGAGAAGGTTAATTCCTGAAAAACTGATTTAATTTATTTAGATTTAGCCGAGATGCATATCTGTATCTCGGCTTTTTTAATTGCTAAATTGTCCTAGATAAACTTGTCGGATTGTTAATCTATATTTAATTTACCGACTAAGATCTTTACCCTCTTATTCACAGCGTTTTCCATTTTTCCTCTAATTGATTCTTCGTTTTTACTGATCAAATTTTTTTTTTTTGTTTAAATTCGTTTTTTGTCCCAACAAAAACTTTTTCATATAGCATTTTGATTTTCGAATTTTATGTTTTTCATGATTTTCTCTCATAATGGCTTTAATTATGATCGTTTTTGCTTTCGACGATTTTATTCTTGTTTAAATCTTCGTCTTTTTTTTGTATCAACCTTTGTATTTGAGATAAAACCTTGTCCAGCATTCTCTTTTATAGCCATGTCGCTTTTATTTGATAAGGTTTATACTCTTTTTTTTCTCTTGTCTCTAATTATATATATTCACGTTTTGATATCTTAGTTCGTTATCCTTAAAACCTTTTATGCATAGTAGATTCTTGTTTGATCCGCTCTATGAAGAAATTGTTACTAATACATCAGAATTTATATTGTATATGGTTAGACATGTTTTTTTTGAGCTTGTTCTACCATTGTCTATTTTTGTTGGTGTAATACTTACTCTGTTTATGGATTGGAGTTGGATACCTATTTCAAGTATTGATCGTGGAAGGGGTCATAGTCTTGAACAAGTTAAGAAAGATCTACTTGAATAAGGTAACTTTTTTTTTTTTTTTTTTATAACCTTACTTGTTCATTAGGCTCCATAGTAATTATTTAAATAGCTAGTGATCATTTTATCTTTTTCGTTTTAGCCTGGATTCCAAAATATATTGACAAACCAATTAAAAGAACAACTAGTAATGAACTGCTATTCCCTAGGATTTCTATAAGCATATTTAGCTTAGAGCTATTAATTCTTATTTTTACATATTTAAACTCCTCCTTGGAAAAGCATATATCCTCTCATCAACTGATGTTACAAACTGAATATCAAAATGACTTTCTTGTTAAAAGTCTTGCTTAAGGCTTTTACACAAAGCTATGGCAAATGCATATGTGAATTTCTTATTATTTAAAAAAGTTTTGAATATTTGCGATTTATCAGCGCTATTTTAATTAATGACAGGCCTTGTGTTTTTGAACTAAATAAATAATTTTCTTGATTTTGGATAAATATATAATTTTATACCTCTTCTTAATATTTGAATGTTGATCCCTACTCGTATCACAGATTCAATAGAATTTAAGATTATCATTTACGGGCTGCCATACCTTTCCTTTTACTGTCAGTGATAATCTCCTGCCCCACAGAAGAAACGGAAATAAAAAGTTAGCCCTCTTGTTTGATGTGAAAATAATCCGAAGTACTTCTAGGATGGAGTCGCTTGGTTCTTTAATCTGAGAGCAAATCCAATTAATCGCTACAGCACCATGCATAATTTGTTCATTATTTATCAGAATTGCTCCTTTATTTAAATCGTAGCCTTGATTATAGAGTTGAGATAAGAGGGGGAGATTCATTCTTCCATCTACTATTTCGAATTCATGAATATTGCTTTTTAATTCAACTAATTGTGCAAAGTAATTGCAAAATGGACATTCACCATCATATATAAATAATGTTTTTTCAGACATAATTATTTATTAATAAATCTATTGTACATACACTTTGTTCGAAAACGTGTCAAAATATTCAAAATCGGATAGTTAAATCATAAAAAAAATAAATATGATCTTGTCAAACGATTGTTTTTATATGGTAATTAGACTTAAATTGATCAGATCTACCTAAAATATCGTAATCCTTTTAATGATTAGTTAAAAGAACAATATTTTCATATATTTATTTGTACTAAGAATTAACTTTAAATAATAACTTTTAAATTTTTTTTAAATTATCATTTTATAGTATCAGTTTTTGAAAACACTGCTCTTTACATTATCTTCTTGTATTTGAGGTCGTAATAAAGACATAGGTAGTGCTGTTACTATTGCAAAAGATAGAACAAGTATCAAATCAGTCGTGAAGTGGCTTATACCTAACTCAGAGTGAGCGAGAGCAAAGTTTAGTAATGTCATTTTTTTAATAAAATACTGAACAATTTTATTTTAGTTTGTATAAATTTATTTATTATGTAGTAAAAATTATTGCTAAAACACAATAATTTTTTCTAATATTTGATGATTATATATTGAGTTATGCGTATTTAACCCTATTAATAAGAAACTGTGAGTGATAATCCTCACGTGTCTAAAAAATTCACTACAATTATATTGTAATTTACTAGACCTTGATTGTTCATAAGGTAAATATGTTGAAAATAGTTGCCTACGTTCGATATTCAAATGCTTCAATAATCCTTAATTGGAATATCTTTCTAGGTGCGCTTATATTTTTTATACTTTGTGGGATCTTGATCTTTCAAAATCAAATTTGGGAAGAAGAAGATTTTTCTAGAAATAAAAATTGGTACAAATGGAAAGATTCGGCTATTAAGTCAAATAAGGGTGATTTGTCTAGAATTTACCCAACATCAAAAAAATAAATATTTAAGATTTTTTTCTGAACATCATGTATTAATTTTAGAGTTATTTAAATATGCCTTTTGAGATTAACATAAATATTGCTTGTCGACGTTAAAACAGATAAAAAGAGGAAATAGATTGTTTTTCCCTTTAATTAAGATATGAATAAAATCAAATGCCCTGAATGTGGTAGTCAGATCAGCATTGATGAAGATAATTACTCAAATATCATTAAGCAAGTAAGAGATCAGGAGTTTGACGATGAACTGAGCAAAAGACTTGAACTACTTGAAAAGGATAAACAGCAATCAGTTGAGCTAGCTATTCAAAATATTAGATTCAAAATGCAAGAAGCAGCATATTTAAATGAAAAAAAAATGCAAGCTCTTGAGTCTCAGTTGACTGCTGCTGAGACTGAGAAGCTTCTCGCTGTCAACAAAATTAAGCATTCCTTCGAAAAAGAGAAAGACACACTTTCTTATTTATTGGAAAAAACGAAAGAAAAGAATGAATATGATAAAAAACTTGCAGTTTCTAATGCAATTACAAAATTAAAAGAAGGATATGAACATATTAAAAATAATTTAGACAAGGTTGAGCTTCAAAAAGAATTATCAGAAAAATCTATAAAAATGAAATATGAGATTCAGCTAAAAGAACGTGATGATGTAATTGAGAGACTTCGTGATATGAAAATAAAATTGTCCACAAAAATGGTTGGTGAGTCATTGGAACAACATTGTGAGAATGAGTTTAATAGATTAAGGTCAACAGCTTTTCCAAATGCATATTTTGAAAAAGACAATGATACCAGCTTTGGTAGTAAAGGTGATTATATTTTTCGCGATAGTGATAATGAAGGGAATGAAATAGTCTCAATTATGTTTGAAATGAAAAACGAATGTGATAAAACCTCTTCTAAGAAGAAAAATGAAGACTTCCTTAAAGAGTTAAATAAAGATCGCAATGAAAAAAATTGTGAATATGCTGTACTGGTTTCTTTATTAGAATCTGATAATGACTTATTTAATTCTGGAATTGTTGATTTTTCATATCGATATCCCAAGATGTATGTCGTCAGACCTCAATGCTTTTTATCTATTATTTCCTTATTAAGAAATGCTTCACTAAAGGCACTTGAGTATAAATCTGAATTATCAGCTATTAAAGAACAAAATATCGATATTACCAATTTTGAAAATAGCCTTGAATTATTCAAGGATGCTTTTGGTAAAAACTATACGCTTGCTTCAAAACGCTTTGAATCTGCAATTATGGAGATTGATAAATCTATTAATCATTTGCAAAAAACCAAAGATGCTTTGCTTGGTGCTGATAGAAACCTTAGGTTGGCGAACGACAAAGCCCAAGAAGTTTCTGTTAAAAGATTGACTAGAAATAATCCCACAATGAGAGAAAAATTTAACTCGATAAGAAAGAGTGAGGCAGCATAACTTGCATAAAAATATTAATAATAATATGTTTATAATTTTATGATTGGATGGATCTATTTAATTAGAAATAGAGATATTTATAAGATTGGAATAACTAAAAATTTTAGAAATAGGATGCGTCAACTTAAGCCAGATAATATAATTGCTAAATTGTATACAAGTGATTATGTAGAATTAGAAAAAGAGTTACACCATCGCTATAAAGAGTACAGAATTCCTCAAACGGAATATTTTCGATTACATAATTCACATCTTAAGGAGATTAAACAAAGAATTTCTAAGCTGGACTATAGTAAGAAAGTTAATTTAATGATCTTAATAAAATCAATTTTACTATTATTATTCATATTTTTCCTACTATTCTTAATTCTATCTTTAAATATTAATGAACCAAGGATTATAACCATAAAAACCTTTTTATGGATCCAGCGAATTTCATTTTGTTTTTCATTTCTTTCCTTATTGCTTCCTTCTGGTAAGAAATTTATCTTTTTGAATGAATTAAAATATAGATCTGTAAGATTATTTATATATTTTATTTTTGCAATCTTTTTTCGAATTGCTTATCTATATTTAACTTAAAAATATTATTAAATTTTATTGCTAACTATATCCATAAATTTTTTTGGATATTTAATCTTCCCACATGTCATTATCCCGGTTCTCATCTTGTTGTTGTTTTAAAAGGCCAAGTCTTCTATCAAATTCAATTTCTTCTTGACTTTTTAATTCAATCTTACGATTTTTATTGCATTTATCTTTTACTTCAATAATCTTTTTACTTAAGTCCTCTGAAAAATGATCTTTAATTTCTTCCCAAACTTCTTTTTCCTCAGCATTTCCTACAGTTCCTTTTATTTGATCAATTATAATTTCCTTAACAAACTCCCTTAAATCACTTTCAGTCATTGAGGCAAGTTTGCTTGATATGTAAATATCTTTAAGATAGTCTAATTCCTTTTGGCTTAGATCCTTATAAGTTAATTCTTCCATTGTTGTTGTCAGTTATTAGTAGAGAGAATGTTTTAGAATAATTTAGGTTTAATGCCTTAGCATTAGCATTAATTATTTGAGAAATAGTTTTTATACATTTTCATTATTAGCAGAAACTGTCTTTTAGTGGCATTTACGAGATCATTAATCATGAATACCTTAAATCTTTTTTGTATTTTATTCTAATTCATATTTAAAACAATTTATATTTCTAAAATCTTGAAAGCGTAACTTTATGTGATTTTATTTCTTATCTCTAGCTATTAGTTTATTAAAAATTGCTTCAATCAATATTGCTGTAAAGAATAGACTTAAAGAGGGGATAAATAGTGGGTACCATAATTTTTCAAACATGTTATATAAATATGCATTTCCATTAACACTTAATAAAAAACTTAGTGCCAGGAATATAGAACCGATTATTAAGATATAAAGGTTGTAGATTAATATGTTATCTATAACTTTTTTCCATTTGTTTTCATTTTCTTTTTCCATATTTTTTTTTTATTTTACATGTATTAAGTGTGATGAGTTCTTGAAAAAATAATCAATTACCCCTAAAGGCGTATAGATCAATTCCATTTGACTTAAGATAAATAGCGCCCGCGATAGCTACTAAATTGAGACCAAATACAAAAAACCAAACTTTCCATGATTTCTTTTGAGAATTCATCTTTTTTTTAACTTATATATATTTATAACACCTTTTGAAATATATTCATAAATTTTATCTTTTGATCAATCCCAGTTGTTTCAACTCAAAGCATCAAGATCTCTTCTGTAATGTTTTGAGCTACTAAAATCTTTATTATTTGATTTCCATTCGGTATCTTCTAGCAGATCTGAATAATTATTATTGTTTGAAGGAAATTTTTTTTCTAATCTCCAGCCAGCTTCATTTAAATAATCTACGTAATCTTTAGTAAATACGTTCCCATTAATCTTTGATGGAACATTTGTTTGTCCTCTTTCGTCAACAGTGCCTTCTTTTGTTTGTAACTTCATCCATTGTTGTAATCTTCAAATGTTCTAATCTAATTTTTCCGAAGTTGCCTTGTTCTACTTGTAGTGTTAACCCTCGTCTGTCCAAATACACTTCACGATTTATGGCGTTTTTACTAAAACGTCGTTCAAACTAACTCTAACTCTGTCTAGTTGTTTTTGACTTCCAAGAAATATCAAAATCATACCTGCAGAGATTGAAAACTTGTCTATAGGATTACCAGTTAATTTTCCAGAGACTTTAGTTGCCAAAAGTAATGCTTCACCTTGTTTTGAGAAATCAAAAACTGTATTTTTTTTGCTTATAAAATTATTAATTAAATCTATATTTTTGGTTACTTCAAATTCTTCTATTTCGCAATCTGAGCCTGCTAGTAAATCCATAAAATCAACAGCTATTGGCCTTAATGCAGAGGCGGCCATAGTCCTTCCTGCCGCAACATATGGACTTACTACTGCGTTAGCACCTGCTAGTTTTAATTTATTTGCTGCTTCTTCATTCGCAGCTCTGGCGATCAATCTGCAATTATCATTGAGAGCCTTTGCACTTAGTACAACATATAAATTAGCTGCATCACTTGGAAGTGTAACAACTAGACTTCGACAATTTTTTATTCCAGCAAGTAAGAGTGATTCGTCCATAGTGGCATCTGCTAATAAGACGTTGAAGCCCTTTTCTTCTGCTTCATTCTTTCTTGTAGCGTCAATTTCTATTATTAAAGTTGTTATTTTTTCAGCCTTTAATTGATCAGCGATTTCTTTTCCTGTACGACCATACCCGCATATAATTACATGATTCTTCATTCTTCTAATAAACCTCCTAAGTCTAAGTTCCTCTAACTTTATAAAATACCCTAGTTCAGATAATTGTATAAACCTTTGAAGTGTTAATTGAATTACAAATAGTCCTCCTCCGATTATTAAAAAAGTTATTATTCGCCCAGCAGAACTTAAAACTTCGACCTCACCAAAACCTATTGTTGTAACAGTTATCAGTACCATCCATAGACAATCTCCCCAATCCCATCCTTCAGTAATTCGATAACCCAATGCCCCAAATAAAAATAAGAAAATAAGTAAAGATATTGGGCCCGCCCATAACTTTAAATAACTCTTATATTTATTTGATTTAATAAGATTCAAATTAATCCATTTGCTTAATTCTAATTTTATAGTGTTGAATGAAGAAAATGTTTATTCGTTTTTTTTCTATACGTATAAGTCTAACTTATTGATTAATCATTTAATTTCAAACTTTTCACTTTGTATGATTAAATTAGAGTAGCTTGTAATTGTCAATTGTGGAAGCTCTTACATCGGAAGACAAAAAAGAATTATGTAAGGAGGCTTTTCAAGATATATCAGCAATTCTAGCCAGTTTACGGGATCAAGGTTTATCTGATTTGGAAATTTTCGAATTTGGTAAATCATTAATAGATCATTTTGATCCAATCAAGATGGAGAATTTAAAAAAAGATTCGGATTATCAAGACGCTTTGTTTAGAGAAGCTAATGATTTGTAGATTATTGTTTAATATTTCTTTCTAATTAAATAATCTATATATATTTTATTCATATTTATTCATTTTTGATCGATTTAAGTTTTTTCTTATCTTAAAAATATTCTTAATTAATTTTTTCTTATCAACAATTCAATTATCGTATTTCTGAATATAGTCAATTATTATTTTGCATTGCTCAATTGATATTGATGAAAGGGGTGATGATGCTGGTATTTCTAGAAGGGCACATGATGCAATTATCTCAGAGGAATCAACGTTTAGAGCCTCTGCGAGTTCCTTCACTCTCAACCTGGCCACATTAATATTTATGTTTTGATGATCCTATTATGATTTATGTTTTTATTTTTACTTTTTATTGCTATGTGTAAGGGAACTTGATTTGTAACTGATTAAATGAATCGTGATAAAGATTTGAAGTCGACACTACATAATGTTGTTTCATATGCTGTGCTGCGAATGGAGACTGTTTCTGATTCCAATATCAGAAGATGTATATTTCAAGAATACAGGGAATGGCTAGGTACTTCTATTGATGATTGGGTTTTGGCATTGCCTAATGATTGGGGTAAAACTGACTAGAATTTTTGCTAGTATTATTAAGGCATAGGCGGATTAATATTTTTTTATATTTATTTAAATTAATTAAAGTTTTTTGGGCACAGTAATAACATTACTCTCTAATATCTTTATTTTGATCAAAAATTGGTTATGTCGAGTTTTGAAATAGACATATTAGCTGGATTATTTAAAGCGCTTGAAACAAAGTCATCCATTTAACTCTCTGGGTATGACTATGCTGGATAAACATAGAAAAAGATAAAATAGATATGATTAATAAAGAATTGATTTTATATAAAATATTAATTAACTATAAATTTTAGCGTGATTATTTATTATCTTGCAATTAAATATTTATTATTGTAGTTATTGACCTAATAATTAAAAAAAGGCCTATGATAATATAAAAAATTAAATACAACCATTTTCTTAAATGTCATTAGATCAAATAAGGAAATTTTTAAAGGAAATGCAGAATGACGAATCTTTAAAGGACGAGGTACTGTCTTCCTCTACAGCAGATGATGTTGCCCTCATTGCATTAAGGAAAGGCTATGAATTTTCAGGAGATGAATTGCTAAGATTTTCAGGTAAAAAAGTTGGAAGAGTTACAGTACAAAAGAATGATGTGCCAGGAGAATATAATTAGATGATCTATTTTCTTTTTTTTAGTTCTTCCACGATTTCATCCCACTTTTTGCCAGCTTTAAGAAAATGATTTCTCTTTTGTCTATTGATTAAATAACTAAAAATACGAATAATTAATAATAATATAATTAGTATGATAAAAATAAAATACATTTTTAATTATTTATCGTACTTATTTATTATATAGAGATTTATATAATGTGTATAGTTCTAATACCATTTTTATTTTGCTTTAAGTGACGATACTCATTTTAACTATGGTATGTACCCATTTTTAATCGTTATCAACTATTATGCAATGTAGTTCTTACTAAACTTTTGGATATTACATTAATTGCTATTGCCGTTTTTGTATTTGTTGCAATAGCATTTCTTGCCCTTTATTTGTTTAAAAGTATTAATAAAAAATCTTTTACTGCAGAAGATGGTTCTGTCTTTGATAGTCAACCTGATTTAGATCTCTATCAGAGGTTATATGACAAGACAAAGCCTTTATTTAGTCCCGACGATGAGAATGGTTCTTCTCAGCAAACACTTGGATTTGAGAAAACATTCATATCTAAACTAACAATCGAAGGATTTCCAAATTTAAAAACCCTTGTAAAATATCGCAAACAATTTAAATCATTATCAGATTTAATAAATAATTAAATTAATTTCTTTTTTTATCGTTTGACTATACTATATATGGAATTAATTTGATAAATCCAAATGATTAAAGCTGAATATACTGACGAACAACTATCAGAAATGAGAGAAGACGCTTTTGTAAATATTAAAGAGGCTTGCTTGAGACTCCAAGAAAGAACAAAGTGCGGAAACGATGTAGTTATAAAAATGTTAAACCAAGTAACTCAATTCTATATTGAACAAGATGAGAAAACTAAATAATAGATTATAAATCACTATTAGTTTATTATTTAATCTTGTATTCATTTAATGGTTTAGGATTTATTAAGCTAGTAGTAGTATCTTTGAACAAACTAATATCCTCGACTGATCCATCAACCTTAATAAGTTTATTTATTATTCCTCTAAAAGTAATGTCTCCTCCTGTAGTGCTTGCTAAAATTGTTTTTGGATTAAAGTGCTTTATTAATTGAGGTAGTACAGTTTTACCTTTAATAAATTTACCTGCAATTGGTAATGAAAAATCTATTACTGGTGTTATGACTAAATCTATATTTCTTGGTTTTAATTTTTTATCAAGAAAACCATGTGGTTCGATATAAATTGAATCTATCCCTGAATCAATAATGTAACCATTCTCAATATTAGGTACTGATGCACCTGATGTTGCCTGAATATTGATTTTTGTGTTACTAAAGCTTTCTCCTGGCTTTAGAGTATTTATTTTGGTAAAACCAATATGACGAACAACTTTGGTTGCTGCTTCTGATGCAATAACTGATATACCTTTATCAATTTTTTGAAGTGTTGGAGGATGCGCGTGATCAGGTTGGCCTTGAGTTAATAATAAATAATCAATATCTTTTGGTACATCAATCTCTTTAGCCAATTCGCCTTTTACTAACCAGTCGCCAGGAGGGAACGTTAGATCACCATTCAACCAAGGATCTATCAAAATCCTTGTTTGATCTAATTCAATAAGCCAACCATTCGCTCCGTAATAAGTTGCAGTTATGGACATGTTTTCTTTCAATATAACTATTTTTATGGAATAAGGTGGATTGTTCTAATATGTTTATTTAATTTAGATATTAAAATATAAATAATATGATTAATAATATAAGCATAATTAAAACAATTAAAATTGCAAATTTTTTAATATATTTTTGAAACTCATACAACCAGTCATTTTCCATTTGCTTAATAAATTTATTTTATGTTATATTTTATTATATTATATTTAGTATTAAATCTAGATATATTTCAATTTTTTATCTCGATTGAGACAATATTTTTCTATTATTTATTAAAATCTCTAAATCCGATGGTAATTCGTGAATGGGAAGGAGTTGCTTTAATTATTGGAGCTGGTGATATTGGTAGGTGTATTTTTGATTATTTGTCGACTGTATCTCCAAAGCTAGATGTGTATATCTGTGGTCGAAATCAACATAATAATAAATCTATTTATTTAGATTTGGAGAATGACAATTCATTTGCTTCATTTGAAAAACAAATTGAACTTTTTAAAAAGCCTCTTAGATTTGTAATTAATACAAGTGGCTTTCTACACTCTAATCTTGTAAAACCTGAAAAAAGACTGTCACATGTAAATCGCTCTAGTATTATTAAGAATTTTCAGATTAATGCAATTGCCCCAATTTTGATTGCTAAAAGTATTGAAAAATCTATCAGAGCAGACTGTCCCTTCTCTTTTGCAAGTTTAAGTGCCAGAGTTGGCAGTATTGGTGATAATAGGCTAGGAGGTTGGTATTCCTACAGGGCCTCTAAAGCTGCTCAGAATCAATTTTTAAAAACCTTGAGCATTGAATGGAGTCGAAAGTATCCTTTTTCAATTGTATCTATATTGCATCCAGGTACTTGTGATACAAAATTATCAAAGCCATTTCAGTCAGGTGTAGATAAAGGCAAGCTTTTTACTCCCTATCAATCTTGTGAATATTTGCTTAATATAATTTCCGATCAAAAACCATCTGATTCTGGTAAGTTTTTAGCATGGGACGGCAGTAGTATTCCCTGGTGATAATTATTTTTAAATAATTTCTAAGTCATAACCATTTTATTATTAAGTTTTCATATATATATTTTAAAGTCCTATTATATTGAAAGATATACACTAGTACATTGAAAAAACATATTATTGCAATTGGGGGAGGTGGTTTTGGGAGATCTAATTCATCTTACTTAATAGAAAAATATATCCTTAATCTTTCAAAAAAAAATAGCCCAAAAATTTGTTTCTTACCAACAGCAACTGGAGATGACGATTCATATATTGTTCGTTTTTATTCAATTTTTACACGTTTAAATTGTGTACCATCTCATATTGAATTTTTTAAAAGAACTATGGATATCAGTAATCATATTATCAACCAGGATGTCGTTTTTGTTGGTGGTGGTAATACAAAGAGCATGCTCGCTGTATGGAATGATTGGGGAATGAGTAAATTACTTAAGCATGCATATAATAAAGGGGTAATCATGAGCGGAGTAAGTGCAGGAGCAATTTGTTGGTTTACCAGTGGTATTACAGACTCATGGGATAATGAATTAAAGATTTTGCCTTGTTTAGATTTTATTAAAGGCACATGTTGTCCTCATTACGATGAAGAACCTACACGTATTCCATATGTTAAAAAAATATTGTATGACAATAAAGTTAGCAATTGTATAGCCATTGAAGGTGGTTCCGCTATTCATTTTATCGACGGAATGCCTTTTAAAAATGTAAGTTTTAAAAAAAACAAAAATTCATACAATGTATTTCTTAAAAATAAAGATATTGTTGAGAGTCCATTCGAGATGGTTCAGTTGTAAATAATATTGTGGTCATTTACAATTGTTATTCTCTTTATGAAATCGTCTAAGATTAAAAATATTGCATTATTTTGAATTATCTAAAATGTATTTATTCTTATTATCATTTTCCGAAATGGGCCTAACTTTACCACTTGCGCTAGTTTTAATAATTTTTGGTGGTTTCTTTCTTATTAGCTTTTTCATAACAAGTCCTAACATGGACACAAAAGGTTTGTTGAGAGTTCTTTATTCAAAACCTATTAGGAAAGAGGATGGATCCGTTGAGTATCCAGAAAGTAGAAATAATTAATTTTAGAATATATTAGTTTTTATTATCAATTTTCTAGTATTTCTTGTTGATGTTTTGCTTATAAATCTGTTCATTAATAACAATTTTTTGTTCATTCAGAAACTATTTTTGTGAAAATTAGAAATTCCTATAGCCTCATAGCACTGTTAAAGAGTAACGTCGTATAAGAACCTCAATCATGTGATTAAAGAAATTGGAACAAAGATTGCTTACTAAATTCGAGACGAACAATAAAGAAAATAAAAATACTACTTTCCTTCCTTCTGGACTAAATGGTAAAGCATTACAAATTTCACTAGATGATATCCCTTCAAGAAAAGAAGTTAGAGAAGCCATACCAAATGATTGCTTTACTCGGCAGACGAATAGATCTCTTTTTTATCTTACAAGGACCATAGTTATTCAGATCTTTGTTGTTTTGCTAGGACTTTCTATTCCTCTTACTTCAGAGATGATTCCTGTTTGGATCTTTTATGCAATACTTTCTGGTACAACATCAATGGGGCTTTGGGTCCTAGCTCATGAATGTGGACATGGTGCTTTTTCAGATAATCGTAAATTAGAAACACTTGTCGGATATTGTCTTCATTCATTTTTACTTGTCCCATATTTTTCGTGGCAAAGATCACATGCAGTTCACCATGCTTTTACTAATCACATAACAGATGGAGAGACGCATGTTCCTGTTGTGATTTCAGGAGATGGTAAATATGAAAAGAAGGGTGGTGAAAATGAAATGGAGTCATCATTATTCTTTGGTAAAATTTTGTATGGCTTTAATCAATTGTTCCTTCACTTGATTCTTGGATGGCCAGCTTACTTACTTCTTGGCAAGACAGGTGGACCTAAGTACGGGACAAGTAATCATTTTTGGCCAATTGCCCCTTTCTCGAAAAAACTTTGGCCATCCATATGGGCAAAAAAGGTATGGATTTCTGATTGGGGAATTCTCTTTATGTTTCTTTTATTGATTTCTTGGTCTCTATATTTTGGAATAAATTCAATGATTAGTCTTTACCTGGGTCCTCTAATCGTTGTTAATATTTGGCTTGTTATTTATACATGGCTTCATCACACAGATACCGATGTTCCACATCTTGGTTCCAGTCAATTTTCCTATATGAGAGGAGCCTTATTATCTATCGACAGACCTTATGGACGCATTTTAGATTTTCTTCATCACTCAATAGGTTCTACTCATGCTATTCATCATATTGAACCAACAGTACCTCACTATCATGCAAGACTTGCGACGAGAATATTGAAAGAGAAATTTTCAAAAGTATATCTCTATAATCCTACCCCTATCCATAAGTCTCTATGGCATATAGCTACCAACTGCGTTGCCGTAAAAAAAGAAGATTTAATCGATAGATACCTCTGGCAACAGCCGAATCACTCAAAATCATAAGTATGAATTATTTGTTTTCGCTCTTAATTAAATTATGAAATATTAGTAAAAAACAACTAAATATTTATTAGCTAAATATTACATTTAATAAATATGTCTAAAAAGGATTATGAAGGTTTTCTATACAAAATTGATCAATTAAATCAATTGATTGACCTAGTTAAAAAATCTCCTGAAAAGTATGAATTAATTATCAGATGTAAAACACATGATGATGTTGTAGGACTTGCGAAGCAATGGGGTTATGAGATTGGAAAGAGATGGGGAGAATAACATGATTCACTGAGGAGCAGTCAATCTTAAGCTATTGGCCACCACCATTACAGCTCCAGACTTTTGAGGGGATTCCTTGTGTATTCTTTCCGTCGATGCGAAATGTTTTTGTTATGCATTCATTTTGTGACTCAGCCCATGATGAAAGGGGTTCTAAATCAATTGAAATTTCATTAACTGATTTTGACAGAGAGATTATTGAAATTGAAGTGAATACCAGAGATAAGGTACTCAGACCTGCACAGATCAAGTATTTGTTATTGTCAAATAAATCCTTTAACATCTCTAGAAGTGATTATTTAATATAAATAGTAGATATGTTTTAGATATTGATCAGATTAAGTTATCCTTTGAGAATATAGTGAATTACTCACGTTTAATTTTTCTACAGAACTGGTTGGTGTTCTAGTATTTACTTATTATATAAATTAATTCTTTTTTTCAATAAAGTCTAATATCTTTTTCAGCCTATCGGTATTTTCAAAGTTAGGACTTGCCGTAAGAAAAATCACTAAAACTATCATTAGTAGTCCAACACTAGATACACCTAACAATAGTTGCTGAAAAGGATCTAAGGATTCAATCATCTCTATTGAGTTTAATGTTATAAAAATTTCTATTAATGATAATCGATTAAAAGCCTCTAAATCGCAGAGGAAAATTTATGTTTGAGTTCTTAGATAATAATTTACTTCTCTTTAGCATCTTTTGGCCATCTTGCCTTCAGATTAAGTGGGTTTTTGAAATTTATTTCTACAGGTTTGCCTTGAGCTAATGATATCAAAGCTTTAAACGTCCAACCACCCATAATTAATAGTAGTGTGATTAAAAATATATAACTTATGTTGGTAACCATAAAAATTAAACTCTTTTATATATTTTAAGACGTTATTTTGAATAATTCTTCCGTTGTTAATCTAAATTATAATTAAGTTCTTATATTTTAATAAAGACTATTTCTTATTATATATCTAATTTATTTAATCTCCTATTACACTTAAGCTCTCAAGGAAGAGATTATTTACATATCTACCCTTCTGTCTGGTTATTAATACCTATGCTTCCAATATGTTCCTATTCGCATTGGTGTGTTAGATCAGTCATTATATTATTTTTTTAACTTTTATTGATTTTTGTACGATTTGGTATGAATATAAAAATGTATTAGAATAATTTAATGATCAACAGTCCCTATTTATATTCATTTTTAATATTATTCGCATGTTGCTCTATATTTTATTTATTTCTAAATTTTAGACCTGGTAAAAGCGATATAAACAATAAAATACTTTTAAAGAATTTGTTGGAAGGTTTAGATATGGAATTGCCTGAAGAATTAAAAGCTTTAGATAACTCTTCTAATGATCCTCAAAAATATCGTAATTTCTAATTACATATAACCTAATGTCCGATTTTAACTTTGATGACACTGAAACTTCAGGTATTTGGTGGTCTACTAACGTTTCTATTAGAGATTTATGTTTAGAGCTAAAGGATGATACAAGTTGTGATGATAATGAGATAGTGGAGTTGCTTAGATCAATAGCAAAATCAATTGAAATTAATGGTTTATAAGTATTCTTTAAGCTTAAATTATTACTTTTTTATTTATCCCATTGTAGCTTCCATTGAGATGATTTCCACTCCCTTGACCATGAATTTCTCGTGTTATTCTGTTTTTCAAGTTTTCCTTTAAGCCAATCTTTTAGAGATGTTGGAACAATATTTAGTTCATTCTGAATTATTTTAAGCTTATTCATATCAGCTCCATAACCTGTTCTTTCAATCCAATCTGCCATCACGCCTATGTCATATTCCAGTAACTTCATAACTATTCTAGGAATCACAACATAATTTGTTTGAAGTCCTTCTGACTCAACAAGTTTTTGGAGAGTCATCGCCATTTCTGGTCCTGTAAGCTCCTCTCCTGCAATATTGATAGATTGATTCTTATATTTTTCGGGTTTTGATAAAATGCCCCTTACCCATTTACCAATATCTTCAACAGCAATTGTCTGCCACTTGAAATCTTTATCAACGATTCCTGGGAATATTTTCTTAGAAATAGTATAACCAGGTAATTTGTTTTCAAAATTCTCAAAGTAACTAACTGGTCTTAAGACAGTTGTGATTTCTTTAAGATCACAACTGTCTATATATTCCTCAATATCCCATTTACTCGTAAAATGCCCTGGAGCAGGATCGTTTTTTAAAGGATCTTTTGCTTTACTAATTGAGCTAAATATAAAATGATTTAGTTTACCTTTTGTATAAGCTAATTTAACCTGATTTATCAAGTTAAAGCCTTGTTCCATTTCATAAGCCCTTACAATACTCCCTCTGAAAACTTTCCATCCTTTTGTGGGGGTGGTATTGCCAAAAATTACGTCAACGCCATCAAAAGCTCTATTCAAGCTTTCAGGATCCATTAAATCCCCTTTGTATAGTTCTACGTTTTTAAGACTTCCTAGCTCTAATGCTTTGGAACTTTTTATGTTTCTTGTGATAGCTCGTATTTGATATTTGTTTGATTTACTCAATTCTTTAACCACTCCTGTACCTTGTCGGCTTGTTGCCATAGTTACTGCTACGACAGAAGCTCTCCTTAAAGTTACATCGACATTTTCTCCTTTTTCAAGCACGGCCAAACAAGTTATTGACAAGGAATGTAAAGCATAGATGAATTTATGTAAAGTTGTTGGTTTTACTCTTGTTGGTAGGGATCTGTCTTTAGAAGGTTAATGATTTTTGTCTTTGTGAAGTTGTTTAATTTTTATCTGTATGAACTTTTCGTAAAGGAATGTTTTAATTACTTTTGTTGATACAAATTATTGGCTATTTATTTATTAGTACTTAGTTTGATCATTATGGCAAATGAAGTTCTTGCAGAAATGGATCGACAAAACATTATCTTTGATGTTGTTGACGGCATTCCTCTATCAGGCGATGAATCCGAAGAAATCAGATCCTTCCATTCTCAAATTGAATCAGATAATATGATGCTTGAATATTCAGCTGAAGAGTTAGGTTTTAATAATGTATTGTTTGAATACCTTAATCAAGGTTAACTTTTTTTCGTTGTTATCAATATGAGAATTTTAATCTAGACCTTGGAATAATTCTTTGTGGACAGCAAAAGTATGGTATAGACAAGTCCCGTTTTCTGGTGATAAGCGTTCTCCATCTTTGTCCCAGGCTAGTGAGCAGATAAGGTCTCCATCCCATTTTACTTTATGTTCATTAATTTCTTTAGACCAAGCTCTTACATTACTAAAGTGTTCAGGCATGAATTTACCTATCTTTCTACATATTTCGCAAAGCACTGATAAGATGGGTGGCTTTGAATCTAATTTAAGTTCTTTAGTTAGTGAGGGTTGTGTAAATACGCCAACATACCTTATGTGATCAATGATTTTTTGTTCCTTATTGTTTAATTTAGCTTGTCTACAAGCTTCTTCAAATTCATTCACTGGTGTTATTGGTCGTAAATGATTATTCACTTAGACATTTTGAAATTATTTTTATTATCTTATATTATATATGTTTGTTTTTGTAATTAATATTATATTCAATAATTAATAGTTCATTAATGATTTTTTATATTGTTCTTTAGTTTAATCCGTAAATATTCAAATTGATGCTGTAGTGGTGGATTGGCAACTATGAAAATATTTTTTTTCAAATCTACTTCATGATTCACTTCCTAAAGCCAGTCATAGCTTACTTTTGGTGGACCTAAATGTTACAAAGTAAAATATCAATGGTCATATTTCCTGATGACTGGTATTTATATTGGGTCTTACTAAAGAACATGCTTCCTTTAACCTTCGCTGGATTACTAAGTACACCAGCTCCTACTGCACCAATCGTAGGTATCGCTTTTATGGCACTATTTGGAATTATGGCTGTCGTGGTTGGCCCTAACTACGATGGTTTTAACGATCCAAATACATCTAAATAATTAGATTATCTAGTCTGAATCAAGTGGGTTGATGTGCTTTGCATGTTATCCCACTTTTTTTATGCTAATCAGTATAAAAAATTCATTTAAACTAGTTTTCAATAATTCATTTTGTTAGCAATTAATAAATTATTTTGTATAGAATATTTTAAGGTATTTAAACAATCGTATCTTATCAATGTATAAAATTTTCTATTTTATATTATTTAAGTCAAAACAAGTAACTAATTAGTTAAATTCTTGCATTTTCTGCTATTTATTAAATGCTTTATTTAACTTTTATGGGAAATTTATTAATTGCTGGTCTTACTAGTACACCAGCCCCAACAGCAGTTTTAGTTGGAGTTGCGTCAATTGCTTTATTTGCGATTGTTGGTTTAATGGTTGGACCTGACTACGATGGAATGAATGCTCCTGAGGTGAAAAAATAACTACTTAAATATTTTTTTTCTTAAATTAATATTAACTAAGAAAAAACTATTTATTTTTCTTAGTTAATTATTTAAAAAATAAAAATCTAAATCTTGGATTAAATTATTGTATGAAATTTTATCTGATGTATTCAATTGAATAACATGGTTAGTATTAATATAACCTTTTAAATTTTTATAAAACAAATACCATGAGCTGTTAAATCTTTTAATTATTTCTTTAACTGATCTAGATCTATATAATTGATCTCTATTAATTCTTCTTTTTAAACAGATTTCTTTTTCTTCATTACAAAGAATATTTAATGTGTCAATATAATTTAAATCCAGCCTATGAGCAAATACTCCCTCTAATATTAAAATTTGATTTTTTCCATTATAACTAATTTTTTTTATTGAATAGCTTGATTTTTTTTTTATAAAATCATATTGAAAGTTCTTCACTTCACTGACTCGATTATATATAGCCAGTATTGTTTTTTTTAATTCATTTTTCTTGATACTCAAAGGTCTATCATAAATATCAACAAAAAATATCGATAAAAAACGGATAATTATATTATCTCTATAATATGAATCTGTTTTTATTACTATTGAATTACGAAAGAATTTAGATAATTTATTACTTAAAAATGTTTTTCCAGAACCAGATGGGCCTGTAATGACTATTGTTTTCATTATTAAATCTATTCCTTATTTTTTATAGTCTAACAATAAATCTGTATTGATAATAAAGTATTATACAGTTTTATTGTAATTAAGTTCTTCTATAGTCCAATTTCTATTATTAAATCTATTTTCAATAAATCTTAGAACTAGAATTATTATAGGAATATGCATGAGTCCACCAATTACCACAGTGAGTTGGTTATAAGGCATAATCTTTTTAACTAAGTACTATCAATATACGTTATTAATCATTTGTCATACTAATATGTATCTTTTAGTCATATAAATATTGCAATAATTAGGTATAAATTACAAAATTTCTGATAACTCCTTTTCGAAAAACCAATTTATTTCACCATTTTTTAGTTTAACCACTAGGCCAAATTGATTCCCATCTACCATTTTATAGCCAACTAATTCGACATCTGGCTCTTTTCTTATTAATTCAAGAATATTTTGCGGTATACGATCTTTAACTTCGTTTATTTCAACTCTTAGCATTTGTCCTTTTTGAAGAGTTGAAGAATCTTTTATCATGATTAATCATTTCTACTTATTTAATCAAAAGGATAATGCAGTTACCCAATTATTGACAGCGATAACTGTTTATCTATTCCGCTATATTTTATATATTCCTGAAATTCAGATGAATTAAAGGCTTTTTGTGCAGCGGCTTTAGATTCAAATTCAACAATAACGCCTAATTGCCCACCATCCCATTCGTTTAAATCAGAATTTTGGTTTACATCTTTAGCGATTATTGTCCCCCCAACTGATCTAAGCCATGGAACCACGGTTTTAACGTATTCGATAAATTGTGCAGTGTTTTCAATTTTGGCCTGTTTTAGCCAGTAACCTTTAGCTCCCATCTCATCTCTTTATACTTTCTTAAGATTCTCTCATAATCACCTCCTTTTTTTAAGTTAGATGAAAATTATTTACTGTTTTTATTCCGAAGAAATATATATTATCTTTCTTGGAATTAATTATAAATTCTTTGTTTATGAAAATTAGATATATTTAATAGCTTAATTATTTATTTATTACTTTATCGCTTCAATTGATTGTAGTTTTGACTTTAGTTGAATTGCAAGATGTTGGCGGCCAACTGCTAAAACTTTAAGCGTGTCTTCGTGCATTCTGAGTTGTGCATCAGCCACCTGCATTCCTTTTATAAGTTCTTGTACGTCTTTAGGTAGGTTTTTTAGATCATATTTTTTATCCTCAAATGTAAGTATTGCTTCCTTTTCATTTGACGGTGTATTTGTCATCAATTTGATATTAGGTTATTAATAATATAACATTAAATATATTATTAATAACTCTCTATAAACTGTTTATCGCAAAAATCTTTATATCTACCTCGTTTCTTGATTAATTCAATATGATTACCCACCTCACACACTCTCCCCTTTTCGATTACTGCGATTTTATCAGCTTTTTGGATTGTCGATAATCTATGAGCGATTACCAATACCGTTCTATTATTCATGGCTTGTTGGAGACCTTTTTGAACAGATTCCTCCGCTTCTGCATCTAAAGCACTAGTAGCTTCATCAAGTAACAAAATTGTTGGATCGCCCAGCAAAGCCCTTGCTATTGATATCCTTTGAAGTTGACCTCCTGAAAGATTGCTACCTCTTTCCTCTATATATGTTTCGTATCCATTAGGTAATCTTTCTATAAAATCATGTGCATTAGCAATTTTTGCAGCATTAACAATATCTTCTTTAGTAGTTGCTCTTCCAAATCTTATAGCTTCAGCTATCGTCCCTGAAAATATAAATGTTTTTTGCGGAACTATAGCTATCAATTTTCTCAAATAATCGGTATTGATTTCATCTAATTTATATTCATCAATATAAATAGATCCTTTGCTTGGTTCGATAAATTTTAAAATCAATGAAAATATTGTACTTTTCCCTGCTCCTGATGGACCGACTAAAGCAACTATTTGACCATAGTCTATGTCTAAATTAATATCATTTATTGCATTATTTTTATCGCTATATGAGAAGAATACATGTTTAAATAATAATTTACCACGTATTTTTTTATTTGGAATAATACCTTTATTTGATGTTGATATTTCTAGTGGATTAGTTGTTATTTCGTTTAATCTTCTTAGTGATGCCTGACCTTGCTTTAACTCGTTGTAGTTTACTGTTATATGACTTATTGGATCTATTAACATTATTAATGCTGTAAAATAACTACTAAATTCTTCATTTGAAATTCCTCCTGTTTGTATTCTATAAGTTCCAATTGTAAGTATGCTCAAAATACCAATTACTTCTATTAAACCGACTATTGGGTGCTGAAGGGCTACAAGAGTTAGCATTTTATATTTAGCCTCTTTGTGTAATTTAACTTGTTTTTCAAAATCTCTTTGTAACCATTCTTCAACTGCAAATGCTTTAACCATTGGTAAACCTTGAATAGCTTCTGATAGCAAAGAAGCTAAAGAACTTATTTTCTTTTGGCTTTGCTCAGAGGCTTTTAATACTCTTCCACCAAAATTACTTACTAATACTGCAATTAATGGAGCTAAAATAATAGTTGAAAGTGATAAATTCCAATCAACAAATATCATATAACCAAATACTGCTAATAATTGAAATACAGATGGTGTCGTATCTTGAATTGATTTGTAAATAACCTCACCAACACGATCAACATCCTCAGTAAGTCTGTAGGCGATATCTCCAGATGAGAGTTTTTCAATAAAAAGAATATTACTTTTCTGAAGTTTTTTAAATAGTGTCGTTCTAAGATCTTGACTTAGTGCCAATGCTGGCTTAGCTAGAAGACTATCTTGGAGATATTGTGCAGTTTTTTGAATGATAAAAATAATTAGTGCTTGTAGAATTACAATTAAAACTTGTTTTGTATTTCCTTGACCTATAGCCGGGATTAATTTACCTGATAACCATGCAAGAATCGGCCAGCAAAGAACATAAACAAGCATGCTAATACCACCAAGTATTAATACCTGCATATTTCCTTTAAGTCTCCTTAAGAGGTAAATAAGATCTATTTTGATTTTTTGGTTCATTTCATCAAAATATCAATGTTTAATTTAAAAGCACTAAAATGAAATTAGATCAATACCTAAAATTTACTGGGATCGTTCAGACTGGAGGAGAAGCGAAAATGATTATCAGAACAGGTAAAATTAGCGTTAATGGCATAGTAGAAAATAGAAGAGGACGAAAATTAATTGATGGTGATCAAATTATTTTTGCTAATGAAACATACATTGTTCCAAATTCTGATCCTCTAGGCCGTAAGTTGGCAAGAAGCGAAAAATGAGGAGCTAGCAGCGTGCGTAAAAAGGTCATTGCAGGCAATTGGAAGATGAACATGACATGCTCTGAAGCTATTGAGTACATGCGTGTATTGATCCCATTATTGAAAGATATACCAAAGAAAGACAGGGAAGTTGTTATCGCACCTCCTTTTACAGCCCTCTACCCTTTATCTGAGCTTATTAAAGACAAAAGTGAATATCTTTCATTATCGAGTCAAAATGTTCACTGGGAGGACAGTGGAGCTTACACAGCTGAGGTCTCACCACTAATGCTTAATGAACTGTCTGTTAAATGTGCAATCGTTGGACATAGTGAGCCCAGAAAATATTTTAGTGAAAGTGACGAACAGATAAATAAAAGAGCTCAATCAGCTCAAGATCATAAATTAATACCCATTGTTTGTGTTGGAGAAACATTTCAGCAAAGAGAGCTTGGTGAAGCCGAAAGGGTTATTAAAAGGCAAATTGACCAAGGCCTTGAAGGGATAGATGTAAAAAGGTTAATAGTTGCCTATGAGCCAATATGGGCAATTGGAACAGGTAAAACTTGTGAATCCCATGAAGCTAATAGAATTTGCGGACTAATCCGTAAATGGATTGGTTTTGAAGGCGTGATTATTCAATATGGTGGATCAGTTAAATCAAATAATATTGATGAAATTATGTCTATGTCTGATATTGATGGTGTATTAGTTGGTGGAGCCTCTTTAGATCCTAAAAATTTTGCGAGAATTGCTAACTACGAAAAAATATAATAAGTATCTGCCAAAAAATTGGGAAAGAGAAACCCATTTAATGGCAATAGTAAACATCACTGAAGACTCATTTAGTGATGGTGGACTTTATATTGATTTGCCGGCTGCAATTAATCATGCATCATTATGTATAAAACAAGGGGCACACATACTAGATATTGGAGCACAAAGCACACGCCCCGGCGCATCTGAGGTTGGAGCCGATATTGAGATTAAAAGATTAGTTCCTTTAATAAAAGAATTAAAATTATTACATCCCGAGATTCCAATTTCTGTAGACACCTTTAATCATACTGTTGCCGAAAAAGTAATCAATGTTGGTGCCGATTGGGTTAATGATGTTAGTGGTGGACGTCATGATCCCGAAATCCTTAGTGTTATTGCTGATAAAGATTGTCCTTATATTTTGACTCATAGTCGTGGAAATAGTAAGACAATGGATTCTTTGGCTAAATATTCAAATGTAGTTAAAGATGTAAAAAAAGAATTATCCAATCAAATCGATTTAGCATTATCTAAAGGCATAAATAATGATCAAATAATTATTGATCCTGGAATAGGTTTTGCGAAGAATGTTGATCAAAACTTAACCCTTCTAAAAAATATAGAAGAATTTGTTTATATGAATTATCCAGTATTAGTAGGTGCTTCTAGAAAAAGATTTATTGGGTCAGTTATCAATGAACCTGACCCTAATAAAAGAATATTTGGAACCTCTGCAGTAGCCTCTCGATGTGTGATTGCAGGTGTTGATATTTTAAGAGTTCATGATGTTAAACAAATTTCTCAGGTGATAATAATGACCAAGTCAATTATTTAATGTTTTTCTAATCTTCTTTATTTACTCCTTCAATTCTATCTTCTACTTCTTGATAAAGTTCTTTCAACTGTTCAATATTTTCATCGGATGTTTCCCAATATCCTCTCCCATTAACTTCCAACAATGTACCGACTATTCTTCTAAAACTATGAGGATTCAATTCCATTAATCTTTTCCTCATCTCTGGATCATTTATAAAAGTTTCATTTGACTCTTCATATACGAAATTATCAACTTGGCCACTAGTTGCACTCCATCCTAATGTGTAATTAAGTCTGTTCGATACTTCTCTTACTCCCTCATATCCAGACTTCAGCATTCCTTCGTACCATTTTGGATTAAGTAATTTTGTTCTTGAATCTAATCTAATAGTTTCACTTAGTGATCTTACCTGAGCATTGGCTGTAGTTGTATCTGCTATGTAACTGCTGGGAGCTTTACCATCATCTCTAAGATTTTTAATTAAATTTGTTGGGTCAGAGTCAAAATAATGACTTACATCTGTGAGGGATATTTCTGAAGAATCAAGGTTTTGGAAAGTAACGTCAGCTGTTTTCATAACAGATTCAAATACATCCCTGTTCTGATTCATCTCCCCTGGATTATCAGCGTTAAAAGCATAAGTTTTCCTTGAAAGATACATTTCTTGTAACTCATTTTCTTCTTCCCATGTTGAGTTCTCTACAGCTAAGTTAACATTCGAGCTATAACTTCCACTTGCATTTGAGAAAACTCTGCTTGCAGATTCCCTAATACTTTTCCCTTCCTTTTCTGCCTGCTCAAGTGCATGTTTTCTTACGAAATTTTTATCAAGTGGTTCATCTGCCTCAGCAGCCATTTTTACAGCTTGATCAATTAATGCCATTTGATTAATAAATAAATCTCTAAAGACACCAGAACAGTTCACTACTACATCAATTCTTGGTCTTCCTAATTCTTCAAGAGATAAGAGCTCTAATTTATTGACCCTTCCAACCGAGTCTGGCTTTGGTTTCACACCTACGAACCAAAGGATTTGAGCAAGTGATTCTCCATATGTTTTTATGTTATCAGTACCCCAAAGTACGCAAGCAATAGTTTCGGGCCATGTACCTTGCTCCTCTTTTTGTCTTTCAATAAGCTTGTCAACAACACCTTTAGCAGAAGCCACAGCAGCTACTGTTGGTATCGATTGGGGATCTAGTGCATGAATATTTTTACCACTGGGTAATACTCCAGGGTTCCTTATGGGATCTCCACCTGGACCAGGAATAACATAATCACCATCTAAAGCTTTTAACAAGCTCTCCATTTCTTTATCTGCACATATTTGTTCTAAACAAAATCTCAAATAGTCAAACAATTTATCCAGTGAATTTGAATTTACATTTTCAAAACCTGCTTTCTTCGCTGATGCTTGCCATGGCGAAGGGATTGAGAAACCAATTCCTCTTAAAAATTCAACAATTAGAGTCCAAATATTCTTCTTCATATTTACTCTGCCATCTCTTCCTGTAAGAGACTTAACCATTGAACCAACGGATTCTCTAGAAGTTTCTGTAATTAATTTATTAAGTTCAACATCTTCTAATTTTCCCTTGTTATTTCCTTCATAAACTTCCTCAATCGTTTTCCCTTTTGCTTCAGCTAATAAACCTGGTAAAGATCTGATTCCATCATCTTCTCTTTCTATAGATGCGATACTTACCAATGTTGCAATAGCTTCTTCAGCAGTGGCGGGTTTTCCAATTGTGTGTAAGCCGCAAGGTAATAATCGACTTTCTATTTCCATTAATTGTTTATAAACATTTCCTACTACCAAATCTCTTTCATCTATGTCCAATTCGGAGGCATCTTTTTCAGGAAGTTTTACATCTTCGTCTAGATTACATTTCTTTGATGTTTCAACTATTGCATTAACAATTTGAATTCCTCTTCCACTCTCTCGCAACTGTTGATAAGAACCAACTAATTCTCCAAGTTCCTTTAGTCCTTTGTATAGTCCGGCATTTTCTGCTGGAGGAGTTAAATAACTAATTGTTGATGCATATCCTCTTCTTTTTGCGATTGTTGCTTCCGAAGGATTATTAGCGGCATAGTAATAGAGATTAGGTAAGCCTCCAATTAATGAATCGGGATAACAAGTCTCACTCATACCCATTTGTTTCCCAGGCATGAACTCAAGAGATCCATGGGTACCAAAATGTAGAACTGCGTCTGCCTTCCAAACTTTTTCTAAATATGTGTAATAAGCTGCAAAGCCATGATGTGGACTAGCACTTCTGGAATAAAGCAATCTCATTGGATCGCCTTCATATCCAAAGGTTGGTTGTACTCCAACAAATACATTCCCAAATTCTTTACCATATATAAGAAGATTTTGACCGTCACTATTTAAATTTCCAGGTGGCTTTCCCCAGTTCTCTTCTAGCCTTTCAGAATAGGGAGTCAATTTTTCATATTCTTTTACGCTCATTCGATGAGCTATTGATAGTTCCGGAGAACCTTGTAATGCTTCAGGGTCATTAATTAATGTCTCCATAAGTTCCTTTGGATTCTTAGGCATATCTTTTATGTCATAACCTTTCTGCTTCATTTCTTCTAAAACTCTATAAATTGAGCCAAAGACGTCTAAATATGCAGCTGTTCCAACATTTCCTTTATCTGGTGGAAAACTAAAGACAGTAATCGCTAATTTCTTCTGGTCTCTTTTTTTAATTCTTAGTGATGACCATCTAATAGCTCTTTCAGCTATTGCATCTACTCTGTCTTGGAGTGTATGTGCTTTTCCAGTGGCATCATCACGTCCGGATAAAACAATCGGTTCAATAGCTCCATCTAATTCAGGAATTGCAATTTGAAGAGCTACTTGAACTGGATGAAGACCAAGGTCACTACCCTCCCATTCTTGTGTCGTTTGGAAAACCAGAGGTAGAGCAACCATGTAAGGTCGATTGAGTTTCTTTAATGCCTCAACTGCTTTTGGATGATCTTGCCTTGCAGGTCCTCCTACAAGGGCAAAACCGGTAAGTGAGACAACCCCATCAACAATTGGTTTGTCAGGGTTAATTGGATCGTAATAAAATTCATTTACAGGCTTAGAAAAATCTAATCCACCACAAAAAATTGGAATGACTGTTGCTCCCCGATATTCCAATTCTTGAATTACAGCGACATAGTGAGCATCATCTCCAGTAACAATATGACTCCTTTGAAGTACAAGACCAATTACTGGACCTGCCTTTGCCTTATTTGATAGATCCTCTCTAGAAGCTGTCCAATTTAGATATTCTTTTTTATCTTCAAACATATTTGGCGCTAAAGGATGCCAAATTCCTAAATCTGGAAAAACTTCTGGCTCTGCAACTTCAATATTCTCTTTTTCAGTATTAAGTTCTGGAAAAACATATTTGTCACCAAGCATTAGTAGGAAATTTCTCAGATTATCTGGAGTTCCACCTAACCAATATTGAAAACTAAGCATAAAACTACGAGCGTCTTGTGCCTTGTCTACAGGTAGATACTTAAGAATTGATGGAAGAGTATTTAGAAGCTTCAACATTGAATCTTGAAAGCCAGCACCACCTGCTTCTTTCCTCTTCTTCATGAAGTCGCCAATAATGCTTTTACTTTGACCTAACTGGGCCATAGAAAAAGTGCCCAATTTGTTCAGTCGCATCACTTCTGGCATTGAAGGGAATACAACTGCAGCTTTAAGATTTTCTTTATGAGGTTCGACTGCTTCAACAACCTTTTGCGCTAAATCTTCAATGAAAATCAATGAAGCTACAAATAAATCAGCATTTTCTATATCTTTTTTAAAGCTTTCATAATTTGCTGTATCTCTTAATTCTTCAATTAAATATCCATTAAGTTCAATTCCAATAGGACCATTTTGAGAATTTAATGAGTTTGCAGCTTGTGTAAGAGCATTTTGATATTGAGGCTCAAGAACCACATAAACAGCCTTCATCACTGCCTTATGCTTGTGATTCTCGACAGGTGAAACTCTGCGATTGGCTGAGCGAACCTGTGTAAACATCTTTTTCTTCTATCGGAATTCGACCAAGCCTAGTGTTCAGTGGCCCTTTAGTGTGTTATTTAGTTAATGCGTGTTACAAGGGATATCAAATATGATTATAAAAAAAGCAATTCAATGAGTTCTGCTAATCAATCAATACCAGTTTTAGTCGCAGGAGCCTTAGGCCGAATGGGATCTGAGGTGATTAAAGCAATTAATTCATCTAATGATTATGAACTAGTTGGCGCAATTGATAATCAGAAGGAAAAAGAAGGTCAAGACATTGGAACATTAATTGGCATAAGCCCGCTTGATGTATTTCTTTCTAGTGATTTTGAAGGTTCTCTCTGTGCTGCAAGTCAGAATGTCCCTAAAGATGGTTCAAACAATGCTGCTGTACTAGTTGATTTCACACATCCCAAAGTTGCTTATAGTCACACACGTACATCTATTGCATATGGAGTCCATCCAGTAATTGGAACTACTGGAATAACATCAGATCAATTAGAAGATCTCTCTAAATTTGCAGAAAAGGCATCACTTGGTTCAGCAATTATTCCAAACTTTTCAGTAGGTATGGTATTGCTGCAGCAAGCTGCAGCAGCTGCGGCTCGTTTTTATGAGTTCGCTGAATTGACAGAGATGCATCATAATAAAAAAGCTGATGCACCTAGTGGAACTTGTATTAAAACAGCTGAATTGATAGAGGAGCAACGCTCAAAGTTCAATAAATCTTTAGTGAACGAGGAAGAATCTATAGAAGGTTCTCGAGGTGGTTCTCGTCCTAGTGGCTTAAGGCTTCATTCGGTAAGGTTACCCGGACTAGTTGCTCATCAACAAGTCATGTTTGGGTCTAATGGAGAAACTTATGAGTTAGCTCATAACACTATTGATCGTTCTGCTTATATGCCTGGTGTTTTGTTAGTGATTAAAAAAATTAGATCATTCAATAAATTGGTTTATGGGTTAGAGAAAATTCTATAGTCATTAATACAAATGCTTTTTCCGATTAAGCAAAAAGAGATAAATAAATTGATCCCTTCAGTTGCAACAGGGACTCAATTTAATTCAGCTTTGGGTAACCCTCAGAAAATTTTCCAACGCATTTTGATCTCGGCAATTGGTGGTGTAATAACATTGCTCATAAGCCAAAGTCAAGTAACAAGTCAGTTTTACTCTTTATGGTTGGTTTTGGGCGTAGTTTTTCTTTTATACATTTTATGGGGACCAATTCTTGAAGCTAGTAGGAAAAACTCTAAGTTTAAAAGTTTTTCTTTTTCGGCATTAGTTGATGGTTATATTTCTGATGTTTACGTAGAAGATAGGGTAGAAAATCAACAGGAACAAGCTAATAGAGATGGAAGATTAGAGGTTTTAGAAAAAAAAAGAACATGGGTCATTTTGGAGATAGAAGATGAAGATGGATTTATAGGAAAAATTAGTTTTCCATTACAAAATAAGTTCAATATACTTACTAAAGGAATGAGAATTAACTGTGTAGTCTTTAGTAATAGAAGAGACTTTGAAAGGATACAAGCGATAAGCGATGCCTGGTGCCCAGAAATTAATTTATGGGTTGGTTCTTATCCATTTCTTCTCAGACCTGCATTCGAAGAATTTGTTAATATGAAAATTCTTAACTAATTATTATTTATAATAACTGATATAATATAAACCATGAATATAGCAATTGTAGGTTCCGGGTTAACTGGATCACTAGCAGCAATATCATTGGCGAGTGCTGGCTGTAGAGTTGATCTTTATGAAAGATTATCTGATCAAGAACTTGTAAATAGAGATCGAACATACGCTATTACACATTCCTCTAGAAAAATATTAATAAATCTAGGAATCTGGTCCCATTTGCAAACTCATCTAGTACCATTTCAATATCTCAATGTGATTGATTATGAATTAAATAAAAAATTTAGATTTCTAGTAAATGATTTAGATATATCTGATCAAAAATATTCAGCTGTAGGCTGGATTGTAGAGCATAAAAATATAATGGATACAATATTAGAATTTATTGCAAAAATTGAGAATATTAATAAAATACCTACTTCTGTTATACCTAATACAAATAATTACGACTTAATTGTTGCAGCAGATGGATCAAATTCAGCTATTAAGAAAAAGCTTAAAACTCCATCCTTTAATTTTAATTATGATCAAATCTGTATTACAGCCAGGGTTTTATTAAGAGGTGTTGATTCTAATGAAGCATTCGAAATATTAAACTCTGAGGGTCCTTTTGCTGTTTTACCTCTAGGAGGAGATTTATTTCAAATTATTTGTAGTCAATCAATAGCTAAAGGCACACATAATAAGACTTTATCTAAATCATTATTTTTAGACTATATATCAACAATTCTTCCTTATGGTATAGAGCCAGATACAATAATTGATGATCCAACTTATTTTCCTATAAATTTCGTTTTCAATTACTCATTCTTCTCGGGCAAATATATTTATATTGGTGAATCTGCTCACAAAATTCATCCAGTAGCGGGACAAGGATTAAATCTTTGCTGGAGAGATGTTAAATGCCTTTCAAATATCGTTTCGATACCTTTTTTAAAAAATAATTATTCTTTTATCCCTTTTTTATACTCATTTTCAAGATTTTTTGATGTTCTGTTAATATCAATATTAACTGACAGCTTGGTAAGATACTCTAGAAGTAATTTTAATATTTTTATGGTACCAAGGTCATTAACTTTCTTTATTTTAAAAAAATCAAAAATTATTAGAAGATATATACTTAATTTAATGACAAATGGAGTATAACATATATTATATATAAATGATTAATAATGAAATCAATCCAGCCTCCGAAGAACTGTGCAACTTTATAATTGATAAAATTGGCATAAATAAGAGTGCATTGGAACTTGGGCTGAAAAGATCCTCTGTTAATAATGCACCACTACCTATTGTAATGTTGAGTTATGGTTTAATAACTATAACTCAACTAAATTTGATACTTTCGTGGTTAAACGATAATTAATAATTGATTAGTTATTCTAATAGCAAATTAAGTTTAAATTAAATCAATAATTAAGCTAAACAAGAAATGAATATCATATAAATCACCCAATATTTATATTATCAATTTAGAAACTATATTTTTTAGTTTCGACTCTCGCAAGTAAATAATTTAATATAATTATTTTTCAATTATTTCTGATTAATATCCAATCTATATTCATATTAAAAATTTTAATATTAGGTTTCCTAATATTAATGATTTGGACTTTTATTAAAGACAAAATCAGATAAAAATTAAAATTATCTAGATCATTTCCTATCAATACTATCATGATTTATAGTAGATATAATATTTGTTAAGCAAGCTTAATTCATACCATATCATCGGATATTCATATATGTCGTTTATATCTTTAATCAAGATTAATGTTTTTGAAAAATTTTTTTTTTATGTACTCTCTCAAGTTTTCCATTATTAGGAATTATTGGTGTGCGATTATTTTAAACTAACAATAAAGCTAGCCAATCTTCAATCTGCTGTCATTATTTAAAGTATGAAGAAATCCAATTTAAATTCTACGCAGGTCAACAATGGCTCAAAGCATCTAGATAGTACTATCCGTGAAACTTATTGTAATTGCGTGATTGCAAATGATGCTTCAAGAAAAATTGATTTTTTAATATTAGTTATTGAGACACTTCAAATCAATGCGACTGATTCCCTATTATTAAAGGCAAAAAATATTGGCCTGTCAGATGATTTTTCAAGTAGAGTTCAATTTTGGAAAATGAGATGCTCCAATCCTCTAAGGAATACTCATACACTTACATCTCTAACTTCTGAGCAGATTGATTCACTTGTTGAACTTATTTCCCATATGGCAGAAAATCTCTACCCCCTTATTAGGCAGTTACTCTCTTCAAAGGAACCAAAGAAACTTAGTCAGGAACGATGGCTTTTATTTACTTCACGACTCAAGGCACTCATACGTAAAAGGATGAATATTAAACGGAGCTATATTGCTTCGTTGTTAGGTGAAGACAATAATGAACCTTTTAGAGAGTTATTAGTCATACTCTCACTATCCTGTGGAGAAGGGGGAGCTAATCGCTTGAAAGCCTCTTTATATCATCAATCATAGAATTTATATATGATTAACTTATCTTATAGATTTGATCAAAACTCTTCATCCCTACAAATCTCAGGGATGCCAGATGTATCAAATGGAGACTCGGAAAATACTATCGGAATTTTATCATCATGGTCATTGAAAATCATTGGTTCTCCCCTACTTGAGGGAGAGAAGGAACATCTTGATAATTTAATGCAAGTTATACTTAAATATTCCAGATCCTATATCTCTGGAATTAGAAAAACATTTGTATCTAATAAAAAAATAATCACAATATCTCCCTTCGGTATGAGTCATAAGTTACTACTAAAAAGTACAAAGGAAGGTATTAATCCTTTAGAAATAATTTTAGATGACTCTGAATTGTCAGATCTAACGCGATGCATGGACCTTTTAAGATTTGATCCTAGATTTAATATTCGATGGGATATCAATCAGGAAAGACCATTTAGAAAAAAATATATCCTTAATAACCAATCAAATTCAAATAAAAATATTAATTTCCTATATGCTCTTATTATCTTTTCATTTGCTAGTACTTTACTAATATTATTTCCGACAAATGATAAGTATGAGTTACAAGAATTCACTAACAGTAGTCAAACCTTATCCAAACCAACTGAGTAAGATATAAAATTATAATATTTTTATTATATAATTTTGAAAGGAAGTATAGTTAATCTACCCTAATTTATTAAATTATACTTTAGTTGATAATAGTTTACTGATATAATAAATTTAGCTTAAAGAAAAAATTAGTTTAATGAAGCTTTCTTCTAAAGATAGAGAGAAAATTGATAATAATGACGATCAAATCTTTTATCAACAACCAAGATATGTTCATCACCTTAGCAATTCTTTTAGAACTAGACTTACAAGCATCTACTCAGAATATCTACTAAATCATCATGTGATTCTTGATTTAATGAGTAGTTGGGTAAGCCATTTACCATTAAATATGAGATATAAAAAAGTAATTGGCCATGGGATGAATGAAGATGAGTTGGGTGCAAATAAGAGGCTTGATAAGTTCTGGATCCAAAATTTAAATAAGATACAAAATATGCCATTTGAAGATTCATCTATTGATGCTGGATTAATAGTTGCCGGTTGGCAATATCTTCAATATCCTGAAAAAGTTTCATTAGAATTATCAAGAATTATCAAATCAGATTCATTATTGATAATATCTTTCACTAATCGTGCATTCTGGAGCAAAGCTCCAAATATATGGACATATTCGTCTGAAGAAAATAGACTTGAATACGTTAAGAGTGTTCTAACTGCTAACGGTTGGAGAATTGATAAAATATTTAATGAAAAAACCCATGAAGATAAGCTTTTTGGGTTTTATTCAGCAGAGGGTGATCCTTTCTTTTCTATAATTGCAAGAAACAATAAGTCTCAAAACTGAATTACTTGTTATTAATATGTATATTTAGTATTAGAACACTAGAGTTTTTATGTCTTATTCTCTAATTAAATTTAGTTCTGAGGATTGCGGAACCTGTCACAGAATGAGTTTCTTTGACTCTAAAGTTGCAACTGAATTAGGTATTGAATTTATCAGCGTAAAGCTACAAGATACAGTGCTTTATAGAAAATATAGGCCAATATTATTAAAACAATACCCTACAAAAGAGGGTATGGGCTGGCCAACTTATCTATTAGTTAATGAGCCAGAGGGTGAATTCGAAATTATTGGTGAGTTAAAGGGGGGAATTGCTAAGGGTGATTTTAGAGAAAGACTTTCAATCCTAATGTCAAAATGATTAATAACTAATTTACTGGTTGCATTAAGCCACCACTTCCTGAGTCGGAATCATCGTCATCGTTTCCTGTGTCTACAGTCAAAAGAGTGTAAACTCCTAGAGCGATAAGACTAATCATTCCGCTAAAAAGACTTAGTCCATATTGGTTAGTGCTAATTTCTATTACTTCACCCAAGGTAAAAATACTCAAATTTTGGAGACTATAGCAATTTTTTACAAAAAAAATGTTTTGATCAACCAATTGAAAGATTGACATATCTAACTATTTAGAATTTGATAATTATTTATTTAGTATTTATTTGGGAGTTCATTAAATTTAGCCATTCAATCAATTGGTCTAGTAATTTGTCGCTATCCAATATACCTAGACCTCTTATGGTCACAGTGGAATACCTATCAGCTTTTTTATAGATAAATCTTCCGTGAAGATGATTAGCCAAACCTTTCCTGAGCACCTTAAAAGCTGGCTCATCCATCATCGTTTCCAGCTCAATATTTGGTTTAGACAATTTAATTCTCGAGAAACCACAACTTTTAGCGATTATCTTTAACTTCATAACTTCTATTAATGATTCAACTGCCTTTGGTAATGCTCCATATCTATCAATCAAGTTGCTAGCAAATTGAACTAAGGCCTCATTGTTTTCACACTGTGTAGCTAACCTATAAGCATTTATTTTTTCGTCTGGATCAGTTATCCAATCACCAGGTATAAAAGCCGTCACAGGTAAATCAATTTGAGTATCGTCAACTACAGGGATGTCTTGTCCTTGTATTTCGGCGATAGTTTCCTGTAATAATTCCATATACAAATCAAAACCTATGGTTTCCATTTGACCACTTTGTTCAATACCTAAAATATTTCCAACACCTCTGATTTCCATATCCCTCATTGCTAACTGATAACCGCTTCCTAAATCACTAAATTCTTTTATGGCTTTTAAGCGTTGTCTTGAAGTCTCAGATAATTTTTCATTGCTTGGGTAAAACAACCATGCGTGTGCTTGTACTCCACTACGTCCTACTCTGCCTCTTAATTGATATAGTTGTGATAAACCAAATTTATGAGAATCTTCAATTAAAATTGTATTAACTCTAGGAATATCTAATCCACTTTCAACAATCGTTGTACATAACAAAATATCAGCTTCTCCAGCATTAAAAGCAAGCATCGAGTTCTCTAAAGCTCCTTCTTCCATTTGACCGTGGGCGATTAATAATTTCACATTTGGAATCATTATTTTTAATTTTTCAGCTACATCATCTATCCCTTTTATTCGAGGAACGATATAAAATATCTGCCCACCTCTATCAATCTCTTGTGAAATAGCGCTTCTAATAATTTCATTATCAAGTGGTGCTAAATGAGTTTTAATTGGTCTCCGTAATGGTGGTGGGGTAGTTATCAAACTCATTTCACGCACACCAGAAAGACTCATATAGAGTGTTCGTGGTATTGGTGTTGCAGAAAGAGTTAATACATCTACACTTTTTTTTAACTCCTTGATTTTTTCTTTATGATTAACCCCAAATCTTTGTTCTTCATCTATAACTAGAAGACCCAAGTCCTTATAAACTAATTTTTTATTTAAGAGCTGATGTGTCCCAACAACAGCATCAATTTTCCCATCTTTCAATCCATTTATAATTTGTTTTCTTTCACTAATGGTTTTAAATCTATTTAGTAAAGAAACTCTTATTGGGTAAGGTGCGAAACGATCAGATATAGTTCTCCAGTGTTGTTGCGATAATATAGTTGTAGGTGCTAGCAAAGCTATTTGTTTACCTGAACTTATTGCTTTAAATATTGCCCTTATTGCTACCTCAGTCTTACCAAATCCAACATCTCCGCACACTAATCTATCCATTGGCTTTTCAGTTTCCATATCAGCTTTAACTTGAGCAGTTGCTTTAGCTTGATCTGGCGTTAAAGCATATGGGAATGAATCCTCTAATTCACTTTGCCAAGGACCATCATTTGGAAACTTGAATCCTTTTTCTTTACTTCTTTCTGCATATAACTTAATCAGGTCAAGAGCAACTTTTTTAACAGATTTCTTTGCTTTTTCTTTAATTTTATTCCAATTTGCACCTCCTAGTTTACTGATAGTAGGGCTCTTTGAATTTGAATTTCTATATCTACCTAAACTACCAAGTTGATCTGCTGCTACACTTAATTTTCCATCCATATATTTTATTACTAAATAATCTCTAGACTCACCATTGATGTTTAACTTCTGAATATTTTGAAACAGGCCAATACCATGGTTTCTATGAACGACATAGTCTCCAGGTTTCATTTTATTTGGATCAATTTTTTTACTTTGCGATTGCTTTCTTCTTCTTATATAGCCTGTACTAGAAATATTATTCTGCCCGAAAAATTCCTTATCGGTTAGTAAAGCGATTTTCCATGCTGGAAGATAAAATCCCTCTATTTCACCTTCATTAGAATTTTTAATTGCTACCGGTATATTGTCATTCAAAAGACTATTAATACCATTAATATCCTTGTTATTAGGGATAAATTTAGAGATACATTCATGTTCCTCTAAGAGTGAAACAGCCCGACTTGGTTGCGCTGAAATTATCCAAACAGAATACTTATCTTTGATTAAATCGTTTATTGATAAACTTATTTTTCCATATTGATTTGGAAGCCATGGATGGATTTTACTCGAAATGTTAAATACATTAGTTTTGGTTTTAGTATCTTCTAGGTCTGTTATATCAATTCCTTTATAATTATTTACTATTTCAAAAATATAATCAAGATTGTTGTGAAGATTTGGTTTAAAAATATTTTTTATTGATTTACTATTTTCTGCAGAATTAATTTCGTCATTATAACTATCTTTAACAATTTTAATCCAGGCATTTCCATGAGATAAGCATTGCAACCTTTCTTCAACAACAATAAATGTATTATCATCTAAATAATCTAGTAATGAAGAGGGCTTATCAAATGCTACACCTAGATACTTTTTGGCGGATAGTAAAATGTTTGAATTTACTAACTCAGAGTACTCATCATCTTTAAACAGAATTGATATATCCTTATCGTTTACATTAATCAGCTTATTGATAATTAGTGGGTTAAAACCTGTTGGAGTAATACATACATTATCAATTCTATCTAATGACCTTTGTGATATTGGATCAAATTCCTTAATCTTATCTAATTGATCACCAAATAACTCCAATCTAATTGGTAATTCACTACTAACTGGATAAATATCAATTATGTCTCCACGCCTTGTCCAAGTCCCTTCTTGATCTATATTATTAGTCTTTATATATCCAGATTCACTCAGTCTATTTGACAAAATACTAAGATTTATTTCATCACCTACTTTTAATTTTATACACATAGATTTTAGATATTGATAAGAAGGAAGATGCGGTTGCAATGATCTTTCTGTCGCGATAATCGCTATATTCTCATTATCTTTCAACTCAAATATATCACTAAGAACTTGTAATTGACCCCAAATTATCTCTGTTGTTACTTGTATAGAGTCATATGGAGATACTTCACTCGTAGGATATAAGCATGTTTTACTCCAACCACAATCTTTAATCAATGGAAACCATCTAGTAGCATCTTCTAATGTTGGAACAATTACTAATAATACTTTTGCATCTTTTTTAGCAAGAGAAGAAGTAATTAAGGCTTTTGCTGTTCGCGATGCTCCTGTTAATATTAATCTTTCTTGTCTATTTGTTCGTTCAATCAACTCGTTTGTTAATTGATGACTTTCTAAATAATTAGTAATGGACTCTAAAGACACTATTTCTTTTTTACATATCTAATATACATAAGCTTAACATTTTTCCTGTCTTAATGAGAAAATCTAATGATTTTGATATTCATTTCGAATTGATTTTAACTTTTCAACGAATGATATTAATTGATCTTCATTAAGATCCTTCCTGGTTGACACATTAAATTCCTTTAGTAAATAATCTCTTCCCTGTATATTATCCCATGATAAATCTCTAAGGATATTGTCAGACTCTCGTATTAATCTATTAATATTTTCTCTTGCAAAATCAGAATGACTTGGTTTATTTAACTTTTTTAATAAACTTAAATACTCTACAATATCGTTATAATTAGTTATCTTGTTCCGATTATTATAACCAAAGCTTTTCTCTAAAAAATTAATTTCATCATCTCTAGACCATTTCAGTCGTTCAATTTCTGCATCTATCGCTGTTAATTCATTACTCCAATCACTAGGTACTTGTGTAATATTAGTCTTTTCTAGTTTATTACTATTAGGTAATTCTACTTTCAATGAAGAGCTAATTAAGTTTTCATTATTACTCTTTGAAGTTGCTTCCTTAGGTGATTTTGTATTTAATCTTTTATATAACCTAGATATTGCCTTATCCTCAGCATCTTGAGCTGTTAACCCCTCTGCTATTGCACTTCCAAGACTTTTGTCACTTACCCAACCAGACACTTTAACAATAGCTTTATTCTCAGAAGAGTGGCATAGTCTCGATTCAATTCTCATAACCCTTTTGAAATAGCACTAATTAGAATTATTAGAGTTAACATATAGCAAACAGACAGTGTAAATAGCTTTTTTTGTAATTTAATGGATTCAGCATCACTCAGATCATTAACTCCGTTACTTGATGGTATCGATAGATGGGTTGAACTAGCACCACTTTTGCCAATTATAATCTCGTTAGAGCTTGTACTATCTGCTGATAATGCTGTCGCACTGGCATCCATAACTAAAAAACTAAATAATATTGATCTTCAACAAAAGGCATTGAATATTGGCATATTTATTGCTTTATTATTAAGAATAGTTGTAATACTTACTGCACAATTCTTTTTGAATTTTTGGCCGGTCAAGTTAATTGGTGGTATTTATTTAATTTCACTATCAATTTCTAAATTTATTTATATAAACAATAATTCTTCAATTGACAGTGAAATAGATAACAATCACAAATCAAAAAGTTCATTATTTAAGGTTATTATTTTATTGGCTGTAACTGATTTAGCATTTTCAATAGACAGTATTACGGCAGCAGTAGCTATAAGTGACCAATTTCTTTTGGTCATCACAGGAGCAATTATTGGAGTTATAGCATTACGTTTTACTTCAGGACTATTCATCAAATGGCTAGAGATATATGTAAATTTAGAAAAAGCTGGTTATATTGCAGTTGGTATTATTGGATTAAAGTTAATTATTCAATTGATATTATACAAGTTAGTAATACCTGAATATTTATTCTTCTTAGGCATGCTATGCCTTTTTCTTTGGGGTTTCTCAATTAAACAAATTGATATTGATAAAATTTAGTTACCTAATATATTGTTAACTTCCAGACCAGCCTGAATTGATAAAGTGTAGCTATCTGTAGGCCTTTTACCTTCTAGTTGAGCACTATTAACTTGTATTGCATAATCATTAGTACATATGTTTAGTCCATTTTTATTATTTATCATAATAATTTGTCCAGGAATATTATTTTCTACTAATACATTGTCTGTATTGTTTGAATCTTGTATTTTTTTATAATTAAGAGCTTTATTTGCCTCTAATATTTTAATTCTTTTACCATTGTATAGAGTATAAGCGTTGGGATATAGTCCTCGAATTTTCTTTATAATTGTCCTAGCATTTTGATTCCAGTCAATTAAATAGTCTTCTTTTTTTATTTGTCTGGCATAAGTCGGGCTTACATCTAATGATGATTGTTCAACAGCGCCTAATTCTTCTAACATTCTAAATTTATTTAAACTTAAGTTTAGACTTAATCTATTTAAAAATTTAACTAATAAGTTTGATGAGATATTAGATAGTCTATTAGTAAGTATCTCAAGATTATCTGAATAATTTATAATAGTAGACTCTTGTGAAACAACTGGACCTGTATCTAAGCCCTCTTCCATCGACATAATACATATACCTGTCTTTTCATCATCATTGATAATACTCCACTGAATTGGAGCTGCTCCTCTCCATAAGGGCAACAATGAGGCATGACTGTTCCAACATCCAAGTTTTGGAACATCTAAAACTTCTTTTGGAAGAATCTGACCAAAAGCTACAACAATATAAACATCAGCGTTCAAACTTATGAGTAGGTCCTTTGTTTTATGATCATTTCTTATTGATTGAGTAGTTAGTACACGTATACCTAAATCTATTGCTGCTTGTTTTACCGGTGATGGAGTCAATTTTTTTCCTCTACCACGCTTTCTATCTGGTTGTGTAACTACGGCAATAACTTCATATCCAGCATTTACTATTGTTACTAAATTTTCAGCAGAATATTTTGGTGTTCCCCAAAAAATTATCTTCACGCTTCACCAGTTATTGACATGTTTTCAACCCAAACATGGGGGCTGATCCCTTGATGGGTAACGATCTCTTCATTTTCAATTTTCACAATACTCTTAAGAACTTTTAAGATATCCCCTGCAATAGTTGCAGCTTCAATTGATGTCTTCTTACCATCATTAACAATCCAACCATCAAATGGTAGAGAGAACGAACCTTGACTAGCTTTAACTCCTGAATGTAGGGCCGATAGTTCATCAATTAGTACATATTCTTTGAGTGTATTTTTAATACTTAGACTTTCATCTTTATCCAGTTTATTTTGACTTTTACTTACAACCAGCCAATCTGGAGAAACCGATACTTTTGCTCCTAATCCTGCATGACCTGTCGGTTTAACACCAAATTTTCGTGCTGTCGCTTCTGAATGAATTAAATTAGACAATATACCATCAGTAACTAAGTTTATGTTTTGTGTAGGAGTTCCTTCACCATCAAAACTAAATGCACCTACATTTTCAGGGTGAAGGCCTTCGTCACTTATATTTAAATTAGAAACTGAAATTTGTTCACCTATTGATTCTTCGTTCATTAAACTGAGACCATCAATAATAGATCTCGCATTGAACATTGAACTAAAGGCACTTATCAGTTGAAGGAATGCATCAGGAGTGAAGCAAATAAGATACTTATTTGTCTCAATAGATTTGTAGTTTAAATGACTAATTAACTTTTCTGATGTTTCATTTATACAGGAATCTATATCAAGTTCTTCTAAATTAGAATTAATTCTAATACCACCTGCACTTCTTGGCTTTTTGTTTTCTTCCTCGGCCTTTGCATACAAATATATAGATGATTGTGTTAGTTTCATATGTCTATTCGCACCATCACTATTTATATATATCCTTTCCATATAAGATTCATTTAGTCCATTATATGGAACAGATTTAATTGACTTATGAGTATCGATTAATTGTTTCTCTGATTTTTTAAGAATATTAAGTAAATGATCTATTGTATGAGATTTCGAAACTTTTTGTTTTATATATTTTAATTCTGTTTTGGCTAATGGAGAGAATTCTGGAGATTCATTTTCATTGCCGAAAACGCTAGCTTCTATTGCTCCACTCAGTGCTTTTTTTATGCCTTCACTCGTTAAGTCAGAAGTACTAGTGATACCCACTTGATTTTTTTTATTCCATACTCTTATTGTCATTGAGTTTCGTTGAGAACCTTTGAGTTGTTTAGCATTACCTTGCTGAACTTGAACAGAAACATCTCTACTTAATGATGCTCCCATATCCCATTTTTCAATTGCTGAATGTTGAATATGTTCTTCTAAAATATTTTTTAATAATTGAGGATCTAATTCAGTTCCTTGTTGACTAGTAAATATTTTGTTCATTTTAACGTCCACCTACGGTTATTGAATCTACTTTTATATGAGGTTGCCCTACAGTAACGTTTATGCTTCCACTAACAGATCCACAAAAACCCGCTGCAAGATCAAGATCATTTGCACACATTGATATCCTTGGAAGTATTTCTTTAGCCTCACCAATTAATGTGGCTCCCTTAACTGGCTGGTCTAGTTTTCCATTTTTTATTAAATAGCCTTCGTCAACTGAGAAGTTGAATTGACCAGTGGGGCCTACACTTCCTCCACCCATAGATTTACAGTAAAGACCATTATCAACACTTTTAATTAATTCTTCAGGAGTATAATTGCCTTGTTTAATGTATGTATTTCTCATGCGACTTGCTGCAGCAAATGAGAAATTTTGTCTCCTACCACTACCTGTTCTAGGATGACCTGTCCTCAGACAGCCTGCTCTGTCAGAAAGAAATCTTTTTAATATTCCATTTTCTATAAGTAAAGTATTTTGTGGTTCCATTCCTTCATCATCCATAGATAGTGAACCAAATGCATGATTTGAAAGTCCTTCATCTACAGCACTTACAGCCTTATGTGCTATTGGTTTGTTAATTGAATCATGAAATGGGGATGTTCCTCTTTCAAGCTGAGTAGTTTCAAGAAGATGACCACAAGCTTCATGGAATATGACACCGCCAAATTTATTAGCAAGGACAACAGGCATTTGACCTGCATCGACATAATCAGCATAGAGCATTTTCTGAGCACTCTCGTTAATTTCATCGGCACTTTCACCGATATTCCAATTTCTTAAATCGTCTGGGTTACTTGAACTTCCATACCTTCTAGCTGAAGTAGATCTGCTTTTATCTTTTTGTGCAATTACATTCATACCAACTGTTTGATGAAGACGAATATCTCTAGCAAAAACACCATCAGAAGCGGCAACTAAAACTTCTTGCCAATTTCTTGAATAGCTAGCTCTTCTCACCTGTAGATTTTTATTTTTAGCCGAGAGGGTATTAGTAGCATCTATCAATTTGATAGTTAATTCATCGAGGCCTGGAGAGTGAGTTAACCAATTATTCTTTTTTGACCCATAATCCTTCAAATTTGCTAAGCCAGCGAATCTAAAATTATTGATTGATCCAGAGACGAGGCCTAGCATCCCCAAAGCTTGATTAAGAGCATAAAGAAGCCCAGCCTTGGATAAATCATTAGTGCTAACAAAACCATCTTTTTTTCCAAGAAATACCCTAATACCAGCCCCAATGCCAAATGATGGGCTTACATTAGAAATATCTTCTTGTTCGGCTAAAAGAGAAAGGTTATCTGATTTTTCAAGAAAGATTTCTACAAGGTCAGCTCCAGCTGCTTTTCCAATAGATAATAATTCTTCAATTTGTGGTTTTAATGTTGCATCAAATGTATGAAATAACAAATTTTCACTTTGCTTAGATAGTAATGAGTTAGTCAATTTTTTTTATCTTATTATGGCATTTTGAAGGCTTAACTGTGTATTTGAATACTATTTAGACATATTTTTTGTTATTATCTATGAATCAAAACTATAAAATGAATTAAAATTAGAAAATATCGAAATTATAATTCAGTTTGCTCCTATCCATTTTTGACCATTTAATCTTTGAAGAACCCTAGAAATCAATAAAGGTAATGTAGTCTTCTTTTCATCAATCAAGAAGGATTCAACAATGCCTGGAGGTGAATTTGATTCAGCTAATAATATAGTCTTATCTGAAGTAATTATTTCTTTATTAAAACAAAGCCAAAATCTTCTTTGCTCAGAGATTTCACAGATTACCATCCAACAATTACCTCCTACAACTGGTCGTTTACCCTCTATTAGTTTTATATCAATAACAGAGATACCTTTACATTCAATAGATGTCTTTAATCCAGGTATTAAATGGCTATTTATAAACTCTTTAAAGGGTTTATCCTCGAGTTTTGGTGGCTTTACAGGTTTTTTAACAGTTGATTGAGTTTCTAAATTTGATACAGGTGCTGATACGGCATTAGTTACTTCTTTGTTTGATTCAATTTTTGATTGGTTTTTGTTTTCCATAAAATCATATTAGCAAAGTTGTAAAGATGTTTGTTGAGTTATTTTTGATTAAAAATATTTTATTGTTGTTTACCAGTTTGAAAACGAATCATCATTCCAGTCAGAAGAAGTTTGCGAATCTTGATTATAAGATTCATTTTTTTCATCTCGTTCAAAATATGACTGTTTATAATCATTTTCTTTTTCATATTTAGTACTATCATTTATATCATCTTCATTATAACGTTCTGTCTTTCCAATCACTCTGAATTGAGCATTAACTGTAGGAGCTGGATCATTAATATCTCTCTCAATTAATGTTTTTTCATCAGACACTCTAAGATATGAATCATTATATTTACTGGTTTCTTCATTAATATCTTCATACTTATACCTTAGAGATTTGTTGCTTTTTATTCTATTAATATTAGCTACCTTAGTTGTTATTATATATGAGAGTATGAAGCCAATTCCTGTCGATCCTGCAATATATGTACCCAGTGTATATGATGGAGTATTCCAAATTAGGATTCTTAACTTTGTGTTTTCTTTCTGGTTAATAATATTTAAAAATATTATTAATACTATGGTTGATACAAATGGTAGGGCTTTAATTAAAAAATTTAATTTCATTTATTAGATCCACTCCATCTTTTTATGTGTTTTAAGTCCTCACCAAGAGAATCAAACAATCTAACTACAATAAAATCTATTAAATCATCAAGAGTTTTTGGGTTTGTATACCATGCGGGGATTGGTGGCACAATTAAAGCACCTGCAGTAGCTAAACGTTTAATGTTTTCTATATGAATTAGATTTAATGGGGATTCTCTTGGAGAAATAATTAATGGTCTGTTTTCCTTTAAGTGAACATCGGCACATCTCTCAATTAAATCTAAAGAAAAACCAGATGCAATTCTTCCTAATGTTCCCATTGAACATGGAACAATTACCATCCCCTTTGTTTTGTGACTTCCGCTTGCTATTGAGGCTGCATGATCATTCCATCTATAACATTTTAAATTTCCTGATGTAACACCAAATAGATTCCTCCAATAATCAGCTTGAGCTTTTGGTTCTACTGGAATATTTATATTACGTTCACTTTTAGCAACTTCATATGCGCCTTTACTGAGTATTAAATCTACAGATTGATTATTTTCTAACAATAATTGAATTGAGCGCTCCCCTATTTGCATAGCTGAGGCTCCTGTAATTGCAATTACTATACTATTCATTAATTTTAATTTTCAGAGTCAATGTCAATAGTGATTTCATTATCATTGATTGATTCGTTATCTTCGTCCTTTACAAGCTCTAAGTCAATTTGATTTTTTAGAATATCTACTTTTAAAACCCTGATATTTACTTTTTGTCCAAGTTGATATGTCTTTTTACTCTTCCTTCCAACTAAAAGGTTTTGTCTAGATCTATATTCATACCAATCGTCACCAAGAGTACTTACATGAACTAAGCCTTCTGCTGTTAAGTCATTTATTTCGGCAAAAAAACCATAACTTTGTACTCCGGTTATAATTGCCTCTACTTCTTTACCAACGATTCTCTGAGCTTCTCTACCCTGAGCTATTGAAATAATATTATTTCTGAAAGTTTTAGATTTCTTTCTGATATCATTTAAATTTTGAATTAAAGTTGAATTCGAATAATTATTAATATTTTCATTTATTTTAGATGATAATAAATCCCAATGTAACTCTTTCCAGCTATCTTTTTTGCCTAGTTCAATCAAATCCTTGCTTCTACTTGAGGATTTATTTTTACCATCATTTAAAAGTGCAGTTAATATAAACTGATTAAATATATTCCAGTAATTTAAGGTTGGACAGCACCATGGAGATTCAATATTGTTTGTTATTATTTCAGAATCTAAACTTATTGCTTCTGTATGCAAATTAGGTTTATAAAGTTTCAAATGAATTCCAGGAATTATATGTTTAAGAAGCTTATGAAGTATTTTCTTTTCGGAACTGGTATCGAAGGATTTTATCAATTCTGCTGTCGATAATGTCCCATCAATGTTAACGTTTATATTATTATCTAATGCTAGTGCTGTTTTTGTTAATTCGTTAATTGCGGATGAATCAATTTCCTCATGCTCTTTATAAATGAATGGTAATTTATATCCAATTAGATGATTAGCCAAAATATTGCTAGAGAGCCTAATGTATACATCAATAATAGATTGTGGGTCTGTGTTGCTATATGTTTTAGACCATCCGTGAAAGTCTCTTCCAGGAAATGTCTTATGTAATTCAGATAGTCTTTCTAAATTGGGAATATGTTCATCTAATTTAATAGATGAACAATTATTTGAATTAATTTGTTGTGAAGCATGTAAGATTGTATAAATAACTTCTAGATTATCTTTAATAGTTTTAATTGCAATTGGAATTGACTTTGAAGTCGCTTTTCTATTTACTATAGTTTTAAGGTGTTTTGTTGTAATAATTTTTACTGGCCTAATAATACTGGTACTAAATTTCCAATCAGTTACATGTCCATCGCCATTAATATCCACCATTAATGAAATGGCTTCATTTGCCTCATTAAGTTTGAATTTTGATGCTGAGGTTAATGATTCATTAAGAAAATCAAGCCAATTATTTCCTAAACATATGATTTCACCTTTATCTTTAAGAAATTGATCAAGTTTTCCACCTAAATTAATTCTTTCAGAAACTGTAGGAGAATGAATCCATATTCTATTACCACCGTCATTCGGCTCAGCAAATATCGCTGGTAGTGATGGAGTATTCTCAGATTCCCAACTTTGAAATAATAATGAAGGTTGAGTTGTTAAATCTTCTCTACCTTTTAAAGGGATTTTCTTTGGTGCAACTTTAGGTGTCACTATATTTCTAGATATATTGTTCTTTGAAAGTAATAGTTCTATATCACCTTCTACACCACCATTTATAGATAGTTCTCTAATAATTGATCCTTTTGCATTAAATTGAGCAATAGGATACTTCGTGATTTTTACTTCATAAATAAAATCTCTATTTGGCTGCCAATTATCTTTATCATTTTCTAATTCAATAGTTACTGGAATTCTGTCGTCCAAGGGGAATGCCCTTAATTTTCCAGTAGATTTTTCTGATTCTACCTTTGCTAGTAAAATATCATTATATCTATGTAATACGCATTGGATAGATCCCTCAGGTGCTCTTCTTTTTACACCTTGTTTTGTGATTATTACAATTACAAAATCACCATGCCAAGCATTATTCAAATTAGCTTCTCTAATGTAAATATCTTCACCTTGATCTTCTCTAACAACAAAACAATACCCCTTACTGCTACATCGGACTCTGCCTTTTATCAAGCCAATATCATTATTAACTGTAAGCTTATCATCACTAATAAATTGAACAATGCCTAGTTTTGAAAGAGCTTTGATTGCTATGTGTAATTTATCTTTATCAATTTTTTTAGTCAGCTTTAAAGACTTTTCTAACTTGGATACTTCTAATCCATCCTCCCTATCAAGACTTTCTAGTATTTGTAAAACTGATCTCATAATAAGGTGGCTAATTAATAAAATTAAATTTATTTAAGTCTTTAATAACTAAAGACTTGCTTATTGTAAAAGAATTTGATTACTAGCTATCACTAGTAGACTCTTTTTTGATTTGTGTAAAAAGCTTAATACCTATAATTAAGAATACTATTCCAGAAAGCAATTTGAGTAAAAATGCAGGAACCAGATTTGCAATAGAACCTCCAGCCAAGGCTCCTAAAAGAGTAGCTAATATGAGAGCTAATGACGATCCAATAAATACTGCTAGTGGCTTATTGGTTGTACTACTTAATGTAATTGTTGTTAATTGAGTTTTGTCACCCATCTCAGCTAGAAATACAGTAACAAAAGTTGTAAAAAGAAGGGTTAGGATCATTAAATTTTGATTAAATACTAATTTTGAATAAAGTCAATAAAACCTTGTGTCACCAGGTATATTCCCAAACTTAACATAATTACCCCTGAAAGTAGCGTAAACCTTTCCTTAGGAAAGTTATTTGCGATCCACCTACCGATAAGAACTCCAAGAAGACTTGTAGAGATAAGTGCAAGTGCTGCACCAATGAAAATAATTATTGGTCTACCAGACTGAGCAGATAGCATTAATGTCGCGAGTTGTGTTTTATCAGCTAACTCAGCTAGGAAAATTGTACTAAAAGTGGTAAATAAAATACTAAAAAAAGAACTTGAATCATTAGTGTCAGTTTTATCGAGTTGAGAATTTGAATTAGGATTTCCCATTACTTCCAATACAGTGATGTTATCTTTTTTACTAAATGCTTTTCATCAATTCTACATTAGATAAATCCTGAAAATTGATCAAGCTAATAATAATCTAAATATGATTAATTTTTTTTTCAGGGTCATAAATTAATTTAATATATCTATGAATAAATAACTTTCAATTTTTTTAGCACCTCTTTTTTCGTAAAATCAATGAAAATTGTCAAAATATACTTGTTATGATTTAAAATCAATATTTTTTAATTATTGTAAAGTAGAGCCATTTTGTTTAGTAAAATAAAAAAAGTTATAAAATCATCATGGGAAACCTATTGCCTCTAGTAGCAGTATTTCTTGCAGGACCAGCAATTATTGCATTGATCTTCTATAGAAGAGGTGTTTAAAGCTTTAGGATGCTTGGCCTAAAGCAATTTCAGCAAAAACAAGAATTTTCTTAGCAAACGCTAATTGATTTTTATTAATATTCTTAGAGTTTTTAGAAATGTCAGAACTAACACACTGGCCTTTAGTGTTAGTTATTAGTATTTTTCTGTTATTTATTAATTGACATTTATAAATGTTTTTATGCATTTTTAATTCAATAATATTTTTATGTGCTTTCATATCAATAATGTTTAACTGTAGATTATTAGATTGCTTCCACTTGTTCATCTCAATGTAAAAAGCTATATCTATTAAATCATTTTTCTTAATATTATTAGTCTCATTCCATTTTATTGCATTCATTGAACTAGTACCGTCATCTAAAGTCATCTTTAAATGTGCGCCATTAAGTTTAAAAATCTGTGAAACTTTACATTTCCTTGTCCAAAATATTGGCGCTGGATTCATGATTCCAAAGGGGCCTATCAATAATAACTGTCTATAAAAATCATAGTTTATATCAGAAAGACATATGTGAGCATCTGGCTTTATAGCTTTATTTAAATCAATATATCTAAATGTCCTCTTAGCTATAGTATCTAGTCTTTCACTCAATTTAATTATATTTTCCTCATTAATTGAAAATCCTGCTGCAGCAGAATGCCCGCCATGAGCAATTAAAAGATCACTGCATTCTTCTAGTGCCAGATTTACTTTTAAACGCGAATTAGATCTTATAGAACCTCTATATTTCCCATCATTTGCTAATGCAAGTATTGCTGTAGGCAAATTAAACTTATCAACAATACGTGCTGCAACAATTCCAATAATGCCAGGGTGCCATTTTTTATTTGTTAATACAAGAAATTTTGAACCATTAAAATATTGACTCCTCGCCATTTCAAGCGCTTCTTCTTCTATTAAAGCAGTAAGTCTTTTTCTTTCTTTATTAATTTGAAAACAAGTTTTTGTAAGTCTATCTATAGATTCTTTAGAGTTATTTGTAAGAAGTTCTATTATTATTCTTGGATCACTTATTCTACCAACAGAATTTATTAATGGAGCAATCTTATAACCAATATCTTCTGATGTTATATCAATTTCATTAATAGAAAGTTTTTTAATAATAGATTTGATTGCTTTATTATTTGTATTTGATATTTCTGGCAAAAATTCCTTAAGCCATTTTCTATTAGCTCCTTTAAGTGGAGCCATATCAGCAACAGTTCCAATACTAAAAAGAGCATTAGCCGTTGTTTTATTTATATCATAATTTAGTTTATTACATATATTTTTACCTAATAGATATGCAATTCCAACACCAGCTAAATATTTATAGGGAGAGTCATCAGGGGTATTCTCTGGGTGAATTAACGAATAAACATTTATTTTATTGTCAGGAATCTTATGATGATCTGTAATAATTAAATCGATACCAAGTTCATTTGACTTTTTTATTGCGTCAACTGCTGAAATCCCATTGTCGACAGTGATAATCAATTTTATTTGTTGACTATTAATTTCAGAGATCATATTTATATTTAATCCATAACCATCATCCTGTCTTGACGGTATATATGGTGTAACTTTGGCTCCAAGTATGGTTAATAATTCAAATAACAAGACAGTGCTTGTTATCCCATCAGCATCATAATCTCCGCATATGGCAATTTGCTCTTTTCTAGAACATGCATCAATTATTCTATCTGTTGCTTTTTTTAATTCATTGAAGTGAAGTTCTGGATTTGGAAGTTCTATTGGGGTTATGTAATTATCCAGTTCATTATTTAAATCGAAGCCTCGTCTAATTAAAACTTTCTGCAAAGTGTAGTTTAAAGGGCAGTTTTCTATTTCTTTTTCTTTTATTGGTTTCGGTAATATCCATGTTTTAATTTGATTATTGTCTGTATTCAAAAGCTTAACCTAGTTTGATTATTTGCTAATAAGAATTATATTAGTTTTATGCAAAATAACATGCAAAAGTTAGAAGCTGTCTTTTGGGATGTAGATGGAACTATAGCCGACACTGAATTGTGTGGTCATAGAGTCGCTTTTAATTTAGCTTTTAAAGATTATGACTTGGATTGGAGCTGGAACGAGAAGCAATATTTGCAACTTCTAAGAATATCAGGAGGATTAAACAGAATAATCCACTATCGGAACCATATAAATAGCAACCTTAGCGATAGACAATGTTCAAAAATTCAATTAAGAAAGCGCCTTCATTATGAGAAATTAATTCGATCTGGAAAGATTAAAGTGAGAGAAGGGGTTTTTAGACTAATTACTGAACTGTCAAACTTTGGTGTAGAACAATACATCGTTACAACCAGCGGTAGAGATTCCTTGGAACCTTTTTTAGAGTCTTCAATGAGTTCACATTTAAAATTTATTTCCGGGACAATTACTTATGAAGATGTAAGTAAACACAAACCCTTTCCTGATGCATATAATTTAGCAGTTCAATTAAGCAAGAAATGCGAGGATAATTCTATAGCAATTGAAGATTCTACAATTGGTGTTGAGGCTGCCAAGGCGGCAAACCTTAATTGCCTATTAACATTGCCACCATGGACAAGTTCTAATCAAGAAATATCTAATAAAGCTAATGCTTGTGTTAATAGCCTTGGAAATATAAATAATCCTTCTAAATTAATTTATGGAAAACGTTTAAGTAGTAATAATGTTGATTATGAATATCTGACCGCTATTATTAATAAAAATGCAGAAAACTAAATTTAGAAAATTCTTTAATTCAATTTTTACTATTATTAATCCTTTAATAACCGATTCATGGAGCAAGAGAAGTGTAATACTACTTTCCTTACTCTTTGGTTATTATTTTACCAATAGTATAATTTCTTTTTTATTAGATAAATCTGTTAATACAATATTAATTGCATTTATAATCTTATTAATTATGGAGTTATCAATAAGATCATCACTATTAAATAAATTTGGTAAATTATCAATAATTATAATATCAATTAATAATTTTAGAATTGGCTCAACCTATGCTCTTATTCTTGAAGCTTTTAAACTTGGTTCCTAATTATCTTTAATCAGAATCTTCTTCTGATGTCTCATTCATTGGATAAACAAAGCCCTGAGCTCTACCAGTAAGAACTGATTTCCCTATTGATAAAGCCTTTTCTGCAGCTACAGCTGCTTTACCTTTCCAGGTTGCATGTCTTTGGTTTCTCTTCCCTTTAGAGGTTTTTTTCTTTGGTACCGCCATTTCTTCTCAACATTTATAATTTAATATCTTATAACGTCATGCACCAATTTAACAAAATACCTTTAAATAAGAACTAAAGACATGTCTATTTTCTTTAAAAACTCTGGTTAGTTTAGAATTTGACTATAGTTTACCTATAAATACTTTTTAATTTGTAAAATTAATAATCAAATGAATAAAAGTTATAGTCAATTATTAAAAGATATTGAAAGTGGAGAGATAGTTTCTATTATTTTAATACCTGAGAGAAGAGAGGTTATAGTTGAATTTAGAAATTCACAGAAGAAAATAATTCCAATATTTTACAATGATCAGAAAATTCTCCGAATTTCTGAAGAATATAATGTTCCACTTACTGTTAAAGATATTAGATCAGAACAGCGTTTAGCAACTTTCATTACTGGTATTGGCTTAACTTTAATATTTGTTTTATCGCTTTCTTTTCTTATTAAGAGATCATCCAAGTTGTTAAACAACATGCAGAGTTTTTCACGCCGTTCCACTCAGGTAAAAGAAGATGATATTGGAAAAATCACTTTTGACGATGTAGCTGGATTAAATGAAGAATCTGAAGAATTAAAAGAAATAGTAACCTTTTTAAAGAATCCACAGAAACTTATTGACCTTGGAGCAAAAGCTCCCAAAGGAATCTTGTTGGTTGGACCACCTGGCAATGGTAAGACTTTATTAGCTCGCGCGATAGCAGGCGAAGCAAATGTACCATTCTTCTCTATTTCTGCATCAGAATTTGTTGAAATGTTTGTTGGTGTTGGGGCTGGAAGAGTCAGAGATCTTTTTAAAAGTGCCAAATCAAAATCACCATGCATAATTTTCATTGATGAAATTGATTCAATTGGTCGTCAGAGAGGAACTGGAATCGGAGGGGGAAATGATGAAAGAGAACAAACACTTAATCAATTACTAACAGAGTTGGATGGTTTTAAAACTAATAATGGTGTAATTGTCATTGCAGCAACAAATAGGCCCGATATTCTTGATCAAGCCTTAACAAGACCCGGAAGATTTGACCGTCGAATTGAAATTTCACTCCCTGATAGGGAAGCTAGGCATAAAATCTTGTCAGTACATGCAAGAACAAAACCTCTATGTGATTCTGTTAATCTCATGGAATGGGCTACTAGGACGCCTGGTTTTTCAGGGGCTGACCTGCAAAATCTTCTAAATGAGGCTGCAATTTATGCCGCTAGAACTAATAAATCAAAAATAAGTACTATTGATTTAGATAAAGCTCTTGAAAAAGCTCGATTTGGCTTGTTAGCAAAACCACTTTCAGATAGCGCTAAAAAAAGACAAATTGCATATCAAATTATTGGTAAAACATTAGTAGCCTTATTAATTCCGTCTCAGGATAAATTAGAAAAAATATCATTATTTAAGTCTCTCGGTGATATGTATGGAATGACTTATTTCATACCTGATGAGGAGACTGTGGATAGTGGACTTCTAACACGAAGTTATATTTATAACAAGATAGTAATTTCACTAGGATCGAGAGCTGCAGAAATGGTTGTTTTTGGATCTAAGGAAGTTACCCAAGGCTCGCAAAGGGATCTTGAGAATGTTTACTATTGGGCTAAACAAATGGTTACTAAATTTGGATTCTCAGACCTTGGTCCAATTGCTTATGATTCAGATAAAAATTCAATATTTCTTGGAAAAGATATTATGAAAAATATAAAAGAGTATTCTCAACATACAAGTAAAGCTATAGACAGAGAAATAATATCCATAGCCAATAAGGCTATGCATCATGCCATAAATTTATTATCAGATAAAGTTACATTAATGGATACACTGGTTGATGAACTGATAGTAAATGAAACACTTGAATCTGAATATGTTATTAATGCCCTTAACGCCTATCTATCTGTTAAATAATTAATTATAGAATATTATTTTTAGAGTGCAGAAAAGTATTCTTTGCTCCCTTTAGGGTCTTCTTTCATGGTCTTGTCACCGGGCGTCCATCCTGCAGGACATACCTCGTCTGGGTGAGATTCTACATATTGATATGCTTGTAAAATTCTTAGAGTTTCATCTATATTTCTACCAACAGGTGCCTTGTTAATTGTTGAATGCATTATGACTCCACTCGGGTTAATTATAAATAAACCCCTATCAGCTTCTCCATCCTCATTTAATACATTATAAGATTGGCAAATTTCACGTTTTAAGTCTGATACGAGAGGATAGTTAATATCGCCAATACCTCCTTCATTTCTTGGTGTTTGAATCCAAGCTAGATGAGTAAATTTGCTATCAACCGATACACCCAAAACTTCTGTGTTTTTATTGCTGAAATCGCTGTATCTATCGCTAAAAGCTGTAATTTCAGTAGGACAAACGAATGTGAAATCTAGAGGATAGAAAAATAAAACCACATACTTTCCTCTGTACTGAGAGAGAGTAATGTCTTTAAATTCTTGATCAACAACTGCAGTAGCAGAAAAATCTGGTGCTTGCATACCTACCCTAAGGCACTCATTTGACGTCATGGATCTTGTTGCGTATTTTGATTGGTTTGAGGGGTAGAGAACTTCCCTTATTCCTTTTTATAATTTATCATGTTAGGACCTAATAAACATTGTCTTTTCCATCTAAAGGAATATATTCTATAAAAATGAATGATTCGATATGTTGGGATCCATCCCTTGTTAAAAAATTTAGTTCTTCAAATCATTTTAAGTTGTTAAATCAATTGAAAAGTGAAGTTAAAAAGTATCCTTTGAATAATAAAAAGAATTCAAAGTCAGATAATACTAAAGTTTGTAATCAAGATCTCAAAAATAATACAAATATTGAATACAAGCAAAATACTACAATATCTAAGAATTCCAATAAGGACACTGATAACAGTACTAATAAATCAAATATTAGTTTTAATAATTCTAAGAATTTTTCTATTTATAATCAAACGAGAGATAATTCTATTATGCGACAAAGTGAGATTCATTCAATTGATCAACCCATATCCAATGATGACTCCTCATCTATAAGCTTTAAAGAACGCCTAAATCAAATAGACATGAAATAATATTATTCTGATAATAACTCATAATAATAGCAATCTTACAGTTACAAAAAAAATAAAACTGATAGAGCAAACTTTTCTAATCAATAATTATTGCATAATATTTTTTCTTTAATCTTAAACTCAAATGTCAGTGGAGAGACTTGAACTCTCGACCTCAGCGTTATGAATGCTGTGCTCTAACCGGCTGAGCTACACTGACAGACTGACACCTATGAAAATAACAGAGATTGAGTCTAGAATTTACCAAGAAATTTTCTTGGTACCTAACTGATCAAATCTGAAATTATAAGGTTTACATTACTATAATAATTCAGAATGGTCTTCTACGGAAGAAATCTTTAGATCAAAATTTATTTGAGATATCTTAGTAAAATAAACTAATGAATCTACAGTTATAGAAGCAAGAATTATCTAGGCTGTAGCTAGTGAGATGTGGTTATAAGAGATAATCAGTACTTTTTAACAAATCAAAAGAACTTATATATAAAATAGTGATGTGTCCATAACGAATAATGTATTATTTAAATTAGGTGATATAACTAATATATTTATTAAGGTTGAAAAGCAAAAGAAAATGACTATTAAAAGAATTTATTTATATTAATTGTGTAGTAGAAATAAAGATCTATTGTATAAATATTTAGTAGTGACAATCTAAATGCATATCAAGATTTATCCATTATCATTATAAGATATCTTACAACAAGATTCAAAAAGTTTCTTATTTTAAGTAAAAATATAAATGAAATTAAACATAATATTTAGAAAGAAAAAACCTGGACAACTAAGAATTCTTTTAAAAAAATTTTATATATACATAAAGTAAAAACATTATAAGCTAAAATTTGTTTCTTATTGTTATATTTATATTTACATTTCATATATATCTTCTGCATGTTGCCATTACTAATGAATATTGCTATGTATAAATAGAGGGTGATTGGAAAATAAAGAAGCTTCCCCAACAACAAGCTTCGTCATCCTCAATAATTTAAGGGTTTATACGTTCCTCAATCCATTCTTTTTTTCGAATCCATCTTCTTCTTATATGAACAGGTTTATGAATTACTAATTGATCAACATGTGAGATATCGATTTTTAAAATAGCGAAATTTTGTGATAGCTCTTTATTTAAATTAACTGAAATTTCATTTATGTGTTCATAATTAAAACTAGCTCCTGGTCTTGGCCAGTTCCACATTGCTTTAGTTTTATCACTTAGTTGGTCCCAATGACGTAAATTTTCCTTACTTAAGTCAATTGATGACTTACCACGAAACCTGAATTGAGATTTTGATTTAGAAAATAGCCAGCATAATTCAACGTTATTATTTAACCCCAACTCATCAAATTTCTCACTTCTTTTGTCAATATATATTTGCATTTCATAGGATCACTCCACCCTCTAAAAACTACTGTTCTTACTCTTGGTGTATTATCAGTTCCTATTGTGGCTAACTGAATCCAACTTGAGGAGTTGAATCTTGATTCTTTCCTCAGAGCAGATCTAAGTTGTACTAACCATGGTGGCATAATAAATACAATTACTAATTTCATCAAAAGAAATAAATCTGTAATTTATAACTTCTTTTAAATTGATACTATATTTATTAGATTTTAAAATAGTACTTGTTAATTCCTAATTAATTATTTGCTGATAAATAAATTTTAATGTTCTTCATCTTCATTTCCAATCCTAACTTCGACGCCTACAAAAGTTGCAAATAAAACTATGCATAAGCCAATAATCGATTTCCATAGAACAGTATGAGCTACTGGATCAGGAGATTGAAAGAAATCTGTAACCATATATAAATGATACAACTATTTCTCTTCTTCCCAATCTTCTTCTGCCTTATCGAGAAAATCTTCAACAGAATTGTCAAAGGTTTCAGCTACAGACCTCAACATTTTAGAAATAGTTACATCTGGACAAGCGAGATCTTTTTGGATAGCTTCAGCACAGTCTTTAATTTCTTCCCATGCATCAACTAGGATTTGAGAATCCACAGGTTTCCAGTCTTCTGACATAGATCAACTACCAATCAAGGTTAGATAATGGAATATTTCATGATCAACCAAATTTTAGCTTGTATTTAGCTGTTATTGTCTTGGTTTCTACATTTACATGCAAGGTGCACTTCAAATGTTAATTTTTTTTCCATATGAATATTACATCAGAAAAAATCAGAGGCTTAGTTCAGATCCTGAGTCATCAGTTATTAAGACTGCTCAACTCAAGCAAGCCTTAGCACAACTTGAGGCCAACCTCTCTAGAGAAGAACTTCAACAAATCACAGAGATATCCAAAAAAACAAAATAACTCTCTTGCAAAGAAGTTTCAAACTTATAACTCTTATTTACGAATTTTGAAAAACACCTATAAATAAAATAGACATTAGATTTTTATCATGCTATTGCCTAAGCCAGTTAGACCTGTAGATTCTAAAAAGAAAGGAAAGGACGATTAGTCCTAGTTTAATTAATTTAATTAATTCTTTACAATTCAAGAACATAGATATAAAACTATATCTATGTTCTTTTTCATTCTATTAGAATCAAATTATATAATAATTTAAAAATATAGTAGAATAAGATCTCTAATGACATATACATTAAGTCAATAAAAAAGTTGATTCAATCAATTATTGATTAATCAACAAATCATTATTCAAGACATTGACATATAAAAAATCTTTGGCAATTTATTCTTGTATTCTTCCTTTTAATTCATTAACCTTTTTACTTTTCTTATCTGAGAAAATTAATTTATTCACTAATCTATGAAAACTGTATCCATAGAACTTAAAAAACTTAGAACCATGGCTGAGAGATCATTGAATAAAACAGCTGAACTGCAGCAGGTTTTGGCCCAAATAGAGGCTAATTTATCAATTGTTGAATACCATAAGGTTAAAGAAAAGACTAATAAATTATAACTAAACTTCAGTAGGAAACTAAATATTACATAATTCATTTATTCATTAGTTTATCAAGAAAAAAATATATACCTTGAAATTTAGAAAAATATTGTTAAATTAATAAAAGAATCATTTTTAACAATTCCTTAATTTTTCTATCTTCTAGATTTAAATTTTCTATTAAATTATTCTAAAATGCTTTGCAACTGTAATCACTGTCTAAAAATTAAAGAACAAATTACTAGATCAGAACAAAGGCAAGCACTCTTATTTAAGGAAAGAAATTATAAATTAAATATTAAGTAAAGCTTTATTGCCTATATGGAACAACTGGTATTGATATTCTTATCTGCTGTTTGCCATCTCTGTTTGAATTTTTTTCAATAGACTGACTTTCCTTTTTAATAATAGATTTATTTATTTCCTGCTTTCTAGTTTCTAGATTTATAAAAAAGAAATATAATCCAATTAATAGAAAATAGGGTAAAAGATTTTTTATATTCTTTAGTATCAATACTATTTCCTTCATATCTTAATTAATTAAATATAAATATATTAATTATAATTGATATTTAAAACTACGCAAAGTTTTATTCTGCTGGCTTAACGATAATCTATTATTTTAATAAATTTACAGTCTAATGAACATATCAGATATTAATTAATTGTATACTAATTATAAATTAAACTAATTCATTGGTCTTTAGATAAATCGATTTTAATATTATAGTTAAAGATTCTGGGTTGCAATCATTAGATTATGGAATTTAATTAAACGTTGAAATATAGAGTGACTCACGGATGATACTTGTAATAGTTAAGTTAGTGGTAGTTACACAACAGAAATGTTTTCTATAGCAACAGCACTTTTTTTTCCTGATTATGGCAACGAAGGTCTACCTTGGGACCTATTACTTTTACATTGATATTTTTTCGCAATATTTATACCATTTATCATCATTTTCAATGCAGCAAGGAATTCTGATCAAGAGAACCCTAACAGAGTTAAAGATGAAACCACCAGATTTCCAGATTTGCATCCTCGGGCACAACAATATTAAGAGAGTGAATTAATCTTGTTGATAAATAGAACATCGTAGTTTTTATCGTCGCTTTCAATAGCGTCTATCCATTCTCTAAATTCACTTTCCAAGGCTCTCTTATTTTGATCATCTAGTATTGATAACCTTTTAATTGCATAATTGATAGTTAACTCACAAGTACCAATTAACCTTGTACTAGACATTGACGATAAAGTAATTTAATGTAACTTTATTAAATCGAATAAAAAAGGGGAATTAGTAAATCCCGTAATTATTTATGTTAGAAGATCATATTTATAATCTCTACTTCAGGCAGTTTAAAATAATAAACGAAAAGAAAAAAATTTAAGTTGATTTGATTAGCTTGAATTAGTTATGTGTAATAAATGAAACGGAAAAGTACTTACTTTTTATTTATAATATAAAATATTTATCAATGTATACCATGCAATCTGGAGCTTTACAAGCTGTTGAGGTAATGCTCAACGGATCACTTAAACGTCTAAATAGTATAAAAGGTGAGAATAGGGAAGCGCTTTATGATGAATATAAAGAATGGTTAGAGGTAGATGATAATAATGTAATTAATGATGGAGTATTGTATTGTAACTTTCTTGGATAAAATAAAAACTATTTAATTAATAAGTTTAATTGCAAACATGCTGAATAACAAACTATTCCACATGCAACAGATAAATTCAAACTTCTTACTCCCCCAATCTTTAATTTATTTTCACCTCCTGGCATAGGTATACCTGCAACTATTTCACACTTTTTCATTATGGAGTCAGGTAATCCTGTATCCTCTCTTCCGAATAAAAGTATATCTGTATTTTTATAAATAATATTTGATATTGAATTGCTACTCTTTTTAGTAAGCGCAATAATTCTTGATTTGGTAAAAGTATTTTTATATTCTTCAAATGATTCATATAAATGAACATCCACTTCAGGCCAGTAATCTAATCCAGCTCTTTTTAAATATTTATCTTCAAAGCTAAAACCAGTGGGCTTAATAATATCGAGAGGAATATCAAAAGCTAAGCATGACCTTCCAATTGTACCTGTGTTTTGTGGAATTCTTGGTTCAAATAATGCGACTCTTGGTCGAGATCTATTTAATGAAATCATGGTATAAGTTCACCAATTTTATCTAAGTCAATAGCAGTACCATTGACAGCAAGCCATCTTTTTTTTGATTTGCTACAAATCAATGAGCTTAGAGTGCTATGTCGTTCACGAAATAAATGACCTATTGGTGTTGCCGGAACTATTCCCCAGCCAACTTCCTCAGAAACAAGAACAATGCATAAATTATCTTCTGTAAGACAATTCAGCAGTTTATTTTGGAATTTGTTCCATTGATCGTTGTCTTCTATTAGGTAGTGCTCCACCAAGCCAGCTAATGAGTCTATTAATATTGATTGATTTCCCCTGATCGTTTCAATTGCTTTGCAGATGTCTGTTGGATGCTCAATAAGCGTCCAGCTATCAGGTCTTCTCCTCCTATGAATATCGATCCTTTTTTGCCAATCTGGGTCGTTTGGTCTTGGTTTAGATGTTGCTATGTAAGTAACTAGATCTTGCTCCTTTATTAAAAATTCAGCTAATTTACTTTTTCCACTTCTTGTTGGTCCTGTTATTGAAATAAGTCCTTTATAATTTTTAGCTATTGGTTTGATCATATTTAGGGTTGTTGGATAAACTATTATTAGTGTTTTTTATATCTTATATCGATATGGTTTAAAATTAAAGATAAGCACTGATATGTATAATAAAGAATCAATATAATCTTTTATAAATTGGTTGAATAGACAATGTATAAAATTTCTAGCTTAGTTATAATATTTGGAGTTTTTTTATTAATTTTATCAATAATAAACATTTCTACTGCTAGCCAAGTTAATCCAACCTTAGTAAGAGCAGAGACTATATCTGGTATCGCTTCAATAGCATTAATAACTATAGGTTATCTATGGACTGAGATTAAACCTAAGCAACCGTCGAGAGCTAGGTTGGATGGTAAAGAAGGCTTTGAAATTTGTAATGAATTAACTAAGGATCAAAGAAATGAGTTAGCTTGGGGAAGTCAGCAAATACTTACTGCAACAGCAGCAAGTACAATATTAATATATTGGGATGATAAAGTAATACTTAGAAGAGGCCTGATATCTGAAAAAATGTTTATACCTGGAGAAACATGTAAGAGGGCAACTGAGCAAAAACGATTAATTTCATTAGTTAATACGGAATTATTTCCAGGTAGAGATGAGTTTGATGGTGTTCTAAATAATTTGCCTGCTGTGATTGTTTATCCTCTGGAAAATAGAGGTCACACAATAGTCGGAGGTTGGTCAAAGCGATCTTTTACTAATTCAGATGAAAAATGGATATCAGGATGGTCTGACAAGTTATACGTTCTACTCAGTAATTAGGAAGTTAATCGTTGTTTGTACCTGTTTCTCATTGGATGTAAAAACTAAAGTATTATCTTTTTTAAACCATTTTGCAAAGTCAGCTTTAATTTGTATCTGATATTTCTCTTCTCCTGATGAATTATATACATTTCTATTTAATTCACTATTATCTATATTCAGTAAGCCATAACCAATGTTATAGAATCCATTAGATGCATTTATCTTAGTATTATCTAAATTAATATTAACTTCATTATTTATATCAATAACAGAAGTATTTAAATCCCAATCAAATGAATTTGTAGTGATATAGTAATCCTGATTGTTAGGAAATGATATGTTTACATTGTTAAAAACTCTAATAGAGTTAGTTAAATTGTTGAGAATAGAATTTCCAGATTTTACTTTAAAGTCTTGACCATTCTTATTAAATATCTCAATTGAGCTTTCAATAATCTCTAAATTATTACTTTTTGGATCAATTATTGCTTTAGGACTAACGATTCTTAAGCTAGTTTGATTATTAGGGTTTTCTTGAAGTAGTTCGAAATTATTAATATAACTTTTATCATCTAACTGAGAATTCAATTTGTTAGATTTTTGACATCCTAATAGTGGTAATATAGTAATTATTAATACAAAATAGACCTGTAAATATTTCACTAGATAGAATTCTCATTAAATTCAATTTTATCCATTACAGGACGTGGCTCTTCTAGGCCATTATCTGGATCTAACAAACCCCAATGTAAGGATTTTTGAAAATTGATAGATGAAGAATCAATCTTTAATTGATTTAATATTCTAATACTTAAATCTGGTACAAACGGATTTAGCAATAATCCAATAATTCGACAAGTTTCTAGTACAGAATATATATCAAGAGCAACTATTTCTTTTTTTGTTATATCTTTAATTAGTTTCCATGGAGCACGATCATTTAAATAGAGATTTGCTTTATTAGCAAGATCAATAATAGCATTTGCAGAGTTTCTAAAATTACTATCATTAAATGATTTTATATATTCATTTATTTTAATCTCTGAATGAAGCTTAAGAGAAGATTCAGTTAATAAAGACTTATCAATTGGAATTTTATCATTAAACCACTTTTTAGACATTGTAATTGTTCTGTTTAACAAATTACCAATAGTATTACTTAAATCACTATTAACAATATCGACAAATCTTTTCATTTGAAAATCACCATCTTCTCCAAATTCAATATCTCTTAAAAGATACCATCTCATTGCATCTATCCCCCCATATTCCAAGAGTTCAATGGGGTCAAGTACGTTGCCTAATGATTTACCCATTTTTTGACCTTCTCGTGTTAAGAAGCCGTGTCCAAAAACACTTGCCGGTGTTTTCATGCCAGCAGAAAGTAGCATTGCAGGCCAATAAACTGCATGAAACCTGAGTATATCTTTACCAATTACATGTATATTTGCGGGCCAATTACATAAGGAATCATCGGTGAGTTCAGGGCAGCTTTGATCGCGAAGTGAGCCACTAACATATCCTAATAAAGCATCGAACCATACATAAAAAGTGTGATCCTTGTTTTCAGGAACATTAATACCCCATTTTAAATTTATTCTAGAAATCGAGAAATCCCTTAAACCTTTGGAGACAAAATTAACAATTTCATTCTTTCTACTTTTAGGAGAAATAAAACCATCTACTTGAATTAATTTCTCAATTTGATCTTGATATTTTGATAATCTAAAAAATAAATTCTCTTCATCTCTCCATTCTAATTCCTTTTTATGAATTGAACAGATTGGGCTTTTATCATTATCTTCTATATCCTTATATTCTTCACATCCAACGCAATACCAACCACTTTGCCTACCCATATAAACATCATCAGATTCAAGTACTCTGGAATAAAACTGATGAACTATAGATGTGTGTTCTTCAGAAGATGTTCTTACAAAACGATCATAACTAATATTTAATTTATCCCATAAATACTTATACTTTTCTGTAATTTCATCACAATGTAGTTGTGGTTGGAGGTTTTTACTTACAGCGGTTCTCTCAATTTTTTGACCATGTTCGTCAACACCAGTAAGAAAAAGGACTGTATTTCCACTTAGTCTTTGAAATCGAGCAATTGCATCACAAGCGATTGTTGTATAAGAACTACCTAGATGAGGCTTGTCATTAACATAATATAGTGGTGTTGTAATTGTGTATTTCATATTCATAATATATTCTGACTATTATATTGTATTTTTAAAACTTTTGCATACATGCGATTATCGTTTATATTTATGATGAAATTAATTCAAAATAAATTATATCATTATTATTATTAACTATATACTTAACGTTAAAGCTTCCACCGATATTTAAATTTTTTTGTGTGTGTAGGTTACATATAGTAGAAAAATAGTATTCTTTAAAGTATAAAATACAAATATTTTTATATCTGTTAATCCAATTCAGCAATATTACATTATATTCCTTAAATGAGTTATTTTCAAACCATTTAATTAGGAAATATTTTTGATCTTCTCTATATCTCATTATATTTTCTCTTCCTTGATTATTAATCTTATGAATTATTTTTTCAACTTCTTCTTTAGATATAAGATCTTTATTATTGAGATATCTATTTAATTGGAAGTTAACTAACAAATCAGCATATCTTCTAATCGGTGAGGTTGCATGTAAATAAGATGTTAATCCTAAACTGGAGTGTGGCATTGGATTTATAGAATAATATGACTTACCCATTGTTTTCTTCAGTAAAAAATTATATAAAACTTTATTATCCAAACCTTGTATATTGTCTTTATTAACTTTCTCAAAACGTTGTTGAACCCTATACGGAACTGGTATTCCGTTGATGTTACAAAAATCTGAAATCAAATTTCCATACAAGATCATAGCTTCACTTATTAGTTGTCTCGATAACGTTGGATCAATTATCTTAAGGGTTGGAATATTATCTTCTACAAAAATCTTTCCATATGATTCTAATATTTCCATAGCACCAGAATTCTTTCTCCAAAATTTTCTACCTTGTAAAATCGTAGAAATAATACTTAAATCTTCTTCTTCTTTTGGCGCATAATCAATAAGTTCATCGGCTTCTATATAATTTAACCTGAAGTCTACTTTAATTATACTATTAACTATTTCTGTAGAGCTAACACTGCCGTCTTTATTAAGAATAACACCTAAGCTTAATGCTTCTCTCTTTTCTTTATCACTTAGACTAAACACTTCATTAATTAAAATTTCAGGAAACATGTAGTAAGTATTAGTTGATAAATATACAGTTGAAATTAGCTTTCTTGCATTCTTATCAATAGCTGATTGATATTCAAAATAAGAAGTTGGGGAGGCAATATGAATCCATATCTTGTACTGACAAGGTTTTCTTTCTAAGGAAATAGCATCATCTATTTCAAAAGTCTGTGAATCATCAATTGAATAAGTCTTTAGATGTGTAAGGTCTTTAACAAATGGATTAATATTATTTGTTTGTTTAAATCTAGAAATTATATCTTTAACTTCATTATTTAATTTTTTATTGCACATTCTATTTTTAATAGAATATTATCCTATCCTTCTGGATTAACAAAGGGGAGCAAGGCAATAATTCTTGCTCTTTTAACTGCTGTAGTTAAATCTCTTTGTTGCTTAGCTGTTAATCCTGTAAGCCTTCTAGGTAAAATTTTACCTCTATCTGTAATAAATTTCTTTAATAATTCTACGTCCTTATAGTCAATAGGATCACCAGGTTTTATAGGAGAGAGTTTTTGTTTAAATAGTGAATTAGTCATTTTTAGAAAGTGTATAAAAGGAAATGATTATTTGATTTCTCTATGGATAGTCATCTTATTTAATTCAGGACAGAATTTTTTAAGTTCTAGTCTCTCAGTAGTGTTTCTACGATTTTTTTCTGTGGTGTATCTAGATACTCCTGCTGAACGCTTTTCTGAGCTAGGTACCGATCTAGACTCAGTACATTCTAAAGTAACCACTATTCTGGTACCTTTTTTAGCCATATGATCTTAGCTCAGCTTTTGTGAGTCTAGGGAACAAAGTACAATCTTACTAGGCTAAGCACCCTTTTTTATAAATTCATTTGAGCACCTATGTTTAACTCCTGTCAGAGCAAATCATGAAGGTATCAGTTTCCTGGCTAAAAGATCTTGTCGAATTTAAGAATGATATTGATGAATTGGCTGAAAAGCTTTCGATGACTGGTTTTGAAGTTGAATCATTAGAAGATTTATCAGAGCAAGCTAAGAATGTTGTTATTGGTTTTGTTGATGAAATAAAACCACATCCAAATGCCGATAAACTCAAAGTCTGTTCTGTAGATGTTGGTTTACCCAAAAAGCTAAGTATTGTTTGTGGAGCACCAAATGTAAAAGCCGGATATCATGTCCTTGTAGCGAAGGTTGGAGCTTATTTATCTTCAAAGTCATTAAACATAAAACTTTCTAGTTTAAGAGGCGTAGAAAGTGAAGGCATGATTTGTTCATTGAATGAATTAGGGATTGAAACTAGTAATGAAGGTATAGAAATTCTTGAAGAGAATGAAACAACTATCCCTCCAATTGGTTCAAATGCTGTCGATTATCTTGGTTTGAATGACACAGTAATTGAATTAGCTATTACTGCTAACAGACCTGATGGTATGTCGATGGTTGGGATAGCAAGAGAAATATCAATAATAACAAATTCAAAATTAACATTACCAACTTTAAATTTCAATAATGACTTTGAAAAGTTTGAACCAAATATAATTGACAAAGAAACGATCGGAATAGACTGTATTTACTCACTCACATTTATAGATAATATAGACAATACTGGAAAGACAAATAAATCTATTTTTAATAAATTAAGTTCATTAAGTCAAAATTGTATAAACCCAGTTGTAGACATAACTAATTATTTAATGCTTGAACAAGGCCAGCCTCTACATGCCTTTGATGCAGATCTATTAGATAACATAATTGGTAGAAAAGTTATGCCAAATGATTTTGGTATTAGAAATGGCAAATCAGGCGAAACATTTGTGGCACTCGACAAAAAAGAATATAAATTAAATGAAAATATAAAGGTAATTACATGCGATGATTTTCCAATTGCAATAGCTGGCGTTATCGGTGGAAATAATAGTTCCGTAAGCTCTAAAACTAAAAGAATTTGGCTGGAAGCAGCTGTTTTTACTCCTACATCAATTAGAAATAGTAGCAGAGAGATAGGGCTTAGAACAGATGCAAGTAGTAGGTACGAAAAGGGTATATCAGCTAACATGACAATAGCAGTCTCAAAAAGAGCTAGTGAACTTATCTCGTTAGAATTAGGAGGTAATATTAAATCTAGTTATGTTAATAATAAATTTATTAAAAGAGATATTAGGGTCAATCTTAGAATGAAGAAAATAAACAGTATTCTAGGTAAATTGAGTCTCAAAGATAATAGTAAAATTCATATATCTTCTAATACACTGCGTCATCTTAATAAGGATGATGTTGAACCTCTACTAAAAAAACTTGGTTGCCTACTTACTTCAAATTCTGATGGTTGGAATATAGAAATTCCTCCCTACAGATCATCTGATTTAATAAGAGAGATAGATTTAATAGAAGAGATAGCAAGATTAATTGGATATGATAATTTTGATTCAAATATGCCTAATCCTCTTGAGCCAGGAGTACTAACACCTGCCAATTTGGTCGAAAGACGATTACGAAATTCCTTTATCAATAATGGTTTTCAAGAGGTAGTTTCTTCATCACTTGTTGGTCCTGATAATACTGATGAAAGTCCTGTAATAATCAAAAATCCATTACTATCAGAGACAAGTAGATTAAGAACAAATGTATGGGATGAACATCTTAAAATTCTTCAGAGGAATGTATCATTTGGGTCTGAAGCTTGTTGGATTTTTGAAATAGCAAAGATATACAAAAAAGATAACGAAAGCTTTGTTGAAACAAATTTATTGGCAGGCTCATTAACTGGCAATAAGCGAGTTAGCAAGTGGGGAAAAGCATCAAAACAAATAGCGTTAGATTATTTTGAAGCAAGAGGAAAACTAAAACAATCTCTTGAGGTTATAGGAATTGAAACTGTTGATAAGCAACTTACCGACAAAGATTTCATGCATCCGGGTCGAACTTCTGAATTGTTTGTTGAAGGAAAAAGTATCGGATACTTTGGACAAATACACCCTATTCTTTCTGAGAAATATGATCTAATTAATGAAACTTACTTATTTAACCTGGACTTTGATTCTTTAATTAAAGCAGCTACAAGAAAAACTAATTGGACAAGAATTTATAAGGATTACCCCACTGTCCCATACATGGAAAGGGACATTGCACTTATTCATTCAAAAAAATATAGTTCATTAGAAATAATCAACCTAATAAAAAAATCTGGAAGACCACTTTTAGAGAAAGTGGAATTGATAGACCGCTACGAAGGATCTTCTATTCCAGAGGATTCAGTTAGCCAGGCTTTTAGAATAAAATATAGAGATCCAAAGAAAACACTAGTAGAAGAAGATATAAATCCAATACACGAAAAAATAAGGAAAGCCCTTAAAGAAAAAATAAAAGCGGAACTCAGAAGCTAGTCTCATTAGTCTATTATTTGTCTAAAAAATAGTCCAAAGAAGAGACTATTTAGAGACCAGCAAGACTCAAGTAAAAGCTATAAGAAGTTCTCTGAGAATCATTTCGTTATCAGGCAATCATTTATTTGATTAAAAAATAATTTATAGCTCAGAAACGTTTAAAACATATGACGACAAGAAGTTAACAAACTAAAAACACGGGAACAGTGGTCTTACAAGTCTAACAAGAGAATTAATATTGGACTCATAAAGAGTCTCGTAAAAGATTAACGAGAAATGGCTGTACTAATGTTCGACTACATTCTCTGAATACTTGAAATACAACTCCGAACATATGAAATTCTTTAGAAATTTACTAACTACGCTTTGCATAACTGTCTATAAAGCAGTTATGCAAAGCGCGAAAGCAAGTTACTCCAATGGTATGTGCTCCGGAAAATGTGATTGGACAAATTATGGACATAGATAGACAAATGCAGCACAAAGACAAAGATTCACTGAAAAGCTCTTAGTAAAAACCCGTAATTTTCATTCATTTTAAATCGCACTAAATGATGTCCCATACCTTTTATTTGTTTTTATACAAATCAAAATCAAACAAACGACTCGTTCAATTTAAATGCCTTGAAACTGGATAAGTTAATAAAAGATTATAAGATTAGATCTAGAATGTCTCGCATAAGACGCATCAATAGACCAGTCATAAGACTCAACCGAGATGGTCGAGAACCTAATTTTTATATAAATCTTTGAGTAACTGATAGGCCTCGTTTAATTTTCTCATATTTTCGTTTGAGCCTCCAGCATCAGGGTGATTGGAAAGAGCTTTTTCTTTATAAGCGTCTCGAATGAATGAAAGAGTTAGAGATGATCCGGCCTTTGTTGGTAAACCCAATAACTTCAAAGCACCATGAACAGTCATAGTTGACTCAAGTGTCTGGAACGAAGTCACATTTTGACTACGTTTGAATTTATTCACGAACCTACGAATAAGAGTGGGAATTCTATTTCTTAAGTTTTTAGTAGAAAAGGGGTCTTCGAGAGCACCCGCCAAAATAACAACATCATCAAAAGTTACTGAATCAATTTTCCATTCAGGACAATATGAATTAAGCATTTTACATGCAGCATTCAAGGTAAAAGGAATGTTTTCTGTACCATCTACATTGGGCCAGATATCTCTTGCAAACCAAATCATTGATGCCTCAATAACACTTTCAGTCGGCTTTTGCCCATAAAGATATATCCAATGTTTTTCTGCAGCGTCTTTTGCTTTTACTAAATCATCGATATTTATAGTGGTAATTGAAGTATCTTCCATATTTTTAAACGTTTTATCTCTACTCAAACTTCTTTTTAAGTTTGTCGTCTGTTTTCTAATAAAACCTGGTAATTCAATACCTGTAGATACAGTTTCCTTTTGATTGGTTTTTGAATTATTAGTTTTGAAATCATTTACAGATACATTTTTTATTTCAATATTTTTGTTTCCTACTATGACTAGTGCTTTTTCTTCCTTTGTACTATTTTCAATTCCACGTTGAACGCTTATAGAGTCATGATTAGTATTATGAGTTAAATCTAATTGTTGGTTTTCAATTATTTCTTCATCAAAATCTTTTGGTAAAATAACTTGTAATAGTCTCTCGAAAACTTGTCCTCTTCTCCTAAACCCCCACTCTTTACGAAGGCGATCGACGCCGTCTATTAGATCAATTGGCAAATCAATTGAAATTCTCTTAATATCCTTTTTTTCACCTTCCGTCACAATATCCTTAAAACTATTTACATATTAATGGTCTTTTTATTTTCAACACACCTTTAGCTTTGAATTTATATAATTAAATAATTATGAAATGCATATAAATTTGGAGATATTATTTAAAAACTAGGAAAGACCCACATCGATCAACATTTTAAAGTAATATTCTCAAAAATTGAATTATTTAGATGAAATTCTGCACATCCTCCCAGGATTGGAGTAAAAGAAAAAAAATATTTCAAGCTAGGAAATTAAATTTTCTAGTTTCTGTTAAAGAATCGTATGAAAGAAAACTTGCAGCTATTACTGCATCCATATCAAAACTCGAGGAACAAATGAATTCAAATAGTACAAGTATAGAAAGCTAAATAACTCTGATCAAGTTAGTCAATAACATCCTTCAATATTTGTTCTGCACCAAATTTAATTAGGACATCTACATCAGATTTTTTTGTTCCTAGAAAATATCCAGCAAAACCTAGAGCATTTATACTAAATCCATACGACTTATCTGTTTTACGGGTTATTAGCGCTATCCACTCAGAAGTTATAATCAAATTATACGGTTTTAAAGGTTTACTATCTAAATCTATATCACCTAAATTCATCTCATGAATCATAGATTTATAAGAATTATATAAATCATTTGTATTAGTGTCTATGTTGTAATTCCTTTGTTTAATGGAAATACAATGAGAAATTAGAGATTTAGTATTATCGTTATTATTTAATAATGAACAAAACCAATCATATCTAGGACAAATACTCTCATAATGATGTCTTGGTAACAATTGAAAATGTCGATGAGGTTGACTCGCGCCAGCTTCCTTACTGCTATTAAAGAACCACAAACCAGTAGTATCATTATCTACATTTTTTATAGCATCGAAATCATCATTATTAAGCCATCCATTTTGCGGTTTCCATTCATTTGTTATCAACAACATATGTCCGAGTTGTACTGGATATTTATTTAATATTAATGTGTGTTTATTGTTTATAGATTGTATTTCAAGCCTAGAATCCCAAGGAATAAATGGGTTGCTTTTAGGACCATATTCAACTAAATACTTGGGAATAGGGCTTAAAAGAAAACGAAGTTCATAATCACAACATAACTTATTCGTTTTATATTTTTTGGTATCCAGAGGAATTAAAGCCCCAGAATCTACAGCTTTTCTACTAATCTGAAGAGCTTTGGTCCATATAATTTGGCTCTTCACCTCAAATATCCTTTATAAAAAATGTTATACAATTATATTATTAATATTCAAAAATATAAATATTGAAAAAAAATCTTAGTAACTATGCACTTATAATTAACATCAAATAATTAAAAAACAACACCAAGTTTCTTTAAAACAGCTAATTTATGGCTATCAAGCCGTCCAAAGCGTGAATAGAGGATTGAATCTCGTTAATTGGTTTGGTGCTCTAGAGACGATTTATGGGCATCTACAGGCCGATTTATTGCTTATAAGAACTTTTAAAAAATTAGTGTAAAAAAATTCATAAAATCAGATTTACAAAAATAAAAAAGAAAAAAGTCCTAAGTATTGATTTGGTAATCAAATGAGCATAATCCCAAGATCCTTTGTACGGGAATGGTTTTTGCGCAAAAATAGAAAATTGAAATTTATCAATTTGCAAAATAGTTTGAGTTTATTGGCAAATAAGGTTGACGAAAGCAGGGGGGAAAGAGGTAAAACCTCTTTCAGTAATGTGTCCTCGATGGATTGGGACTTTTCTGAAGACGAAGCTTTTATGGCTCTATGCGATGCGTTTCGCGAGAGCGGGGAAACGTCTGCCATGGAATTTTTGGCAACTGGTGAAGGTGCTTTTCACTTTCAGGAATTAACTCAAAATGCTGCTGGAGAAGGAATTGATTTAAGTGATTCAGTATCAATGGCAGAGTTTCAATTGGAAGTATTAGAAACCATCGATGAAATGAGTAGCTAATTTTCTGTATAATAATTTATAAATAAGAGAAGATATTTAGATCCCAAAGTATTTAGCTACAGGATGTAATGCAACAATAGCTGTTGTACTTTGTTCTGGATGAAGTTGCTCACTTTCATCCATTGTGATGTTAATTTTTTTAGCATCTAGCCATAGCAACTGTTTTCTTGAGTCTGAAACTTCAGGGCAGGCTGGATAACCAAAAGAATAACGACAACCGCGATACTTAACATCTAAAATATCTTTAATATTGTCGGGTTCATTAACTCTAAATCCACATTCAATCCTAATAATAGAATGAATATATTCAGCAAGTGCTTCTGCCAGCTGGACAGTCAATCCATGAAAAAAAAGATAATCTGAATATGAATCTTGACTAAATAATTTATGGGAATATTTACTAGCTGATTCTCCCATTGTTACAGCCTGCATTGGCAAATAATCTGTGGGTTTATTATTACTTAAATCATTATAAAAATCAGCAATACAAAATCTTTTTCCAGATCTTTGCCTAGGTAATAGAAATTGGCCTAAGAGACTTTTATGATCTTTATCAAATACTTTTAAATTATTACCAACTCTACCACAAGGAAAATATCCATACACTAATGATGGATTAATAAGCTTTTCACTTATTATTTTATTCATCCAGTAATCTAACTGAGGTTCGGCCTTCTTTAATAAAAAGTCCTTATAATCTGAGGCAGACATTTGTTTGGACCGTTTCATTTGCCATTGGCCTGCAAATAAAGCATTACGATCTAAGAATTTATAAACCTTAGTAATGTCTATATCTTTTTCTAATAAAAACTTTGGGCCTATAAATGGAGGTTTAATAGGATCTAATTGAGATATATCTTTTGATCTTGAGGTATCTTCAATAGACTTTTCTTTGATTTTGTTGATATTAATTTCTTGATGAGTATTTGTATTTTTATAATTACCAATTGTAATACCCTCAGGAGCACCTTCTTTGAAGCCTAATATATTATCCCAGTTATTTGATTCCTTTGCTTTCATATATGAATCCATAAATTTCAAATCTGTAAAAGCATCTTTACCGTAAATAACTTTTCCTTTATAAACACTTGCGCAATCTTGATTAACAAATTTTGGAGTGAGTGCTGCACCACCTAGAATAATAGGTACAGATATCTCTTCTTCATTTAATGCTTTAAGATTATCTTTCATAAATGCAGTTGATTTGACAAGTAGACCACTCATGGCAATACAGTCTGCGTTATGCTCTTTCTGAGCATTTATAATTGAATTGACTTCTTGCTTAATTCCTAAATTAATAACTTCATAACCGTTATTTGATAAGATTATATCTACTAGATTTTTACCAATATCGTGAACATCACCCTTAACTGTTGCGATAATAAATTTACCTTTAGATTGATTAACCTCAGATTTATCCATATATTCCTCTAAATATGAAACCGCAAATTTCATTGTTTCTGCAGATTGGAGAACAAATGGTAATTGCATTTGACCCGACCCAAATAATTCACCAACAACTTTCATCCCATCTAATAAATATTCATTAATTATCACCAGAGGTTTATATTTCTTTAATGCGAGATCTAGATTTGAGTGTAAATTAGTTTTTTCACCATCAATAATATGATTCTTTAATTTTTCTTCTATTGGTAAGTTAATATCATCATTATTTGAACTTTTATTTAGAAGTTTCTTTGAATCATCGAAATAACTAGTTAAGGTTGTTAAAGGATCATAGATACATACTTTATTTTCAAATATTCTTTTATCATAAATAAGATCCATACAAATCTTTATCTCATCTTCACTTATTTTATTTAAAGGTAAAATCTTGGAAGGAGAAACAATTGCAGAATCAAGACCGACCTTAATTGCTTCATTAAGGAATATTGAATTAAGAACTATTCTTGCACTAGAAGATAAACCAAAACTTACATTTGAAATTCCAAGGATTAAATGAACTTCTGGATGTTGCTTTTTTATTAACTTAATTGCATTGATAGTTTCTAAACCATTCTTTCTATCTTCTTCTAATCCTGTTGAGATAGGTAATGCTAGAGGATCATAAAAAAGTTCATAAGGTTTTAAGCCAGATAAAGTCGCATCCTTATAAGCTCTTGTAGCTATTTCTGCTTTTTTTTCAGCAGATCTAGCCATTCCATCTTCGTCAATTGTTCCTATTACGACAGCTGACCCGTATCGTTTAGCAAGATCAATTACTTTATAGAATCTATCTGGTCCATCCTCATAATTAGTAGAATTTAGAATACATTTTCCGCCAGCATGTTTTAGCCCACTCTCCATTTTTTCATAATCTGTTGAATCAAGCATTAAAGGCAAATTAATATTATTAACAAGTCTTTTGACTAACATAGACATATCTTCGATCCCATTTCTTCCAACAAAATCTACATTTACATCTAAAACATGAGCATTTTCCTTCAGTTGAGATTTTGCAATTCCAACAAGACCGTCCCAATCCTCATCGTTTAGGAGTTCTCTTACTTTTTTAGATCCACTAGCATTTAATCTCTCACCTACGATCAAGAAAGAGTTATCTTGCACATACGGAATAGACTCATATATTGATGATGCAGCTGGGATTATAGATCTTTCTTTTGAAAGAGTATCCAATCTTTGCTCAGAAGATAAAAGCTCTTTAGATAAATCTGAAAGTTGCTTAATATGTTCCGGTCTAGTTCCACAACAACCTCCAATCAACTGAACTCCTAAATCATTAATAAAATGACTAAGTTGGAACTTAAGTTCCATTGGAGTTAATCGATAATGAGCCTTGCCACCTACATTCTCTGGAAGTCCTGCATTTGGTATACAACTTATATGAAATGGTGAATGTTGCGATAAATATTTAATATGATCTTTCATTTCTTCCGGTCCAGTTGCACAATTAAGGCCCAAAATATCAATATTAAATGGCTCCAGTATTGTTGTAATAGAAGAAATATCACTACCAATAAGCATCTGGCCGGTGGTTTCCATGGTTACCGACACCATTAATGGAATTCTCTTTCCAGAACCAATAGCTTCATTTACGCTTTGCAGTGCAGCCTTGATTTGAAGGACATCTTGGCAAGTTTCAATAATAAAAAGATCAATTCCACCTTCAATTAGTGCTTTAGCTTGCTCAAGATAAGAATTTTTTAGCTCATCAAAACTGATATGACCTAGGGTTGGTAGCTTGGTTGTTGGTCCAATAGATCCAGCTACAAATCGTGGTTTTTCCTCTGATTGATATTTATTTGCAACATTCCTTGCTATTTGTGCTGCTTTTAAATTGATCTCATAAGCTTTATTACCAATCCCATATTCATCTAGAACAATTGAAGTAGCACCAAATGTATTTGTTTCGATTACATCACAACCTGCATTTAAAAATGATTCATGTACTTTTTCTACGCTGGAGACTGATGTCAATACAAGGTTTTCATTACAACCTTCTAATGAAGCTCCGCCATAGTCATCTGCATTAAGTTGTTGATCTTGCAGAGACGTGCCGGTAGCTCCATCAAATACTAATATCGGTCTCTTTTCAGAGTTGAGGTAACCTAAAAAATCAGTCATAAATTATATATTTAACTTATAAAAATGAAAATCATCAATTTAAATAAGTTATATAATCTTATTTTAATCTATATGTACACGTTTAACCCAATCTTCATATTCAGGAACTAAACCTTCTGTAATTTTAGTCAACTTCGTTCTTAATGAATTCATTATTGGCATATCTTTGCTCATTGATGTAGTTTCAATCATTTTTATAGGGGTAATTTTTGCCGCCGTTCCTGTAAGGAATACTTCATCAGATATAAACAATTCTGTTTTGTCTACTGGTCTTTCAATAACTGTTAAACCATCTTTTTTTGCCAGTTCTATAACACTTGAACGAGTTATACCTTCAAGAATATCTTGATCAACACCAGGTGTAATTAATTGACCATTACGTACTATGAAAATGTTCATACCACTGGCTTCACTTATCTTTCCTTGACTATTTAATAATAGTGCTTCATCAAATCCACTTTTTACTGCCTCAGTTTTGGCTAAGGAGCTAGTGATATAAGCTCCACTAATTTTACCTCTTAATGGAAGTGAGTTATCTTGCTGACGAGTCCAGCTACTAACGCGACAAGTAACACCATCAGGTGATAGATAATCACCTAGTTCTATTCCATACATAAAAAAATTAGTTTCTATATTATGTAACCTTGGTGCAATTCCTAAGTCACTAGTATATACAAATGGTCTAATGTATACAGGTTGAGTCGGTTTGTTTTTAACAAGAAATGTTTCAAGAGACTTTAATACAAAATCCTCATCTAAATCAGTCATCAAAAATCTAGCACTTTGACATAATCTTTTTGCGTGTTTGTCTGCTCTAAATAATAAAAATGATTTACTATTATTTGGATCAGGAATAGCCCGCATTCCTCCAAAAGCTGCAGTTCCATAATGAAGTGCATGAGTAGCTATGGAAAGCTTCGCCTCATTAAATGGGATACATTGCCCTTCAAACCAAGCGAATGGAAGAAAATTATGCATTATTAGTTCCAGCTAGGATGAAAACAATCAGCATTTCAGTTTTTACTGCTCTTATTACACATAATAAATGAATGCATAGAATTTCCACACTTCCAGGGAATGAACCTCAAGAAGAAAATACATTTATCGAACAGCCATCAGCTCCAGTTATCTTCCTAACTAGCGCTACATCTGATATAAGCTGTTTATCTACAGTATTAAAGCTACCTGACAATAATAAGTGGAAAAATAAAATAAGAGCATTACCAATACCTTATTTATCTTCAAATGCATCAATTGATCATTATGTAACTAATACATGTAATACAGCTGAAATTATTCTTGTTAGGTTTTTAGGGTCAAGATCATACTGGTCTTATGGATTTGAACAATTAGGTTTATGGCAATTAGAGAAACCAAATAGACATCTGATAGTTGTCTCAGGAATTGAAAGTACAGCAAATGATGTTCAAGAAATTAGTAGCATAAATCAAGAGAAAGTTGATTTAATTCAAACACTTTTAAATCAAGGAGGTATAAAAAACTATAATTATATGCTTCAAACCTTAGAGAAAATAATTGATGTTGAAGAAATTAATTTAAATTCAGATTTAATTGAATATCATGATGAGTTAATAAAATGGAAATGGAAAAATAATGATAATCCATCTATTGCCGTATTTCTCTATAAATCACTTTTACAATCGGGTAATACAGAGTTAGCTGATAAAATAATTGATATATCTAATAAATACAACTTAAATGCCAAAATAATATGGATTACAAGTTTTAAATCTAAAAACATAGAAAATCAAATCCTAAATTTATTAGAAAAAGAGAACATAAAAGCAATAATAACTACAACCTCATTTTCATCAGTTGAATATAAACATGATGATATGAAGAAAAACTTGTGGGATAGATTAGATATACCTGTATATCAACTACTAATATCTAGCTCATCTATAACTGAGTGGAGAGAATCTACAGTAGGTCTTAACCCCATTGACTTATCAATTCAAGTTGTTTTACCAGAAGTTGATGGTCGAATCTGTACAATTCCAATTGCATTTAAAAACCTTACCTATACAGATAATGAATTATCAATTGCTGTATATAAAACAGAACCATATGAAAAACATATTGAATGGTGCATCAAATATATAAAAAATCTTACTTATCTACAACAAACAAATAATTCAAATAAAAAGATAGCTATCGTGATAGCAAACTACCCAGTAAAAGACTCAAGAATTGCAAATGGAGTGGGTTTAGATACACCCGAAAGCCTATTAAATATTTTAAACTGGCTTAAATACGAGGGATATAATCTAGGAAATAAAGAAATTCCTCATAATAGTAAAGAATTAATTAACCTTATATTAAGTCATAGGACTAATTCTGAAGAGACAATCTCAAATGATCCTCAATCATATTTAAATATTCAAGATTATTTAATTTTTTGGAAAGAACTCGAATCTAACGTTAAAGAAAAGATATCAAATCGATGGGGAGACCCACTTGATTCTTTTCAATTAGAAAAGTCTGGATTTCCTATAAATGGAATAAACTTTGGAAATATAACAATTTTAATTCAGTCAAATAGGGGTTATGAGAGCGATAATTTATCTGATTTACACTCGCCCGACTTGCCTCCTACACATAAATATATTGCACAATATTGTTGGCTAAATAACACATTTAAAGCAAATGCAATTGTACATCTGGGTAAACATGGAAGTTTGGAATGGTTACCAGGTAAAGGGGTTGGTTTAAGTCATAATTGTTTCCCATTTATTCTTTGTCCTCCTATTCCAAATATATATCCATTTATTGTAAATGATCCTGGAGAAGGCTCCCAAGCAAAAAGAAGAACACATGCAATCATTATAGATCATTTAACCCCACCACTATCTCATGCCGGTAGTTTTAATGACCTTCTAATAATTGAAAATTTAATTGATGAATATTATGAATCTAAATTAATTAACGATAATAGAAATGAAATACTAGAAAATAAGATAATAGATCTTTTAATTAAAAATTCATGGCCAGGAATTGAATCAAATAAAATAAAAGCGGGAAAAGATAATTTTCTTATACAAGATCTAATAGATACTGCAGAAAGTTATTTATGTGAAATTAAGAATTCACAGATAAGAACTGGTCTTCATGTTTTTGGAGTGAATCAGAGTATGGATAAATTAGTAGAGTTAACACTAGCTATTTGCAATGTCCCAACAGGAGTAACTCTAGGTCTTACGCAATGTTTAGCAGAAGATTTAGGGTTTACGTTTGACCCTTGGAGTGATGAAGAGAGTAAAAACTTAAACCAAGATGACATTGATTTATTTAAAGACTATACAGATATTAATGCAAGGAAAGTCGGTAAAGTAGTTGACTGGTTGAATGACATCGGGAAATATATAATAGAGTTTCATTGTTTTAAAATACTTAATTACAAGAGTAAATCAAAAAAGAAGATAAAACTTGAGAGTAAAATTTTAAATTACATAGATCATGAAAAACCTAATATTTTTATAAATCATTTATTAAATAATATTTTACCCAAACTATTAAATAGTTCAGCTAACGAAAAAACAAATTTTCTCGAGGCTTTAGACGGTAAAAGAATTTCTAGCGGTCCTTCTGGGGCTCCTACAAGAGGGAAATTAGAAGTTTTACCCACAGGCAAGAATTTCTTTTCGGTTGATATAAGAGCAATACCAACTGAAACAGCTTGGGACTTAGGGAAAAGAAGTGCTGAACAAATAATGGAACTTTACCTACAAGAAAATGGTGAACACCTTTCACACCTTGCTATTTCAATTTGGGGTACTTCAACAATGAGAAATGGTGGAGAAGATATTTGTCAGCTTTTTGCTCTCATGGGTTTAAGGCCAATATGGGACGGTACTTTAAGAAGAGTAGTTGACGTTGAGGTCATTCCTCTCAGTGTATTGAACAGACCAAGAGTAGACGTAACATTAAGAATTTCTGGTTTATTCAGGGATGCATTTCCACAGATAATTGAATTGATTCGAAGAGGTCAAAATCTTATTGGAAATTTAAAAGAATCCTCTTCTAATAATCCACTTGCTGAGTCATATAGAAATGGAAATACAAAATCAAGAATATATGGATCTGCCCCCGGATCATACGGAGCAGGATTACAAGAAATAATCAATAGTGGATCTTGGGAGAATCAATCAGAACTCGCTGATGCTTTTATCGAATGGAGCAAATGGAGATATGAAGGTTCAAGTAAAATCATAAAAGACAAAGATGGATTAGAAAGTAATTTATCAAATGTAAAAGTAGTACTTCATAGTCAGGACAATAGAGAACATGACATACTTGATTCAGATGATTACTATCAATTTCAGGGTGGATTAATTTCCGCGATTAAAAAAACTAGTGGAGCAAATCCTCAAGCCTATTTTGCAGATAATTCAAGGTATCAACGGCCAAGAATTCATAAACTCTCAAAAGAAATTGATAAAGTCGTTCGTAGCAGATTATTAAACCCTAAATGGATAGAGGGGGTTAAAGAACATGGATATAAAGGAGCTTTTGAAATGTCAGCTAGCCTTGACTATTTATTCTCTTATGATGCAACTACAAACTTAGTTCCTAATTGGTGTTATCAATCTATAGTGAATAGTTGGTTAATGAATAATAATACGAAAAATTTTATTAGTGATAACAATCCATGGGCTTTAAGAGATATCGCTGAAAGATTACTAGAAGCATCTAACAGAAAACTTTGGACAAATGCTAGTAATGAAGAAATATCATCTATAAAAAAATTACTATCAGATATAGATAGTAAAATTGAAAACTATACTTCTAATAATAATTTATAAATTATTTAACGCCTTAGAAGAGATAGTCCGTGGCTATCGGTACCACAAGTTGATAATAAAGAATAAGAGTTTGCGCAATCAAATATTTTATCGCATACAAATTCTGATGGGATCCAATTATGTGCTCTTTCATAGTTATACCAAGTTTCAACAGCATCAAAACCAAGATTTGATGCTTCATTAATCAAGAGATCAAATGGAAGCTTATATCTAGCGGGATGAGCTAAAACGGCAATTCCATTAGCTTTATGAATCGAATCTACTACTGTCGAAGCTAATAATTCATTACCAATAGCAGCCTTATGATCAACATAAGGTAATAAGTATTTTGAATTATGATCAAAACCAAGACCTAAAACATGAACTAAACACCCCTTTAATAGACAAGTAATTTCTATACCAGTCCAAAGTTTAGGAAAATTTGATCTATCTTTATATATAGAGTCGTTTATTTTGCTTAATTCAATATATGCATTAACTGAATGATGATCTGTAATTGCATAATGATCAATATTTAATTCAATTGCTTGGTAATAGATTTGTTTAGCAGTCAAACTTCCATCGCTAAATGTTGAATGCATGTGAAAGTTGATAGAATTTGGACAACTATTCTTAGTAATTGATTTAATTATGTTAATTAATTCAGTTGAATAAATATCAGACATACTAACTAAGTGAATTGTTTCCTATTTCTTCTCCATTTAGCATAAAACTGTATACTTGCAGCCATAAAGATAATTAAGCCAAATATCAACCAACTTGCTGCACTAGTTGGAAACTGGTTTTTAAATACAACAAGCATTACAACAACTACTAATAATAGTGTCGGCAACTCATTCAAAGCACGGAGTTGCTGCCCACTATAATTATATTGATTATTAGTTAATTCGTTCATAATTTTATAGCAATAAAAATGATAAATAAGTAAAAAAGCGACAAACAATAATTTAATCTGCATCCATGTTTGTGTAAGATATACAGGTTGCATATATAATAATCCAGATGCCATAATGACAGCTAAAATCATGCCAGGTGTTGTTATAATATTAGCTAGTCTTTTTTCCATTAATGTATATTGCTTATTAAATACATCCCTTATTTCTTCTTTCTCATTCTGGACTTCTACATGATAAATAAATAATCTGACTAAGTAAAATAAGCCAGCGAACCAAACAACTACACCGATAATATGAAAAGATTTAAACCATAAATATGTCTCTGGTGAAAAATTCATATTCTATAAAATGTTTCGTACCTTCATATCACTCTATACATTACTATAATAAAGATTAACTGTCCCATTGTCGTTAATAATTTATCAATAGATTATTTATTTTCATTTGGGTGAAAATAATTTCGAATAACACCAGCAGTAGATGATCCTAAGCCTGGTGCTGATGAAAGTTCGGAAAGAGATGCCATTTGAATAGCCTCTATTGATCTAAAATGCTCCAATAATAATTTGATTCTTTGTGGCCCCAATCCGGGTATCTCATTTAATTGAGAGCGTTTCATACGTTGACTTCTTTTTTGTCTGTGAAAGGTAATTGCGAACCTATGAGCTTCATCTCTAAGTCTTCTTAACAAAAGCATTCCAGGTTGATTAGGGTCAGTGTCTAATGATTGTTTAACATTTGGAATAAATATCTCTTCTTTCTTCTTGGCTAAAGATATGAGATTTATATTTTGATCTAGATTCAACTCTTCTAAAGCCTCTAATACAGAACTTAATTGCCCTTTACCTCCATCTATCACGACTAAATCTGGCCAGTCATTCAAATTATCCTTGTCTAAAACACAAGATTCATTACTTGATAGGTTATTCATATCACCTCCATCATTTTTATAACGAGCCCATCTTTTAAACCTTCTAGTAATAACTTCAGCCATTGATTCGAAATCGTCACTATGTCCTAGTTTTATATTTGAACTTTTAATTTTATATTTTCTGTAATGTTGCCTAGCCGCAATACCATCAATAAATACTACCTGAGAAGCGACAGCATCACTACCTTGAATATGACTAATATCATAACATTCAATTCTTTTTGGAATTTTTACCAACTCAAGTATATTGGTTAAATCGTCAAGCTCAATTAAATTTTTATCATGAGATTGTCTAATTCTTTGCAACTCCATATTTGCATTCTTTTCTACTAATTTTATAATTTCCGCCTTCTTAGATCTTTTTGGGATTGTTATATTAACTTTTTGCTTTTTTAATTCACTTAGCCAATCCGATATTATATCTGTATTTTGTAATTGATGTTGAACTAATATTTCTGAAGGTATTTCAATCGGATCCACATTTGAGTAATGATTTTCTACAACTTTTTGAAGTATTTGAGAAGTACTGAGATTATTATTATCTGAGAAATATCCAAGTCTTCCAATTAATTTTCCTGAGCGCATTTGAAATATTTGAATAGAGGATATATTCTCTTCTGATGCCAATGCGATTATATCTCTGCATACAGATGAATCAGGAATAATCATCTTTTGAGATTCATACAATCTATCTATACCTTTTAGCTGATCTCTGACAGATCCAGCTTCTTCAAACTTCAATGACTCTGAGAAAGAATGCATCTGTTTTTCTAATAATAGTCTCAATTCTTCAGTTCTCCCTTGAAATATCATTTCAACTCGTTTTAGTGTATTTTTATAATCTTCTGAACTTATTTCTTCTTGACAAACGCCTGGACATCTTCCAATTGAATAGTTAAGACACGTTCTATCTTTGTAAAGTGGTATTCTTCTTTGTCTAAGAGGAAATAGTTTTTTTATACTAAATAGGGTCTGTCTAAGTAAATAAACATCAACGTATGGACCATAATATTTATCTTTTTTCTGTCTTTCACGTCTTTTCCTAGTTAAAAAAATTCTTGGATATTTATCACCCCAGGTTATACAAATATATGGATATTTCTTATCATCTTTTAATAGAACATTAAAATAGGGTTGATTAGATTTTATTAAATTTGATTCTAGAGTTAAGGCTTCACTTTCGGTATCAGTAACTATCAACTCAATATCTACAACTTGCCTTACCATTAATGATATTCTTGGACTCAATTCATCACTGGCTCGAAAATAACTTCTAACTCTATTTCTTAACTTTTTTGACTTACCAACATATAACAATCTATCCTCACGATCTTTCATCAAATAACAACCAGGATCGTTTGGTATATCCTTCAGAAAATTCGATAGTCTTGACTTGTCCTTAATTAACGGCGTTAATTCCACCGATCATATCTCGTTAAATTAGCCGCCATAGTTCCACCCTGTACTCGCTAAATTTAAGGCAGATCCATCTTTATTCAATACTGCACTCTTTACTTCAGCGACAAAGACTGTATGGTCGCCGTGTTCTACACCCGAAATAACTTCACATTCAACTCCACCTATTACATCTTCGATTAAGGGCATACCAAACTCTCCATAAGTGAATTTACAAGCTTCAAATCGTCCACCTAATCCTTTTTGAGGCTTAAAGAACACAGCTGCTAGATCCTTTTGATCTTCTCTCAAAACATTGAGAGAAAACATCTTAGTTCTTTGAATAATTCCATGACTAGATCCATCAGCGCGAACAGCCATTACAACTAAAGGTGGCGTAAATGATCCTTGTGTTACCCAGCTAGCAGTAAAACCATTTATTTCATCTCCTTCTCTTACTGCACATATGAATAATCCATGAGGGATTTTGCGCAAAAGAACTTTTTTGGCATCCTGATTAAGAGTCATGCGCTTTGATACGTTTATAGATATGAGATTCTATGAAAGAAATGGACTTTTTTAAAGTTAAGAAACCATGAAGGCACTTTATCCTGGTAGCTTCGACCCTTTAACGTTTGGACACCTTGATCTAATTCAAAGAGGAAGTGATTTATTTGGAGAAGTTCTCATTGCGGTTTTAGAAAATCCTTCGAAAAAGGCAACTTTCTCTTGCGAGAGAAGAATAGAGCATATTAAAAATGCAACCAGAGATATAACAGGTTGTAGAACAATAGCTTTTAAAGGTCTAACTGTGGATTGTGCTCGTGAACATAATGCTGATCTAATTTTAAGAGGCTTAAGAGCCATGAGTGATTTTGAATATGAACTACAGGTTGCTCATACAAACAGGTCTTTAAATAATCAATACGAAACAATTTTTCTCGCGACAGAAACACATCATAGTTTTTTAAGTAGTTCTGTAGTTAAAGAAGTCGCTAGATTTGGTGGAGAGATTCGTCACATGGTTCCTGAGTTTATAGCCAAAGATCTATTGGCACTAAATACTAATTAATTACAATTATCAGTATTATCTACTATTGATAATATATTCATTATATGTTTTGTCGAATTATCCATATTGTTAACTATAATACTAAAAAATTTGCCTTTTCCTAAAATAAGACCAGAAACGGATCTAACATTATTAAGTCTCCCGGATTTAGCCAAAATTCTACCCTTAAGTTTTACTGGAGCTTTCACATTAGCTAAGGATCCCCTAACACCTAATATAGAAAATGATGAGAAATAATAGTCAGAAAATCTATTAAATTTCATTCTTCTCAAAAATTGAGACAAACCATAAGTGGTTACCCTATTCTTTCTCGATAAGCCACTAGCATCTGCAAAGATAAAATTGTTAGAATTAAAGTTTTGATCTTTTATCCAATTATTGTATTTTAGATTAGGGAAATCATGAGACCAGTCACTTACTGAATGTCTGAAAATAACTTCAGCAGTAAAATTGTGGCTCTCAGAATTAACAAGGTTTAGTAAAATATATAAAGGAGCAGACTTGATAACTTTAATTGTCGAAATATAATCAATAGGATAGTTTTCGTTAACGGATTTTACAAAATATTTTTTTGATAAATTCTTTTTTCTTAGAGCAGTCTCTAGCTCATAAATAAAATTATCAATTGGATTAATTAAAGAATTCATACTTGCATTACTAGCTATTGAATATTTAGTAATAGGTGCCCCATATTCTTCGCCTCTATCGGCATACGACCAGCTTGAAGGCCACCAATTTTTGGGATTGCTTTTTTTAACGATTATTGGCGTTTTTGCACGTAAATTATAATTAGTATTTTTAAGAACATTAATTAAATCTTCTAACTGACTTTTGTCGAAATCAGGGTCCCCAGACGCTTCAATATAGATGCTTCCAGCATTTATTTGTTTTAATGATGTATCAAGAGTATAATAAGGTCCTAAGATATCTAAAGAGAAAGCACTAGAAAGAATCTTCTGATTAGAGGCAGGAATCCTAGGTGTTTGACCATTAATATCTGCAATGAAGTCACCAGAATCATCTAAAATACTAACGCTAATATTTGATCTAAAGTTATAAGTATACTCCTCCAATTTATCTTGTAAAGGCTGACATATATTAAACTTTTCAAGACCTATAGTATTAATATTAATTCTTTGTCTTAAATATGAATATAATGCAAATAAATTATCGTTAAATATATTTATTGATAATAAAATTATCCCAATATATAAATAATTTTTTTTTCTCATAGAGTTATAAGTTTAGGATTATAGTTTCATCATCAGGACGCTTATCAAATGATTTAACAAAAGAATATCCATCAGGGTTTAATTTAAAAAGCTCCCAGTCATTAGGAAATCTTTTCAATAATGCACCCATTGATAATGGTTGAACAAAGTAAAGTACCTTCCATTTTTCAGCAAATCTTTTTCTCATTTCCCTACCGACACTTCCGATTCCTACTATTGGATCTTCCAACTTTCCGTTAACCATAATTACCGTTGAATTAGTATGAGAACATACTTGCTCAAACATCTCAATATCATATGGTTGAGGAGAACAGACTAATAATAAAGAATTCAACGAGTCTGTAGAATTAATAAACTCCTTAAATGTAAAAATCTTATTAGCCAATTCAGGGTTATCTCTTTTAGCAAGAGCCGCTCCACCAGCATCGGCCCATAATAAAACATTATCGAATTTAATTTCAGTTAGTTTGTTAGATAAACGAATAATTATTGGATTGATTCGTAATCCTTCGAATTTAAGGTTGATAGAAAGAAAGGATTGTTCTGAATTACTTGAAAAATAACTTTGAATTGATTCAAATACATTTGTTTCAGCTTCTCTAAGATCTGAGGGTAGGATATTCATAATTTGATGATCATTGATTTTTGAGTTCTAAAGATTGCAATAATTCATATATTATATTTGAAACTGAATTAATATCATCATTTGAAATCCATGGACCAATAGTTATTCTTAATCCAGATTCTTGGAGTGGTTTGTCAATATTAATTGCTACCAGTATGGGATTTGGTCCTTGACTAGATGATGAGCAAGCACTACCACTGCTTATATAGACGCCATGTTGTGACAATAAACGAACAATTTCTCTACCATTAATTGGAATCATTGATTTTGTATGACAGAGAAATGAGAGATTATTCGGTAATCGTTCTTTAGGATGACCAGTAAATGTAAGTTGTTTATTCTTAACTAGATTATTTTTTAAAATAGAAGTCATTTTAGAAACATTATTCTCAGGAAATAAAGTTTCATTAGCACTAACTTCTATATATTCATTTAGTAGGTCAATTGCTGTCGAAAAACCTGCAATAAGCGGAACTGACTCAGTACCAGATCTTATAGAGCCATTCTTAAACCCATAGGTAGGATCATTCATTAATAAATCTCGAACGCCATTTCGCAACATTAATAATCCAATTCCTTTAGGCCCTTGAAGTTTATGCGCAGAGGCACTAAGCATATCAACATTTAAATTACTCCAATCAAAAAGACCGCTAGGGAGGACCTGTGTTGCATCAGTATGAAAAAGTATATTTCGTTTTTTACATTCCATTCCTATGAGATTTATGGGCTGAATGGATCCAATCTCACTTTGCCCCCAGATTATCGAAACAATTTTTGTCGGAGGAGATAACATTTCATCCAATAGATTTAAGTCAATAATTCCATAATTATCTACAGGCCAGTATTTAATATCCCAGCCATCATTACGCAATTGATTGGCTATTAAGTTAATCGAAGGGTGTTCAACGCTACTTATAACTAGTCTTCCTTTATCAAGATTTTTAGATACAGATTTAAGAGCAAGATAATTCGATTCCGTTGCTCCAGAAGTGAAATATAAGTCGTCAGATGAAGCTTTTAATTTATTAGCTATTGACAATCTAGATCTTTCTAAAATATCTCTTGCAATAACTCCAACTTTATGAATACTTGATGGATTCCCCCAGCATTCAGATTGTATATCCTGTAATTTATTAATAACATCAATATGTGGCGGAGTAGTCGCTGATGCATCGAGATAAATATTTTTCATATAGAAGAGTGATTAAATATCTATCTCTCCACTAAATACTTTTAATGCAGGCCCCTGCATTAAAACTGGACCTGCTTGATTGGGCCATTCAATTTCTAACTTTCCGCCAGGTAAATAGACATTAGCTTTATTTAAAGTTTTACCTAGTTTAGCTGTTACCACAAGACATGCACAAGCTCCAGTTCCACAAGCCAATGTGGGTCCACATCCTCTCTCCCATACTTTAACTTTAAAATTTGACTTATCAATTAATTCTACAAAGTGAACATTAGTATCATTGGGAAATGTAGAGTGTTTTTCAAGGTATCTACCCCACTTTTCAAAAGGTATATTTTCAATTTTATCAACAAATACGATCATATGAGGATTCCCCATACTAGCAGCATAAACATTTAAAGTTTGATCATTTATTGTGATCTTTCCATTAGGAACTTTTAAATTATTAATTAACAATTTTGTAGGTATTTCTTCAGGAGAAAGGATAGGTTCTCCCATATTTACTTTGATATTTTCATTACTATCAATAGAGGTAATAATCAGACCAGCTTTAGTTTCGATTCGAATCTCAGACTTATCTTTAATTTCATTATTGTCATTTAAAAAAGCGATCAAGCATCTTATACCGTTTCCACACATTTCTGGTTCAGTACCATCAGAATTAAATATCCTCATCCTCACAAAACAATTATTTTTGGACCCTAATACAAGAATTATTCCATCAGCTCCGATGCCAAAATTTCTATTACATAGATGTTCAATAAAATGTTCTTTATTTTCAGTAAACAAATTATCCAAGTTATTGCCACGAGCATCAAAGATAATAAAGTCGTTACCAAGTCCTTGATATTTTGAGAAATTATTTTTCATGATTTAAAGTTTGTTTAACTATGTTCGTAGAAAATAAAGCTTTCTTGGTTGTAATTTCAGTACTATTCGCATATTGGGTATCAATTTATGAGAACATTATCTGATTGGCAAATCAACTACTGAAGGAGATCTTCCTTGAATAATACTACTTCAGAGATTATTGACCAGCGTTACGAGCCTCGTGATATAGAAGCTTATTGGCAAAAAGAGTGGGCTAATCAAGGTCTCTATAGAACAAATACTGAGGTATCCAAAGACAATACTTTTTACGCTTTGTCAATGTTCCCATACCCTTCCGGTTCTTTACACATGGGGCACGTGAGGAATTATGTCATTACAGATGTACTTGCTAGATATAAAAGGATGCAAGGTTACAACGTCCTTCATCCAATGGGATGGGACGCCTTCGGTTTACCGGCTGAAAATGCAGCAATAGAGAGAGAGACAAGTCCATCTAACTGGACAGATAAGAATATTTCACAAATGAAAGATCAATTAGATCGACTTGGATTATCAATAGATTGGTCTAAAGAAGTTACTACTTGCAAAGAGGATTATTATAAATGGACTCAATATATTTTTAATCAATTACATAAAAATAATCTTGCCTATCAAAAAAAAGCAACAGTTAATTGGGATCCAATTGATCAAACTGTTCTCGCAAATGAACAAGTAGATGCTGAAGGTAAATCTTGGAGATCTGGAGCTATAGTTGAGAAAAAGGAATTAAATCAGTGGTTTTTAAGGATTACAAGTTTTGCCGAAGATCTAAATAAGGATTTAGTTAAGCTTAAAGACTGGCCAGAAAGAGTCAGGCTTATGCAAAAGAATTGGATTGGGAAATCAATCGGCGCTGAAATAACATTTGACATCAAAAATCACGACCAAAAAATAACAGCTTTTACTACAAGAATTGATACAGTCTATGGAGTAAGTTATCTTGTCTTAGCATCAAATCATCCATTAATTGATCAATTAATAAATGATAAAGATATTGATCAGTTAATAGAGTTTAGGTATACACAGGACAAGTTAAGTGATCAAGAACGTAATTCAGATAGTAGAAAAAAACTTGGTATGTATTTAGGAGTAAATGCAATTAATCCTGCTAATAATAAGGAGATACCTGTTTGGATTGGCGATTATGTGATTATGGAATATGGAACTGGAGCTGTAATGGGTGTTCCCGCTCATGATAGTAGAGATTATAAGTTTGCTAAATCATATGCTTTACCAATTAATTATGTCATAAGACCCAATAATGATCAAGATGAGAGTTATTTAAATGCTGAGTATTTAGATAAGGGAATCATGATCAATTCAGATAGATTCAATGGAATTGAGTCTGATATTGCAAAAACAAAAATACTTGAATTAGGCTCTAAAGCTAATTGGGCAAAACCAAAAATTACATATAAGTTAAGGGATTGGCTTATATCTAGACAAAGATATTGGGGCTGCCCGATACCAATAATTAATTGTAAGAAGTGTGGGCAAGTAAGAGTCCCAGAAGAGGATCTTCCTGTTTCTCTACCTATTGATATTAAATTAACTGGTAAAGGGAAGTCACCTTTAACCACAAAAACAGAATGGATAAATACCTGTTGTCCTAAATGTGGAAATGAAGCAAAAAGAGAAACTGACACAATGGACACTTTTATGTGTTCATCATGGTACTTTTTAAGATATATAAACCCTAAGAATGATCAAAGTCCATTTATAAAAAGTGAAATAGATAAATGGCTCCCAGTTAAACAATACGTTGGTGGTATTGAGCACGCAATTTTACATTTACTTTATTCTAGATTTTTAACCAAGGCTCTAAAGAGTTGTGGATTAATAAATATCGAAGAACCCTTTAAGAAACTTTTAACTCAGGGTATGGTTCAAGCTATAACTTTTAAAAATCCAAAGACTAATAAATATTTTTCAAAAGATGAAATTAAAGATATTAATGATCCCAAAGATCCAATTACTGGAGAAGATATTGAAATTATCTATGAAAAGATGTCAAAGTCTAAATATAACGGTGTAGACCCATCATTAGTCATAGATAAATATGGTGCAGACACAGCTAGAATGTTTATTCTTTTTAAAGCGCCTCCTGAAAAAGATTTAGAATGGGATGACTCAGATGTTGAAGGACAATATAGATTTATACAGAGACTCTGGAAATTTGTTATTAATACTTTAGAGCTTACAAAGAGTAATTCAAGATTAAATATAGAAAAAGAAAAGTCTAAAGATGATGAAGCTTTACGTCTAATTAATATTGCTATAAAAGAAATTACTGATGATCTGGATAACCTTCAATTTAATACAGCAATATCTGAACTTATGAAAGCTGTGAATGGCTTAAGTTCAATAGTTTACAGCTGTAGCAATGAAACTCTAACTAATGTTGTTTCAATATTAGTTAAAATAAGCTCTCCATTTTCTCCTCATATTGCAGAGGAGCTTTGGAAAACAATCGGAAATACTCAAAGTATTCATCTTCAGTCATGGCCAAAATTCGATGCAGGTGCGATTGAACAAGATACTTTTAAACTTATGATTCAAATCAATGGAAAAGTTAGGGGATCAATCGATGCCAGTAAAAATCTATCTAAAGACGAATTAGTGGATATAGCTATCAATAGTGAGGCAGCTCAGAAATGGATAGATGGTAAAGAACCAAAACGCATAATTGCTGTTCCAAATAAATTAGTGAATATAGTTATTTAGAAATCAATTTTTCGAAATAATTAATTTATTTGGATTTGATTGATTACCATTCATTGAGTAATGATCAGAATTTTCTGAAAGTTTTCTAAGAATTAAATAAATCGACTCAGTTGAGTCAGTAGACAATTCATCATTAATCTGACTTAAAGTTCTTTCTTTTCCATCTTGCATAAGTTCTTCAATTTCTTTTTGTAGATTAATTATTTTTGTAGCGGCTTTTTTTCCAGCTTCAACTCCTGGTTGATTGTAAGCATTAACATTGATCAATTCAGCATATAGACTTACTGCTCGCTCAAATAATGCAATTAAAGCCCCAAGGCTTGACTCATCAAATGATTTAAATGTGATTGTCAAATTCTGTCTCCCACCTTCAGTTAATGCTGCACGAGTTCCTTGAAAAAATCCTGACAAATAATCTCCAGGTCGTTTATTTTTTACTTCAACTATCTCTGCTGGATCGTGGAGAATCTCAATGAAATTAACAAAGAAATTATCAATACCATCTCTTAATTGCTGCACATATGCATGCTGATCAGTAGAACCTTTATTTCCATAAACCGCAATACCTTGATTAACTTGATTTCCATCTCTATCTAACTTCTTACCTAAGGATTCCATCACAAGTTGTTGAAGATATCTACTGAAAACTTCTAATCTGTCTCTATAGGGAAGTACTACCATATCTCTTAACCCTTTTCCATTACCAGATTTGTACCAAGCCAAGGATAAAAGTGCCGCTGGATTATTTTTAATGTCTTTTTCTCTTGTTAGTGCATCCATTTGAGATGCTCCATCTAAAAACTTGTTAATGTCAGCGCCAATTAGGGAGGCTGGTAATAATCCAACAGCACCAGTAATACTTGTCCTTCCACCAACCCAATCTGGTAAATCAAAAATATTTAACCAATTTTCGCTAGCAGCTAATGCATCTAACTTACTACCTTTGGTAGTAATTGCTATCGCTCGAGATGACCATTTCTGGTTGTTATCAAAAACAAACTTCATAGCTTGCTCCATTCCTATCAAAGGTTCAGGAGTGCCACCTGATTTACTAACAACTACAAACAAAGTTGATTCAATATTAGGAAGAATGGAATTTAATTTATGGGAAATCCCCTCGGGGTCTACATTGTCTAAAAAATGTAGATTCAATCCAATTGACTCTCTCTTAAATGACTCTTTAATAAGTAAGGGACCTAAACCACTACCACCTATACCTATCCAAAAAACATCTGTATATTTTTTTCCATCGCTGTTAGTTATTTCACCATTTAATATTGATGCTCCAAACTTTGTTATATCTTGAATTTCATTGGTGATAGAGTCTGAAATTTCTTGTGTTGGAGCAATCTTCGGATTTCGAAGCCAGTAATGACCAACTTGCCTGCTTTCATCAGTATTAGCAATCGATCCATTCTCAAGACTTTCTAAAGAATCAAAAGCTTTGGAATAAATGTCCTTAAATTTTTCAAAATCACTCTTCTCGACATTCATTCTGCTTATATCTAGCCAAAAACCTAATGAATCATCGCTAAATAAAAGTTCGCAGTACCTTAACCATTTATCGTTGTTATTCATCTGGAAGATGTCAGTTATTGCCATTATTGATATAAGAATACTCCTTAATGAGTTCTGTTAGCAGGTATTCTCAAAAGAGAACCGTTAAACAAATTGATTTAATTTATATTAGTCAAGAATGGTTTTCAAATGGCGAATGTTTAGTAATTGACAAATAGGAATGTAAATAAGCTTGATATTTATTTTTATCTAACCTTTGGGAGATCTAAATGTTGAATTAACTTTCATTACTATTAAATATGTCTTTATATTTAGATATTGTAATTTCTTCTAAAGGTAATATATTTAGTTTTACATATTCGTAGTTTGATGAAACAAGATAATAAAAATTATATTGAGAGCAATATATCTTATAATTTAAATGAACATAGCCTGATTAGCCCATTAGATCCAGAAAGCCCCATATTTGAGCCTAAGATAAGATTAGGTGTCCTTGCTTCTGGTAATGGCTCTAATTTTGAGTATATTATTAAATCAATTCAAAATAATCAACTTAATGCAGACATTTCTATATTAATTGTCAATAATCCTGATTGCCTAGCAATAAAAAAGGCTATCAAATACAAAATACCTTATGTAATTATTAACCATAGAGATTGTCAATCAAGATTAGAACATGACATGCTGGTATTAAAAAAACTGGAGGATTTATCAGTAGAGCTAGTCGTTATGGCTGGATGGATGAGAATTGTTGGAGAAGAATTAATTAATAAGTTTACATACCGACTAATTAATATACATCCATCACTATTACCTTCTTTTAAAGGCGTTGATGCAATACAGCAAGCAATAGATAAGAGGGTTACTATTACTGGTTGTACGGTTCACTATGTACAAAAGGAAGTTGATTCTGGCTCAATAATTATTCAAGCTGCAGTCCCTATTAAAGTACATGATAGTAAAGAGACATTGAAACAAAGAATTCAAAGAATGGAACATATAATATTACCTTTAGCGATAGCAAAAGTAGCAAAGAACATAAGAACTAACTTCAAGGGTAATAAGTAATCTTAGGTAGACCAATATCTGATTCAAGCCCGTGCATAATATTTAAATTTTGAATAGCCTGCCCTGCTTGACCTTTTAGAAGATTATCAATGACACTCATAAGTACTATTCTTCCATTACGTTTATCAACTTCAACTGAAATCATAACTTTATTAGTATTTTTAACCCATTTAGTAGCTGGATAAACACCCACAGGCAAAATATCAATAAATGGTTGATTATTATAAAAAGCTTCAATAACAATTTTGCAGTCTTCTGCTGTTAATCCAGGATCTCTTAAACGAGCATAAACTGTCGATAAAATACCTCTAACCATAGGCACCAAATGAGGTGTAAATTGCAAATTAACTTCATGACCAGCAAAGTGACTAGCGATCCCTTCTATCTCTGCCGTATGTCTATGCCCAATGACACCATATGGCTTAATTGATTCAGCGCATTCAGAGAGTAGGAGTTGTTCGCTTGGTTTTCTACCCCCGCCAGACGTACCAGATTTTGCATCAATAATAATTCCTTCACTTTCAATTAATCCTTGTTTTAAGAATGGAATAAGTACACTAAGAGATGATGTTGGGTAGCAACCTGGACAAGCAATTAATCTAGCCTTTGAAATTTCACTACTAAATTGCTCTGATAAGCCATAAATAGCCTCTTCACATAATTCGTAGTCATATCTTTGATATTTTGCAGCCTCTTTAGAATATACTTCTTTCCATTTATCTAATGATTTAAATCTATAATCAGCTGATAAATCAAGTACTTTAATACCCTTTTCTAATAATAAAGGAGTTAGTTTTGATGATAAGCCGTTAGGCAGACTCAATATTGCATAATCTGAATCTTGAGAGATTTCATCAATATTGCTTTTTGTTATATCTTTATCCACCAAAAGTTTCATAAAAGGATTTATTTCATTCCAGCTTTTACCTACTGATCGCTCTCCATTTAAAGTTGATATTTCAAAGTTTGGATGCTCATTAATTAACTTAACGAGTTGAAGTCCTCCATACCCAGATGCTCCAATAATTGCGATCCTCCCAGTTTTCGATGTGCTAATTGCCATAACATCAAGGTTATTTCGTAGAATGATGAGATATTCATTTGAGAATAATTAGCAAAGAACCATTTCACCACAAACATGAGGAATAAGTTGAAATCAGAAGATTGTTATGAAATTGAATTTGATGATATAGCGGATGCTCTTGCTGCCATTAGAAACGGTGAATGTGTTGTTGTAGTTGATGATGAAAAAAGAGAAAACGAGGGAGATTTAATCTGTGCTGCTCAATTCGCGACTCCTCAGCAAATAAATTTTATGGCAACAGAAGCTAGAGGTTTAATATGTCTAGCGATGCAAGGGGAACGATTAGACCAGTTAGATCTTCCTTTAATGGTCGACAGAAATACCGATTCAAACCAAACAGCATTCACGGTAAGCATTGATGCAGGTCCTGAATTTGGTGTATCAACTGGCATATCGGCTGAAGATAGAGCTAAAACAATTCAAGTTGCTCTTAATAGTCAAACAAGACCAATAGACTTGAGAAGACCGGGACATATTTTTCCCTTAAGAGCAAAAATAGGTGGGGTATTAAAAAGAGCTGGACATACAGAAGCAGCAGTAGATTTATCCTTGTTAGCTGGTCTATCTCCTGCAGGCGTTATTTGTGAAATCCAAAATCAAGATGGATCAATGGCAAGACTGCCGGAATTAAAAACATATGCAAAGGAACGAAATTTAAAATTGATAAGTATTGCAGATTTAATTCATTACAGACTTGAAAATGAAAGGTTTGTGTATAGACATGCAGTAGCCAACTTGCCAAGCCTATTTGGAGATTTCAAGGCTATTGGTTACAAGAATGAATTGGATGGATCAGAGCATGTCGCAATAATAAAAGGAGATCCAGAACTTTTAAAAGAGCCAGTTTTGGTCCGTATGCATTCTGAGTGCCTAACTGGAGATGCATTTGGATCATTAAGATGCGATTGCAGACCTCAATTAGAAGCTGCCTTATCAAGAATATCTGAAGAAGGAGAAGGAGTTGTTGTATATCTAAGGCAAGAAGGCAGAGGAATAGGTTTGGTTAACAAATTAAAAGCCTATAATTTGCAAGATGGGGGTTTAGATACTGTTGAAGCTAATGAGAAGTTGGGTTTTCCTGCAGATCTAAGAAATTATGGAGTAGGTGCACAAATATTGACTGATTTAGGAATAAAAAGGCTTAAGTTATTAACAAATAATCCAAGAAAAATTGCAGGACTTGGAGGCTACGGATTACAGGTAGAATCAAGAGTACCTTTGGTGATTTGTCCAGGAGATCATAATGCTGCTTATTTGGAAGTAAAAAGAGAAAAACTTGGACACTTATTTGATAATAATATTAAGGCAAAATTGAGTAATGAGAAACAAAATATTGTTGTTTACTGGGATGGTAAAGTCAACAATAATGAATTAAAACATTTTGAAGATAAGGCAAATAAATGGTCAGAAAATCATTTTTTAAATATATCTATTCAAAACTCCCAAAGGTTGGTAGCTCTATGTAAAAACCCCTTATTCATTTGGAATGTTCGACACAGAGACATTAAAACTCATTTAGAAGGTAACATGATAGATAAAAGGTTACTTGAATCACTTCTTAAAGAACTAAGCAATTGGAAAAATACGGAAAGAATTGGAATAATTAAAACCGATAATTATGAAAGGCTTCTTCATCCTTCTTCAAACTTAGTATTTGAAGAGAAAAAAATGAGTGAACTCTCAAATTTTGAAAATTCTCCATTATTTGATTGGGATTTTAAAGATAAAACAAGTAATGTTGAATGGAGTTAAAATACTAATTAAAAATTTAAAAAAGCTTCTATTTTAAAATACTTACGCTATTAATTTTAGTACCATTAGTAATAGATAAAAGAATTTTCATGTCATCTGTTTTACCAAAAACTGTATGCACTCCATCCAAATGAGGTTGGGGAGCATGAACTAAAAAGAATTGACTACCGCCAGTATTTTTTCCTGCGTGCGCCATAGATAGAGATCCAGCAACGTGTTTATTTGAATTGATTTCACAATTAATTGAATAGCCAGGTCCTCCTGTGCCAGGAATCCCTTTTGATCCTTCTCTTGTATTTGGACACCCGCCCTGAGCCATAAAGCCATTAATTACCCTATGAAAAGAAAGGCCATCATAAAAACCTTCTTTTACTAGCTTCAAAAAATTTTCTACAGTTTTGGGTGCATCATTATCAAATAGGTCAATATTCAATTGGCCTTTATCTGTTTTCATCAAGACTTTGGACATAGCTCAGATTAATTTATTTTTATAATACTGCTTTTAAAATTAAATGCAGAATGATTATTCTGTATGTCTAAATTTAAATTTAAATGAAATTCAATCACAACAAACTTTACTTAGTGCTGTTCTTAAGTTGCCTTGCGAGTCATCAAGAATCTTCTTAGCATTAGTAACATCCATATCAGACAAAGCAATTAATAAAGATAGTTTTACTGATCCATTTGTTTTCTTTAATAATTCAAGACCATCTTCCCTATCAACTGAACCAATGTCTAATAAAATTCCGAGAGCTCTCTCTAATAACTTTTCGTTCGTTACTGATAAATCAATCATCCTATTTCCATAAACCTTACCTAATTTAATCATGACAGATGTAGAAATAATATTTAGAGCCATCTTTGTTGCAGTTCCGGCTTTTAATCTTGTTGAACCTGCAAGAATCTCTGGTCCAGTAATCAGTCTTATATCAATATCAGTTGAAATAGGTGAATCGCGCAAGGGAACAGATGAAATAGAAATTGATAGTGCATTTATGCTTTTGGAATAATTTAATGCGGCAAGAACATAAGGAGTACGGCCACTTGCAGTTATTCCAATTAAGACATCTTTATTAGAAAACTTTTTATCTTTAAGATCAAAAATAGCAGGTTGAGATAAATCTTCCAGGGATTCAGAACTTCTTTTTAGTGAAGGGTCACCTCCAGCAATTAATCCTTGAATAAAATCTGGATCTGTACAGAAAGTCGGAGGACATTCAGAGGCATCAAGAACTCCCAATCTTCCGGATGTACCAGTGCCTATATAAAATAATCTTCCATTTGATTTTAGTCTTAAAGTAATTTCATCAATAGCTTTAACTATCTCTGGAATAGCATTCTCAACTGCCTTTTGGGGCTCTTTATCAGCGGCGGAAAAAAGATTGACTATTTCATAAGTCGATTTAGTATCTAAATCTAATGAAGATAAATTAATCTGCTCTGTTAATATTCGATAATTATTATTATTTAACTTGTTATTTAAATTTTTCATAAGAGATTTTCTAATCTTTTTTTTATATCTTCGAGTTGATCATTAGAAGTTAACTTATCATCTATTTTATCCTGATCCTTCCAATTTCCTACTTCTAAATTTGAAAGAGGTGGAGAAATCATTAAGCGTTCCTCATCAGTACTTGGAATAAAACCTTTTTTGACATAACGAGCTTCATAACCTGCTTCAACACAAAAAGCTTCAATATCGATTTTCGTCAAAAGCTCAACTGATGGTGTAGGAAAATCCTGGGCTTCTAAAAGGCCACAATATCTCTCAGCATCGTCCTTATCTTCGAACATAAGGATTACCGTTTTACCCTTAAGCTCAAGGGAATGTATGCCCTCATTTTCAGTCCCCGCATCATATAAAAGGACATTAACTAACATAGGAATTAAACAATCAAATACATTATAAATAGATAAAATAAATACACAATATGCATCTAATAACTTTCCAGGGATAATTCATTTAAACGTTGATATAATGCAAGTTCAGAATCACTTAGATTATCTGGTAATACAATAATTATCTCAACAATTTGATCACCTCGATATTCTTCATACTTCAATCCACGACCTCTAAGTCTTAACAACCTTCCTGTAGAAGAATTAGGGGGAACTTGTAAGGTTACCGATCCATTTAGAGTTGGGATATCAACAGCACATCCCAACAAAGCATCATGAGGAAATAACTCAAGACGATACATGACTCTTAATCCATCAATTCTTAACCCATCATCGGTTTGAACCTTTAATTGAACAAAATGATCACGGCAACCAATTGCAGCACCTTCTATTCTTAATCTCCAACCATCGCCAGCAAAAGGAGGCGTTAAGACTTCAACAAGAGTCCCGTCTTGTAACTGAATTTCAACTGATGAACCATAAAGAGCTTGATCTGGCGTGATTTCTACAACTGATTCTTGGTCTTCATAAATTAATGTAGGTGGTGGTGATGGATAACTTGTAGCAGGAACATATTCATTGAAATTAGATTCTTCATAGTCTTCATATTCATCCTCAGAAAGGTCAGGATATGAATCATTAAAATCACCATTATCCTTATTTAGATTTGTTTTTATTCCCAATACAACATCCAAATATTCCTCATAAGTTGGAAATCTATTTTCAAAGATATCTTGATTTTTATTATTTAATTTCTCCCATTCTTTTCTCTTTTTTGGGTCACTTAAAATTGCGTAGGCTTCATTAATTAATTTGAATCTTTCTTCAGCATTAACATCATTTTTATTTAAATCCGGGTGCCATTTTCTAGCCTCTTTCCTAAAGGCTAATTTCAATTCAGTTGAATCACATTCTGGTGAGACTCCTAATAAAGACCAATAGTTAGGATCAACGGTAGTAGTCATTATCCCAAGGGTCTATATCCCTTCTTCCATAATTATTTTCACCACTTCTATTTTGACCTCTTTGAGAATAATCCCAAGGATCATCATCCCAGTAATCATCGGAAAATAATTCGTCCTTTAAAGATCCAAAAGTATTTTTAATCCCTTGTATTGGATTGGATTCTGTTTTTCTTTCTGCTGATAATCGACGATTCAAACCAAATAATGCCTCTTGAAGAGCGCCAACTGCGTATTCAAGTTCTTGTAAATCATTATCTTCAAGCAAATCCTCAACGTCCCTCATTGCAACTTCAACTGATCTTTGTTGTCTTTCCGCTCCATAAGGTCCTAATTCAAGGGATGCATCTCTTAAACGTCTTTCAGCTTGAGCGACAAGTGTTAAAGCATTATTCTTTTGATCAATAGAAGCACGCTTCTTTCTATCCTCAGATGCTTTTATTTTTGACTCTTCAATCAATTTATTAACTTCATTTTGATTCAGGTTTGAACCACCCGTAACACTTACAGATTGTTTCCTTCCAGTAGTTCTATCGGTTGCACTAACTTCTAATAAACCATTGGCATCGATATCAAATGCCACCTGAACTTGAGGCACTCCTCTAGGGGCTGGTGGTATGCCAGACAATCTGAATTTACCTAATGATTTGTTATCTGAGGCCATTTGTCTCTCTCCTTGCCATATATGAATTTCTACTGATGATTGGTTGGAGGCCGATGTACTAAAAACATCAGATTGTCTAACTGGTATGGAAGTATTACGAGGAATTAAAACTTTCATTAAACCTCCGACAGTTTCAAGCCCTAAAGAAAGAGGAGTGACATCATTTAACAGTAGGTCTCTTAACTCACCTGAAAGGATCCCGCCTTGTATTGCAGCTCCAATAGCGACTACTTCATCAGGGTTGACAGATTGACAAGGTGGATTTGGTACTAACGTCTTAACTAATTGCTTTACCATTGGCATACGAGTACTGCCTCCTACAAGCACTACTTCATCAATTTCTTCAGGATTCCATCCTGAATCATCAATAACAGTATTAACTGGGTCAAACAATCTATCTAAAAGATCACTGCATAGACTCTCGTAGATTTTTCTCGTAAGAGTCGTCTCTATATGTAAAGGACCATCTTTTCCAGTAGAAATAAAAGGAAGTGATATTGGCGTGGTTTGAACACCAGAAAGTTCTTGTTTAGCTTTTTCAGCAGCTTCAGATAGTCTTTGTAAAGATTGCCTATCTCTTCTTAGATCAATTTTATTTTTTTCTAAAAAATCTTCAGCGAGCCAATCAACAATTCTTTGATCAAAATCATTACCACCTAATTGTGTATCTCCTGAAGTTGCCTTTACGTCAAAAACACCATTTGAGATTGACATTAAAGAAACATCAAATGTGCCACCTCCTAAATCAAAGACCAATACTTTTCGAGAAGAACTCTTATCAAATCCATATGCAAGAGCAGCTGAGGTTGGCTCATTCAGAATCCTTTCAACGGATATACCAGCCAAAATTGCAGCATCTCGAGTTGCTTGTCTTTGTGAATCGTTGAAGTAAGCGGGAACAGTAATAACAGCAGACTCAACATTTTCTCCTAAATAGGTTTCTGCGTCATCTATTAACTTCCTGATAATATTGCCAATCAATTCTTCTGGGGCATATTCTCTTTTTGTCACTGGAGAGGTAATACGAACATTTCCCTGATCATTTGAGCGAACGCTATAGGGAACAGAGAGACTTGTCTCCTCAAGCTCATCCCATGCTCTACCAACAAATCTTTTTAAATTTGAGAAAGTATTTTTTGGATTAAGAACTAATTGTCTTCTGGCTAATTGACCCACTAATAATTCAGATTCCTTAGTAAAGCCAACAACTGATGGAGTAGTTCTGGCACCCTCAGCACTAGAAATCACTACTGGCCTACCAGCCTCTAACACCGCTACGACGGAATTAGTCGTTCCCAAGTCAATGCCAACGATTCTCCCCATGGCAATACTTATTTAAGCCCCACAGTAACTAGCATTCAAGGGTATTCAATACTTATTATGTACCCTTCAACACTTAAAGCCAATCATTAACGTCCTCTTAGTGAAAAATTTGAAATTAGATATAGATTCATAATGTAAATGCTTTTGCGCGTGGACAAAGCAACTACATCAAAATTTTTGCTAAAAAGAAGACCAACTTCAGAGAAGTTGGTAGATATAGGCTTTAAAAATATTGTTATTGCTATGGCTTCAATGGTAGCAATCGTACTTTTTTCGATATTTGCAATTGTTTACTATGAATCAACCGAATCAATTTCAAGATATGGATTGAGGTTTCTTTTTAGCTCTGCGTGGAATCCTGTTACAGATGAGTATGGAGCATTCACTGCTATATATGGAACCCTTTTTACATCAATAGCTTCATTATTAATTGCTATTCCATTAGGTGTGGGCACTGCAATATTTATAACTGAAAATATAATCCCTAAATACATAAGAGATGTGATCGGAATAATGGTTGAGCTTTTAGCTGCTATTCCATCAGTAGTTTTAGGACTCTGGGCAGTATTCATTATGGAACCATTTATAAGACCATTTTTGAAAATGGTCTACGAAATATTAGGTTTCATTCCTTTTTTCGGAACTGAACCTCTAGGAGCTGGAATGATGCCAGCAATATTAATTTTAGTTGTAATGATCTTACCTATAATTACATCTATTTCAAAAGACTCATTAAATCAAGTTCCATCCAATCTTAGAGAAGCTGCTTATGGAATTGGAGCAACAAGATGGACTACGATTTTTAAAGTAATTATACCAGCAGCAATTTCTGGGATAACTGGAGGTGTTTTACTTGCTCTAGGAAGAGCCATGGGTGAGACCATGGCAGTAACTATGATTATTGGCAATTCAAATAACTTTAGCTGGTCAATCTTTGCTCCTTCATATACTATTTCTTCAATGCTGGCTAATCAATTTGGGGAAGCAGATGGCAGCCAGGTATCTTCACTAATGTATGCAGCATTAATCCTTATGGTATTAACATTATTTGTTAATGTATTTGCTCAATGGATCGTTAAAAAACTGAGCTTAAAATATCAATAAATGAATTACAATACAAAAAAAAATCTAACTTTTAATCCCTCTCTAACTAGAAATATTGGGAACAAAGCCTTAACTATTATTTCGTCTCTTTTTGCCATCATTTCTATACTTCCTTTAGTATTAGTCATTAGCTATGTATTAATCAAAGGTGGAAGCTATATAAATTTAGAGACCTTAATACTTGAACCTGAACCCCCTGGCGATGATCTTCTATCTGCAGGAGGAATAGGACCTGCAATAACTGGAACTTTTATAATGACATTAATTGCTTCAATAATATCCATACCTGTAGGAGTAGGTGGTGGAATATATCTTGCTGAATATTCTAAATCTGGAAAATTTGCAAAATTTGTTAGGTTTGGATCAAATGTATTGGCCGGAGTTCCCTCTATAATTGCTGGTGTATTTATATACGCATTAATTGTTTCTACAAAAATATTATTTGGTTCAATGTTTAGTGGTATTGCAGGAGGTATTTCCTTATCAATTTTAATGTTGCCAACAATAATTAAAACAACTGATGAAGCATTAAAATTAGTTCCAGATAATTTGAGAAGAGCTGCCTTTGGAGTTGGTGCATCTAAATTCACGATGATATCAAATATCACATTACCAGCCGCATTTAGTTCTATCTCTACGGGTATACTTTTAGCACTTGCTAGAGCTGCAGGTGAGACAGCTCCATTAATATTTACAGCATTATTTTCTAGATATTACATAACAAGCTTTGATGATATTTTTTATGAAATGGGATCATTATCAGTTCTTATTTATAATTTTGCACTAGAACCATATGAATCACAAAATCAACTAGCTTGGGCAGCATCGTTTATTTTAGTTGTTGTACTCTTAAGTCTAAATATTCTTTCAAGGTGGATCAATACACATGGTATTTTTTCTAAAAACAAAGTATAATTATGAAGATAGTAAATAATAAAATGATTGATAAAATAAGTCAAAAAAACAAAAAATCAATAAAAGACTCTTCTATTTCTGTTTCCTTAGATAATGTTTCGATAAAATATGGAAATTCAGTAGCTGTTAAAAATATCTTTTGTGATATAAAAAAAAATCAGGTTACCTCTTTTATCGGGCCATCAGGGTGTGGCAAATCAACCGTTATTAGAGCAATAAATCGTATGAATGATTTAATTGAAGGCTGTGAATTATCAGGTAGTGTCATTTTTGAAGGTACAGATATATATGCAAAAGAGATAGATCCAGTAGAAATTAGAAGAAGAATTGGAATGGTATTTCAACAACCTAATCCTTTTCCAAAAAGCATTTACGAGAATATTGCATTCGGAGCGAGAGTAAATGGCTTTAGAGGTAACATGGATCAATTAGTAGAGGAATCTCTTACCAAAGCAGCTATCTGGGATGAATGCAAGGATAAATTAAACGAAAGTGGTTATTCATTATCTGGAGGACAACAACAAAGATTATGTATCGCAAGGACAATAGCAATTGAACCTGACGTGATTTTAATGGACGAGCCATGTTCAGCACTTGACCCGTTATCTACATTAAAAATTGAAGAGACAATTCATGAATTAAAGAGGAATTTTACAATCATTATTGTCACACACAATATGCAGCAGGCTAATAGAGTAAGTGATTTTACAGCCTTTTTTAATACAGAAAAAAAAGGAAAAGATCTCGGAGGAAAAGTTGGATTCTTAGTTGAGTTTAATAAAACTAAAAATATATTCAATTCACCAAAACAAAAATCAACTCAAGACTACATTTCAGGAAAATTTGGATAATTACTTAAAATTTTGAATAATAAGGATTTAAGTGACGGAGAGAGAGGGATTCGAACCCTCGATAGGGTTGCCCCTATACAGCATTTCCAGTGCTGCGCCTTCAACCACTCGGCCACCTCTCCTTAAATTCAGCAATGAAATCCTTTTTCGATTGCTTAATTTAAATATATACCACAAAAGAGCTGTTGTTAAAAATTTAAATGTCGGATTTATTTATTAAATATTTTTATAATAAACTAGCCTCCAGAAATCAGTAATTTATTAATGAACATAAATTGATTTAAAGACAAATAGAATCTTCCAATAGGAGACGATTATTATAATTAAAACAAAAGTTATGATTATACCTACCTGTAAAACCTACGCCTTGGAGGCAGGGCTAACTAAAGCTGAAATTACTAAATTATTAGAAATTGCGAAACAGGCCGCAGAGAAAGGCGGAGCATCGCTAATGAAAAACTATGGTAGAATTAAAACGATAAAATGTAAGGGAACTGCTGGAGATCTTGTTACTAATGCAGATATAGAATGTGAAAAGATAATAATAGATTATTTAGAGAAAGAAACTCCTAACATTTCTATTCTTGCTGAAGAAAGTGGATATAAGTTAAAAGATGGAGAATTAAAATGGTGTATAGACCCTCTTGATGGAACAACAAACTATGCACATGGATATCCATTTTTCGCAACTTCAATAGGTTTAATTTGGAATAGCTATCCAATATTGGGAGCGATATCAGTACCTTCTTTAAATGAAATTTATTATGCCTCTCCAGAGCATGGATCATTTTGTAATGGAGAGAAAATAAATGTAACGGACACAAATTCCTTATCAGATTCACTCTTAGTAACTGGTTTCGCATATGACAGACGAGAAGTATTAGATAATAATTATTCCGAATTTTGTTGGCTAACACATCGAACTCATGGCGTCAGAAGAGGAGGAGCGGCCGCAGTAGACCTAGCATTTGTAGCATCAGGCAAAGTGGATGGTTTTTGGGAACGCGGGCTTGCAAAATGGGATATGGCAGCTGGAGTTCCACTAGTAGAAATGGCAGGTGGAGTAGTTTCCAATTATCCCTCCGGAAATTTTGATCTTAATACGGGAAGAATTCTTGCTTGTAATCCAGATATACAAAATGAGCTCATAAACGAACTAGAAAAAATTAGACCATTAACAGCTAGCGCTTATGGTGGAAAATAGTCCTATTCTATGTGATCCTTAATAATAAAAGATTCAAATAATGACATTGCAACCTGCATCGGGTGCGCGCGACTTAAATCCTCAGCAAGTAAGAAAAAACCATCTCATTGCATCAAAACTTTCATTTTTATATCAACTATGGGGATACGAGCGCATATCACCACCACATATTGAACGTCTAGACACACTTATGGCAGCTGGTGGAATTTCGAACAATGAAATACTAAAAATAGTATCTGATGAACCTCTTGGATTAAGACCTGAAATAACAGCGTCAATTGTTCGTGCTGCTTCAACTAGATTTAAAGAATACGAAAGACCACTTCGTTTTTGGTCAACAGGAACTTCATTTAAATGCAATCAAAGCATTGATGGTGGTATTGATATTGAAGAGTCATTTCAAAGCGGGGTAGAATTAATTGGAACTAAAGCTATCAATGCAGAGATAGAACTTCTATCTCTGCTGATCGAATCATTAGAAGTAATTGAAATTGATCAAAAATATAGATTGACATTGCTTATTGGAAATACATATTTATTGGAACTTATTTTAAGCTCATTTGATTCAACCAGAATAGACAAAATAAAAAATATTCTCTGCGATCTTGATTACATAGCATTGAGTACGCTTGATGTAAAAGATGAACAAAGAACATTTATAAAAAATATAATGAATTTGAGAGGTTCACCAGAAAAAATATTAACTAATCTAGAAAAAATTTATGGATCGAATTCTTACATTGATAACCTAAAGGAATTATTTTCAATTATTGAGCCATTAGCGAAAGAGAAAAAAATAGAAGTACAACTAGACCCTACATTAGGAACCAAATACAAATTATATAGTGGATTAACATTCTCTCTTGTTTCATCGTCATCAAGTGCTCCTGTTATCCTTGCTAAAGGTGGTAGATATGATGATTTAGTAAAGAAATTTAGCTCAATCGATCATAATTGCTTCGGAATTGGATTTAGTATTAGCATTGATAAAGTGAGGGAATTAGTCTCCTCAAGCGAGGAAATGAAAAGTAACAATGAAAAAGTATTAATAGCATATAAGCAAAGTGCAAGTTTGTATAAAGCTTTAAAACGCCAAAAAGAATTTCATGTCAAAGGGATTGTTTCCATAATTTCACATGAACCGTTAAAGACAAATAATGCAACACATCAACTTTTAAAATCCAACAGATGTACAAAAATCGAATGGATAGATTGATATCAATCACCTATATCTTTTCAATGATTGTCAGGAATTGAAAACTATTGATCATTAATCAATAACACTTTTGCTTTTAACACCTAAATAATAATTTGTATCGCTATAATGTTAGAAAATTAGTTAAGTCATGGCTGTTAAAGAAGAAGGAACTATTCTAATTCACACAGAAAATATATTTCCAATAATTAAAAAAGCAGTCTACTCAGATCATGAAATATTCATTAGGGAGCTTATAAGTAACTCCGTAGATGCAATCAAAAAAAGGAAAATGGCAGCCTTTGCAGGAGATTGTGTTGCTGCTGAAGATGAAAAAATAAAAATCTCAATTGATAGAGAACATAAGACATTGACAATTAGTGATAATGGAATAGGAATGACTAGTGATGAAATTAAGAAATATATTAACCAAGTAGCTTTCTCAAGTGCAGAAGAATTTCTTGAAAAATATAAACAACCTGATGACGGATTCATAGGTCATTTTGGACTAGGTTTTTATTCAAGTTTTATGGTTGCAGAAGAAGTTGAAATAATAACTAAATCAGCAAAGGATGATTCACAAGCTATTAAATGGAAGTGTAATGGTTCACCTCAATATTCACTTGATGAATCAGATAAAGAAGAAATAGGTACAGATATAATTTTACATTTAATGGAAGAAGAAATTGAATACATTGAACCAAGCAGGATTAAAACATTAATAAAAAAATATTGTGATTTCATGCCTATAGAAATCTCGCTTGAAGAAGAAGTTATCAATAAGATGAACCCACCATGGAGAGACAGCAAACAAAATCTGAAAGATGAAGACTATATTGAACTCTATAAATATCTCTATCCTTTTCAAGGTGATCCTCTTTTATGGGTGCACCTAAACACTGACTATCCATATAATTTGCAAGGGATATTATATTTTCCAAAGATAAGTGGAAGAGCCGATTGGGAAAGTGGTGAGATCAAACTTTTCTGTAATCAGGTATTTGTTAGTGACTCAATTAAAGAAATTGTTCCTAGATACTTATTACCTTTGAGGGGAGTAATAGATTCACCTGACATTCCCTTAAATGTTAGCAGAAGCGCATTACAATCAGACAGAAGAGTTAAATCTATCGGCAACTTTATTGCAAAGAAGTTAGCCGATAAGCTTAAAACATTAAAGAAAGATGAAACTCAATTTTATGCAGATATTTGGGACTCCATATCACCCTTTATAAAAATAGGTGCTATGGAAGATGAGAAATTTGCCGAGCAAGTAAAAGAGATAATTCTATATTCAACAACAAAAACCACTTCAGCTGATAATGAAGAACCAGATGAACTAATAACATCTGGTTCAAAAACTTTTACCACCCTTGATGGTTATAAGAATAGGTTAACTGATGAGAGCAAAAAGGTTTTATATTCAACTGATGAAGTCTCTCAATCAACGGCCCTCAATATGTGGACTTCGCAAGGCAAAGAAGTTTTAAAACTTGATACTGTTATTGACACCCAATTTATTCCTTGGTTAGAAGAAAAAAATAAAGAAATAAATTTCGTCAGAGTCGACTCCGAACTTGATGAAAGTATTAAAGATGATTCCCCTGAAATCGCAGATAAAGATGGAAATACAAAGTCAGAAACACTTAAAAAGATTATTAGTTCAGCTCTAAACAATGAAAAAGTGACCGTACAAGTTCAAAGCCTTAAAGGTGAGAATTCTCCACCTTCATTAATATTATTACCAGAACAAATGAGAAGAATTAATGATATAACAGCATTAATGGAACAAAAACTTCCTGGTCTACCTGAATATCATAATTTAATTGTCAATTCAAACCATCCACTTATTCAAGGATTACTAAAATTAAATTCCAACCCAATAGTTATTGAAGGATCTGGAAAATCAGAGGAAGCTCAATTAGCCAGTGACATCGCTATCCATGTTTATGAGATGGCAAAACTTTCAATTGGAGGTCTAGGAAATAAAGATATCGCAGCTTTTCAAACTAGGAATGCTGAAGTGTTAGGGAAATTAATGCAAAAATTCGTTTAATCTCAACCTCATTTGATAGAATAAAAAAAGGAATAAGTTTAAAAAATGTCTAGGGTTTGCCAACTTACAGGCACAAGAGCTAACAACGGAATGTCAGTCAGCCATTCCCATATTAGAACCAAAAAATTGCAGCAAGCAAATTTGCAGCAGCGGAGATTATGGTGGGAAGAAGAAAACAAATGGATCAATATAAGAGTAACGACAAGAGCACTAAAAACCATTCAAAAGAAAGGATTAGGTAATTATGCCAAATCATTAGGAGTAGATTTAAATAAACTTTAAGTTTGATTTGTTAATCAAATGAAAAGAAGACAGTTTATAAAATCATCTGTTTTATTTTCCAGTATTTTATTTATTAAACCTTTAAGAACTTTTGCAAGTATAAATTCTATTAGGCTTGGTAAAAAAGCACCTGACTTTTTATTAAATGGTTTCAACAAAAACAATCCGAATCAAAAGGAATGGTCACTAGATGATTTTTCAGGTGAATGGTTAATTTTATATTTTTATCCTAAGGATTTCTCAAGTGGTTGTACATTACAAGCAAAAGCATTTCAAGATAATCTTTTTAAGTTTAAAAAACTTAATTCCTCTGTAGTGGGAATCTCTGCTGACAATGAAGAAGAACATGAATCATTTTGTACATCCTCAAAACTTGGATACACCTTACTTTCTGATACAACAGGAGAGATAAGTAAATCATATGATTCATGGTTGGATCCCTATTCAAAAAGAAATACATTTATGATCAATCCAAAGGGTATAGTTGTATATAAATGGATAGGAGTAAGACCCATCGGACATGCTCAAGAAGTTTTAGAAGAGCTTATTAAACAAAAGAAAATATATGCATGAACTTTCCTTAGGAACATGGTTTATCCACATTGCAACTCTATTTGAGTGGGGGATTGCAATAATAATAATTGACTATATTTCATCAATATCAAATAACAAAGCTTTAGGATATTTTGCTTTAGCAATGTTGCCAAATTTAGCTAGTGCTATGGCCGCAATCACTTGGCATATATTTGACAACAGTATTGAATTAAAAGGATTAGTTGTGCTACAGGCAGCTCTTACAACAATAGGAAATATATGTCTAGCTTATGCTGCTTGGAACTTGTTTAGATCTGAGTCATCACAACCAAACCAATGAATATTTCAATTCTTAGTCTTGAGTCAATTGCACGAATTGATCCTAGTCCATTCTTCATCCTTTCACTAATTCCTTATCTAGTATTCCTTCGTTACGCTGGCAAAACAAAAGCTATACCAAAAATATCATTTTTAGGTTTTAAGTTAACTCTCTTATTTGTATTCATGACGATAGTTTTTGCAATAATCGCTCAAATTTATTTTGGGGATGAATTAACAAATGTAGATGCACTGCACGGACTAGCAGAATCGTTTTTAACGATTAGCGATGCATTTGTTGTTTACGGTTTTGTTTTGATGCTGCAGTCAATCAAAACTAAAACGGAAGTAAAAAACTCTTAAGAGGTGAGTAACATTTGACGCAAAAGCAATCTTTATGGTCGATAATAAAAAAAATTCAATAGGTATAAAAGATGTTCACAACATTACTTGCTGCTGCTGATCCAGTGACATTTCAGTGGTCTCCAAAATGTGCAGTTGTGATGATCATTTGCAATTTACTTGCTTATGCCATAGCTAGATCAAATATTGAAAAACCAAACGAAGGTTTTCCTATGCCTAATTCTCAGTTTTATGGCGGACTAAGTCATGGTTCTTTTGTTGCTGCAAACTGCTTAGGTCATGTTTTGGGAATAGGTTCAATTTTGGGTCTAGCGGCAAGAGGAGTTTTATAAAATTATTTTCTAAAACTTTCAAAAATAAATATTATAAAAAGGATTATTCTTTAATAATCCTTTTTTTTATTATTAAATAATTAATTAAAATTAAATTTATTTCTTATTTGATCTGCCATCATTTCTGGTGTTAAACCAAGTGATTCTTTACTTTGCTGCGGAGTTGCATGATCGACTAATTTATCTGGTATTCCTATTCTTAATGTAGGAACAAAGATATCATTATCATTAAATGATTCAACGACAGCTGAACCAAAGCCCCCCAACAATGTTCCTTCTTCCATTGTTACGACTTTACCAATCTTTTTAGCTACCTTATGAATGGTTTCTTCATCTAATGGTCTAATAAAGCGTGCGTTAATAACAGTGCTATTTATACCAGATTGTTTAAGTATTTCTGCTGTTTTAATTGCTGGACAAACCATAGATCCATAACCAATTATTAATAAATTATCGCCCTCTTCTATTATCTCAGCTTTACCAATTTCTAGGGTCTCCCATCCTTCCTCCATCAATGCGGCCCCTTCTCCAGAGCCTCTAGGTATTCTTAAAGCTGACGGACCATTGTGATTAATACATGTAACTAACATCCTCTGTAATTCAGACTCATCTTTTGGAGCCATAACTGTAAAATTCGGGACACATCTTAAATAACTAATGTCATATTGTCCTTGATGAGTAGGCCCATCAGCACCAACTATTCCAGCTCTATCTAATACGAAAGTTACAGGTAAATTCTGTATTCCGATATCGTGTATTAACTGATCATATGCTCGTTGTAAAAAAGTACTATAAATAGCTACTACTGGCTTCAAACCTTCGCAAGCCATTCCACCAGCAAGAGTAACAGCATGTTGCTCAGCAATACCAACATCTACATATTGATCTGGAATAGCTTTCTGTAAGAGATTTAAAGCAGTACCCTCGGCCATTGCAGCAGTAATACCAACAATCTTGCTGTCTTGCTCGCAGAGCTTAACTAAAGTTTGTCCAAAAACCTTACTAAAACTTGGAGGTTTAGGAGTTTTAGAAGGGATGGATTTACCTGTTGTTAAATCAAAGGAAGACTGAGCATGGTAACCAACCTGATCAGCCTCAGCATATGGATAACCTTTTCCCTTCGTAGTAGCCACATGAACCATTACTGGTCCACCAACTTTATGAGCAGCATTAAATGTCCTAGTCAATTCAGCAATGTCATGCCCATCGACAGGGCCCATATAAGTGAAACCCAATTCTTCAAAAACTGCTCCAACCTTGGGAACTGCCAATCTTCTTACACTACCAGTCAGAGATTTAAATTCTTCTTGGATAGCATCTCCCATAAATGGAAGATTTTTCACACTTTCTTGAACACTGTCAGATATAAATTGAACAGGTGGGCTATGCCGCATGCGGTTTAAATAAGTGGACAATGCTCCTACGGGAGGAGAGATTGACATGTCATTGTCATTTAAAACAACCAAAAGTGGTGTTTTAGGTAGATGACCAGCATGATTTATTGCCTCTAAAGCCATGCCACCTGTCAAAGCACCATCACCAATAACAGCTACACACTTATAATCTTCTCCTTTTCGATCTCTAGCGATCGCCATACCAAGAGCAGCAGAAATAGATGTGCTTGCATGGCCCGCTCCAAAATGATCAAATTTACTTTCTGTTCTTTTTAGGTAACCAGCCACTCCTTTTTGCTGTCTAAGCGAATCAAATCGCTCATATCTTCCTGTGAGTAACTTGTGAGGATAAGCTTGGTGTCCAACATCCCAAATAACTTTATCGACATCTAAATCTAAAGTCTGATAAAGCGCAATTGTCAACTCAACAACACCAAGACCTGGACCTAAGTGCCCACCACTAGTAGAAACAACTTGAAGATGCCTTTCTCTAATTTGGCAAGCAACATCTTCCAATTCACTAATGGCTAAGCCATGAAGCTCATTCGGATGACTTAACTGGCTCAGACGCATACAACTCTGAGATTTAATCTCTCTAATCTACGAGGTCTACCGTACATTTTGATAAAACTTGCACAAGAACAAATGGAATGTAGAAAATACATAAACCTAAAATCGGTGAAAAACTAGATATGGAGGACTATTTACAAAAAATACTAAGAGCTCGTGTTTATGACGTTGCTGAAGAAACCCCCCTAGAAAGGGCTAAAAACTTAAGCAAAAAATTCAAAAATGACATCTGGCTTAAGAGAGAAGACCTTCAACCAGTCTTTTCATTCAAATTAAGAGGTGCATTTAATCGCATGTCTCAGCTAACGAAGAAAGAGCTTTCCGAAGGTGTAATTGCATCAAGTGCGGGGAACCATGCGCAAGGAGTTGCTTTAAGTGCATCATTCCTTAATTGCAGGTCGGTGATTGTAATGCCTCTAACAACTCCCATAATGAAAGTAAGAGCAGTTGAATCACTTAAAGCAGAAGTTATTCTTTTTGGTGAAACATATGATGAGTCCTACGAAAAAGCTTTAGAAATATCCAAAAAAGAAAATCTAACTTTTATTCATCCTTTTGATGATCCTGAAGTTATTGCTGGACAGGGAACGATAGGTCTAGAAATACTTAGACAGAGTCATACACCACCTGATGCCATATACATCGCAGTAGGAGGAGGAGGACTGATAGCAGGAGTTAGTGCATATGTAAAAGCAATATGGCCAGACACAAAGATTATTGGTGTTGAGCCTGAAGATGCTTGCGCAATGACACTTTCAATAAAAGCAAATAAACCCGTTGAGCTTGAGAGTGTTGGCCTTTTTGCAGACGGCGTTGCGGTAAGAAAGGTAGGAGAAAAGACTTTCTCGATTTGCAAAAAGAATATTGATGAAATGATCACAGTAAATACTGACGAAATCTGCGCAGCTATAAAAGATGTTTTCGAGGATACGCGATCAATTTTAGAACCAGCAGGTGCATTATCTATTGCTGGTTTAAAAAAACATGTCGTTAACAATAAGTTAAAAAATAACAATCTAGTTGCAATAGCTTGTGGTGCTAATATGAACTTTGAAAGACTAAGATTTGTAGCAGAAAGAGCTGAGTTAGGAGAAGAAAAAGAAGCAATGATTGCAGTCGGGATCCCTGAAAAAGCTGGAAGTTTAAAACTTTTATGTCAAACACTTGGATCACGAAGTTTAACTGAATTTAGTTACAGAATGTCAGAAGGTTTAACAGCTCAAATATTTATGGGTGTCGAAGTATCGAACATAAATGATAGGGAAATTTTAATCAATGAAATCAAAAGAAAGGGTTTTGATTGTTGTGATTTAAGTAATGATGAATTGTCCAAGGTTCATCTCAGGCATATGGTTGGAGGCAGGCTACCAAGGTCAATAAATCATCTTTCAAAAGGAGATTATAGAGAGTTACTTTACAGATTTGAATTTCCAGAAAGGCCTGGAGCCTTAATGAGATTTGTCAATTCAATGAGGCCAGAATGGACAATAAGTATTTTTCATTATCGTAACCATGGAGCTGATACAGGAAGAATAGTAATAGGAGTGCTGGTAAATGATTCCGACATTCCAGCTTGGAATGAATTTGTTGAAAAAATTGGTTATAAAAGTTGGGAAGAGACAGATAATCCAGCATATAAATTATTTTTAGGTGCACACTTCAATTAGACGCGGTAAGTTTGGATATAAAAAAAAATAATTTAAATTTACAAAGTTATGAGTGAGAGCATACAAATTTCTATACCAGCAAAGATTGAAGCAATCCTTTATCTCAAAGGAAGACCAACGTCATCAAAAGAAATGGCTGAATTACTCGACAAAGACTTAGATGAAATAGAGACAGCGCTCTGGGAACTTAAGGCCGGATATGCTCAGAGAGACACTTCTTTAGAAATAATTGAAAACAAAAATTATTACAGCTTGGAATTAAAGCAAGGTCTAGGCGAGTTAGTTCAGAATCTTCTTCCAGCAGATTTATCGATTGCGACACTAAGAACTTTGGCGACTGTTGCATTGAAGAAGAAGATACTCCAATCAGAATTAGTTGATCTCAGGGGATCTGGAGCATATGATCACATTAAAGAACTTGTAGATAAAAACTTCGTGGAAAGAAGACGACAAAAGGATGGTCGTTCTTTTTGGCTAACTCTTTCAGAAAAATTTCATCAAACATTTTCCGTATTACCTGAAGGAGATCGAACAGAAGACAAAAATGCTGCATAATATAGTACAAAAATTCAAAGGCTAATGGGTTACGAAATCATTCCAACAATTCTGCTTGTACTTTTAAAAACACTTGGAATTTATTCAACAATATTGATCATTAGGGTTTTACTGACCTGGTTCCCAAATCTTGATATGAGTAATCCCATACTCGTAAATTTATGCGCTATCACCGATCCTTACTTGAATTTTTTCAGAGGAATAATACCTCCTTTAGGAGGCTTAGATTTATCTCCTATTTTAGCTTTTGTAGTTATTAGAGTTGTTCAAGGAATAATTGGAAATGCAGCAGCACTTGCTATGGGAGGATTTCAAATGTATGGATAATTAAAAGTTCAACGATTATCACCGCTACCTTGGATTCTCCCTCGTGATTTTCGGCTGTTCAGTTTTTGTAAGTTAGCTTGAGCAACCTCTTCCAATTCATATCCTAATTCACTAGAAAGTTGTGATATGTACCAAAGGACATCACCTAGTTCAAATTTAATTGCATCCTTACTATCTTTATCAAACACACCCTCTTTATCCCGTAGAATTTTCTTTACTTTGTCAGCAACCTCACCTGCCTCACCAACAAGACCTAATGTTGGATAAATAGCATTTCTACCGACTTCAGGATAAAGAGCTGTCTTACGTGATTCTCTTTGATAATCATTTAATTCCATGTTTATTTACTTGAAAAAGTAAAGTTGACAAATAAAACACAACCAGATGTTAGTTTTTTGTTATCACAAGTCACATAAATGACGATACTCGACCTAGCCCGAAGGACCAAAATCGTAGCGACAATAGGGCCCGCAACTGAGAGTGCGAGTCAAATAAAAAAATTAGTAGAAGCAGGCGCTACTACATTTCGCCTGAATTTTAGTCATGGTGACCATGATGAACATGCTGAAAGGATAAAAACAATTAGACACGTTTCAAATGATCTAGGCGTACACATAGGAATACTTCAAGATCTTCAGGGGCCTAAGATTAGACTTGGAAGATTTAAGAACGGTCCAGTTAATGTCAAAAATGGTGATAAGTTTATTCTTACATCAAAAAATATTGAATGTAATAAAGATCAGGCAAATGTCACTTATGACAAATTAGCTGAGGAAGTAAATATAGGAAATAGAATTCTTTTGGACGACGGAAGAGTAGAAATGAAAGTTGAGAAAGTTGAACTAAAAGAACAAAGGTTAATTTGTACAGTAACTGTTGGCGGAGTCCTCTCTAATAACAAAGGGGTTAATTTCCCTGATGTTCAATTATCAATTAGGGCTTTGACAGAAAAAGATAAAAAAGATCTAGCATTTGGTCTAAAACAAGGTGTTGATTGGGTAGCACTCAGTTTTGTAAGAAATCCATCAGATCTAATTGAAATAAAAGATTTAATTAGAAATCATGGTTTTGATACACCTGTAGTAGCAAAGATTGAAAAATTTGAAGCAATTGATCAAATAGACGCTGTTTTAAAACTTTGTGATGGAGTAATGGTTGCAAGAGGTGATCTCGGTGTTGAGATGCCTGCAGAAGAAGTTCCATTGCTACAAAAACAACTTATTAAAAAGGCCAATAGCCTTGGTATTCCAATCATAACTGCGACACAAATGCTTGATTCAATGGCTTCAAGCCCAAGGCCCACAAGAGCCGAGGTGAGTGATGTGGCAAACGCAATACTTGACGGGACAGATGCTGTAATGCTTTCCAATGAGACTGCTGTTGGCGATTATCCCATTGAAGCTGTAGCAACCATGGCCACTATTGCAAAAAGAATCGAAAGAGATTATCCACAAAAAGCATTAGAAAGTCATCTTCCAAGCACTATCCCAAATGCAATAAGTGCAGCTGTTAGCAGTATTGCTAGACAAATAAACGCAGCCGCAATTATTCCTCTAACAAAAAGCGGAGCCACAGCAAAAAATGTAAGTAAATTTAGACCTGCGACTCCAGTACTAGCCGTAACAAATGAAAGGAGTGTTGCGAGCACACTTCAACTTGTTTGGGGAGTCACACCACTTTTGATAGAAAATCAAACAAGCACATCAAAAACATTTGATGACGCTATGGCAATGGCAAAAAAAATGAATATTTTAAAACAAGGAGATCTTGTAGTAGAGACAGCAGGAACCTTATCAGGAGTAAGTGGATCAACTGACTTAGTAAAAGTCGGCATAGTTAGTTCAGAACAGGAAACTGAAAATTTATTTATCTAAAAAAATATGAAAAGGAAACTCCCGTTAACTGAAACATCGGGAATGGCAATAAAAAATCTTAAATCTAATAAGTTTAGAAGCTTATTAACAATGCTTGGAATAGTCATTGGTAATGCCTCGGTAATAACACTTGTAGGAGTGGGCAGAGGCGCGCAAAATCTCGCAGAAAATCAGTTAAGCAATTTAGGCGCAAATGTTTTATTTGTCGTACCAGGCAATAATGACACTAGAAGAAGAGGTGTGGCTTTCCCTAAAAATCTTGTTCTTAAAGATGCACAAGCAATAGAGCAACAAGTTCCAACTGTTAAAAGAGTAGCTCCACAAATCTCATCAAGTGAAGTCATACAAACAGGTTCGAGAAGTACAAGTAGTTCTATTTCAGGAGTAACAAGTGATTTTTTAATTGTTAGAAGCTTTGAAATTGGTAAAGGTCGTTTTATTAATGATCAAGATACAAAAGGGGCCAAAAATGTAGTTGTTATTGGGCCAGATCTTGAGGAAAAGCTATTTAATGGAAAAGAAAGCTTAGGAAAAAAAATAAGAATAAAAGATCAGTCTTTTGAAATTGTTGGAGTAATGAAGCCTAAAGGAGCTGTATTTGGAAGTAATCAGGATGAGAATGCATATATTCCTCTATCAACTATGGTCAGCAGAATTACAGGTAAAGATCCAACATATGGAATTAGCCTTAGTTTTATAAGTGTTGAAGCCATAAATGAAAAATCAACAAAGGCTGCAAAATTTCAGATAACAAACTTACTGAGACAAAGACACAAAATCATCAGAGATGATGACTTTGCTGTTAGATCTCAAAAAGATGCTTTACAAATAGTATCGACAATTACTGGCGGTCTAACATTAATGCTTGCTGCGATAGGAGGGATATCATTACTAGTTGGAGGAATAGGTATTATGAATATTATGCTTGTCTCCGTAAGCGAAAGAACTGAAGAGATAGGGCTAAGAAAAGCATTAGGAGCAAGAAGATTAGATATTTCAACCCAATTCCTAATAGAGTCATTGATTCTTTCTAGCTTAGGTGGAATAGCTGGAACAGGGTTAGGACTTACCACAGTAAAAATAGTAGCTTTGTTAACACCTTTACCAGCAACAATTGGATTTGGAACTGTATTTATAACTGTTTTCATTTCTGGTACAATAGGTTTAACGTTTGGCGTTCTTCCAGCCAAAAGAGCTGCAAAACTCGATCCAATTACGGCATTAAGAAGTTTATAAATACTAATTTTTAATAAAAAATATTTATTTCTCAATCTCAACTACAACATTTATTTTTTGAATATTTAGTAGAAACTGTTGAAATCATCCAACGGAAAGGGGCATCACACTATTAGAATCTCTCAAAAAGTCTAAACTTTATGGACAAGAAATGGAAAGTTATAGCACTTTGGGTACTACCCATAACGATAGTAGTTCTAATCACATGGCAAATTCTTGGTTCTGCAACCAAAAATCAAGTTAATCAAACCTCATCATCTTCCGTATCAAGAACTGCACCAGTTGCAAAAATTAGCTATGGAAGGTTTCTAGACTATGTCAAGGCTGGAAGAGTCACCTCAGTTGACATTTACGAAGGTGGCAGAAATGCAATTGTCGAAGCAGTGGACCCGGAAATAGATAACAGAATTCAGAGATTAAGAGTTGATCTTCCAGGATTAGCTCCTGAATTAATCTCATCCTTAAAAGATGAGGGAATCAGTTTTGACATACATCCACCTAAAACTGCCCCTGCTGGAATAGGAATATTAGGTAATCTCCTCTTTCCATTAATTTTAATAGGGGGTCTTATTTTACTTTCCAGGAGATCAAATTCAATGCCAGGCGGGCCTGGACAAGCAATGCAATTTGGTAAAACAAAGGCAAGGTTTGCCATGGAAGCCGAGACAGGTGTCAAATTCGATGATGTGGCTGGAGTAAATGAAGCAAAGCAAGATTTAGAGGAAGTTGTTACATTTCTGAAGCAACCTGAGAGGTTTACTTCTGTTGGTGCTCAAATTCCAAGAGGTGTTTTATTAGTTGGACCACCAGGTACCGGGAAAACACTTTTAGCTAAGGCAATCGCGGGTGAGGCAGGTGTTCCTTTTTTCTCACTTTCTGGATCAGAATTTGTAGAAATGTTTGTTGGTGTTGGAGCTAGCAGAGTTAGAGATTTATTTAAAAGAGCTAAAGAAAACAGCCCTTGTTTAATTTTTATCGATGAAATTGATGCCGTAGGGAGACAGAGAGGTGCAGGAATTGGAGGCGGCAATGATGAAAGAGAACAAACTCTCAATCAACTACTAACCGAAATGGATGGGTTTGAGGGAAATAGCGGAATTATTATTATTGCAGCAACAAATAGACCTGATGTTCTTGACTCAGCATTGATGAGGCCAGGAAGATTTGATAGACAGGTAACTGTTGACGCCCCTGACATAACAGGAAGATTGTCAATACTGAAAGTTCACTCTAGAAATAAAAAATTAGAAAAAGACTTAACCTTAGAAAGTATCGCAAGAAGAACTCCTGGTTTTACTGGAGCAGATCTAGCAAATTTATTAAATGAAGCGGCGATTCTTACAGCAAGAAGAAGAAAGAATCAGATAGGTCTCTCAGAGATTGATGATGCAGTTGATAGAATTATTGCCGGAATGGAAGGTACGCCTCTGGTTGATGGAAGAAGCAAAAGACTAATTGCATATCACGAGGTTGGCCACGCTTTAATTGGTTCTCTAGTCAAAGATCATGATCCAGTTCAAAAAGTCACCGTTATTCCTAGAGGACAAGCACAAGGTCTGACATGGTTTTCACCTGATGATGATCAAACATTAATTAGTAGAGCTCAATTAAAAGCAAGAATTATGGGTGCTCTAGGAGGTCGAGCAGCAGAAGATATAATTTTCGGGAGAGAAGAAGTAACAACTGGCGCTGGAGGTGACGTTCAAATGGTCGCATCCATGGCAAGACAAATGGTTACTCGATTTGGAATGAGTAGTCTTGGTCCAGTTTCATTAGAAGGAGATAGTCAAGAAGTATTTGTTGGAAGAAGCCTAATGAATACATCTGATATATCAGATGAAATCTCAAAACAAATTGATGAGCAAGTTAGGTCAATAGTTAAGAAATGCTATGAAGAAACACTTGAACTGGTAGCAAAAAACAGATCAGCAATGGATAAATTAGTTGAAATTTTAATCGAGAAAGAAACTATGGATGGAGAAGAGTTTTGTAAAATACTATCTAACTTTACTGATATACCCTCAAAAGAGAGGTTTATACCAGTATTGCCAGACCCAGAAAAATAAGGCTTAAACCGAATTAATAGGTCTTTTATTAAATACGTTATCAATAATTCCATATTCGACAGCTTCAGATGGAGACATATAAAAATCTCTGTCTGTATCTTCCCTAATTCTCTCAAGTGGTTGCCCTGATCTTTCCGATAATTCCTTATTTAACTTGTCCTTAATAAATAATATTTCATCTGCTTGAATCCTTATATCACTAGCCTGTCCTCTAGCACCACCAAGTGGTTGGTGAATCATTATTCTTGAGTGAAGCAAACTGCTTCTCTTTCCTTTAGCGCCAGCGCATAACAAAAAGGCACCCATACTCGCAGCTAGACCAACACAAACAGTATGTATGTCAGGTTTAACATGTTGCATTGTGTCAAAGATGCCAAGGCCGTCATAAACAGATCCGCCTGGTGAGTTGATATAGAGAAAAATATCTTTATCAGGATCGTCAGCTTCTAGGAAAAGGAGTTGAGCAACAATACGGTTTGCAGAATCACTAGTTACTGGTTCACCCAAAAAAACAATTCTTTCCCTCAGAAGCCTTGAATAAATATCAAAGGCTCTTTCTCCTCTTCCAGATTCTTCAATAACTATTGGAATCATCGAATGATGTGATGGTCGGTTTTCATGATCCTAGCTAAGTCACGGGGTAAGCTATGGTTCTTAAGAATTATCTAGGTTTGGCATTGAGCGTTAGAGCAACAATTTCAGACAGCAAATCTGATTTCCATAGGGAATTTCCTTATGTCATCCCTCCAATTTATAGAAAACTTGCAGACGAACTGCTTGTAGAGCTTCATTTATTGAGTCATCAAAAAAACTTTAAAAATGATGCCATTTTTGCAACTGGATTAAAAGAAATATTCAGCAAGTTCACTAATGGATATAAGCCTAGCGAACATAAAGAAAAACTTTTCGATGCAATTTGCAATTGCAATGGGTTTAATCCTAAGGAAATTAATAGTTCTTCTGAACAATTAATAAATAAGGTAAAAAAAGAATTCACAAAAGAAGATTTAATAAATTTCATATCAACAAAAGATAATCAAGCCAAAGAAAATAATTATTATAGCCGTATCAATGCAATTGGCATCTACAAGTTAGTTACTGAAATGCCATCTTTTAAAGATATAAAGCAAGAAGATCTTAACCAAGAAATAACAAATATTTCTAATTCACTTGGTTACAAATATTCAAGAGTTGAGAAGGATATAAGTATGTACAAATCAAATATTGAAAAAATGAAACAAGCATTAGAGATTATTGCATTAAATTTAAAATCAAAATAATAAATATAGTATTTATTTTCTTCTCTTATCCTTCCAGTCAATATAACTAATGTAGATTACACTAATTGTTATAAATGAAAGGAGAAATATAGAAAAAAAAGATAAAAAGCTATAGAAATTAAAATCTATAGACATCAGATTCACTAAATATCAATAGAGCCATCACCATTTCTACCCCAAACCACCATTGCTATAGAAAAAGTGAAAATAGCAGCCAAGGAAGCCCAACCCAATGTAAAGATCATTACGTTATTAATTTTATTTGATTATAACTTACAAAATTGGTTTGAATTGAGTATCTATAAAAAATTATAACCAATTAAGAAACCATACAAAAGACAATAAATCCATGGGAAGACTTGTTCAAAACCACAGCACACACATAAAAGGCTTAATCAAATGGTTAAAAAAGATATCAGCAAGAAATGAGATCAAGACTGTTACGCCTGCTTCAATGTCAAAAACCAACGGCAGAGGTGAGAAGCTGGTTCTAAAAGTAACTATTAAAACAAACGAAGGATATAAGCTCCTAGCCAGAAAGGGTAAGCTCGTACAAGAGGTATTTCTGGTAACAAGCTTAGAAGAGAGTAAAATTAAAGAAATAATAGAAGAAACTAACCCGAAGCCTTCTCGGAAAAAGAAGGGTTTTCAGATGAAGTCGGATGAAAATAGGAGGTTTTATTCTGATTAGAGACACATTCAGAAAGTTCTCTTGTTATCTCTTCTTTGATCATATTCATAGCTAAATCAATTTCGCAAAGGTTGTCTGCCATGGATGAAATTATTTTTAATAATTTTATTGCGAAAACAAAAGAAACTCTATTAATTAATAAAAAAATCAGATTTAAAGAAAATTAACATTATTGTTTTACAAATTAAATAAGGTAAATAATAAATTTTATTTAGAAGAAATAACAAAAGTAGTAAAATATTTATTAACTTATCGATAGATATCCTTAAATACGAAAAGCAGTAATATTATAAAAAATCTAGAGCTCATATTCATTTTTAAATTTATCCAAATTAGTCAAATAGAGTTGATGGAGATTAGAAGTTTCATCATTAAAACCAACGTCCTTATACAATTGATCAAGAGACATATAGGCACTCATTACTGGTAAAAAAGCTGATTTATATTCTTCTTGAATATCATCCTCATCTATATCATGAATTATTGCTGTTATCAATTCAATTTGCTTCTTCGCTAATGAAATGTTTTTCTCTAATTCAGGACTAAGTTTACGTCTTCTTTTTGCCATGAATAAAATTCATCTTAAAAAAAATAATACACTATTTATATTCGAAAAATCAATCAGAGGAGTCATGGATTGTTAAAACAAGATGAATAAGAGTAAATACTCATAAAACCCATAAATGAGTATTCCATTTTTATAAAAATGGTATATATTTTAATTGGTATAATATTGATGTGATATTAGCCCAAAACATTATTAGTAAAGGGCTAACTAATCTAACTATCACTATGAAAAGTAATTCAGATAAAAATCAAACTAAACTTCCATGGTGGGTTGAACTTTTGTTTGTTCAAATAGGATTACCTGATTCATGGCTTTCTAAATATCTCAAAAAGAAAAAACAAACGTCAACATTTATTGATCAGAACAAGAAATATATAGCTTATTCTGCCTTATTAATTGCAGGTGTATTATACATATACCCGATAGTTAGATATACATCATCAAGTGCTTCATGTATAGAGAAAACCACAAAATATCTTAAATCTAACAATATAAATAAATCTCAAAATGAAATAGATATAAATTCTATCGCAGTTGGTTATTGCCATGGTGGATCTCTTCCTGAATGATTAGTACTTAATTTTTTTCTTTTTTACACCATCAATATCATATGTTGGCTTGTTTTCAGGAGTTTTTCCTTCAATCAAAGGTATTAATCCCGAAATCAGCCTCCCAAACACAGGCACCCAAATGTTCTTGTAAGCATTTTTAAGTACTTTATTCATTTTTACTTTTTTAATTTTATAGATAATATAATATTATTTATTAATATTTATCAATAAGAACTGATTGTCAAATTTTTTAATAGATTTGAATAAAGATTTTAAATTTAAATTATTTAAACTATTAATATCAGAAGTAATTAAATATTTATAGTTACTAATATCCTCAAATTTTTGAACAACTTGGGATGAAGGTAAATAAAATGACAATAAAGTTTGGATTTTACTGTCAACTTTAAATAAATAAATAGTATTTGAGCTTATAATCGATGACACAAGCTTATCTCTTAAAAATATTTTTGTACTTAAGTTTGGATTTCCAAGTATGCCAAAGTTAAAGAGGAACAAGAGAGAGATATATTGAGGTATAACTATATTATAAAAGAAGTTAATTAAACCTAAACGAAAATCAGATATATTAAAAAGTAATTGAATTGATCTAATATAAGATAGTAATAAAAATAGAGATACAAAATATATTATCGTCTTGTTTTCATGGGAATACTTAATTATAAAATCATTGTAATTAAAAATAAAGTATAATATAATAGAGGTTATCAATATAATTAATAAGGATAACAAATATTTAATACTTGTCTTAGAAAAAGAATATCTTAATAAATTTGACGTTACGAAGATGGCAAACAAAATTGATAAAGAAGGTAAGAGGAAAAGGTAATAATGTGGGTATGAGGTAGACATTGACAATAGAATTACTAAAGATATAAGAGGGTAACAATAGATCAACAATGGATACTTGAGTTTATTATTTGGTCTAGTAAAAACAAAAAGAATAACAAACAAAATTCCAATTGGAAAAGTTAAATAAAGAAAATTAAAAGGTCCAAGTAATAGATTACTAAAGCCAAAGTCTCCTATTGCTTGCTTCCTTACAAAATCAAAAAGCGATGTGATACCAGCGATCCCGAATTTCTGAAATGAAAAATAAAGATTAATGTAAGTTGGTATAGAACCAATTAATACTCCAATAACAAAAAATATTTTAAAGAAATTTTCTTTTTTTAATAAATTATAAAGAATAAAAGGAGAGAGTCCTATTAAAGGAACAAAGGTCATATAACTTCTAATAAAAAAAGAGGTAGAAAGAAAAAGACCAGAAAGTAAAATATAAAAATACTGTCTTATGTATTGCGAAGAATCTAGAGATTTAAGAAAAAATAGAATTACCAAAAGGATACACAATACAAATGGAATATCTGGACTCGCGTATCTTGAATATTGAATCCATAATGGCATTGATGAAAGTGAGCATAAAGATATTAATGAAGACTTTTTATCTGTAATTTTTAACGCAATTAAATACAAGCTAATCAAGCAAAGAAATGAAGAAATGATACTTGGAAGCCTTAGAGCTAGTTCACTACTTCCAAAGAACCTTATGGATAACGCTATAAACCAATAACTTCCTAATGTCTTATGGTGAGGAGAGATGAATGGAGGAGAGAACCAATTGTCAGAGTTTTCAAGCAACCTTGCTCTTCTAGCGTAAAGCCCCTCATCATGAGCAACGAGGCTTTGAGTAGAAAAGTCGATAAGAAAATAAAGTAATATAGAAAGAATAACAATAAGTAGCGGTAAGAAAATTCTCTTATTCTTAGACAAAAAGTTTATAACTCCTACTTTGATTTTGATATAGCTAATAACATTCGAGGGAAGAATTTGCATGTTCATATATGATTAAAAATTCATAAGTACAATTTCAATGAACCATACTTTAAATTAAATTATATCCTTAGTAATTTGATTTGGGAATCTATGAGTCTGTGAATTAATAACATCATGTATAATAAGAAATATTTTAAGATCTAGAAAAAATGGCAACCGCAAAAGAAAAGAAGGAAGAAGTAAAAGCATCTCTAAAAATTTTAAGAGCAGAACTGAGAAAAATGCATTTAGGCGTAACAGAAGAGCTATCACTCCCTGAGCCAACAGAAGTTAAAAAATTAATGACTCAAATGGAGGAGCTATTGTTAGTGATTGAACCAAAGTCATCTAGAAAAGCAAAAAAGTAGGATGAAATTCTGTTTACTTTTATTAGAAGAAATGATTGACTAAAAATAGCTAGAAAAATAAATATAATTATTTTTTCCAGATTTGTTTTTTTGAATTAAAAAGAATAGGACTTGAAATTAATATTGTAATAGCCAACGGGTGTTCAGAAATAATATAAAAAAGAGTCGAGAATGTGAAAAAATCGATTAATATTCTCAGTTCAATTCGTAAATCATAAATTGAAAGTATAATTAGAAGAGTTTGCAACCAATTATATTTTATATAAACAAATAATCTATCTACAGGAATAATGAACATGTTTAATCAGTTAAAATATTTCTGCTAGTTATTGCTAACAGTGAAGGGGCTAAAGCAATACTGGACCAAGAACCAACTATAACCCCAATCACCAAAGCAAATGCAAACCAATACAAAGTTGATCCACCCCAAATCAATATACATATCAATGGGATTAGAGTCGTAAGACTTGTGTATAACGTTCTTGTTAAAGTTGCACCAACAGCTTTATCAATTTGATATTTAAAACTTAATTGATTTTCTAATATACTTTTTTCTCTAATTCTATCAAAAACAACAACAGTATTATTTACTGAATAGCCTGCAATTGTTAAAAGAGAGACCGCAAATAAGGAATCAACCTCTACATTAAAAAAATATCCAAGCCATGCAAATACACCACAAACAATAAGTATGTCATGGAAAAGAGCAAATAAAGCTAAAAATGAGTATCTTCTATCATATCTAAAGTTAATATATAAAGCTATTCCAAGAAAAGCAAAGAATAAAGAAATTAAACTACTTTTAAGCAATTGTTTTCCAAGACTTGGACCAATAATTTCTACTGAATTATTTTCATTGTTAAATGGTCCAAAAGATTTATTAACCTCAGCTACTACAGACTCGGATTGAGCTGCAGATAAAAAAGGAAGTCTAATTGATATTAATTTTGAATTATCTAGTAATTGTATTTGTGATCTAGTTAAATTAGGAGAAGTATTTGAACTAAAATTTTTATCCTGACTATTTAAAGCGTTTATATTATTAGATATATCAATTGTATTTATTGGACTACAATCTTCAAGACATCTCCTCTCTAAAGTAATTTGAGTTCCACCGGTATAATCTAAACCAAGGTTTAAGGGAGCCTTAATAGAATTACTTTTAAGGCAAATTAACATTCCAATTATTGATATTAAACATAAAGAAAAAGAAACAATCCAAACAATTTTTCTATTTTTATAGAGTTGAACACTAAAATTAGTTTTCATAATTTAAATGATTTGAAATTGTTTCTATTGAACATTGATAGATGGTGATGGAATCTTATTAGGATTAATAAAGTTAGAAATTTTTCTAAGGCCTTGATAACTCATTAAGAACTTCAATATTGCCTTAGTACATGTTAAGGCCGTAAATAAGCTCATTACAACCCCAATTCCCAATGTAGCGGCAAAACCCTTAACAAAGCCTGTGCCTAAATAAAATAAAGTGATACAACTTATTAAAGTGGTTAAGTGCCCATCAATAATAGAAGAAAATGCATTTTTAAAGCTGGCATCTATTGAACGTATTAATGTATTTCCTCTAAGTAACTCTTCTTTTAGTCTTTCAAAAATAAGAACATTTGCATCAACTGCCATTCCAATACTTAATATAAATCCCGCCATACCAGGAAGTGTTAATGTAACAGGAAGGAGTGCGTAAATTGAAAGAGTAAATAATGAATAAAACGACAAAGCCAGTACAGCAACAAATCCTGCTAATTTATAAACAAAAATCATAAATAGTCCTACAAATACTAAACCTGCCAAAGCAGCAAAAAGACTAAGGCGTATATTTTGAGTTCCAAGAGAAGGACCTATTGTTCTTATTTGAATGATTTCAATGGGCAGAGGTAAAGCACCACCTCTTAGTTGAACCTCCAATTCCCTAGCTTCATCAGCAGAGAAATCACCACTTATCTCTGCGGCACCACCAGTTATACCGGCGGTCTCAAATTGTTTGCCAACACTCGCTTCGCTATATGAAATCCCATCAATAACAATTCCAAGCAATCGAGAGGTGCCAGCGATAGATTTTGTGATATCTGCAAATAATTCTCCTCCCTCGTTATTGAAGCTTAAAGTGACTTCCCATTTATTTGTATTTTGATCTTGGCGTCTGCCTGCATTTGTAAGATATTTACCAGTTAATTTAGTAGATTCAAACAAATCGGCTATCTGTTTACGTATCTCATCTCTTAGCAATAAAAATTGATCGGAATCTAATATCTGATTAGATTTAATCTTATATTTTTCAAATAAGTTATTAATTTCATTATTAGTGTTAATCTCCTTTATCAATTGAGCAGAATTATTATTTTCATTTAATAATTTAAGAATAGATTCAACACTTCTTTTTTTAGTTTGCAAATCTTTTAATTGAGAATCTGTACCATTTTTTTGTATTCTGAATTCAAGTAAAGCAGTTTTTCCTAATGCTTTTGCAGCGCCAGAAGGATCTTGTTCACCAGGAAGTTCTAGTAACAATTGATTTGTTCCTACAGTTTGAAGTTGAGAATCAGAAACACCTAAGCCATTAACTCTCTTATCGAGTACTGCTTTGACTCCTTCAATTTCATTTGCTGTAATTTTTGTAATTTCCTCAGTAGGCTGAACCTCTAACGTTAATTGACTACCTCCACGAAGATCCAAGCCAAGCTGAAAAGGATTTTTGATTATAATAAATACACTTAATACAGCAAATAAAATAACAAAAAGAAACCAATAATTCTTTCTACCCATTTTAATCTACTCCACCATTATTAATAATTTTTTCTGCAGCATCCACGATCTGATGTGGCTGAATAATAGTTAAATTTTCTAAGTTTCCATTATAAGGAGTCGGAATATCCTGGCTACTTAAACGTACAGGAGGGGAATCTAAATCATCGAAGCAATTCTCAGTAATTAAAGACATTAATTCAGCGGCAATACCGCCTGTTTTCATACATTCTTCAACAATAATTACTCTATGTGTTTTTTTAATAGATTTAGAAATTGTTTCCATATCAAAAGGCTTAAGACTTATTAAATCAATCAATTCAACATCTATTCCTTTCTCTTCAAGAAGCTCGACTGCTTTTAAACAGTGGTGACGCATTCTCGAATAAGTCAAAATCGTAATATCATTTCCTTGCTTTACTAAGTCGGCCTGATCTAAGGCACAGACATAATCACCCTCAGGCAGCTCTTCTGTGAGATTATATAAAAGGACATGTTCAAAGAAAAGAACAGGATTATTGTCTCTTATTGCAGCTTTCATAAGACCTTTAGCATTTGTAGGAGTACTACAAGCCACAATTTTTATGCCAGGAACTGCATGAAAATAAGCTTCAAGTCTTTGACTGTGTTCAGCGCCTAATTGCCGTCCAACTCCACCAGGCCCTCTAACAACGGTTGGAATAGTAAAATTTCCCCCGCTTGTGTATCTCAGCATTCCCATATTGTTTGATATTTGATTAAAAGCAAGCAATAAAAAACCCATATTCATACCTTCCACAATTGGTCTTAACCCTGTCATGGCTGCACCAACAGCCATACCAGTAAAACTATTTTCAGCAATTGGTGTATCTAATACTCTGAACTCTCCATATTTTTCATATAAATCCTTCGTAACTTTATAAGACCCTCCATATTGACCAACATCCTCACCCATTATGCAGACAAAGGGATCCCTGGCCATTTCTTCATCAATTGCTTCACGAAGAGCATTAAATAAAAGAGTCCCTTTCACAGCTTTAACAGATCGTCCGGATTACCGGTTTGTTATTCCAAACTATCTCAAACAGTGCCTAATTACCCACCTGCAGCAAAAGTCGATAAGAGCAATATGGAAAGCAACATCCCAGGAGAGAGTAATAAAACCAAAAGTCCTAAATCATGAAGAGTCATAGAAAGATCTAAATATGACAATTTAATAGTTAAATACTAGTCTGCTTTTTCCTTATTGCCTTCTATCAAACTTCGAATAAATACTAAAAACAAACCAAGTCCAATAAAACCAAATGTAAAAGTTGCAAGAAAGCTAATTCCAATAATTAGTGTTTTGAAACCAGATGCAATACTTTGGGCAATTGGCGAAGAATAATTAGGAGAATGAATAGAAAAATATAAAACTATTTTTTTACTAATAAAAAGGCTTAATAGACTAAAAGATAAACTGGTAATAGAACCCGAAAGAAAGCTTAAGGGACCTTTCTTGATTTCAGAACTGGCTTCATCTAAAGGGCTTGATGAGGGATTGGCTAATTCATCAGATTCATTCTTAAACCCATTACTAGGTGAATTCATTTCGTAATTGAACTCCGTTAGACATCATTGAACATACCCAAGCTGATAAACCAGCTCTTTTAAATTCATTAACATTTTCATTAAATACTTTTTTTGCTTGGTCATAACTCTGAAACAAGGCAAAACAACTTGGGCCAGAACCACTCATTGAAACGAGACGGGAATAAGGCAAACGAGACAATATATTCAATGACTTTTCAACCTCTGGTGTCATAGGCCGAACGCATTTTTGTAAATCATTTTGTATTTCTTTTCGATTAGTAAAAAGAGCCCGATCAGACCAGTCATTAGATCTGAGACTGTTTCTCTTGATTTCAAAATCTCTATCATGCTCAAGATAGCTATCACCATACTTTTCTTTATATGTCTTATATGCAACTGGAGTAGAAACTTGTATTGATGGGTCTTTAACCAAAATAAGACCCAACTGAAAATGATCAATTTTTAGTTTTTCTAAGACCTCGCCTCTACCAAAACATATCTGCCTACCTCCTGATATACAAAAAGGGATATCTGAACCAATTTCTTTTGAAAGATTCTCTAATTCCTCAGTCTTAAGATTTAACCCCCAGAGTTTATTTAATCCAACCAATGTTGCAGCAGCATCTGTAGATCCACCTGCCAATCCTGCTCCAATAGGGATGTTTTTTTGTAATTCAATATCAACACCTAATTGAGTATTTCCAACTTCATTTCTCAACAGATTTGCTGCTTTTATTATTAGATTATCCTTACCGTTACTAATCTCTTTATTATTAGATTTAAGAGTAATATTATTATCTGCACTTTTTATCAACTTCAACTTATCACTTAAATTAATGCTTTGCATGACCATTGCTAATTCATGAAAACCATCGCTCCTAATACCTAAAACCTCTAAATGAAGATTGATTTTTGCATGTGCTTCTGCGATAAGAAAATCTTTATTTGCTGTGGAAGGTACCATTTTCAATAACACAAGTTTCTTTTAAAGCTTTTGCTAAGGCGAACCAATTGGAAGGTGAAACTTCCTGTGGTCTTTGATCAAGACTAATACCTCTATAGGTGAAAAATTCTTTTATATGATCATTGGAAGTAACAAAACTTCCAATCGTGTTTCGTAATTTCTTTCTTCTACCAGCAAAAGCATGTTTCAAAAGTTTCTCTAATAAATTCCCTACTTCATAAAAATCTGGCTCATTAGAGACAAAGGGCTTAATCATGACTACTTTGGAATCCACCTTGGGTGCCGGTTGAAAGCATTTTGAGGGCACATCGCATACATACTTACATTTTGCTAGAAGCTGAATTCGAACACTTAAAGCGCTAAAATTACTGGTTCCTGGTAAAGCCACAAGTCTTTGTGCAACTTCTTTTTGCATAAGTAAAACTAAAGTTTCAAAACTATTTTCAGGTGCTTTTTTTAATTCACCAATCAATCTTTTTAATAATGGACCAGTGATGTTGTAAGGAATATTTGCGACAACTTTGTTAATAGTCAGTCCATTTTCAGCCTCCAATGGAGCTGATAGAACATCTCCCTCTCTCAAACTAAATTTATTTTGGTGACTAAAACGTTTTTTCAAACCAACAACCAAATCTCTATCTAGTTCAATTGCTTGGATGAATCTTGCTTGGGATTCAATTAATTTTTCTGTTAAAGCGCCTTTACCTGGACCAACTTCTAATACGCAATCTTCGGAATTCAATTCAGCAGCCTTAATTATTTGATCCAAGACAACTCCATCTTTCAACCAATGTTGCCCAAACCGTTTTCTAGGAATATGCCTAAAATCATTCAAAGTGTTATCACCCATATGCATAATCCCCAAACCACATTAGAAACGATCACATATTTCACTCAAAAAAAAATAAATTATTTAAAGTATATACACAAAAGATCTTCAATCAAGATACGTTTTCTCAAATGACTTTTGATAGCCATAGCCTTGAACGCTTGCAAGAGCTAGGAAGAAAACTTCCTAAAGAGATATCAATAACTCAATCAAATGAATTAAAAAATCAAAAAGTAAAAAACCAACAAAACTTACACCCAGTTGAAATTGAGACCAATCCCGAACAACTTTTTCGAGAGTTAATGGAAATAAGTCCAGACGGAAATATACCGCCTCATTTACTAGAAAGACTGAAAAAACTTGAATCAAATAATGTGAAAACTTCTTCCAATGTAGATCCATATATTAATAAAAACTCTAAAAATATTTCTAGCGAAGACTCACTAAACCTATATACCCAGTTTCAACAATTTCTACTCGAAGATGATATCGATTAGAAATATCTTTTTTTATGCTTAATATTTCACGTTATAAAATTATTGCTGTTGGGAAAATAAAAAGAAAGTGGATTCAAGAAGGTGTAGAAATGTACTTAAAAAGATTACCTGGTTTAGAAGTTATAGAAATAAAAGACAACAAAACAAAAGAAGAACATACGATCAAAGAAATCATTAGCAAAAATGAAATTCTCGTAACTCTTAATGAAAACGGTCAATCTTTCACATCAAAACAATTAGCAACAAAACTTCTGAATTTTCACAATCAAAATATTATTTTTGTTATTGGAGGTGCTTCAGGTCTTACCCCTTCCCTCAATAATTTAGCGTCTTGGCAACTAAGTCTTTCACCTTTAACTTTTCCGCATGAAATAGCTCGCCTTTTACTAATAGAACAACTTTACCGCGCAAAAACCATTACCCAAGGCGGACCTTACCACAAAGAATAAAAATAAATAAAAACACCACACACGAGCACAACAAACTAGTTCACTTGTACTATAATAGTCGTATTATTTTAGTTCTATGGATTCAAAGAGTTCGCTCTCTTCGTCAAAGGAAGACTCGTCGACGCTATTAATTCCATTAGTAACAGAAAGTATTTCTGCAGGTTTCCCTTCTCCTGCGGAAGACTACATAGAAATCGGTATCGATCTCAATAAATGCTTAATCAAAAATCCAGTAAGTACTTTCTTTCTACGTGTAAACGGTAGTTCGATGAATAACGCAGGAATTTATAATAATGATTTATTAATAATAGATCGTAGTATAAATCCAAAGCCTGGACATATTGTAGTTGCTCTCTTGGATGGAGAATTTACTTTAAAGAGACTTATAAAAAAGCAAGATAATTATTATCTAAAAGCAGATAAAAAAAATTATCCAGCAATAAACTTATATGAATATATAGACATAGAAATATGGGGAGTAGCGACTTATTCGATACATGAACTACAAAAAACAAAAGTCTAATTATGTCCAAAGCAATACTTCAAATTGATGGGAATAATTTCTATGCCTCATGTGAACAATTAATCGATCCTTCTATAAAAGGAAAGGGGTTAGTTGTACTTTCGAACAATGATGGATGCATAATAGCTCGCAATTCAGAAGCTAGAAAAATGGGAATCCCTATGGGACAACCCTATTTCAAGTCAAAGAATAAGCTAAATCAATTAAATATAAAGGTAAGAAGTTCAAATTATGAGCTTTACGGTGATATAAGTAATCGATTAATGCAGATACTAAGAAGAAATTGCGAAGAACTGGAAATCTACTCTATAGATGAAGCATTTGGGTCAATACAACGTCCAAAAGAAAAGTGCCTATATCAATGGGGAAAAAATTTAAGAGCATTAGTTTATCAAAATATAGGAATACCAATATCTATCGGTATTGGTGAGACAAAAGTTCTATCAAAAATTTCTAATCATCTAGCAAAAAAAATAGAAAAAAATTCTGGTATATTTGATATCGGTATTATTGATAATAAAGACCCTTATCTTAATCTAATTAAAGTAGATAAAGTTTGGGGTATAGGTAAAAGAATGTCGACATGGCTAAATAGTAAAGGTATAACTAATGCGAAAGAACTTAGAGATATTTCAAGCACCCAAATCAAAGAAAAGTATGGTGTAGTTGGTATACGCATTCTAAATGAATTAAAAGGCAACCTCTGTATCCCTATAAAAGAGAGTTCGTCAGATAGGAAAGAAATCTCCGTAAGCAGGAGTTTTTCATATCCAATAGATAGCTTAGAAGAATTGAGGCAAGCAATCATTAAATATGTTTTGATCGCAAGTTCTAAACTTAGAAAGTACAATCAATTATCTTCAGCCATTACAGTATTTACGAATACAAATATACATTCACAAGATTATTATAAAAACAAAGCAACAGGAAAAATAAATATACCAACATCCGACTCAAGAATTATGATAAAAATAAGTCTAGAACTAACACAGAAAATATTCAGACCCTATAGGAAATTAATAAAAGCAGGTGTAATATTACATAAACTACAAAGCAATAAATATAAACAGAAAATACTATTTAATCAAAAACTTATTAAAGAAGATTTATCTCAAGAAAGACTAAATCATATAATAGATAAAATCAACAATCGTAGTGGTAGAGATACAATAAATTGGGGATCATCTATGATAGAAAAAGAATGGAGCCCACGTAGAGAGAAAGCATCTATCATAAAGACAACAAACATAGAACATATTCCAATAATATATGCCAAATAATATTTAATAGCATGATAAATGATACCATTGCTTAGCAAAATTAAAATTTAGAGTTATACTAGATTAAATAAATGAAAGCAATAAGAATTAAGAAAACAATGGAATTCTTAGATTTTCTAGATAGACCAGAAATAGAAATAATAAAGTTGGTTGAGAAAGCTGGGTATAAAACAGTAGAGAATACACAACTATGCTTAGCAAGTAATAACTATGTAGGTTTCGTAAATAAGAGAAGGAAAGTGCTTATCATTTGCACAAACAATGCTAAAGAAAGAGAGGGTTATACGATACTAAGAAAGAATAATAAGGATAGTTTTGAAAGGACAGCATTACATATAAAAAAAGCTTTAAGACATGAAGCTGTTCATGTTGCACAAGAATGCAATGATGGAAAATTAATAACCATAGAAAGAAAGTTATCAATGAACCCCTCAAAGATAAAGGCCTTAAAAGAATCTATAAAAATATCTGGAGAGGAGGAGAAAGAAAAACAAGCATACATACTAGAGAGCAAACCAAAATTAGTAGAAAAATTATTAAAAAAATATTGTTTATAATAATTGGATTATATTAATTGTCTCTAAGTAATTGAATAGCTTTTATTTTACTACTGAAAATCAAAACCATTCCTGGTTCCATATAAGAAAGACCAATATAAGACTTAACAGCATTAGAATTAATTAGAGCAGTTCCACATGTCTCAAGGATAAGGACAGGCAGGGTTAAATCCGATCCCTGCATTCTCTGAAGATCGAGAGATTGACGTATAGCTAATCTTGCTTTTATAAAACCAATTTTACTAATAAAATCTGGCCAGAGATCATTAGATAAAAAACATTCATCTATATTAAAAGCAGAAGAATTGGTCATAGTTAAATATATTAATGTAAGATTATTTATAACATCGCTGTTGATCTAAATTTAATATATGTTTTCTCTCTGCATAATAGAGTTGCTGAAAGTTTATAGCGTCATTATTTAACTCTTCAAACATGTTAATCACTTTCTGTTCCATATCAGATGAATTACTAGGCTCAGAAGATTCCTGAACGATAAGGGAGGCGATACAGTTCTCAAGGGTTTGTAATCGTTGAGAACTCCATGCTTCAATTAGATGTCTACAACGTTTTAATGATTTTTGCTTTTCAAGAGCAGCTAGAGCTCCGCGAATGAGCGATTCTGGATCACTTAGGGTTGCCAAGCGAAGTTCATCAGCCTCTAGTAAAGGAGTAAGTTTAGGTAGATGTTCGTTATCATTAACGAGGAAGTTGTCTAATAAGTTTTTAATTAAATCGACATCGGCTAGAATATTATTTGAATCTTGTGAACGATTTATATTCTCAACAGTTTCAGAACCAAACTTATTCTCCTCAATGTTACTTATAGTTGACCATATTGCTCGATGATGATTGATTGCAAAATCATCTAAATCTCTTATTCGCAATTCATAACGAATATAAGATCGATAATTAGGACAATGAATATAAGTAAATAATATATCGGCCTCGCTTCTTTCTCTCAGACTAACTTCTTGAGGTTTCTCATATTTTTTAGAACGACCGTGCCATCTTTGACCACTAATTTGATTACGTAAATCTTCCTCTAGTTGTATAGAGAATCTAGCTTGACCACCACTAAGACGCTGAGCGACCTTCTGTAGATAATGAGTTCTGATCGCTGTTTGAGGTAGCTTACCAAGAAGACTTACTAAAGTACTAACAGCTTCCTGAAATTGATCAGATTTATTTAAATCCAAATCCTTTAATGATTGATCTATTTGCCAATCCATCCAGAGTGGTGATTTAGCTGCCAATGCTTCATATTCGGATGGTGAATTATCCTTAAGAAACTCATCTGGATCTTTACCTGAAGGTAATTGAAGAACTCTTAAATCTAGCTGACCTTGAATAGCTAGGTTTTCTACCTCACTAATAGCGCGATTTGCAGCACGAATTCCAGCATTATCTGAGTCAAAATTTAAAAGTATCTTTTTACTATCGGTGGAACGAGAGAGGAGAGTTATTTGATTACTACTTAATGCAGTTCCCAGAGAGGCAACAACATTTGTAATACCAGAATCATGAAGTGCCATCGCATCAAAGTATCCTTCAACTACAATTGCATAATCTTTTTTCCTAATTGAAAGGACTGATTTGTCTAAACAAAAAAGGTTTTTACCTTTTACAAAAATTTCAGTCTCAGGTGAATTTAAATACTTAGGCTCAGAGCCATCAAGACTTCTTCCCCCAAAGCCAATAACTCTTTTTTGCCTGTCATGAATAGGAACAATAATACGATTACGAAATCTGTCATAAAAACCATGTCCACCCTTTCGAGGAACAATTAATCCTGCCGATTCAAGTATCTCAACATTTATTTTTTCTATATCGACAAAATATTGGAGCAAAGAATCCCAATTATCTGGTGCAAATCCAAGCTCAAAATTGATTAAAGTGCCATCACTTAAATGACGTTTATTTTTAAGATAATCAAGAGCATATTCTCCGCATGGAGAATTTAATTGATTTCGAAACCAACCTGTAGCCAATTTCAAAACACGATAAAGTGTATCTCTACGTGAGATCTGTTGCTTTAGCCTTTCTTGTTGTGGTCCTTCAACTGTATCTATTGGTACTTGATATTTTTTAGCCAGCTCAAGAACAACATCACTAAAACTTTGCCTCTCATACTCCATTAAAAATTTAATTGCGTTTCCACCAGCTCCGCATGAAAAACAATAATAAAATTGCTTGCCAGGGATTACTGACATTGAAGGCTTACTATCATCATGAAAAGGACATATTCCAACAAATTCTTTTCCTTTTTTCTTTAAAACAACATGTTCACCAACCACATCAACAATATCTACACGCTCTTTAACAGCCTCAATTGTCCTAGGATGTAGTCGAGAAGAAGCCATATGATAATTTTAATTGATCTTTAAATATATAGTTAAGAGATTTAGAAATTGAGAGAAAAACAACTTACTGGTGAATTTAATATTGAAAAGAATTTAAAAGGGCTCAAATTTTTAATAGGAAGCGGATTTGCATTTAGCCTTATGAGTGTTTGTGTTAAGGCGATTGGGGGGAGGATACCTATTTCAGAACTTGTTTTTGCTAGAGCAACAATCAGTATAATAATAACAATATTCTTATTACATAAGAACAAAATCAACCCCTGGGGAAATCAGAAAAAATTATTAATAATAAGAGGTTTACTAGGGACAGTTGCGCTATTTTGTATCTTCAAAGCAATTACAATATTACCCATAGCAACAGCAACAGTAATACAATACATTTACCCTACTTTCACTGTTATATGTGCATATATAATTTTAAAAGAATTTATATTAAAGAGAATAGTATATTCTATTATTATTGGTTGGATAGGAATTGTTTTAGTTAGTCAACCAGAACTTAATTCCAACAGTAATATTAAAGAAACTATATTAGCAATTTTAATTGCATTATTAGGCGCATTGATGACATCATTAGCTTATATATGTGTAAGGAAACTATCTTCCAAAGAGCATCCACTTGTTATTATTTACTACTTTCCTTTGGTCTCTATTCCCATTTCTATTCCTTTTATTATTAATGATTTTGTATTACCAACAGGAATAGACTGGCTCTGGATAATTGGTATTGGTATTTTTACACAAATTGGTCAAGTCTGCATAACAGAAGGGTTAAGACTGCTACCAGCTGGCCAAGCAACTTCCCTAAATTATTCCCAAGTTGTCTTTGCAAGTTTATGGGGAGTATTGATTTTCCAAGAAACATTAACAAGTTCAATTTACTTAGGTGGTTTTTGCGTACTTATTTCCACTATCATTAGTATGAGTGCATCCAAACCTAAGAAGCAAAAATATGAATTTTAAATCTTTGATTTTTTCAATAGTTTTTATTTACACTGGATCAACACCGGTTCTTGCAAATGAGTATCAACCAGGTTACTCATCAAGTAGAACTTGTACGAAGAACGAATATAGAGAAGAATATATTCCAGGAACAAGAAAGGATCCTGGATATGTAAAAAAATGGGAGGAAACGGTAGAAGTTCCTTGTCCAGGTGTTGGCTCAACAAAAAGCAACAATGTAATTGATAACAATGATTGCTCTGAAGGCAAAATTGCTGGAGGTATTTTAGGTGCTGGCTTCGCTACTGCAATATCTAGAGGAAAAGATCGTTGGTGGGCAATTCCTGCTGGTCTTGTGGGAGGTTCAATGGTTGGATGCCAGATTGATGGTGGATAATTATTTTCTATATTTTCAGAATTTTATTCAAATTAAATAATGATTAGCTGGTTAAAAGGAGAAATAGTACATATTTGGCAAATAACTACTAAAAAGGGGGTTGTACTAAATGTTGGTGGCGTTGGTTATGAAATACAACTATTACCCAAACAAATAAGTACAATTGAAGTTTCTAATGAGATTGAATTATGGATACACCAAATAGATCGTGAAGATGGTACAAACCTATTTGGATTTATAGAGATTAATCAAAGAGATTTGTTTAGAGAAATAATTAGTGTAAATGGAATAGGTCCACAAATTGGTATTTCTATTTTAGAGAACTTTGATGTTATTCAATTAGTTAATGCAATAGAAAATAAAGAATCCAATTTATTAACAAAAACTCAAGGGATAGGTAAAAGAATCGCAGAAAGATTAATAGTTGAGCTTAGAAATAAACTTCATAGATTTATAGATAATAATGAAACAAGTCATAACAACAATAAAGACATAGAGCCTAATAATTTTTCTGAATATATTAATGAAATATATTTAATTCTAAATTCCCTTGGCTATCTAGATAATGAAATAAAAGATTCAATTAAAATAATAACAATCAACGAAAAAGAAAATTCTTTATTATTGAATTCTCTATCTGCAGAAGAGAAAGCAAGGCTAATGGATAAACATCTCAAAGAGATTCTTATGAAATTGAGTGAAAAGAGTACTTGATAGAAGGCTAGGGATTAAATTAGAATCGAAAAAAAAGAAAAGCCAAATCAAATGTCACTAGGCACAGAAGAGAAACAAAAGCTAATCAACACTCATCAAGTACATCCCACTGATACAGGTTCAGTAGAAGTTCAAGTGGCGATGCTGACTACAAGAATCTCAAAGTTAAGCAAACATCTTCAAGGGAACATCCATGATTTCTCTTCAAGACAAGGATTGCTTAAAATGATTGGACAGCGCAAAAGACTTTTAGGTTATGTGCGAACTAAAAGTGAAAAAAGATATACAGAGCTTATAGAAAAATTAGCTATTAGAGGATAATGACTGGTACTTGATTGCTAGAAGCCAATGAAAGGTGCAAAAAAAAACAAAAAGGAACAACCTAAAGAAGTAAAAATAGGATTCTCCAGCAATAATTTAGCTCCAAAAATCGTTTCAAAAAAAGCTTCAAAAAGTACTAGTAAAAATTCTGGGATTCCAAGCTATGTAGCCAATAGAATGGCAAGAAGAATAGCCTTTACAACTGGTATTCCAACACTAAGTGGTATGGGAGTATTTATTGGAAGTTACTTTTTAATCAGCAAAGGTATTGCTGATATATCTCCAACCCTCACTCTTGTAAGCTCAGCACTTTGTTTCCTTGTCGGCTTATTAGGATTAAGTTATGGAATCCTCTCTGCGAGTTGGGATTTTAATCCAGGTAGTTTTCTTGGTTTTGAAAATATAAAGCCAAATATTAATAGGATGAAAGACGCATTCAAAACAAATCAAAAAGATATTACTAGTAAAAAAATATAATCTAAATTACAAGACTTTGACTTGTTCTCGCAATAAAAGAACTCTTAGACAAAGAATCTAAAGCCAAGTCAGCATCCTTTACACAGAATTGATCTCCTAATCTTACATACCTAGTATTATCATTGTCCTTAAGACAAGCTACAACAGGGATACGAACACCTAATTCATTTCTATCAGGTCTATTATTTGAAAGACATTCTCTTAATTTATGCTGAACATTAATATCAGTAGCTTGTTCAGGGCAAAGATCTATCAAAAGAAATCTTAAATCATCAATTTCACGGCAATCATCAATAATCAATTGAACAGTTTCATCTCTCCTATCTACGCCACCCCAAATCAATAATCTAGTTTCAACCATCAAATAATCAGACAATCTTTCATAACTTTTTGGGAAGACAACCGCTTCACAAGAGCCAGTTAAATCCTCAAGTTGAATAATCGCCATTCTGTCACCTTTTCTTGTTGTGACTTGTCTCATCTCTGGAATCATTGCAATAACACTGACTTTTGACTTATCTTTCTGCTCTTCTAAAGAACCAAGACTGATAGGAGCAATCAATTTTGCAGGTTCTGAAAGTTGCTTCAAAGGATGATCAGAAAGATAGAAGCCAACATGCTCTTTTTCTAATTTAAGCTTCTCTGAAGGAGGATACTCATTGACTGGTTTTGCCTTTGGAGCAGATGAATAATCATCAGTCGATGAAGATTCATTGTTTATAGAAGATGAAAGATCAAAAAGGTTACCTTGGCCGCTAATTCTATCTTTTGCTCTTGAAGAAGCCCATTCAATAGTTAAATCCAAATCAGCAATAAGCTGAGCGCGATTTGCATTTTCTTCAAGACAATCAAGAGCTCCAGAATGTATCAAAGCCTCTACACCTCTTCGGTTAATTGCACTCAGTGAAATTCGATCACAGAATTCTGCTAATGAACTAAATTCGCCATCTTCATCTCTAGAGGTAATAATTTTTTTAATTGCACCATCACCCAGATTTTTTACAGCTGAAAAACCAAAAAGAATTGAATTATCTTTTGGAGTGAAGTCAACCCCAGAGGTATTTATATTTGGAGGCATTACGTTTATGCCCATTGAATTACAGTTAGAAATGTATCTTTGAACCTTGTCAGCTGAGCCAGCATTAACTGTAAGCAATGCCGCCATATAAGCTACTGGATAATGTGCTTTTAAATAAGCAGTCTGATAAGTAACCGCGCCATAAGCAGTTGAATGACTTTTGTTAAAGCAATATTCAGCAAATAAAACCATTTGATCAAATAACTGTTCAGCAACAATGGCAGAAACGCCATTCTTTACTGCCCCATCAACAAAGAGAGTTCTGTGACGCTGCATTTCGGATACTTTTTTCTTACCCATTGCCCTTCTTAATAAATCTGCTTGACCAAGCGAATATCCTGCTAAATCCTGTGCGATCTTCATGATCTGCTCTTGATAGACCATGATTCCATAAGTTTCACTTAAAATAGGTTTAAGTGATTGATGTTGAAAATCAATACTTTCCTTCCCATGTTTTCTATTTATAAATTTAGGAATCAACCCTGCATCAAGAGGACCAGGACGGTAAAGAGCAAGAATTGAAGAAATATCCTCCAGAGATGAGGGCTTTAGATCTTTTACTATTTGTCTCATTCCACTAGATTCAAGTTGAAAGATTCCTTCTAAATCGCCCCTAGAGAGTAATTCAAATGTTTTTACATCTGTGAAAGGCAATGAATCAGGATCTAATCTCTCACCTATTGATTTCTCAACTAAATTAATTGTCTTTTCGATCATTGTAAGATTTCTAAGTCCTAAAAAGTCCATCTTCAAAAGACCAAGTGATTCAATATCCTCCATAAAATATTGAGTTATTATTTGTCCGTCATTATTTCGTTGAAGAGGAACTAAATTATCAAGTGAATTAGCCGCTATAACTACACCTGCTGCATGCACACCAAAAGTCTTATTTGTTCCTTCTATCCTCATTGCCATATCAACCCATTTCTTTACTTTTGAATCATTGTTATATTTTTCATAGAATTCCTTATTTGGCGATTCCTTCGAAATCATAGATGATAATTTTGCAGGTTTACCCCTTACAACTGGAATTAATTTCGCCAATCGATCTGCATCTCCATAGGGAATATCAAGTACACGAGCAACATCTTTCAAAACAGCCTTAGATGTCATTCTGTTAAATGTAATTATCTGTGCAACTTTGTCTTCACCATACTTATTAGTAACATAATCGATAACTTCTCCGCGTCTTTCAATACAAAAGTCGGTATCAATATCAGGCATAGACTTCCTCTCAGGATTGAGAAATCTTTCAAATAATAATCCATTTTCAACTGGATCAATATTAGTTATGTGAAGAGAAAAAGCTACTAAAGAACCAGCTGCTGATCCTCTACCAGGACCTACAGGAATATTTTGTTCTCTTGCAAATCTTATATAATCCCACACAACAAGAAAATATGTAGGAAAACCCATTTGTTCTATCACATTTAGCTCATATTCAAGTCTTTCCTTATAAACATTTGGGAAATTATCAAATTCTGAAATATCTAATATTTCTTTCAAACCATTGATAGTTATCTCTTTAAGATATTCGATTGGTTTATATCCATTAGGTATAGGAAAATTTGGCATTTTATAAGTGCCTAATATCGTATATTCCTCAACCTTGTCTGATAGTTTAACTGTATTTTCTATTGCACTATTTATTACTTTATTGTCTAAATGATCAGTAAATAAACATCTCATTTCCTCCTCAGATTTTATATATTCCGTCCCTGTATACCTTAATCTTTTGTGATCACTAATTAACTTTCCAGTCAAAACACAAATCAGTGCATCATGCGCTTCGATATCATTCTTTGATACATAATGTGCATCATTGGTAGCAATAATTTGGATATCAAGTTCTTTAGATATTTTGACTATTTCACTATTAACAATTCTATCCTCAATAGATCCATGGTCTTGAATTTCAAGGTAAAAATCGTCACCCAAAATTTCTTTATACCAACCAGCTACCTCCCTGGCTACATCATTTCTGCCTTTTAATATCGCTTGTGGAATCTCACCGCCTAGACAAGCTGTTGAACAAATTAAACCCTCACTATATTTTTTAAATAAAGCCTTATCTATACATGGTCTTGAAAATATACCTCTTCCTCTAACACCATTCAAATGACTAAGTGTAGTTAATTTTACTAGATTTTCATAACCTATTTGGTTTTTAGCAACGACCACAAGATGATATCTTTTTTCTTTTTTGGGTTGAGGGTCATCAATTGAACCGTTAATAACGTACATCTCATTGCCAATAATTGGCTTTATATTTACTGCCTTACATAACTTCAACAATTCAATGGCGCCATACATTACCCCATGATCAGTAAGGGCTAAGGCTGGCATACCCAATTCCTTTGCCCTTTGTACCATCAAAGGGAGTTGACTAGCTCCATCAAGAAGGCTGTAATCACTATGATTATGGATTGGAACAAAAGCCATTAATATCGTACAAGGCTACGCTCCATGTAGTGTAGCGACAATTATATGCTCCACATAAAGCGGTTTAATCTTTATAACGTGAAATCCGTCTTAGGTCTATTTTTATAAACCTCAGCAGCTACTTCAAATTGACTAGCAACTTGAAGTAGCTTCGCTTCATCAAAAACATTACCAATTAGCTGTAAGCCTATTGGTAGGCCTAATTTATCAAAACCACATGGCAAACTAATAGCTGGTAACCCAGCCAAATTTGCTGGGATCGTTAATAAATCTGATAAATACATTGCCATAGGGTTGTCAATATTTTCTCCAGAGCCAAAAGCAGTAGTTGGAGCCGTGGGAGCCAACAAAATATCTACTTTTTTGAAAGCATCATCAAAATCTTTACGTATCAAAGTTCTAACTTGTTGGGCTTTCTTGTAGTAAGCATCAACATAGCCGGCAGAAAGAGCATAAGTTCCAATAAGAATTCTTCGTTTAACTTCACTTCCAAAACCAAGCGCTCGACTTTTGGAGGTCATTTCTATAAGAGATTGTTCATCCTCAGAGCGGAATCCATATTTGACACCGTCATATCTAGCTAAATTCGCTGAAGCTTCTGATGGAGCAATAACGTAATAAGTAGCAATTCCATCATTAAAGCGAGGGCATGAAACATTAGTAATCTCAGCACCTAAATTTTCGAGCAGCGAGGCAGACCCAAGAACAGATTCTTTAACATCAGTCGCCAAACCTTCATGTTCAAAGCAGTTATCAATCAAACCAATTTTCATGCCCTTAATTGACTTAGAAAGGGTTTCTAAATAATTGGGAACAGGAATATCAACAGTAGTTGAATCAAGCTCATCTTTACCTGAAATTACTTGCAAAATTTCAGCTACGTCTACAACGTTGTTAGCAAATGGACCAACCTGATCTAAAGAGCTAGCAAAAGCTATTAATCCCCAACGACTAACGCGCCCATAAGTTGGCTTCATGCCAACCACTCCGCAAAATGCTGCTGGTTGTCGAATTGAACCACCAGTATCAGAACCAAGTGAGCCGTAACACAATCCAGCAGCAACAGAAGCTGCGCTACCACCAGAACTACCTCCAGGAACTTTTGATATGTTCCATGGATTTAAAGTAGAACCAAATGCAGAGGTTTCTGTAGAACTCCCCATAGCAAATTCATCCATATTTGTTTTGCCAATCATTATTGCTCCAGCTTTCAAAAGCCTTTTGGTGACAGTTGACTCATAAGGGGGAACAAAGTTACTAAGAATCTTGCTTGCACAAGTTGTTTTAATGCCTTTAGTACAAAGGTTGTCTTTGATGGCCAATGGTATGCCCGATAAAGTCGGAAGAGATTCGCCAGAGGCAATTTTTTTATCTATGTGTTCAGCATTACTTAATGCCTGATCGGCATTAACCGTTAGGAATGTATTCAAAGTTGTATCTAATTTATTTATTCGATTTATTTTTTCTTGAACTATCTCTTTGCATGAGACTTCACCACTTTTCAATTTCTGGCGTAAGTCTGCAAAAGTCATTATTAAATTATAAAAAAAATATTTTTAAGCTTATGACGTTAGAGGCTCATTACGGCGACACCTAATTAAACAATGACTTATTTTCTGAGGTGACTCTGCAGAAAGATCTTCTACAAATCCATTTAATCTGACTTTCAAGCTACGACGAGTAAGAAATGGACCAAACCAATATGTTACCTCAGGTTGAATTGTCTCAACCTTGGCCCACCAGGCCAAGCCAAAACTATTACCTAAGCTTCGAAGAGCCCTAATGGGACCCATAAGTAGACTGCGTTTAAATTATTATAGTTTCTTAACCTGATTTTTATCAAAGAAAAAAGGAATATTATGTTCACTTGATGATGAAACATATATTTGAAGCAAAAAATTATTGAGTATGAAAAGCTGTGGGTGATGTAATTAATAATCTAATTTGATAATGAAGTATTAAAAATTATAGTAAAACTATAAAAAATATTATCTCCTTTTCAAGGAAAGAATAGAAGCTATTAGTTATTATTTTCAATAGAAATCTGAGGTTTTTGTAATCTAGGTGATGGGTCTTGTCCTGATAGTGATCGCATCCATCTTGATCTAGCCACTTCATATAAGAAAATAGAAGTAGCAACTGATGCATTAAGGCTTGTAGTCACTCCTTTAAGAGGAATTCTTACCAAATGATCACACAACCTCCTAGTTATTAGAGAAATACCTTTGTCTTCAGAACCAACTACTACTACCAATGGACCTTGATATTTAATTTCAGACAAAGTTGAAGGTCCTTCCTCTGCAAGGCCTACAACGGTATAACCTTCATCTTTCAATTTCTCCAGAGACCTGTTTAAATTAACAACTCTTGCCACAGGGAGATGCTCCAGAGCTCCAGCAGCAACTTTTGCTACTGATCCTGTTAAACCTGCACTGCGTCTTTGTGGAAGTATTACCCCTTGAGCACCTAAGGCCTCTGCAGATCGAATTATTGCCCCAAGATTCTGCGGGTCAGTTAAACCATCTAAAGCTAGGAGCAATGATGAATCTCCAAAAGCTTTGCATGCATCAATTAAATTCTTCAAATCATGTGTTTTTGATGCAGCTATTTGTAAAACTATCCCTTGATGAACTGCTCCATTGGTGAGTTGACCAAGTCTGGACCAAGAAACTTCTTCAACCAAGACCCCAGAAGCTTTTGAATCTTTAAGAAGCTGAAAAAACTTTGGAGCACTGCGTAATTCTGAGGTACACCAAATTCTATGAATTGCCCTGCCAGCCAAAAGAGCTGCCTCAGTTGAATGACGACCCCAAATCAAATCATCACTTAAATTTTGGGTAAAACTCTCCGAATATGAAAGTGGTTCTTTATTTTCTACTCTTCTATAGTTATTAGTTCCACGAGTGTTTTGATTTTCATATGAAGAATTTGCCGATTTTCTCTCGAATCGGTTAGAGCCTCGGTAACTGTTATTTTCTTGAGTATTTTGACTTCTATATGAAGGATTGGTCGATTTCCTCTCAAATCGATTTGATCCTTTGAATTTGTAATTTGACTGGTGACTATTTCTTGATCGTTCAGAAGATTCTTTATCTGGTGAATATTGATTTAATTGATCAGAGGAAAGACGATTAATCTTATTATTTGTTCTTCTTCGATCCTTAAAGTTTGACTTTTTAGAATCATTATCCTGACGATAATAATTACTACTTCGTTTATCAAATGAAGAATTTTTGGAATTTTTTGTGTCTTTATTGAAACGATAACTCATTTTATAAGAACTATTTTCTAGTTAATAGGTCGATCGAGAAGATCAAATAAATCAGCAAGCCGATTTGGATTTTTTAAAAACAACCACCCAACAATAGTCTCAAAACCGGTAGCAATTGCATATGTGGCTGCATCTACATTTTTAGGACCTCTTCCAGCTTTGTTTCTACCTTTTCTAAGAAAATCCTTTTCAATATCAGTAAGGTATGGTTCTATTTCTCTAATTGCCCTCGCTTGACTGGATGCATTTACCTCTTTGACGACAGCATTGTGAAGATCCTTTGATCGCATTGGAATATTGCAATATCTCAATCTCTGATGCATTTCCCATACTGCATCGCCTAGCCAGGCCAGTTGCAAAGGGCCCAATCCATCAGGAGAAATGGATGATTTGCAAGAGCGAATCCAATCAGTCAAGCTGATAACTTACTAATTGCAGTATTCAAATCTGGTACTAAATGTAGGAATTCTTCTAAGCGCACAAGTTTAATTGTTTGAATAACTCTAGGATTTCCAACAACATTGAAGGCTCTTTTCGACTGTGAACATTTTTTAGCAGCTTGAACCATTGCCCCTAGTCCACAAGAATCAATGAAATCAATATTGGTTAAATCAATAACTACTGATAATTGATTTGAACCTAAAACTTCATTGATATATGTAGTGAATTGCTTCTCTGAATAGGCATCTAGTTGACCAGTGAAATTAAACACCAAACAACCATTTTGCTGGTTGTAACCACCTCTAAGAGAAACAGTAAGTCGTTGTAATTCAGCTATGGGATTAGTCCCCTATGACTTTATGAAGGAAGTGTAGTGATAGAAACCAAATTAATCCACGATTCTTCGTCGTTCTTCTATTAAGGTTACGAAATGATTAAAATGGTGATCAGCGTCGTGAGGACCAGGGCTAGCCTCAGGGTGATATTGCACTCCAAATATAGGTCTATCTATTACTGAAATAGCAGCAACTGTTTTGTCATTTAAATTTAATCGGGTGATTTTGACTTTTTCGGAATTTAAAGATTCTGAATTAAGCGCGAAGCCATGATTTTGACTTGTAATTTCAACTTTTCCATTCATTCCACATGGGTGATTCAAACCTCTGTGTCCATATGAAAGTTTAAAAGTTTTTCCACCAAGAGCTAATCCCAGAATTTGATGGCCTAAGCAGATGCCAAAAACAGGAAGTTTTTCGTTTTCAATTAAATTTTTTGCAAGTTCAATACCAGAATCAACTGTGGAAGGATCACCGGGGCCATTAGAAAGGAAAACACCCTCAGGAGACAAAGATAAAACGTCGGAAATTGAAGAATTTGATGGCAAGACAGTAACTTCACAACCGTAAGCTACTAAACGATCCAAAATCGATTTCTTTATTCCAAAATCTATAGCGACAACTTTATATGGATTTTTTTTTATATTTTTAACCCTGCTATCAAAAGAAACCGAACAAGTTGAATTAACCTTAAAAGTATTCTTAGTTGTTACTTTATCCACAAGATTTAGACCACTCATAGAAGGAGATCTTTTTAAAATTGAAAACAACTCAGCAATCGAAAGGTTTGAATCTGATGAGATGATTCCATTCAAAGAACCAGACTCTCTAAGGTGCCTAACTAGTGCTCTTGTATCTACTCCATAAATTCCAATAACATTTTCGTCCTCTAACCATTTCTCAAACAAAGTTTCATGCCTCCAGTTACTAGAAGTAGTTGATATCTGTCTAGTAATAACACCTTTAACAGAAGGATGTTTTGATTCATTATCCTCAGAATTAACTCCTGTATTGCCTATCTCTGGATAAGTAAATGTAATAAGCTGTCCGTAATAGCTTGGGTCAGTTATAACCTCTTGATATCCTGTCATACCAGTATTGAAAACGACCTCTCCAGAAATAGTTCCTACTGCACCAAAAGATATTCCTTCAAAATAAGTACCATCTTCTAATAATAATATTGCAGAGCAATCAGTATCAAAAAACATAAGAAATAGGGTTTATAAGGTAATAAGAATTAGGTGGCTAAAAAATCTTTTAACTTCTTAAAGAGAAGCCATGATTTATCTGTATTCAAACAATCTAAAGATCGTTTTACACCTAAAAGCAAATCATCTTCAGCTCCTGAGACCCATAAAACAAGAGCTGTATTTAATGCTACAACTTCTTTGTGCTGTTTATTTCCATCTCCTTTAAGTAAAGACATTAAAATTTGAGAATTAGTTTCCAAATCATCACCTTTTAAACTTTCATTAGAAATTTCCGTAAGTCCAAGAGCACTAGGATGAATAGTTTCGGTTCTAATAATATCTTTATCTAAAAAACGAAATTGATTAGGCCCAGCCAGTGAAGCTTCATCAAGCCCACCTGCACCATGAACCACTACAGCTCTTTTTAACCCCATACCTTTTAAAGCTATAGATATTGGATCAAGCAAATCAGATTTGGCTACTCCTAATACTTGAGACTTTGGCCTAAACGGGTTAACCAATGGACCCAATAAATTAAAAACGGTTCTAACTCCTAAGCTTTTTCTCAAAGGAGCAAGATTTACCAATGATGGATGCCAAGAGGGAGCAAAAAGAAATGTAATCCCCAGGTTATTTAAAGCTTCAACAACTTTTTCCGAAGAAACATTTAAAGGTAATCCTAATTTTTCTAATACATCAGCTGATCCAACCTTCCCACTTGCACTACGATTTCCGTGTTTAGCAATTTTCACCCCTAAAGCAGCTGACACAAAAGCTACCGCTGTGGAAATATTAAAAGTATTAGCCCCATCTCCACCAGTCCCACATGTATCAACTAAATCAAAAGATGGAAGCTCTGATGGTGTTATTGAGGCATTTTGTAGGACTTTTGCCATTGCCGAAAGTTCATCGCCAGAAACCCCCTTTGCTCTAAATGCAGCTAAGAATGCACCTGTTTGAACTGGTTCAATTTTGTTTTCAAGCCATGAATTCATTAAATAATTAGATTGCTCTTCATTTAAATCATTGGCTGAAAGAAGTGATTCAAGAATTACTGAGCAAGTTATAGGATTTAATGAGTTCATTTATTTGAAGAATGCCAGGGTAGTATTCAATCCAGGCAAAAATATTTTTTATAACTTAATCACTAATATATCCATTATTGTAGTTGTTTAAATAAAAAAATAATTTCCTAACATTAAGCTTGAGATGAATCTGACGTATCAAAGCCAGATCCAACATTATCAGAACTTGAGTCACTTATCGGACGAAATCCCTCCGACCATATTTTTCTTGTTATTTCCTCTAATTCATCTCTATTGATACTCCATTTTTTTAATAATTTGTCCATGTCAGAGTTAAGATCTTCAGCACCTATGAAATCTTGATAGCGAATTATTAGTCTAGCTAATTCAACAAAATTATTAGAATTTGGGGTATCTATGGAACATAGACGATCAAGATTTTCACGATCTGTTAAATACAAAGGATGATTTTGAGCCTCGTTCATAAACTAGTTAAATTCAATTTTGCTCACGTCCATGGGCTTATATTGCCTAGGCTTCTGAGTATATTAATAAAAGAATGGCTCCATTAAGACTAGACTTAGTAAAAAACTATTTGAGACCACATAAGAAGAAGCTGATAATCGGCGCTTTTTGTCTGATTTTTGTAAATATTTTAAGTGTTGCGATACCAATGGAAGTAAGAAATATTGTTGATGATCTAAAGGAAGGATTTACATTTTCATATGTCTTGAACAAGTCGACATGGTTAATACTCTTGGCAACAGTAATGGGAGGAGTAAGGTTATTGTCACGGCAACTCGTATTTGGAGTTGGTAGACAAGTAGAAGTTTCATTAAGACAAAAATTATTTGATAGCATGCTTGAACAAGATCCTGGATGGGTTCAAACCATTGGGACTGGAGAAGTCATAACAAGAGCCACTAGCGATCTAGAAAACATTCGAAGATTGCTAGGTTTTACTGTTCTAAGCCTTACGAACACATTATTGGCATACACCTTCACATTGCCAGCAATGTTGAGCATCGATCCTCTTTTAACCTTTTTTGCTATTTCTGTCTATCCAGTTTTGCTTGGCACCGTAGGTTTGTTCGGTGGAAGGATGGTTAAGCAAAGAAAAAGGCAACAAAAAGCATTATCAGAATTAAGTGAATTAATTCAAGAGGATTTATCTGGAATTAGCGCCATTAAAATTTATGGTCAAGAAAAAAGTGAACAAAAGGCATTTAACAAATTAAATATTAGATATAGAGATTCTGCAATCAATCTAGCAAGAACTGCAAGTACTTTATTTCCACTTCTTCAAGGATTATCCTCAATCTCGTTGCTTTTACTTATTGCGATTGGGAGTGGTAGACTAAACAATGGAAGTTTAACAGTAGGTGGATTAGTAGCTTTAATCCTTTACGTAGAAAGGCTAGTTTTCCCAACAGCACTACTAGGTTTTACACTTAATACTTTTCAATTAGGTCAAGTAAGTTTAGAAAGAGTAGAAGAACTCTTAAAGAATAAACCAACAATTAAAGATAAAGACAAGTCAGTCAATATATCTAAACCTATTTTAGGCAAAGTAGAAGCTAGAAAGCTATCAATAAAGTATGAAGATTCTCCCAGGCAAATACTTAACGAAATTTCTTTTAAAATAAACCCAGGAGAAATAGTTGCCTTAGTAGGACCTGTAGGTTGTGGAAAAACTACATTAGCTAGAGCCTTAGGAAGAATGATAAATATAAAACAAGGGACACTATTTTTAGACGACAATGATGTCACTGATCTAAAGCTAAACCAGCTAAGAAGTAATATTGCTTTGGTGCCTCAAGAGGGATATCTTTTTACAGAAACACTTACAGAAAATATAAGATATGGAAATCCAAATGCTTCAATATCAAAAGTCCAGGAATCAGCTTATGAAGCTCGAATGACAGAAGACATAAAAGGTTTTCCTGATGGTTTTGAAACTCTTGTTGGTGAAAGAGGTATAACTCTAAGCGGTGGACAAAGACAACGAACTGCCCTTAGTAGAGCATTATTGGTAAATTCAAAAATAATCGTACTTGATGATGCCTTAGCAAGTGTCGACAACAAAACAGCCTCTGCAATACTTCAAACAATAAAAAAACAATACAATAAGACTGTCTTAATGATTAGTCATCAACTATCTGCGGCGGCATCTTGCGATCGCATATTAGTGATGAAAGACGGGGAGATTGTACAGGAAGGAACTCATCAAGACTTGATTATGAAAGATGGTCTGTATAAAAGTATGTGGGAAAGAGAAAAAGCGAAAGAGCAACTTCAGTCAGATGATTAATCATTACTTATTTATTTATTTTTATGAAAACATATTAAATAAGATATAAGATAGAAAAAATTATGTTCTTTTAGATAATTTTGGAATCATGAGCGCTTTAACAAAATATAAACTTATTTGCGACCTTGCATTTGGTGATATTTACATTCAAATCCTTGCTTGGATGGGTGTAATTTTTGTAAGTCTAGCAGCAGGACTTGCACTGATGGGCTCATCAAGGCCGATTTTTGCTCTCTTAGGTGTTGGTTTAATCCTTGTATTAAGTCTACCCTTTTTATTATTTGCATTTGTTACTACATTAATAAATCATATTAAAATAGAATCTATAAATTAATATTATGATTAAAAAAATAAGTGAATATTTAACAATAGTAATTGATAAGCTATATTCATATAAAAGTACAAATAAGCAAGACAAAAAAGTGCTCCATACAATATTAAAGAATGATCTATCAGCAAAACCAAAAGACAATGAGGAAGAAATACTTTTTGGATGTGGATGCTTCTGGGGAGCAGAAAAAGGCTTCTGGAGACTACCAGGAATAATCACAACAGCAGTAGGTTATGCTGGTGGAGACAAAAAAGACCCTACTTATAGAGAAGTATGTACAGGCTTAACTGGGCATACTGAAGTCGTAAGAGTTGTCTGGAACAATAATGAGATCGATTTAAGCGACTTACTAAAATTATTTTGGGAATGCCATGACCCAACACAAGGAAATCGTCAGGGAAACGATACTGGAAGCCAATATAGATCTGCGATTTATACGACAAGTAAAGATCAGCTAAATAAAGCAATAGAAAGCAAAAATAGCTATCAAAAAGAACTGCAAAAAAACGGTTTTGGTAGCATTACGACGGAAATTAATAATAATATTAAGTTCTATTTTGCTGAGGATTATCATCAACAATATTTAGCAAAGCCAGGCAGCAGACCATACTGCTCGGCAATGCCAACAAAGGTAAGATTAAAAGACTTTAGTAGTTCAAACTTTAAATTAAATGAAAAAATTTGGTCACACTATAATTGGGATATAAGTCATTGTATTCTTAGAGGAGATAATACACCTATTGAATCTAATCTTTAATGAATGATCAATTACCAGATAAAACGGTTTTGCTAATTATATTAGCTACCTTATTGTTAGTATTTTTTTTAGTGTTTAGCTTTAAATCCGAGAAAATAAAACAAGAAAAAACAATTCAATGGATGGATAGTTCACTTAATAGTGAATATACTTATTCAAGTTAAAATCTTAAATATTAACTTTGATTATAAGTCTTACAAAATATGAAAATTAAAAATTTAGATAAAAATTTAGAAATTGTTCGTATAAATATATATAATATACTTGCTGTATTAATTGTAATAATACCTGAGTATATAGCTGAGTTAATATATACAATCGAAGCATCACAAAATAAAGGTGTTTTGCAAAATGAAGGAGATGCTTGGGAAAACAATACTGAATTAAAACTCTCAAAAATGAGTATCTACGAGTTAAGATTAATGGCTAAAAGATTAAGTATTCATGGTTATTCCAATGAAAATAGGAATTCACTAATTATGCGAATAAATAGAAAGTTTAAGCAAAGAATTAAATGGAAATCATCAAAAAATTAAACATTCTGCAATACGTTGTGATAATTTAAAAACACGGGACGTAGCGCAGCTTGGTAGCGCACCACTTTGGGGTAGTGGGGGTCGTGGGTTCAAATCCCGCCGTTCCGATAAACCTTATTTATCACAAATCAGAATCGCTGACTAAAGATTGGATTAATTTCGTTGTACTAATCAAAACTGCTAAGAAAACGAAGAGAGTTAAAAAAATAATTAACGCAAAGACTAAAGGAGGTATATCAATCTCCCCAAAAGACACAATGAATAAATTAGCTAGGACTTTCATCAAAAGCAACATATATCCCTATCAATATTAGATCAGCGAGCCTATAAGAATGAATTTCATAAAGTTGACAATATAAAAGTACCTAATATGAAACGATAATACACAAAAACAAAAGTATTATTTTTCGCAACAAATTTAAGAAAAAAATCAATAGCAAAAATCGAAGAAAAAAATGAGGCTACAATCCCGATAATTGTAGGAAGAATATCTATTAAAGATAAAGTTCTAAATATAGTAAACAATTCAACAAGTCCAGAAACTGAAATAGCAGGGATTCCCACTAAAAAAGAAAGTCTTGCTGCTGTCTTTCTTTCAAGACCAGAAAACAATAATGAAGTCAAAGTAATTCCAGATCTTGAAACTCCGGGAAATATTGCTAAAGATTGAGAAAGGCCTAATAAAAGTACATCTTTTAAATTAATATCAGAAAAACATTTCCTTCTCTTACCATAAATTTCGGAGGCAGCCAACAACACAGCCATAAGAATAGAAACTATAGCTATGGAAAACAAACCTCTAAAATTCGAATCAGAGTAATCATGCCAATACAATTTAATAAATAAGCCAAAAACAAATATTGGAATATTTGCTGCAAAAATAAACGTAACTAATCGTGTATTATCATCTTTAAAGAGCATGCGATGCTTAAAGATAGATAAAAAAGAATCGATAATTACATTAATTTCACCTCTAAAATAATAAACAATAGCAATTGCACTCCCTAATTGCAGAGAAGCAGAAAAGGAAACGCCAGGATCACTCCACCCAAAAAGATAAGGAAAAACTTTTAAATGAGCCGTACTACTTATTGGGAGAAACTCAGTAACACCTTGAATAATACCTAACAACAAAGACTTAACGTAAACAAATACAAATGGATTAAGCTCGTCAGACATATTTAGAAAATAATAAAAAAAAGGATCGCTTAATTTCTTGAAATTTTTAATTAGTATAGATATGATTTTTTAAAATATTGATCAATCATGGCAAATAAAATTATATTCTCGTTAATTATTGTTTTAACGTCCTTTTTAGGCTTGCAAGAGAAGGTTAAAGCAGATTACTGGCTTGTAATAGGAAGTTATAGACAAGGTCTAGGAGGAAAGCCACAAGTAAGTGGAATCACAAGTCCGTCATTGTTTGCAATCCCAATTGGAACCAAAAAGTTGTGCATGGAAGCTGGAAGAAAGATTGAGGAAGATATCTATAAACCTGTCTGGCAATTTGATAGCAAGTGGACATGCATAGAAAATAAAAGAATTTAAAAGAAATCAGATAGTCGATGAACAGCACTGATGAGTAAATTCATCTTTGAACGTCATGAGCACAGCCATCACCTTCATAGTCGTCACTATTGTAATATCCATTTTTGGTGCCAAAAAAAACAGCCGAGCAAACAAAAGGAACAGCTACAAAAATCAAGAAATTAGATAAAGTCAAAACATTCTTCTCAATTTATTGAATACAATCTAACAAGGGAATCAGAATTTTGAAATTAAGTTTCTGTATATATCCTTAATCTATCAAAGGGAAAATATATGCATCAGCTAAAGCGACTAAGAACAGGATTTACAGCAAATTCTATAATAAAGTAAGTCATTAAAAGCCAAGAGAAAACAAAGAATATATATAAACTTGGACCCTTTAGAAAAGGTTGAAAATAATTATCCCCCCCATCGCCCTCCAAAAGAGCACGACACTGCTTGACCTGCGAATTAGCAAGTCGATAATAATCTGAGCCAGGTAATCTGTTGTCGACATATGTGTTCCTTAGATTTTTAATCAGTGGTTCGGGATTATCTGTAATTAAAAAAGCAATCAATTCACCAGGCCTTAAGTCAATTCTTGTACGCTCAAGGTTATTAGTAAAACCTATATTGAATAAATCGCCATTTTGAATCAAATAGACATAAGAAGCCATTTTATTGGCAGGTATAAAAATTTTACCTAATTATAATAGAGTGGAAAAGAATAAAACATATAAGTTTAACAAAAGATAAACTAATCAATAAAATAAATATAATAAAATCAAATATATTATTTAGACGATATTAATAATATCAAAAATGATGATTAGCAGTCATTAATTTGCTAATCCTACGATGTTGATTAATTTCAACTGTGGCATCTGAATTAATAAAGGATAAAGATTCTTGTGGAATTGAGGTTAGAATCATACGTATGAAATCTGATAAATTATTCCCTTTTAAACCAGAACCTTTTAATTTAATCATTTCCTCTTCTTGTTGAGTCTTCCACAAAATTGTATTATTAATATCTGAGGATTTAAGATGCCATATTTTCTCGAACTTTTTCCAGATTTTACTATATTTAAAAAGTGATTCTTGAATCAAAATTCGATAATCTTTTTCATCCTGACTCAAAGTTATATTAGAGTTGTCTTCAGAAAAGGCATCTATTTCAATTAAATCAGAAACTGGTTCACACCCTACAAACCATCCCTCCAAAACTAAGACTTTTGGTTTTAACACACACCAGCCTGATCTATCTCCTTTGCCATCTCTTAATGACTTATCAAAAATGGGGCTATTTAAAATACCCGTTTTCAAAAAAACATCTAATGATTGGTTCAATATATCTAATGAATGACTTCCTGGAAAACCTCTAGGTACATTCCATGGATTACCTTTCATTGCTATATCCATTTCTTGTCCAGGCAAATAAAAATCATCTAAAGATATAACTTTAATATCAATACTTAGTTCTCTAGCGACATTATCAATCCAAAAACCAAGAGTAGATTTCCCAGATCCAGGTAGCCCTGAAAAACCTATAATTATTGGATTATTAAGAGTATCAATATATTTTTCTAAAAAAGAAAAAAATGGAAATGATAATGACCATTTCCAATCTAATTTTGTATTTGGTTTCCAATATTTATCAGTAATAAATTTCCTCTTATCATCAGACCATGTTTGGTAAAAATTCACAGGGTTAATCGACAAACCTTTAAGAAATAAGCTATAAGTATCAATTGGAAAAATGAAATCGTCCTGGCTAAACTTTGGAAAGATATCATCAAAATTATAATTAATAACTCTATTTTTCATAAATCTTTAAAGCTATTAATAACATCTTCTACGCTATTTGACCAACCTTGTGCATGAGAAGCATTTGCTAATCTAAAAGAACCATTATCAATTCCATTCTGTAAATATTTGTTTGGGCCATTCTTTCCAGGAATAACAATGGATATATCACCATATTCGAGTAAAGGAAGATCATTTTGCGAATCGCCAAGAGCAATAATCTTTACATCTTTATTATGTAAATAATCCTTTAATCTTTTAACTGCTTGACCTTTATGACTTTCACTAGAAAGTAAATGGCTCATTCGATTTCCTTTGAAAACATGAACATTATATAAATTACAAATAAGCTTGACTTTTTCAAATATAGAATCAGGGGGATTGAGAAAAGGAACACTCCATTGTCTATCTAGAGCCATTAATATACCGTTATCAGATAATCCAGTCAGTTCAAATATTTCTCTTTTAGTTAAATCATTCAAAGGAGTTAAATGATAATTAACTTTTTTAGATATACTCATTAATATAACTTTTAATTCATAATAACTTTTGCCTAAGATCAATTCCCATTCAGATGAATTATTTTTATAGCTCCCATATATAGCCGCACCATTTTCAACAATAAAAGGATCTGATAATCCATTTTGTTCTCTAAAATATCTAACTTCGGCAGCTGTTTTGCTTGTACAAGGTATTACAGGTATATTCATTCCTGACAGCTTCTCCAAAGTTTTCTTTGCAGGCGAGATATCGTAATTCTCATCCATTAATGTCCCATCGAGATCTGTAACTATCCAATATTTAGAATTATTATTCATAAAACTAATCAATAAAAGAGGCCCACACCACTTGATAGGGATTAAGTTTAAATTTATCAGTATTTAAAAAGAAACCTGTAATATTATCAAGAAATGTTTTTCCAGAACATAATTTAGATAAAGTTGGTTCATCAAATGGAGAAATATTTAAAACTTTATTAGACATATTACAAATAACATAAACACTATCTTCATCTAAACCTCTTTGTATAATTACACAATTATCAATATTAGTAGATATACATTTCATACTCGCCTCCGGATGAAAAGCCTTAAGTCTTGATCTGACTTTAACAATGTGAGTAAGATATGAAATATTTTTACTTGCAGGAGAATCAAAGTTCTTAAGCACCTCAAGTAATTTACTTGCTTCAAATTTTTCTCGATTTAAATCTCTTCTTTGTCCTGTTTTCCTAAAAGAATCAAGATCATTGGGAGAAGCTAATACAGATGGAAGATATAAAGCTGGTACTCCTTTTAAAGATAAAGTGAAAACCTGACTTAGTAAAAAACGTTCAAATTGAAATTGCGTAATATCGGATCCATCATGAGACATAGCACTCCACCAACTAATGTTTAATTCATAAGGTTGATCTTCTCCCGTTGAGAGACGACGATGACTAACTAATCCTCCACGTTTTTCAGATTCAACCAATAGATTATGAACTCTCTGGTCGTCCATAATTCCTTCTAATGCTCTTAATCCAATACCATCATGGGAAGAGGTGAAATTGAGAAGAGACGTATGCTTAGGCAAATCACACCAATTAGATAACCAATTATTCAATAAATCTGTTTCACCAGTATAAATAGCTTCTAATAATAAAGGAGGTAAAGTAAAGTTATAAGCAAGATTTGCTTCATTACCATCAATTAAATAAGACAGATTTTCTTTCTCCGGAACGTTTGTCTCCGTAATCAATACAGCCGTTGGCTTGATAATCTTCAAGCATTTATTTAAAAGCTTAACTATTAAGTGCACTGGATCTAAGTGTAAACAAGTTGTATATGGCTCCTTCCAAATAAATGCAATTGCGTCAAGTCGAATCCATTCAGCTCCATTATTAATGTATCTAACCAATAATTTCAAAAACTCTAAAAATATATGAGGGTTTCTCCAATCAACATCAATCTGGTCTGGTCCAAATGTTGTCCAAACGTTTCTAAAACCATTATTAGTATTGATGTTAGTGAAAAGCGATGAATTTCTAGGTCTTATAACTTTCTTCCAAAAATGAATTTCAGGAGGGGCCACAATGAATGAAACACCTGGATCCTCTGATTTTATAAATTGATGAACCCATGGATGTGAAGAGGAGACGTGATTTAAAACAAGATCTGCCATTATTTTGTGGTTACTTGATAAATCTTTTAAATCATTCCAATTGCCAAAACTTTCATCAATCTTTTCATGATTAGAAACAGCGAATCCACCATCACTAGTAGAAGGAAGAAATGGTAAAACGTGAATGACTGAAGAAAGACCACTTAATCTATTTTTTACGAATTCAGTTAATGTTTTTAAAGTTGATTCATCTTTCCTATAAATTGAATCTGGATAAGTAATCAAAACAACACTTGACGAATCCCAAATTGATTCAATCTTTAAATCCTTGTTTTCATCATTAACACAAAATGGATCGAGAATCTGCAACAATTGTGACCACACTGAATTGATTTCTTGTTCAGAGTGCTCAGGATAAATTTCTCTGAGAGACAATCTCAGCTCATCTAATTCACTATCCAACTCAGGCACTCTTAAAAGGAAAGCAATCTTCTCTACCTCATCGTAGCTCCCACCTTGAATCTGTAAAACTTTTTTCTTGAATGGACTTTCAGCAGGGATTAATCACAACTATTCATGAGTACGGACTAGCAAAAGATCCAGTATCTCAATTAAATAAAGACCTATTAAAACGGCCAACATCAATACTTATTCCTTGCCTATTTGATGAGTTCAGTAGGCCCGCATTAAAACTTATCAGAACCACCTTAGAAGAATTAAAAAATTTAAATCAACTTGTAATAGCTTTAGCTGCCAATAATCGAGATGAGGTATCTAAAGCAAAGGATTTCTTTAAGGAGATGCCTTACCCTGTTCACGTTCAATGGACTAATAGTCCACGTGTTATTGAATTACTCAAAGACCAGGAAAAAAATGGTCTAGATCTTTTAGGTGTTCCAGGAAAAGGTTGGGCAGTATGGCAAGGAGTTGGTGTAGCAACAAAAAGCTCTGAAGTAGTGGCTCTTTTTGATGCTGATATCAGAACATTCAACTCAAATTATCCAGCAAGAATGTTGGGCCCTTTAC
>QCHU01000002.1 GCA_003279455.1 Prochlorococcus sp. AG-402-G19
TTTGATCTCATGATTTCCTTGTTCATCTAATAGATGTACCCAGATCCATCCTCTTGCTTGACCAGTCAAAGTTGAAATCAACCTTAAAGCTGGTTCTCCATTGTTAATTAAGGATTGAATTTTGTTGAGAGCTATAATTCTCTCTTCTTTAAGTAGAAAACTGGCAATTTCAAGTGCATTAGTGGAATTATTTTTAATTAGTTTTTTGACTAGTTCTTCTGATATTTCAAGTGGCTCGTTTGTATTTGTTTTTTTGTTTATTGATTCAGATAACAATTTTATTTTTTGAATTTCAGTGTTAATTAAAGAGCTATCATTACCTATACTTTCTACAAGTAAATCAATTGTTTGAGGATTCATTTTGAGATTAAATCTATGTGAAATATTCTTAACTAAGTTCCTTTGACCATTGATATCCCATGGCAATGGAAGACTAAAATTTATTTCCTTAGAAATGGGATTAGATTGAATATTATTTTTTATTAACTTAGTAGTTTTAAGTCTGTTATCAGGTTTATTTGAATTATTTAAAATTAGGTGTGTATTTTCAGGAATTAATTTGAGTGATTGTTCAAGCTTATTAGCAAGTTCAGAAGAACAGCCGTTACAAAATGGGCTTCTTCTAATTAAAACAACTCTTCCACCGTTTCCTAATGGTGCACTTTGCACTTCTTCCAGTGCTCTGAAATTTTGCTTTGGATCGTTGCCATCTAATTGACTATAGTTAAAACTTTTCCATACTGGATCTAAAACTTTTTCAATTATCTTTTCGATTTCTCTATTACTAGCTTCATAATCATCTCCCCATATTAAGTGTATTGGCATTACTGAGAGATATGTTATTAAAAGATTTGATTTTTTAATTAAGAAAACAAATTAACAGTGAAAAACCCAGAACATCCAATTTTTATAGAAAGTCTTAAATATATTAGATCTCGACTAGCTCCTACAGGACTAGATAGGTTTCAGCAATCAGTTGTAGAACGCATAATTCATTCTAGTGGTGATTTTAGCTTGCAATCATGTATGAGATTTAGTCCCAGTGCTTGTGAGGACGGCATCCATGCATTGAAGAATGGCGCAAATATTTTGACTGATACCTACATGGCAAAGGCGGCAATATCCCCAATGGCAAAAAGAACATTAAATACAGATGTTCAATGCATTTTAGGTCTGGCTCCTACTTCTATTGATTCACCTGTGACAACAAGAAGTTCAATAGGTATGGAACGTATCTGGACAGATGTGGAAAAAAAAGAAGAATTGTTAGTCGGTCCAGTTGTTGTTATTGGAAGTGCGCCCACAGCATTGATGACTTTGTTAGATTTAATTGAAAAAGGTACTAAAAGACCTAGTTTAATTATTGGAATGCCAGTTGGATTTATAGGAGTCTCTGAGTCTAAAACCCGACTGATAAATAGTGATTTTTCTTATATAGTTTTAGAGGGATCAAAAGGAGGCGCATCTCTAGCTGCAGCAACTGTTAATGCTTTGCTTAGAGCTGCTGAGTGTTAGCTTTATTTAGCGAAATTAGTAAATCTAGATTGAAAATTTATAATTTTAATTGATTGAATTTATTTGAATATTATTGCAGTTTTTCTCTTCCAGTCCATTTAAAATCTTTCTTGCTTTTTGTATTACTTCTTTTGGAACACCTGCTAATCTTGCTGCTTCGATTCCGTAACTTTTAACTGATCCTCCTCTCCTAACTTTATGAAGAAAAATAAGTGAATCTTTATCATGTTCTACAAGCACTTGAAAATTTTCTACATTTTCATTGTATTCAGAAATTTGATTTAATTCATGATAGTGTGTAGCGAAAATTGAACGACTTTTAATTTTTTTAGCTAGAAATTCGCTTACCGACCAAGCAATTGATAATCCATCAAAAGTAGAAGTACCTCGACCAATTTCATCTAATAAGACTAGTGATTTTTCCGTTGCTTTGTTAAGAATAAAAGCAGTTTCAATCATTTCTACCATAAAAGTTGATTGACCAGCTGCCAAATCATCCACTGCACCAACACGAGTGAAGATTTGATCAGCAATTCCAATTGTTCCTGATTTGGCTGGTATCCAACTACCTATTTGTGCCATAATTTGCAAAAGCCCTACTTGTCTTAAAAAACAACTTTTACCACTTGCATTTGGTCCAGAGAGAATAATTAAATCAGTTTTTGATCCTAAATTAATATCATTAGGGACGAATTCCTTATTAATAAGCATCTGCTCAACAACTGGATGACGACCTTCTACAATTAATAAATTTCTAGACTGTTTAGAATCCTTATTATTAACGATTTCAGGTTGAACATAATTGTTAGTAGTTGCAAGTTCTGCTAAGCCACTTAATACATCTAAGCATGAAATTGACTTGGCAGCTTGTCTAATACTTTTTGCTCTATTTCCAACAAGAATTCGAAGTTCACAAAATATTTCATATTCCAATTGAGATATCCGAGCTTTGATTTGAAAAATCTTTCCCTCTCTTTCTTTTAACTCGGGAGTCACAAATCGTTCTTCATTAGTGAGAGTTTGTCTCCTGATCCAGTGATCTGGAACACTTGAGGACTTTGCTTTACTGACTGTTAAAAAATATCCAAATGATCGATGATATTGCAGTTTTAAATTATTTATTTTACTGATTCTCCTTTCCTTAGCCTCTTGAGTTTTTAGCCATAAATTATGATCATCAAGTTGATTACGAAGTCCATCAAGAACAGGATTTACACCATCATAAATAAGACCTCCTTCTGTTATGCTTAGCGGAGGATTATCAATAATTTCATTGTTAATTTTCGATGCAATTTCTATTAATTTTTGATCTAAATTTGTAATGGATTGAAAGTATTGGGATTTTTTAAACGTTGGGTCCACAAGATTTTTGGCCAGCAAAGGCAAACGATTAATTCCCTCGGCTATTGCTACTAACTCTCTAGCGCCAGCTTGTTGTGCTCCTGCTCTCCCTGAAAGACGTTCAAGATCTCCCATAGATCTTAGGATTTTTCGAAGATTTCTTCTTAAATGGGGTGATTTGACCAGTAAACCAATTATTTCTTGCCTGTGTTTGATTTCATCAACATCTGTCAAGGGTTCTTCTAGCCATCTTCTGATACATCTACCTCCCATGGAAGTTAAAGTCTTATCAATGGCCCATAACAAAGATCCTTGAAATTGGCCTCCTCTTTGAGTTGTAATAAGTTCTAGGTTCTTTCTTGTTTGATTGTCTATAACCAATCCAGCATAGTCATGTTTTATCTGAGGATAATCTAGGGAAATATGAGTTTTGCTTGTACATTCATTTTGATTAGTTGGATTAGGATGTGTTTTATTTAAATATGCAATCAACCCTCCGATTGTTTTAATTGAAAGTGAATTAGAATTTATACCTAAACCATCAATACTATTTAAAGAATAGTGATTTATTATGGCAATATTAGACTCTAATTCTGAGAATGAAGTTTGATTAAATTCAGTAATCTTCATTGATCTTGTGTACCAATTATGGTTGTTAATTGTATTTTTTTCTGAGATAACTTCAGCTGCTTCTAATTTGATTAATTCTTGCTTTAGATTATTAATTTCGTTGCCTTCTTGCACAACAAACTCTCCTGTGCTTACATCTACTTTGGCTAGGGACCACTTTACATTTTTTTCATTTAAATCGGAGTCAATTAAAACAGAAGCTAGCCAATTATTTTGCTTTGCACTTAACATGCCTTCTTCTAGGATCGTCCCAGGAGTAATTAATCTTGTAATACCTCTTTTAATTAATTTGTTTCCTTTTGAGGGAGCAGCTTCAAGTTGATCGCATATGGCAATTGACAACCCTCTTTTGATAAGTTGCGTGCAATATCTGTCGGAAGCATGGTGAGGTATCCCAGCCATTGGAATTCGGCCAATCTTTTTGCCTCCCTCTTTGCTCGTAAGAGTTAGTTCTAAAAGCTCAGAAAGTTTAATTGCATCCTCAAAAAAACATTCAAAAAAATCACCTAGCCTATAAAGTAAGACCCTGTCTGGATTTTCTATCTTTAACTCTACATAGTGCCGAAGAGCAGGTGTTAGGTCATCAATATTTGGAAGACTATGGTGGGACCATTTTGGTTCCTCAATTTCTGGATTGGACAAACCAACCAAAAGATTTTTTTTATTTTGACTATTTTTTGACTTTGGTGAACGAGGTCTGCGGTAAGCGTCATCCTCAAGCTGGTTATTAGAGAGCTTTTCGCTTGAGAGATTGGAGGATTTTTTCTCGTGAAAGTCTAAACTTGAGGAGTTCTCTTCGTTTTTAAAAAGACTGCCTTGCAATGGATTTGGGCTGGCAGCCATTTTATTCTCAAATCTTTAGTCAACGCATACTACAAGAATTATTTTTTTTTGCATGTGAAGCCTCACTACAAATATTAAGACCTGGTTCATCAAATCACATTTACATGGGAGAATTATCGAATATTGAGCAATTTTCTTCAGCTTTCTACCTCATGCTGGCTATTAATTCCATCGTCGCGAACGCACTTTTATTCTCTTCATTGCTTTTAGTAATAGGAGTACCTGTTTTCTATATGACTCAAACCAATCCAGAGGATAATAGAAATCCAAATATTAAAAAGATAGAAATTCTTGCTGGTGTCTGGTTCCATTTGGTACTTCTACAGGCATTGGTAGGTGAGTACATCACACATCAGATGAGTGTTTAGCTTCTTCGATCAAAACTTGCATGCAATAGAATTATTTTTATAAATGTTTTAAATCTACTCACAAGAGGTTAGTGTTAATAAGTATTCAAAAGTATGCAAGGCCCAAAAGATGGCAACAATTGAAGGTACCTTTGAAAATTCATCATCATTAAGTGTAGCTATTGTTATTGCTCGTTTTAATGATTTGATTACAAATAAACTTCTAAGTGGTTGTCTTGATTGCTTATCTAGACATGGCATTGACATATCTGAGTCAAGCCAACAATTAGATATCGCGTGGGTTCCAGGTTCTTTTGAGTTGCCCATTGTTTCTCAAAAACTTGCCAGAACTGGAAAATATGAAGTTGTTATTACCTTAGGAGCAGTGATTCGGGGGGATACACCACATTTCGATGTTGTTGTTTCAGAGGCTAGTAAAGGAATTGCAACTGTCTCTAGAGACACAGGAATTCCAATTGTATTTGGTGTTTTGACAACAGATACTATGCAACAAGCTCTTGAGAGAGCAGGAATTAAGAATAATTTAGGGTGGAATTATGCTTTACAGGCACTTGAAATGGGCTCTTTGATGAAAGCAGTCAATTGATTTTGTTAAATGAAAAACTCAATTGTCTGATATCTCCAAACCAAGGCACCTTAATTGCTACCATATTATCAACCTATTGCGGATGTAGCTCAGTGGTAGAGCATCTCCTTGCCAAGGAGAATGTCGAGAGTTCGAATCTCTTCATCCGCTTTCTGTTTGATCAAGTCAGATTTTATTCATACTGAGTATCATTAAAGTAGGGTGATATTTCTTGTGGCTTAATAGTTTTGGTTTTCAATGCATGTATAGAATGAGATTGATTTCAATACATTAATCAAAAATAAATCATCAATATTTACTATTAATCTTGAAATTATATAATTTTACCCTCTTAGCTTCGAAGGTTTATTAATCAATTTCTTTTTAATGATGTTAATGTAGTTATTTCAAGTTTAGAATTCGAATTAATGAATGATAAATGGTTCATAGTAAATAAAATAATAAATAATAGTTCATAGTTATTTAATTGGCTGATTCTATGTATTCAAAAGACAAGCCTCTATCACAAATGCGAGTAGCAATAACAGCTATTGATCTTGAGCAGGCTGAGCATAGAGGAATTGCATATTTATCAAAAGGTTTAATAAGCTCTTTGTCTGATCTAGGAGCAGAAGTCTATTTGTTAACTGGATTTCATGGTCGACGTTTGAATCCTTTAATGAAATTGTCAATGAGTAAGAAATCAGTTAGAGAGGTAGACTGTGCCGATATTCTCGATCAATTATGTGATCCATTAAGTCGATTTAAAAAAAGGAAGAGCAAAAAAAACACCGACCTTGAGGAAGATTTTACTGAAAAATTAGTTAATAAGCTTATTCGCTTTAAAAATGAATCTATACTAGTCATTGATTTGATATTTTCTATTTGCAGATTTTATCTAAAAAGAGGTAGATTTTCAGCCAGATTAATTCATCTAAGTAACTTTGAGAATACTCCATATTTTGGTCAAGAACGAGTAGATTATCTCTCTAATATAACAGGTTTTCTATCTATAAAAAACATATATAATTTCACTACTTTAAGAAGTAAACGATTTCTATTTAAATCTCCAACGATTGATTTAAGAAAGTTAAATATAGATTTACTAATTACATCTTGTCCATTGAGCATTGATGTAAAAACTAATAATAGTCTTAGTTGTTTACAGCTTATTATGGATTTTATACCACTTTCCTTTTCAAAACATCCTGATCATCCTTTCGGTTTTTATAATCGCTTGAAAGATGCCATGAAAACTAGAAATTGTTTTATTTCCAAGGCTTCTAGAGATCAAATATGTTTATTACTTGAAAAAACTTGTTCGGATGATCAGAGAAATATTATTTATCCAATGCCTTCATTGACTATAAATAAGTTAGAATTTGCTAGTAAATTAAAAAACATAAGGGGTATAAGTAAAAAATTTATTTTGTTTAATTCTTCAGTTGTACCAAGAAAGAATCTACATTTTTTAATAAATGTATTCCAAAGTAGTGAACTTGCAAGTAAGGGCTTTGATTTATGTGTAGCTGGTAAAATACACGATGATGAATATGGTGAAGATATAAAAAGAATGTGTAAAAATGACTCGAATATTAAATTGCTAAATTATGTAGATGAAACTGAAAAGGCTTGGCTTTTTTTAAATGCTTATGCTTTTGTTTCCCCTTCCTGCGTTGAAGGTTTCGGTATACCTGTTTTGGATGCTACATCTTTGGGGGTTAGAGTTTTAGCAAGTGATATCCCCTCTCATCAAGAGATTTCAAATTTGGTTAAAGTAAATCAGGATTTCCGACTACTTGATCTTTCTAATGTTGATAATTGGATTTATGAATTGAAATTATTACATAGCTTAGATTTATCTATAGAAGATAAAATTAACAGTCGTATTTCAAATTTTCAATCTTGTTTTCACGAACTTAAAGCTAATTTCAATCAAAGCATTGTTGATTTGTTAAAGTGAAAATCTAATTAATTTAAATCATTAAGCTTAGTTTTTATTTAGTATCAATAATGATTGTTTATTATTTATTTTAAATCCTAATTGTTTATAAAATTCTGAACTGTTAGTAGTCATTAAGTATACTTTCTCAACACATTGAATTTCTTTATTTGTTAAAAGAGCCTCAACTATTAATTTCCCTAATCCAAGTCCTTGCCGGTCTGCATCAATAACTACATCCCATAGAACAGCTCTAAATACATGATCACTGGTTGCTCGTCCAAATCCTATTAATTGATTTTTATGCCAAACACTCACTACGACAGTGCTGTTAGAAAGCATTTTGCAAATTTGTGACTTGCTTCTGCCTGTTGCCCAAAAAGTATTGTTTTCTAATAAATTTTGTAGTTGTGTAATGCCATCAAATATTGTAAGTTTGTGGCCAATACCAAATATTCTTAGTAAAGGAGCTCCTTTATGATGTTTGATTAATTTTATTTGGTCCATTAATAAATTTTTCTAGAGATTGTTCGACTATTGGTAATTTAATGAATAGAAAAGGAATTATTCTAGCTGGGGGAAAGGGATCAAGGCTATATCCGGTAACTGCTGGTGTGTCAAAGCAATTGCTTCCAGTTTATGACAAGCCGATGATTTATTACCCATTAACCACATTAATGCTTGCAGGTATAAGAGATATTTTGATTATTACAACTCCTCATGATCAAGAATCATATATGAGGCTTTTGGGAGATGGAAGTCTTTGGGGGATTTCCATAAAATATGCCATTCAACCTTCTCCAGCTGGATTAGCTCAGGCTTTTTTAATTGGCTCGGATTTTATAGATGGTAATTCAGTGGCTTTGATTTTGGGCGATAATTTATTTTATGGAACAGATCTAGGATCTCAATTAGAGAAAGCTGCGAATAATAATTATTCAACTATTTTTGGTTATTTAGTTGCTGATCCCCAGCGATATGGAGTTATTGAATTTGATAAAAATCAGAATATAAAAGACATTGCTGAGAAACCAAGCTTTCCCAAAAGTAAATATGCTGTGACCGGACTTTATTTTTATGATGCATCAATAGTTGAGAAGGCTAAAAAGGTATTACCCTCTAAAAGAGGTGAACTTGAAATAACAGATATTAATAAAATGTATTTAGAGGAAAATAAGTTGAATTTGATTTTACTTAATAGAGGAACTGCATGGCTTGATACAGGCACTGTAGATTCTTTACATGATGCTTCATCGTTTATAAGAACTATAGAATTAAGGCAAGGGCTTAAAGTTGGTTGTCCTGAGGAAGTTTCTTGGAGGAAAGGTTGGATAAATAGTGATGAATTAGAATCATCCGCGAAAAATCTTTTCAACAGTGGCTATGGAAAATATCTTTTAAATTTATTATCTTTGGATTAATTGAAACTTTTTTAATTTAGTTCAATATTAATGATCAAAGTAGACAATCTTTATAGTTCTTCTTCTGAATTAATTCAGGGATTGAAATTAATTCACCCTAAAGTCTTCTATGATCAACGTGGGTATTTCCTTGAAAGTTGGAATCAAAAAATTTTCAATACAAAAATATACTCTTCCATCGACTTTCTTCAAGATAATCATTCCTTCTCTAGTCAGGGAACTTTAAGAGGTCTCCATTATCAATTACCTCCACATGAGCAAGGCAAGCTTGTGAGATGTATTCGTGGTGAAATTTTCGATGTGGCAATTGATCTAAGAAGGTCATCGAATACTTTTGCTAAATGGGCCAGTGTTTATTTAAGTGCTGATAATTTTAAACAATTATTTATTCCTGCAGGATTTGCGCATGGATTTTTAACATTGTCAGATGAGGCTGAAGTTTTGTATAAGGCCACTAATTATTGGAATAAGGATGCTGAGAGGTCAATTATATGGAATGATCCACACTTAAAAATTGATTGGCCTCGAAATAGAGAATTTCAATTATCTAGTAAAGATGCCCTTGCTCCAAGCCTTAAAGATATATGTGAAGACGATCTTTTTGATTGACTTCGGGTAAAAAGACTTTGTGTTATTAGTCTATAATTAAATTAATTGCTGAATCTATGATAAAATATAAATAATGAAGGTACTTATTGTAGGCGCAAACGGTCAACTAGGACAAGCTATTTGTTTTTATGCTCCATCTAAGATAGGGGGTGAAAATTTATATATTACTTTAGTCAACCGTAGTCAATTAGATTTATGCTCTCCAGAAAAATGTAATGAACTAGTTTTATTTCATAGGCCTGATTTTTTAATTAATACTGCTGCTTATACAAATGTCGAATTAGCTGAGAAAGAAATAGAGAAAGCTACTTTAGTTAATACTATTGCACCAAAAGTTTTTTCCAAAGCACTCAAAATAACGGGTGGTAAATTAATTCATTTTAGTACGGATTATGTTTTTGATGGTTTAAAAAATCAACCATATAAACCAAATGACGAGAAAAATCCACTTAATATTTATGGTAAAACAAAATCTGAGGGAGAAGATCAAATTATTAAAATATTTGGTTCACTGAATCAATATTTTATTATAAGAACTAGTTGGTTAATAGGTCCTTTTGGTGAAAACTTTTTAATTAAAATGTTAAATCTTCTCCATAAAAAGGATAGAATTAAAGTTATTTCAGATCAATTCTCGGCTCCAACCTCAACAACAACCCTTGCGAATGCATGTTGGTCTCTTATTGCTACTATAAGAGGTTCATGTAAACAATCTCAAATATGTCATTTTTCTGATCTTGGAATTGCTAGTTGGTATGACATAGCAAATTGTATTTCTGAATATGCGATAGATTTAAAATTATTATCTGAACCTGCATTTATTGAACCAATTAAAACATATGAATATCCATCCAATGCAATGCGACCAAGGTTTTCAGCCTTAGACTTATCAGATAATAAGAATTATTTTCAATCCACTGTATATTGGAGACATTCTATAAGGAATATCCTTAAGTGTTTGTCTGAAAAGCAAGTTATTTATGGAAAATAAATTATTACCTTGTTACGAGAAGATCTTGGTAACAGGCGGCCTAGGTTTTATAGGTGGTGCATTAATATCTAATTTACTAGAAAATACTCATGCAAATATATTCAATTTGGATAAATTTGGTTATGCTAGTGATTCAAGAAGAATTGATAAAAAGATTTCTTTATTGAATGAATCAAAAAATAGATATACTTTTATAAAGGCGGATTTATTTAATAAATCTCATATAGAGGAGATTATTTCTGAAATTAGTCCAGATTGTATTTTTCATTTAGCAGCTGAAAGTCATGTTGATAAATCTATTTCTTCACCACAAAATTTTATTCAAAGTAATGTTGTTGGAACTTTTAATTTACTTGAGTCGATTAGAAATAATTGGTTAAAAATGTCTGAATCAAAAAAAAGTATTTTTAGATTTTTACATGTTAGTACTGATGAAGTTTTTGGTTCCTTAGGGCATTCTGGTCTATTTAGTGAGAATAGTTCTTATAAACCTAGGAGTCCTTATTCAGCAAGCAAAGCGGCCAGTGATCATATTGTTGATGCATATTTTCATACATATGGATTACCCGTTTTAGTTACTAATTGCAGTAATAATTATGGGCCTTGGCAGTTTCCAGAGAAATTCATACCTTTAACTATTTCGAAATGTTTAAATAGACAGAATATTCCAATTTATGGAGATGGTCAAAATATTCGAGATTGGATTTATGTTGATGATCATGTTGATGCTTTGATGTTGGTTATGGCATCAGGAAAAATAGGGAACCATTATTGTATTGGTAGCAGTGAGGAGCATACTAATTTAGAAATAGCATCTATTATTTGTAGCTTGCTTGATGATTTAATTCCATTGAAAGTACCTCATTCATCTTTAATCAGCTTTGTCGAAGACCGATTAGGCCATGATAGGAGATATGCAATAAATTCTTCCAAAATAAAGCAAGAGTTAGGATGGCATCCTAGCCATACATTCATTGCTGGGATCAAAGAAACTATCAATTGGTATTATTCAAATCAACATTGGTGTAATAGATTTCATGAATAAGGTTATATTAATTTTTTTTAAATACAATTCAACAAATGATAGATTAGTATTAATTAAAAATATTTTTAAACAGAAAATAGTTTAAACACTATGGATCATAATGAGTACTTTCGGTTTGAAAATAAATTTAGAGGTTCGAAGGAAAACGTATTAAATCGCTTAGAGCAATACCGTAAACTTGTTGAACTGATTTTTATAAAAAGTAGATATGCGACTTCTCTCGATATTGGATGTGGTCGTGGAGAGTGGCTTGGTTTTTGTAAAAGTATAGGATTTAAAAGTTTAGGCATAGAAAATAACGAAATAATGGTAAAAGAGTGCAGAAAAGCTGGTTTTGATGTTAAAGAGGGAGATGCTTTAGATTTGATAAAAAATATTCCAAGCGATAGTCTTTCATTGGTTACTGCTTTTCATGTGATTGAGCATTTAACTTTTAATTATTTAAAAGAATTACTCTCTGAATGCAATAGAGTGCTCGCTACAGGTGGAATTTTATTATTGGAAACCCCAAGCATTGATAATATTTCTGTTTCTACAAAATTATTTTATACAGATCCCACACATATTAATCCTATTAATCCAGATTCTTTTATCTATTTCTTAAATAATGTTGGTTTTGATGCTTCTAAATACTTTTATATTAATGGAGGTCCTCTGCAAGAGTCTAACCCTGCTTATTTGACAAGATTACTCAATGGTATTGCTCAAGATATATGTATTATCGCTACAAAGGATTTATCTGCTACCGAATTATATTTTTCCAATAACAGTAATTGGTCTGATCGTTTAAATCTTGGAATTAGTACCATAGAGGGATCCTTAGAATTTGATGCTGCGATTAATAAAAAAGATATGGTTATGAGAGAAAAAATAATAGAAAATCAGGTTGAAATATTTACTCTAGAACAGAAATTATTAATTTTGGAGAAACGAATATTAACTGTCGAGACTTTGAATAATCAGTTGAATCAAATTCAACTTTGGAAAAAAATAATCAGAAAAATTCCTCTAATATATAGAGTATTAAAAAAAATAAAAAGAATTCTTTCTTTTGCTACTATGAAGATACTTCTAATCAAGTTTTTTTCTGATACTCGACTTGGGTTTTTACTTTTTAGAATAATGATAAGATTTTTACGAAAAATTCAACTTATATCTTGTGCTGAGAAATATCAAAATATATACATTCAATTGAGAAAATCATACAATAGTGATAATAAAGTTAAATGTGATAATTATCTGGAAAAACATTATTATCTTAATCCTCAAGCTAAATCAATTTATAACGATCTTAGATCATGAAAATAGCTATTGATATACAAGGATGTCAAGGTGAGATAAGCAGTAAAAGGGGTATAGGTAGATATTCATCAAACTTTATTAAAGCACTTGTTAGAAACTATCCTGAAAATCAATATTATCTTTTTGCTAATGCAGGTTTAAGAGATATTCACTTTGAATTTATTGATGAATTATATTCCGAAAAATTTAATGTCAATTATATTAAATGGTATTCTCCCGGCTTTTTAAATGATGATGATTGTTTAAATAAAAACTCAAGGAATGAGTTAGCAAGACAAATACGATCTTATATGCTCACGGAGTTAAATGTTGATATTATTTTAGTTACAAGTTTTCTAGAAGGTTACCTTGATAATAGTTTTACAGGTTTAGATTTTTCATATCAACTGCCTAGAGTTTGTTGTATTTTTTATGATTTAATTCCTTTGCTTAATCCCAAGGAATACTTAAACAATGATGAATATTTACAATTTTACAACTCTAAGTTAAAAGAAATAAGGAATTTTGATTTGCTATTGGCAATTTCCGAATCAGCTCGACTAGAGGCAATAAAGTATTTAAAGTTTGAGCATGAAAGTGTTTATAATATTCTCGCGGCTTGTGATAAAGATAAATTTAATAATCTTCAAACGGAAGAGTTTCCTAAATTCAAGAATCTGGAAAATTTTATTCTTTATACCGGAGCTGTAGATCCAAGAAAAAATCTAAAAACCTTAATTCAAGCATATTCTTCTTTGCCTGTTAAATTAATAGTACAGCATAAGCTAGTTATTGCAGGAAGTATAAGTAAATCTGAGAAACTTTTAATTTATTCATGGTGTAATGCGTTTGATCTTCCTTCTAATTATGTAGAGTTTTTGGGATATGTTTCTGATAAAGAATTATGTTTTTTGTATAAGACTTGTCATTTATATGTATTCCCTTCTTTTCATGAAGGTTTTGGTTTACCTGTATTAGAAGCAATGACTTGTGGTGCTGCAGTAATTGGTTCAAATACTACAAGTGTTCCTGAGGTTATACAGTGCAAAGATGCATTATTTAACCCATTTTGTTTTCAAGAGATAGCATCTTTAATTGAAAAATGTTTAACTAATAAAGAATTTTACGATTCTATTAAAAATTCAGTTATAAAAAGAGCAAATAAATTTTCATGGGAACTTACTTCAAAATTAGCAAATCAAGCTCTGGTTGCTAATGCTCATCAAATAACTCATATTCATAAAAATAAATTAAAAACAAATAGTGTTGATTCTTTTTCACAATTTAAGTCCTATTTGAAATCTATTCCACTTAGAAATAGAAAAAGAGAAAATGAATCTTTTTTAAAAAAGATAGCAGCCTCTATTTCTCTGAATACTATTCAAATTCGAAAATATTCCTTTTCAGCTAATAAAATAAACTATCAATTTAAATGGGAGATTCAAGGTCCTTTCGATTCTTCTTATAGTTTGGCAATTTTAAATCGCTCCTTAGCCTATGCTGCTATTAAAATTGGTAAAGATATATCTATTAGATCAACTGAAGGATTTGGTGATTTTTTGCCAAATAATGATTTCTTAAAAGCAAACCCTATATTAAAATCTTTATTTGAAAAACCCAAAGACTATGGCAATAATTACATAATTTCTCGGAATCTATACCCGCCAAGAGTTTCAGATTTTGAAGAATCTAAGCTTAAACTTCTTCATGCGTATGGTTGGGAAGAATCTGAATTTCCTTTCGAGTGGGTGCAAAATTTTAACACTTATCTTGACGGTATGACTGTTATGTCCTCCCAAGTAAAAAAAATATTGATTGATAATGGTGTTTCTATACCCATCGAGGTTTGTCAGCTAGGTGTTGATCACATTGATTTAAATCAACAAGAGCAAGAAGTTTTATTCGATAAAGATGGATACAAGTTTTTGCACATTTCCTCTTGCTTTCCAAGGAAAGGCATTACTTTTTTACTCGAAGCATATGGAAAATCTTTTTCTGGCAATAAAGATGTCATCTTAGTTATTAAAACTTTCGAGAATCCACATAATAAACTTCAGGAAATCTTGCTAACTTTACAAGCTTCAAATCCTGATTTTCCTCATGTTCAAATTATTAAAGATGAACTTTCATCTTCACAAATAAAATTTCTTTATCAAAATTGTGATTGTTTAGTCACTCCGAGCTTGGGAGAAGGTTTTGGTTTGCCAATTGGTGAGGCTATGTTAAATAGAATTCCAGTTATAACAACAGCGTGGGGAGGTCAAATGGATTTTTGTAATTCAGATAATTCCTGGCTTGTTGATTATAAATTTAATTACACGGATACACATTTTAATTTGTTTAGTTCTGTTTGGGCTGAGCCTGTCTTAGAAGATCTCTCTAGTCGTATGAAAGAGCTATATTATGCAGATAAGGAGGTTATTAATATAAAGGTCGAAAAGGCAAAGTCGACAATAGACTATTATACTTGGGAAAAAGTTGTTAATTTAAATTTAGAGTTTTTTAAAAAGTTACCAACATATTATAAAGGTAGAAAAAATCTGGTTGGAGTAGTAACTCCATGGAACCAAAAATGTGGCATCTTTAATTATTCTCAAAATCTTTTCAATAACTTTGATAATCAAGTACTTATTTTTGCACCTATTAAACAATTGTTGATTAAAGAAGATGAAAGTTTTGTAAATCGTTGCTGGTTATACGAAGAGGATGAATTGAATAGCCTTACTGAAAATATTATTCAGAGTGGTTTAACTACAGTCGTAATTCAGTTCAACTTTGGATTTTTTAATTTCCATGCTTTTTCTAATTTAATACATTCACTTAAGAGTAAATGTATTAAAATAATAATAATTTTTCACTCAACTAAGTCTCCTGTAAATAATAAGTTAAAAGATCTAAATGCAATTGTTTCTGAACTCTCTCTTTGTGATCGTCTTTTAGTTCATTCAGCTAATGACTTAAATAATTTAAAGACAATTGGATTGGTAAATAATTCTTCTTTATTTCCCCATGGGGTTAATATCTCTGATACTTTAATCCAAAATATTTCAGCTAGCAAAAAAACACTAAGTTCTAAAAAGCTTCGAATTGCATCTTTTGGTTACTGTCTTCCAGGCAAAGGATTTGATCAATTAATACTTGCGTGCAAATATTTGAATGAATCATATATAAATACAGATTTGCGTATTTGCTCTTCAGTTTATAGTAGTGAATATAACTATCTCGTATCAGAGTTAAATCAATTAATTGATCGATATTCTTTAAGTAATAGAGTGGAAATTTGTTTTGACTATTTGCCTGAAGATGAGATTAATAAAGTATTAATGAATGCTGATCTTGTTGTATTTCCTTATCAAAGTTCTAATGAGTCATCCAGTGCAGCCGTTAGAAATGGTCTTAAATCAGGTTCTCCAATAGCAATCACTCCTCTTGATGTTTTCCAGGATGTAGAACAGGTTGCATATAAATTTTCTGGATTTTCAGGTAAAGATTTGTCTGAAGATATAAAGAAATGGCATCTAAATCAGCTTTCAAAATCTAAGGAACAAATTACACTTGATAGGACAAAAATTCTGAATTGGCTTGATCAATTTGATTTCAAGAAAATAGCATTACGCCTTGAAAATATGGTTGAGGTACTGTAAAAAAGTCGAGGAAATCTCTAGGTTGATTGTAAACTATCGTTAATCATCATATCAATAATAGTGTCTATATTAATTTTAGAGCGCCATCCTAGATCCTTAAATAATTTTTCTGGGTTTCCATAAGATTGCATTATTTCATTTGCTCGGAAAAGATCTTTGTTTATTTGTACGTGTTTTTCCCAGTTTAGATCTAATTTATCAAAGACTTTCTTTACAAAATAATTTAAACTATTTTTTTTGCCGGTACATATGACTTGATCTTTATTTTCAATATCTCTCAGGATTAATTGCATGGCTTCAACGTATTCCGGAGCCCAACCCCAATCTCTAACTATTGAAATATTGCCTAGTTCTATTTTCTCATATTTTTTTTCTTTAATATCAATCGCAGATTTAATGATTTTTTGAGTTACAAAGTTATCCTTTCTCAAGGATGATTCATGATTAAATAATATCCCGGTGACACAATTTAACCCAAAACTTTCTCTATAAATTTTTACTAGATTAAAGCTTGCTTGCTTGCCTACGCCGTAGGGGCTTCTTGGGTCGTGACTTGTATTTATACATGCTGCTTTCTCAGTATTCCCAAAGATTTCGCTACTGCCGGCAAAGAAAATTCTCCCGTCATATTCGATTTTTTTGGTTGCCTCTAAGATATTAAGGGAGCCAGAGATTATACTGTTAATAGTCTCTGTAGCATGTGAGAAGGATTTGCTCACTGAAGATTGCGCAGCTAAATTATATATTTCATCAGGTTTAACTTTCGCAATTAATTCTAAAATCTGATCCTTTTTTTCGATGTCACATTGGATTAATTCAATGTCGTTATTGATACCTAGCTTTGTAAAATTTGGGAAGCCTCTTAGATCTTTGCGCGATACTCCAACAACTCCAAAACCCTTAACTAGTAACGATTTCGCTAAAAGGCATCCATCTTGCCCGCTCACCCCGAATATTAGAGCTTTTTTGGAAGTCACTAGAGCAAGTGGGGATAATTTTCTATTTTGCTTGCTTGCAGAATTTAAATCAAATCAAAGGCTTCAAAATCCCTCTTCTTTGCCGGAAATGATTTTCAATTCTTGTTGCCAAAAATAGAACTGATTGACTTCTAAGCAAAAATACTTTCTTTAGAGTGTGCACTTTGTTATCTGGTTCTTTTTTAATACATAAAAGCTTTTTGTCTTCTTGATGATCTCGTTATTAACTTTTGTTATTCAATGTAGATAGAAAACCTTTAAGTTTTTGTAAACCTTTTTATACCAATGGGTCTTGATAGTCTCAATCCGAAAGACAGGTTTAAATTTATTCGTGATTATTTCCATTTTTTAATAACAAACTGATTCTATTTTCTTCATCTAAATGTTTGGATTCCCTTGTTTTGAGCATTGCTATCTTCCGATATTCCCTTATACTCCGCTGGAATTCGTACGTCAGGCGATATAGTGCCTGTCCTTACTGATAGCCGCAGTTGTGCTGCGGAGATCCCCCTTACCTCAGAACAAACTCTTTTCTCCTAAAATGGCCAACGCGACTAGCACAGAACTCCAAGAGCTTTACGTTGCTTACTTCGGGCGAGCTGCTGATCCCACAGGTCTGGATTACTGGACTAATAAAGGGATAACAACCACTAAATTTGCTGCCGACATGTATGCGCAGGCAGAATTTAAAGATGCATACGGCAGTCTTTCAACTGAAGCGCAAGTAAATCAGATCTACCAAAACCTTTTTGACAGAGAAGCTGATGTAACCGGTTTAACTTACTGGACGCTTCAAGTTGACTTAGGCAATCTTAAGCTTGCTGAAATAGCTACTCATCTTATCTGGGCAGCAAAAAATAATTCTGGAAGCTCAGATGACAAAACAGCATTAGAGAACAGAACTAATGCTGCTGTTGCTTACACAGCAAAGATCAAAGAATCAACTGCTGCGATACTTGCATATCAAGCTGAATCAACTTCTCCTTGGAAATCTGGAGACAACATTGCAGAAGCAAAATCTTATCTATCAGGAATAGATAAAGATACTGCTTCTACAACAGCTGGTATAGCAGCAAGCGTAACAACAATTACTAATAATGGCGTACCAGGCAATGCTGATACAGTTTCACTAACTTCTGGAGTAGATAAAGGTTCCTCCTTCTCAACTGGAGCTGGAAACGATACTTTCAATGCTCTTCTTACAACTGACAACACAAATACACTTAGTGCATACGACGTTTTAGACGGTGGTACTGGAACAGACACTATCAATGTCGATGTAAGAACTGCAGTTACCCCTCAAAAACTAACAGGTATCGAAAACCTAAACGCTACCTTTAGTGCAGGAGTAGTTCTTGGATTAGCTCAAGCAACTGATACAACCACTGTTAAGAGCCTTTCAAGTACAACAGCTGGCTCTTTTAGCGGCCTTGGAGCTCAAGTTGCAAACTTAGGAGTTGAAAATACAGCTCTAGGAACCACATTTACATTTGCTTCAACAACTGGAACTCAATCCAAAAACGTAACAGTTAACAATGTCACAGGTGGAACTGCTGGAACAGTGATAATTGAGGGTATAGAGACCCTTACGTTTACAGCAGAAGGTGTAGCTAGCTCTTATGAAGTTGATTCATCTGCTACAACTTTAAATTTTGCTGGTGCAGTGAACCAAACTGTTGTGTTGGATGCAACCAGTGTAAGTACTAGTCTTTTTGACGCTTCTAGTGCTACAGGTAATGTAACTCTCACAACCATAGATCAAACATCAGTTGGCGGTGCAGTTGACGTGACTGTTAATGGTGGTTCAGGTAATGACACCTTTACAATCGTCGAGTCAAATGATTTGAGTGTTACTGGTGGAGCGGGTAATGACACATTTACAATGCTCGCTGTCGATACAAGCGATACAGTTAATGGTGGAGATGGAACTGACACACTAATTACTGATAACACAAATGCAATTGCTTTAGACGGAGCTACTAGATCTACATTTACTAATCTTGAAGGCATTACCATCAACGACCACTTTGATGGAAGCTTGAATGTCTACCAAATTGCAACATCCATAAACACTGTCAACTTAACTGAAGCTGATGCTTCGATTATCGACGAAAGTGAGACAATTACAGGTAATGCAGGAACCTTAACTGTAAACATCGGTAATTCATCAACAGATGCTAATGGTCACCTTGATGGTGCTTTGACTGCTACTGATACAGGTAGTGCAACTACTGACACTGTAAATATCGTCAATAAAGCTAAGCTTTCTACTGGAGCTAACTTCGACGTATTTAATGCTCAGAATTTCACTTCAACTGGTTATGAGAATGTAAGTATCAATACTGGTGCTGGTACAGGTAATGACCAGGCAGATATTACGACTTTAACCATTACACCTGACGTTGCTTCTGCCAATGTTTCTTTAACAATTACTGGAACCAACTCATTCTTAGTTGACGATTCAGTTACGACTTCATCAACTGGTCTAATGACTATTGATGGATCTGGAATGACTGCTCAAGCCGCTGGTACTACTACTTTAAAAATAGATAGTACTTCACACGGATCTAATGGAACTGGAAGTATCACAGGTTCTGCAGGTGATGACGTTATTGCTGTTGGAGCTTTCAAAACAACTATTACTGGTGGTGCAGGTAATGACTCACTTACCGGTGGTTCAAAAGTAGATAGCATTGATGGTGGCGCAGGAGATGACACCATCGATGGTGGTGGTGGTAACGACACACTCCTTGGTGGAGCTGGTAATGACACCTTCACAATTAGTGGTACATCAGTCAGTGTTGATGGTGGAGCTGGTAATGACACCATAGATATGGATTCAACCTTGTCTGCTGGCGATACAATTTCTGGTGGAGATGGAACTGACACACTAGAAATTACTACTATTGCCACTGGTGCTACTAGTGTTGGAGTTACCGGATTTGAGTACTTGAGTCAGGCAGTAACTGGTACTCAGGATATGGCTCAGTTCACCAATAACACCTTCACAAGGATAATTGCTAATATCGCCAACACCTCTGCATTTACAAATGTAGGCTCTTCAACTAATGAGTTACGTTTCATTAGTGATAGTACTGATACAACAACGTTCTCACGTTTGGTTGATAACACCAGCAATACATTGACTGTAGGTGCTAACACTGATGCAGCTACAACACTTGCTAACTTGATCGTTGATGATGAAGAGACTCTAAACGTCACTGGTGGTGCAATTGATTCAGACGACTACACGCTGACCATTACCACTTTGGATGCTGAAGATCTAGTAACTCTTAATGTTACTGGAGATCAGAATACCGCCATAACAAATGCGATTGCTTCACAGTCAACTGCTTATTTGACAACTGTTGATGCAAGTGCTGCTGGAGGAACAGTTAGCATTAGCGCGGCTAACGCAACTAAAGCCCTTACTATGACAGGTGCAGCGGCTGATGCTTCGACACTAACTGGTGGTACTGGTGCTGACACAATCACTGGTGGTACTGCGGCTGACAGTTTGACTGGTGGAGGTGGTAGCGACTCCATAACTGGTGGTGATGCTGTTGACACCCTTACTGGTGGTGCTGGAGCTGACACAATCAGTGGTGGTGCTGGAGCTGACATAATTAATGGTGGTGCTGGAGCTGACAACTTAACTGGTGGTACTGGTGCTGATGATTTCTATATCAGAGATATCAGTACAGGTGCAGATACACTTACTGACTTCACAACTAATCAAACTGATCAACTCGGTTTCTCACTAGCAAATGTTGAGTTACATAGTTTGGTTACTGACTTAGTTGGTTTAGACGGTGTAAGTTCAGCAGCTTCCGGTGCGGCGACTGTCTTGTCTATTGCTTCTAACTCAACTGTTACTCTTTCAGGTACTGCAGACTACGCGTTGTTTACACCTAATTATTCAACTGCAGCTGAGTTACAAGCAGACATACGTGCGAACGTAACTGCAAGAATCGCATTCGAGGCAGGTGATGGTTTCATAGCCTTCTATGATGATGGAACAAACGCAAAAGCAGCACTTGTTACTACTGCTGCTGGTGTTAGCGGAGATGCATTAATGGCTGTTGCCGTCGTTACTGACATTGCAACACTTACAGGCGTCGACGATGTTACTGATATCGCAGTTGGCAACATTCTTACTCTTGCTTCTTAATCTTATTGATTTCAACTTCAGATCAATAGATACCTTAAAAAGCCACCAATTGGTGGCTTTTTTTTTGCTCTATTCTTTTTATTGAGTTTTTTTGACTTCAGTTATCCAATGATTTTATGAATTGTGCCATTTATTATCATCCTGAGGCTTATAACACTCTTGGTTCAAAGCTCATGGGCAGAAATGCAGCTGGAGAATCTTTTTTGCGAGCATTTATCAAATACAGCCAAGCAAATCAATTTTGGGTGCAAGTTGAGAATAAAGAATATGCAATTGACTTTAAGAAAAAAATGTTCGACTTAGGTCGATCTGAGTCTCTTAGTATTATTGATCCAAAATCCTTATCTGTATTAGGTGAACCTGGGGTAGTTTTTTTTCCTGGCCCAAATATCTGTGAACCTTCTTTTCATCGGGGGATTATTAGCCGATCTAATTCTTGGAGTGTTTGTGGGATAACTCACACTACTTCATCTGCATTGGTAATGGATATTATTTCCAATTTTTTAACCAGTCCTATTCAACCTTGGGACTCTTTGATTTGTACCAGTAAAGCTGTAAAGAGTAACGTTGAATTGATAATGCAATCACAAGTTGATTATTTAAAAGAGCGTTTAGGAATTTCTAAACTAGTTCTACCCCAATTACCAGTAATTCCCCTGGGCGTTCATAGCTCTGATTTTGATTATTCGATTGATGATAAAGATTATGCTCGTAGGAAATTAGAACTGAACGCAGATTCAATAGTAGTTCTTTATTTTGGACGTCTTTCTTTTCATGCAAAAGCTCATCCGTTGGCTATGTATAAAGCACTTCAAGATGCGGCCGCTCATACTGAAAAAGATATTGTTTTAGTTGAATGTGGATGGCATGCTAATGATTCTATTTGCGAAGCATTTTCTGATGCTGCATCTAAGGTATGTCCGAGTATTCGTCATATTGTTCTTGATGGAAGAAACGTTCATAGTCGCAAAATTGCATGGGCTAGTGCTGATATATTTTGCTCACTATCTGACAACATTCAAGAAACTTTTGGCATTACCCCAGTCGAAGCGATGGCGGCAGGAATTCCAGTAGTCGTTTCAGACTGGGATGGCTATAGAGATACTGTCAGGAATGGTATTGATGGATTTTTAATACCAACTTTAATGCCTGAGACAGGATTAGGCATGGATCTAGCTTTACGTTATGCGTTGAAATTAGATAGTTATGATATGTATTGTGGAAATACTTCCTCTTTTACATCAGTAGATATACAAGCCACCAGAAATGCTTTTATCAAACTTTTTGAGTCTCCTGAACTTAGAAGAAAAATGGGACAAGAGGGTAGAGAGCGTGTAAATGAGGTATATGAGTGGAGAAATATAATTAAGCGATATGAGGCTTTATGGTTAAGTATGAGTTCTCTTAGAAAAGCAGAATCTAGCGATTTCAAATCTTCTACATATCAATGGCCAGCAAGATTAGATCCTTTTTATGCATTTAGTAAATATCCATCTAGAAAACTTAAGTCTCAAACTAAAGTTTCTTTAATTGGTAATGATTTTCATGATGCATTTTCTAATTTCCAGAGGCTTTACCAATTGTCAATGATAAATTACACGAATGATGTTTTACCTACGCATTCAGAAGTCAGACAAATCTTGGAATTAGCGGCTAAAGGGCCTCAAAAGGCTTTTGATTTGATAAAAGATTTTTCTGAGAATCGCAAACCATTTGTTTTTCGTGGCATTAATTGGCTTCTCAAATTAGGAATATTAATTGAACAAGATTAATTATGACATTAACCATATATTATTTCTAATTCACTATTATTTAATCATCGATAAATCATTAGATGAATATTCTATTTATACATCAAAACTTCCCAGGTCAATTTAAGCATCTTGTTCCTTCTTTGGTGCAAAAAGGTCATAATGTTGTGGGAATGTCAATTAATAATAAAAAGGATGATACTTTTGAGGGAAGTAAGATTATTTTTTATAAGCCATCTAGAGGTTCAACTAAAGATGTACATCCTTGGGTTAGCGATTTTGAGACTAAAGTTATTCGAGCCGAGGCATGTCTAAGACGAGCAATTGAATTAAAGGATTCAGGTTTTGATCCAGAAGTTATAATTGCGCATCATGGATGGGGAGAATCTCTTTTTCTTAAACAGCTTTGGCCTAAAGCAAAATTAGGAATTTATTGTGAGTTTTTTTATCTAAGTGAAGGAGCTGATGTTGGATTTGACCCTGAATTTCCACCTGAAGATGTTGGTGAGAAGTTTAGATTAATGCTAAAAAATATAAATAACATAATGCATTTCCAAAATGCTGATGCAGGTATTAGTCCTACCTACTGGCAAGCAAGTACTTTCCCAGAACCGTTTAGATCTAAAATTTCTATTATTCATGATGGTATTGATACTGAAAAGTTAGTACCAAATGCAAAAGTAAAATTGATTCTGAATGGTACTTTAGCCTTAACAAAAAAAGATGAGGTAATTACTTTTGTCAATAGAAATTTAGAACCTTATCGCGGTTATCATATTTTTATGAGATCATTACCGAAAATAATGCAATCTAGGTCAAATGCAAATATTTTAATAATTGGTGGAGATCAAGTGAGCTATGGAGCAAAACCTAAGAATAATGAAAGTTGGAAAAATATCTTTTTTAATGAGATACGTCCACAATTAACAGAAGATCAATTATCAAGAATTTTCTTTCTTGGTAATATTGCATATTCTGACTTTATATCTGTACTTCAGTTGTCATCTGTGCATGTTTATTTAACCTATCCATTTGTATTGTCATGGAGTTTATTAGAAGCAATGAGTGTAGGTTGTTCAATAGTTGCAAGTGATACAAAGCCTCTTCATGAGGTAATCGTTCACAATGAAACAGGAAGATTAGTTGACTTTTTTGATTATAAAAAGTTATCAAAAGATATTTGTGATTTGCTAGAAAATTCAGATGAGCGGATCCGATTAGGTAAAAATGCTAGAAACTTTATTAGAAAGAATTATGATTTAAAAAATGTTTGCTTGCCAAAGCAACTTGAATGGGTTGACTGTTTAGTCAAACTAAATAGTAAAAATTAATTATATTGCTCGAAGCGAATCAGCTTTATCACTAAATTTGTTCAAAAGTAATTTCAAATAAGAAACTTTTCTAAGCTTGATGTTGGCTGTCAAACTCATACCAGCTTGAAGAGGTAATTTATTTCCTGATTGTAGAGTTAGATATTGTTCATCTAGGATTACATCAGCGGGAAATCTATAACCTTTACCTTCAGAGGGATTTGGAGGGAGAGCATCTGACCCAATATTGATAACTTTACCTTCTATGATTCCAAAATCACTTGCAGGAAAAGAATCAATACTGATCTCTGCTAATTTTCCATTCTTCACAAAACCTATTGTTCGACTATCAATTTCAATTTTTGCTATTAAGTTATTCATTGGCACAATTTTGAGGACTGGTTCAGTTGATCTTGCGACGAAACCAGCTCCTTTAGGTTGTAATTCAAAAACGATTCCATTTGCTGGGGAGATTATTTGTTGATATTGCATAGTTATTTGGTTCGTTTTTAAATCACTTGTTATTTCTTGTACTTTTATTTTTTGTTGTAAGTATTGCAATTCTGAAATTGCTCCTTCTTCAACAAGAAGAGTATATTTTTTCATGATTTTATTATTTAAATCAAGATTTTTCTGAAGTGCAGAATTTCTTACTTCTGTGATCCTCTTATCTAATTCAATTAGTACTTGTCCTTTTTCTACAAATTGGCCTTCCTTAACAAGTACCTTTTTAGTTATTCCCTCTAATGGCATTTGGACATTTATTACTCCTCCCTTTGGTTCAAGCTTGCCCTGTGCAATTACAATTTCATCTGTTTTCGCAATGCCAAGCCAACCAATTGCGAATGCAGTTCCTCCCATTAAAGCCCATGTAATTGCACTAGCCCAAAATGTTGATTGATTAAGTGCTACTTGATTTGTGTTGCTTTTTTCAACGGTTTTTTCGAGTTTCTCTTGCAGCGATTCAACTAAAATTGGGACTGATGAAATTTTATTGCTTAATTTCTTCTGAATATCATTTTTCGTGTTTGATAAAATATTTTTAATTTTATTTTTATCAAGTTTGCTATTGAGATTTTCTCTGAAATAATTTTTCAGTTTTTTGAGTTTTAGTTTGGAATAATTCATATTTATTATGTTGATTCTTGTTGAATATATAATGCATAATAAAGCCCTTTCTTTTCCATTAACTGATTGTGTGATCCAATTTCTACAATTGTACCTTGATCTAACATAACAATAATATCAGCATTTTTTACTGTGCTAAGTCTGTGAGTAATAAAAAATACTGTTGATTCTTTGCAGGATTCTCTAAGTCCTTCGCAAACTTTTCTTTCGGTCTGATAGTCAAGAGCACTTGTCGCTTCATCCATAATCAGAAGCTTAGGATTACTGAGAAGTGTTCTAGCAATCGCAATTCTTTGTTTTTGCCCTCCGGATAAACCAGCACCTCTTTCACCAATATTTGTACTATAACCATCACTTAATTCCATGATGAAATCATGAGCATTAGCTATCCTTGCAGCCTTGACAATCTCATCGCTTGCAGATTCAGGATCAGTTAATGCAATGTTTTCATTAATACTGCCTGCAAAAAGTAAAGGCTCTTGAGGCACAATACCTATTTGTCTTCGTAATGAATATAGTTCAACTTTATTAACGTCATAGCCATCAATTGTAATTCTTCCTTGATCAGGTTTGTAGAGCCTAGGAATTAGTTTCATTAATGTGCTTTTGCCACTTCCACTTTGTCCAACGATGCCAACAAATTGTCCTGGTTGGATCTCTAAATTGATTTTTTTTAGTACGTCTGGCTGTGTTCTATTAAATGCAAAAGATAGATTTTCGAAAATTACTTTTCCTTCAATATTTGGTAGAGGTATTTTTGCTTTATCTGTTTCAGATGCTTCTTCAGGTGTATCAATTATGTCAGCTAATCTCTCAAAAGAAATCCTTAGCTCTTGAACGTTCTGCCAAATGGTGCTTAGCCTTAAAAGTGGCTGTGTAACATAACCAGAAATAATTCGAAAAGCTATAAGTTGTCCTAAAGTAAGTTGACCATTTAGTACAAGACTTGCTCCAATCCAGAGGACTAATAGTTGAGATAATTGCTGTAAAACTTGGCTAGTTTCACCTAATGCAGTTCCAGTTAAAGTTTTTTGAAATGACTTTGATATATATTCACTATAAAGTTCTTGCCATTTCCACCTGCTGACTCTTTCTACATTTTGAGCCTTCACTGTTTGAATACCAGTAAGAACCTCAACAAGATGGCTTTGAGTTTTTGCATTTTCTTGAGCTATATTTCTAACCTGTCTTCGAATAAGAGGTGTACCAATTAGGGTTATAAGTATTTGAATAGGTACTACACCTAGAGCAATTATTGTTAATAACCAACTATATATAACCATCACTACTATATAAATTAATGAAAAAAGAGCATCAAGAATAGTTGTTAAAGCCTGTCCAGTTAAGAAGTTTCTTATTTTTTCTAATTCAGCTACTCGACTTCCTAATTCTCCTACAGGTCTCTTGTCAAAATAATTTAAAGGAAGGCGAAGTAAATGATCAATAACCTCAGCACCAAGTCTAGTATCTATTCTGTTCGTGGTTTCATTGAAGAGAAATGTTCTTAAGCTACTTATGACTCCTCCAAGTATAGTTACAAATACAAGAGCAATACCCAAAATTTGAAGAGTATCTAAGCTTCTTTGACTAATAACTTTATCAATAATAACTTGAATCATTAATGGATTGGCTAATCCAAAAAGCTGAACAACAAAAGAAGCTAATAATACTTGAAGTAAAACATTTCTATAGCGATTAATTGCGGGTAGTAACCAATTAAGGCCAAATTTTGATTCAGGAGTTTGATCATTTTTTTCTACTAATAAAAGTTCAATAAAACCTTTCTCAAAAGCTTCTGATAATTGGTCGGGTTTTAAATTGATTAAGCCCTCAGAAGGAGAGACTATTTCGAGATACTTAGAATTACTTTCTTTTACTAATGCAAAGCTTTCACCCCAATTAATGATTGAATTTTTTGGCAATCTCGTGCCTAAGTTAGGAGCAACTTTAGTTGAAGTTGTATGCAGTCCCATCATTGAGGTAATGCCTCCAAGAATCTCAATAGTAGGTTTTTTCCCTCTCCTAATCGTGTCAAGCAAAATTTTCTCTATTGAATCAACTCTATATGGTAGATTTAACTCATTAGCTAACATTTTAAGGCATGCCATTGACTCCTTTACAGGTCCTTTTCCCTTATAAATTTTAAACTTCTTATCTTGGTTATATTGTCCAACTTTTTCGAAGCTTTCTTCTAATAAATCTTCTGCATCTTTTATTTTACTTGAATCAATATTAGTTAACTGAAAAGAGGAATCATCAATATTATTATTGATTAATTTAGTTTGTATTATTTTTTCAAAAGTTAAGCTTGGTATTTTTAAAATTCTTGCAGGTAAAGGACCTCTTGTGGTGATGATTTGCGAATCTTCTAAAAAATCTTCAGCTGTAGTATTGATGACATTTGAACTTGAAAGGAATGATATTAATTGGCTTTCATGTTCAAATTTTTCTCCATTTTCTAGGGTTAATATACTAATTTCTTTTGATATGGAGTTTATGATTTGACTTAATTTAAAAGAATCATTTACTTGCAATTTCTTAAGCTTTAAACCAAGTTTGTACAGCTCCGCGATTTGAATTTTATTTTCACACCAGCTTTTGAAATACTTATCATTCTGATAAATTTTTAGAATTAGAGAATCTGGTATTGATATAGCAGTCATTTCTGTACTTGCTGTGAAAAATTCAATACCTTTCGCATTTAATAATGAAGCTAGACCAATGAAGTTATGTGGACCAAGTTTTCTTATAGTTTCTGGTTTATTCTCTGCTTGATGTAAGAATCTTACTTGTCCGTTTACAATAAATAAAATCTTACTTGGAATAGTACCCAAATTACATATTGGTTGTCCTAAATTATATTTGATTAATTCTATATTATTTTCAATTTCATCAAACAATGAATGATCAATGTTTGAAAAAGGTTCGATTGACTTTAAATTAAAGTCTAGTTCAGATTTCATTTATTAACCCTCATTCACTTTAGATAATAGATTACTACTTAATTCATTAGTTTGACTATCTAACCAATTATTTAGTAGCTCTTCACTCATCTTTTCTTTCATAAAATCATCCAAGCACGCCTCGTCGAAGGATTCTACTCTTAATATTAGATAAAATCCTTCTAAAGCTATTGGTGGCTGAACTTTTCCAATTTCACTGGTTCTTATAATCTCTGCTAATTTGGGGTGTGCTTTTCCTATTGGCGATGGGCCTATGATTCCTCTCGTTTTTCTTTCAAGACCCTCTGAAAATTTCGTTGCAATATCACTAAAATCAGCTTCTTTTTCTTCTATTCTCATATAAAGCTCAATAGCTTTAAATCGATCTCTTAATCTGATTAGGCTGTATACCACAATATCTAAATCGTTTTTTCGTTGCAGGAAATGAGATTCCGTTTTGTGATAAAAGTTTTCCTCGCAGAATTTTTTTATACGAATCTTATTTAAAGCTAAATTCTCAAATTCGTTTTTTGTCAAGTGATTTTTTTTAAGCCATTCTTCAAGAGATTTTTTATCATTAAGACCCATTTGTTTAATAAATGAATCTATTGTTTTTGATTTTATATCATCGTCTATTTCTACATTAGAAATATTTTCTCTTAAAAGTTCAGCCTTTAAGAGAGGTGAAAGTAGTTTGTTCTTTTGGAGGAGGTTAATACTCTCAGCTGTTAGGCAGTTTATTGATTCCATAAATTAAATTAATTTAATTATCAATTTTCGCTGTAAAAAATCTCATGTTGTAATTGCAGAAATTTAAATTACGCATTTAATTTTCAACTTCATTCTTTAAAGCCATAGAATATGCAGCAGCAGCTGTTTTGCAAACTGCTAACTGCGATTCAAGTCGCTTAATCTCTGAGTTAACAAATTGCATACTCATAATTTGCTCTTTAGCCTTGTCAGTTAGTGAATCACTATCGTAGCTTTTACCATCAATTGTTATGTTTGGCATTGTTTAATTTTTTTTTTAATATACCCTGTCGTGAGTAATTCGATGTTCGGAAAACACTCTATGAAATATTTTGTGAATTAATTTTGTTGTTTTATTAATGATAAAAAAAATTGTCTCAATAATTCTTGATTATTCATTAATTTAATTTATGTTAATTTTTAGGATCAATTTCTTAGCTTCATTTCGATATTTATTTTAGTTTCTTATAGAATTTAAATCATAAGTTATCATTTCTTTTACTAATTCTTCAAGTGTATATTTTGGCTCCCAAGATAGTTTTTTTCTTGCTTTACTTGAGTCACCTAAAAGTCTATGAACCTCTGATGGCCTGAAATATTTTTCATCTACTTTTATCACAATTTGATCATTATCTTTTCTTCTACCTATTTCATTAAGTCCTTCTCCTTCCCAGTTGATTCCCCCCCCAATTCAATGCTTCCGCGCAAAGTTCAATAAACTGTCGAACTGAGCATTCCCTTCCGGTTGCAATGACATAGTCTTCTGGTTTATTTTGCTGCAACATTAGCCATTGCATTTCTACATAATCTTTTGCATGTCCCCAGTCTCTTGTGGCGTTTAAATTACCAACTTTTATACAACTTGTTAATTCTTGATCGACTTTGGATAAACCTTTTGTGATCTTTCGAGTAACAAAATTCTCACTTCTTCTTGGAGATTCATGGTTAAAGAGTATTCCGTTACATGCATATATTCCATAGGCTTCTCTATAGTTAATTGTTATCCAGTATGCATATAATTTAGCTACTCCGTAGGGGCTTCTTGGGTGGAATGGTGTTGTTTCTTTTTGAGGGATTTCTTGGACTAATCCAAATAGTTCTGATGTGCTGGCTTGATAGATTTTTGTTTTTTCTTTTAATCCAAGTAATCTTACGGATTCAAGAATTCTTAATGGGCCTAAGGCATCGGTTTGTGCAGTGTATTCAGGAGATTCGAAGCTTATTTTTACATGACTTTGGGCCCCTAAATTATATATTTCATCAGGTTTAAGAAGATTAATTACTCTAGTTATATTTGTACTATCTGTTAGATCTCCATAATGCAATTTTATACTTCCATAGTTTTCATCTCCCTTTAAGAGATGATCGATTTTTGATGTATTTTCTGTACTAGATCTTCTAATCAAGCCATGAACACTATAGCCTTTTTTAATAAGTAGTTCAGCCAAATAACTACCGTCTTGGCCAGTAATCCCAGTTATTAACGCTGTTTTACTCTCCTTCACTTTTATTTAGCATTAAAATATAATTGTACTTTATCGTCTTGATTAGTAGAGGATGCTAAAAAAAATAATTTATAGACTATTTCAAGTTTGATAAGGTCGATTGCTCATTAGCTATTTCATCTTTCAAGAACTTAAGATATCTCATATCTAATTTCAATAGCGTAAAATACAAAACATGATTTTCCAGTCCAATAGTTAATGCTTAAACAACTTCTTGGTGATCCTAATGCCCGTAAGTTGAGGAGATATGCACCTATTGTTTCTGATATTAATATTCTTGAAGAAGATTATGCGTCGTTTTCAGATGATGAACTTAGGAGTCAGGTAATAGATTTTCGACAAAAAATTGAGAAAGCTAGTCAATCCTCAGCTGAACTTGCATTAATGGATGAGTTGCTTCCAGATGTATTCGCTGTAGTTAGGGAAGCTTCAAAAAGAGTTTTAGGAATGAGACATTTTGATGTCCAATTAATGGGGGGGATGGTGCTGCATGAGGGACAGATAGCAGAAATGAAGACTGGCGAAGGAAAAACTTTGGTTTCTACGCTGCCTACATTTTTGAATGCTTTGACAGGAAAAGGCGTTCACGTAGTCACTGTGAACGATTATTTAGCGAAGAGAGATGCTGAATGGATGGGACAAATTCACCGTTTTTTAGGCCTTTCAGTAGGTTTAATTCAACAAGATATGCTTCCTCCCAATCGTCGAAAAAATTATTTGTGCGACATTACTTATGCTACTAATTCAGAATTAGGGTTTGACTATCTTAGAGATAATATGGCGGGCAGTTCAGGAGAAATAGTTCAAAGAGATTTTCAATTTTGTGTTATTGATGAAGTGGATTCAATTCTCATAGATGAAGCACGAACTCCTTTAATAATTTCGGGACAGGTTGAACGACCTCAAGAGAAGTATCAAAAGGCTGCTTCAGTTGTAGATAACTTAATAAGATCGAAAGAATTATCAAAAGATGGAGTTGATCCAGAGGGTGATTATGAAGTTGATGAGAAACAAAGAAGTTGTATTCTGACAGATGAAGGCTTTGCTAAAACAGAGAAATTACTAACTGTCTCAGATTTGTTTGATCCTAAGGATCCTTGGGCTCATTACATAACTAATGCTTTGAAAGCAAAAGAGCTCTTTACAAAAGATACAAACTACATAGTCCGAGATGGCGAAGCTGTAATAGTTGATGAATTTACTGGGAGGGTAATGCCAGGGAGAAGATGGAGCGATGGACAGCATCAAGCGATTGAGGCAAAAGAAAACCTTTCAATACAGCCTGAGACTCAAACTCTTGCCTCAATCACCTATCAAAATTTCTTTCTTTTATATCCTCGACTATCTGGAATGACAGGCACAGCAAAAACAGAAGAAGTTGAATTTGATAAAACCTATAAATTACAAACAACTGTAATACCTACAAATAAAAAAATTTCACGACAAGATTGGACTGATCAAGTTTTTAAGACAGAAGCAGCAAAATGGAGGGCTGTAGCAAAAGAAATTTCTTCAATTCATAAACAAGGTAGACCTGTGCTGGTTGGAACAACGAGTGTAGAAAAAAGTGAATTAATTAGTGCCCTCTTAGAGGAAGAGCATATATCTCATAATTTGTTAAATGCTAAACCAGAAAATGTTCAGAGAGAGGCCGAAATAGTTGCTCAAGCTGGAAGATTTGGTGCGGTTACCATTGCTACTAATATGGCAGGGAGAGGCACCGACATAATATTAGGAGGAAATAGTGATTATATGGCTAAATTAAAAATCAAAGAACTAATAAGTTCTCGTTTGGTAAAACCTGAGGAAGGACATAAGCCACCTTTACCCTTGCAAAAGTCTAATGAATCTGTTGGATTTCAACCAACTGAAATAAATCAGAAAAATAAAAATAGTAAAAACTCTTTAAATAAATTATTTCCAGTAAGTCTCTCAGATGAGATAGACAAAGAACTTGCTAATTTAATATCTAGCTTGGTTAAAGCTTGGGGGGATAGAACTCTTAGTTCGATTGAATTAGAAGATCGAATTGCAACCGCAGCGGAGAAAAGTCCAACACAAGATGAGAATATTATTTTGTTGCGGAAAGCAATTAATTTAATTAAAGAAGAATATCAAGACGTTATTAAAGATGAAGAGGAAAATGTTAGAAAGGCTGGCGGATTACATGTAATTGGTACGGAAAGACATGAATCACGAAGAGTTGATAATCAACTACGCGGAAGAGCCGGTAGACAAGGTGATTTGGGAAGCACAAGATTCTTTTTATCTCTCGAAGATAATCTTCTTAGGATATTTGGCGGAGATAGGGTCGCAAGTTTGATGAATGCATTCAGAGTAGAGGAAGATATGCCAATTGAATCGGGAATGTTGACTCGTTCATTAGAAGGTGCACAGAAGAAAGTTGAAACTTATTATTACGATATTAGAAAACAGATTTTTGAATATGATGAGGTAATGAATAATCAAAGAAAAGCAGTTTATACAGAAAGAAGAAGAGTTTTAGATGGAAAAGAATTAAAGTTGCAAGTTTTAGGATATGGTGAGCGTACTATGGAAGAAATAGTGGAGGCATATGTTAATGAAGAACTTCCTCCAGAAGAATGGGATTTAGAGAAATTAGTCTCAAAAGTGAAAGAATTTATTTATTTATTAGATGATTTAAAACCAAACGATTTATTTACATTAAATGTAGATGAATTGAAAAATTATTTAAAAGAAGAGTTGAGTAATGCATATGATATAAAGGAGGCACAAATAGAATCCTCGCATCCAGGAATGATGAGGGAAGCTGAAAGATTCTTCATTCTCCAACAGCTTGATACTTTGTGGCGTGAGCATTTACAATCTATGGATTCCTTACGTGAATCAGTAGGACTAAGAGGTTATGGCCAAAAAGATCCTTTGATTGAATATAAAAATGAGGGTTATGATATGTTCTTAGAAATGATGATTAATATGAGAAGAAATGTGATTTATTCAATGTTTATGTTTCAACCTTCAAAGAAGTAATTTCACTCTGAATAGTCTTGTTAAGACATGGAAGTTGATTCTAAGAGATTACAACAATTATATATTGCTTATTTTGGTCGACCGGCCGATCCTCCTGGAATAAAATATTGGCTTTCTAAAGTAAAAAAAGGAATTGAATTAAGAGATATTGCTCATCAATTGTCAAGTCAAGATGAATATAAAAAGTCTATAGTTTATGGCAAAAATATAGAATTTCAGATTAATCAAGTATATTTAAACTTATTTGGTCGAAAGGCTCATTTTCCTAGGTTAAGCTATTGGTCAGCTTTAATTGAAAGGGGTTCTCATGACATATCAGATTTAGTATTTGATTTGATTTGTAATTCAACAGATCTCAGTCAAAATAATGATCATCAGACAATTTTGGATAGAAAAAATCTAGGCAATAAGGTTGTTTTTGCTGAATTATTTACTAAAGAGTTAGATTCAACACTTAATGGCGTTAGTTTATATCAACCTTTATCAACTAACCCTTGGATCGCAGGCCATGCTTTAACAGCTGGGGTTGATTTTATTAAAAAGATTGATATGGGAAAAACATTTGAACCTGATTTAGTAAAAGATACAATCCAATCAATTTTAGAATTTTCCAAGTCAAAGGTAAATCAAACTGTTATTGAAATGGAGGGCCTATCTTTATATATTCCTGTTTTCTCGAATGATCAAAAGTTTACAAAGATAATAGCTAATAAAATTAAAGTTCCTTTTACAGGTGGAGGTCTTGAAATAGATAATAAAAAGACAAAAATTGTGGCTTTATCAAATTTAAATGTTACTTTTTCAAAAGGAGAACGAGTCGCATTGATTGGACATAATGGTTCAGGAAAAAGTAGCTTCTTGAAACTAATTTCTGGTATTTATTCGTTAACTTCTGGGAAAATAAAGATTAGTGTTGATGTTTACCCTATGCTTCAAAAGAGTTTTTTAACTAGTAATGAATTGAGTGGTATCGATGCGGCCAAGGCTCATTATTTATTAGTTAACAGTAATTTGAATAGATTTAGTGAATATCTTGATGAAATTATAGAATTTTCTGGCCTTGGGAATTATATTTCTTTACCTGTGAAAACTTATAGTGAAGGAATGGCTGCTAGATTAATATTTTCCCTTTTAACCTCTTGTAAGCATGATTGCTTAGCTATTGATGAAGGCTTTGGTACAGGAGATAATGAGTTTTTCGAGCGAGCTGAAAAACGCCTCAAATCATTTATTGATGCAGCTGGAACACTTTTCTTAGCAAGTCATTCTGAGGAACTACTTAAGAAATTTTGTACCAGGGGAATTGTATTTAATCATGGTTCAATTGTTTACGATGGCGAGCTTGATCAGGCATTAAATTATTATCATGCAAGTGATTACTATGAAAATATTTAGAGATAACATTATTTTTTCGTTTAGTACAAGGCAGCTTTGGTGGTTTACAGCTACATCAAGAACAAGAGCTAGATTTGCAAGAACAGCATTAGGAAGTTTTTGGCTTGGATTCTCGAACTTGCTTTCAATAGTTACATTAGGTCTCGTATATGGGACGGTTTTTTCTATCCAAGATTTTAATTCTTATGTTATTTATCTTGGAATTGGTCTCGTTATTTGGAATCCTATTTGTTCTTCAATTACAAGTGCAACAACACTGTTTATTAATAATAGATCGAATATTCAAAATTTAAAACTTAAGCCTATATTTTATGTACTTGAAGAATGGGCTTTTCAGATACAAACTTTTTTTCAATCATTTTTACTGGTTTTTATTGTTCTTTTGTTTTTTAATAAATCTCTTTTATCTAATCTGATTCTTTTATCATGGATCCCATTTCTTAATTTATTTATTTTTTTATTTTGGTTTCCTTTGATAATAGCATTAATAAGTCTGCGTTTTTCAGACCTTTCTCAATTAGTTCCTATCGTTTTACAATTGACATTTTTGATATCACCGATTTTATACCGAAAGGAGAATTTGGCTGAATTGAATTGGATTGTTGATATTAATTTTATTTATGTGTTAATAGATTCTTTACGTTCAAGTTTGATAAATTCTGCAATTGATTATAAATTGCAATTTCTCATATTATTAATTAATATAATAGGCTTTTCTGTTTCAATTCTTTATTTAAATTCTCAAACTAAAAAAATACCATTTTTAGTTTGAGAATTTAAATGAATATATTAAAGATTTTTTCTATCATATTCTTCTTTATCATTTCCAATGAAATCTATAATTTCTTTGTCTTTTAGACTTTGCGATTCGTTAATTAATAATTTTTCTTTGATTCTATTTTTATTGTCTTTTTCAATCAAATCTTGCAACCCAATTATATGATTTTCTAAGTGATCAATTCTATCCATTAAATTTTTAATTACATTTGCCTCTGCGTCGGGCAACGCTGAATGAGCTAAAGGATTGATTTTCACTCCACTTTGATGAACTATTCGTCCTGGAATACCTACAACAGTACTATTGGCTTCTACATTCTTCACTACAACTGATCCTGCTCCAATCCTTGTATTGGTTCCGATGTGAATGCCTCCAAGCACTTTTGCTCCTGCCCCTACAACGACATTTGCTGCAAGAGTTGGGTGTCTTTTTCCGCTCTCTTTTCCAGTACCACCCAAAGTTACTCCTTGATAGAGCAAGCATCGATCCCCGATTTCACTTGTTTCACCAATAACTACTCCCATTCCATGGTCGATGAAAACACCTTTGCCAATTCTTGCGCCTGGATGAATTTCAACCCCCGTTAAGAACCTTGTAATATGGCTTAAGAGTCTTGGTACTATTGGAAGATTGTATTTCCAAAGTTTGTGACTAATTCTGTGAATTGAAATTGCTTGAAACCCTGGATAGCATAATATTATTTCCAAAAAGCCTCTAGCTGCTGGATCTCTTTCCTTAATTATTGCAAAATCAGATTTTAGTGATCTAAACATTTAAATTGTATGCAATTTTTAATCGAGCAGACCTATTTCTTTGCGTAATTCTTCTATTGTGGAATCACTAAGGTACTTGTCTGCGCAGTGGATTTGGGGCATTCTCATTAATTGAGATCTATTTTGCCTCAGCGTATGCTCAATAACGGGTTGGCTCGGGCTATCACAAATGACGTGACTTGCAGCTCTCAATAAAGCAATCAGACGACTCCCTACGTCAGGATTGGCAGTCATTAAAAGAAGTTCATTGCCTCGCATACTGTGCAAAATCACCTCTGCTGCTCTCAGTATTCCTGGGCTTATGCTTACTATCCCTACACAACTCCCTGAACGAAGCTTGTTTAAAATTGCAAGTTCTTTTTGGAAGTCACTGAGATCTACTGCTACAGCTCTAACTTGATGTCGCTTAGCAATCTCTTCTAATGGTTGCAAGAAGTATCTACTTGTGACAACTGTCCCTTTGCTTGAACTTTCTAAAACACTTTCCAATTCCTCCATGGGAACGACTTCGACAGGGACATCTAAATTGGGTGCCAACTCTTCTGCGATCAGTAACGATGCTCCAATATCTTCTCGGGGAGTGCTGACAAGCAAACGGGCTCCACATCTTAGTCTCCAATCAATTTCACGAGTAAATAACTCTCTGGTTTGCTGCAGGGTACAGCCTTCATTTAACAGCTCATCAATACTTTTACGAACCTCATTGTCTATGTCTTTGATGACTTTTTTGCGTATTGAGGTAGAGGTATTTCTTAAATCTTTTTGCTTCTGTTGATCTCGAACATAAATACCTGAGCCAGCAATTGCTTCTACGACTCCATCAGTTTCAAGTTGTCTGTAAACTTTGCTGATTGTGTTTCGATGAAGACCTGTTTGCATAGCTAGCTGTCTAGTGCTAGGAAGCCTATGCCCAGGTGGATAATGCCTGGCTGCTATTGCAAAGCAAATTTGGTTGTATAGCTGACTAGATGCAGGAATTTCACTGTCTTGTTGTATGTGGAATCTCACAGGCTATATGACAGGCTTTAGTGGGCTAGATTAATAAAAAGACTAGCAAGTGACAATTATTTTTTTGTCCAATAATAATTTTTTTTATTTATTTTAATTTAATTGATTGTTCTCAAAGCTTTTTGGGGTTCGGGTGAATCTTTTTCTTTCTTTAATAATGGAGTTTTACGCGGAGTTAAAAACATAATCATATTTCTTCCCTCTCTCTTTGGAGATTGTTGCACTTCTGCTTTCTCCTCAAGATCATTGGCCATTCGTTTTAAAAGAGTTTCAGCAAGAGCTGTATGTTGTATTTCGCGACCTCTGAAAATAACTGTGCATTTGACTTTGTCACCAGCTTTTAGGAAGCGCGTAGCTTGACTTATACGAACTTGATAATCATGTTGATCAATTTTGTATCTCATTTTTACTTCTTTAACTTCTGTTTGGTGGGACTTTTTCTTTGCTTCCTTTGCTTTTTTTTCTTGTTCAAATTTGAATTTCCCATAATTCATAATCCTGCATACTGGCGGCGTCGCTTTTTCGCTGACCAAAACAAGATCTAGCTCTCGTTCCTTAGCAACTTCTAAAGCCTCTTCACGGCTAATGACACCAAGTTGTGTGCCATCTGAATCAACTACTCTCAGACTCTGATAGCTGATTCTTTCATTAATGTTGGGCAGCTCCCTTTCTGGAGCGCGGCGATCAAAACGAGGACGAGGTGGCATTCAGTGATTAATTAGTTGGAAAGAACCTTTTGGGCTAATTCTAAGCGTATATGAAATTATCAACTTAGAACCTCATAAATAGAGGATAAAGCTTCTGATAATGCATTATCGGTATTTAGCCATTTTGAATTATGTTTGTTCCTGAACCAAGTTTTTTGTCTTTTGGCTAGCTGGAGTGTGCGTTGGGTTGTTATTGCTAAGGCCTCCTCATAATTAATCTTTCCATTAATAATAGACCTTGCTTCCCCATATCCAATAGTTTTTAGCAACTGTAAATCATTTCCGTATTTCATAATTAAATTTTCAGTTTCTTGAATCAATCCGTTTTTATACATTTTTTCAGTTCTTTGTTTAATTCTTATGCCTAAATTTTTAGGGTTTAAACCAAGCTCTAAAATTTTCCATGGAGGAGGGGTTAAAGTTTTTTGCTTTGAAAAACTTTTTCCTGTGGCATAAAAAACTTCAAGAGCCCTAACAGTTCTTATCGAATCTTGGGGATGTATTTGTTCTGCAGCCTTTGGATCACAACATTTTAATAAATTATGCCTTTCATTTTTCTCTATTTTGTTAAGTTGATTTCGTAAGAATTTTTGAGGTGGCACTCCTGGAGGGTTAAGACCTCCAATTAATGATTGAAGATATAGTCCACTGCCTCCAACAAGTAAAGTTACGCTACGTTGTTTTAATTCTTTCTCCATTGAAGTACTTGCTATTGAATGAAATTCATAAAGATTTATTGGGTTTGTAGGTAAGCATAAATCAATCAAAAAATGAGGAACTTGTCTTTGCTGTTCTAGTGTCGGTTTTGCTGTCCCAATATTCATATCAATGTATATTTGACGTGAATCAATATTGTGAATATTAGTTTTAATTGTTTTTGCAATATCAATTGCAAGGTCTGTTTTTCCGCTTGCAGTTGGACCCATGAGGGCTATGACAAGTGTTTTATTGGCTTGCATAATTCATTTTCTGAAGTTTTATTAGCAGTAACTGCATCACAATTAATTGCTTTGATTTGGTTTTGGAATTTTCCAAAGACTTTCCTTAGTACCAATGTTAAATTGAAATTTCAGGAAAGGTTTCGACTAATGCACTTATCCCAGACAACCTTGACTGTTTGCCTTAATCCGAATGAGTAAAGATTCAAAAGTCCAAGCGGCTTATGGTGCTGAACAGATCCAAGTACTAGAAGGCTTGGAACCTGTCAGAAAGCGCCCTGGAATGTACATAGGCTCAACAGGGTCGAAAGGGCTTCATCATCTTGTATATGAAGTTGTCGATAATGCGGTAGATGAGGCACTTGCTGGCCATTGTGATCAAATTACTATTTTACTTTGTGAAGATGGTTCAGCATCTATTACTGACAATGGTCGAGGTATACCAACTGATATTCATCCACGAACTGGCAAAAGTGCTCTAGAGACAGTATTAACTGTTCTTCATGCAGGTGGGAAATTTGGAAGTGGTGGATACAAGGTCTCTGGAGGCTTGCATGGTGTTGGAATCTCTGTAGTAAATGCTTTGAGTGAGTGGGTAGAAGTCACAGTTCGTCGGCAAAAAAAAGTTCATTTCCAGAGATTTGAAAGAGGAGCATCTATTGGAAATTTGAAATCTGAGAATCTTTCGAAATCAGATCAAAACTTAACTGGAACTACTGTTTGTTTTAAACCTGATGAAAAGATTTTTACTGATGGGATAGCTTTTGAATACGGAATATTGTCTTCGAGGCTTAGAGAACTTGCATATTTGAATGGAGGAGTCCGAATCATTTTTCGTGATGAAAGAAAAAAGGAAAAAGATCCGAATCAAATTCCTTATGAAGAAGTTTATTTTTATGAAGGTGGAATTAAAGAATATGTTGAATATATGACTAAGGAAAAAGACTCGCTACATCCAGAGATCATTTATGTCAATTCTGAAAAAGATGGAGTTCAAGTGGAAGCAGCAATGCAATGGTGTGTTGATGCTTATTCAGATAGCATTCTTGGATTTGCTAATAATATTCGGACGATAGATGGTGGTACTCATATTGAGGGCTTAAAAACCGTCTTAACTAGAACTTTAAATACGTTTGCTAAGAAAAGAGGTAAAAGAAAAGATTCTGACTCCAATTTGGCTGGAGAAAATATTAGAGAAGGTTTGACAGCTGTTCTTTCAGTAAAAGTTCCTGATCCAGAATTTGAAGGTCAAACAAAAACTAAATTAGGGAATACAGAAGTACGCGGAATTGTCGATAACTTGGTTGGTGAATCTCTCAGTCAATATTTAGAATTTAATCCTGGTGTAATTGATTTGATTTTAGAGAAAGCAATTCAAGCTTTTAATGCTGCTGAGGCAGCCAGAAGGGCTAGAGAGCTTGTTCGCAGAAAAAGTGTTCTAGAAAGTTCAACACTTCCTGGCAAACTTGCTGATTGTAGTTCAAGAGATCCATCAGAATCAGAAATTTACATAGTTGAGGGAGATTCTGCTGGTGGATCAGCTAAGCAAGGAAGGGATAGAAAATTCCAGGCAATTCTTCCTTTGAGAGGTAAAATTTTAAATATAGAAAAAACGGATGATGCGAAGATCTATAAAAATACTGAGATTCAATCTTTAATAACAGCTCTTGGTTTAGGTATTAAAGGTGAAGATTTTGAAGTTAAAAATCTTAGATATCACAGAGTAGTAATAATGACTGATGCTGATGTTGATGGTGCACATATTAGAACTTTGCTTTTGACTTTTTTTTATAGGTATCAAAAGGCTCTTGTGGAAGGCGGTTATATTTATATTGCTTGTCCTCCTCTTTATAAGGTCGAACGAGGTAAGAAACACACCTATTGCTATAACGAGTCAGATTTGCAAAAAACTATTTCAAATTTTGGAGAAAAGGCTAATTATACAATTCAAAGATTTAAAGGCTTAGGAGAAATGATGCCAAAACAATTATGGGAAACAACAATGGATCCTTCAACTAGAATGATGAAAAGAGTTGAGATAGAAGATGCACTAGAGGCTGATCGTATATTTACAATTTTAATGGGTGATAAAGTTGCACCAAGAAGAGAGTTTATTGAGACTCATAGTGTTGATCTAGATCTTGCAACTTTGGATATTTGATGAACTTAATTAGTACTTTTATAATTTGGACATGGCTTTTAGGTATCGCTTTGGTAGTTCCTACAACATTGCCTGCCGGAGGTGCACAAGAATCTATAATTCAACATAGAAAAAATAATATTGGCTCACCAATAATTGCATTGAAGGATTTTAATTTACTCACTTCAGCTCATGAAAATTCATCTATTTTAACTAGTGTTCAAGCAGGAACCCCAGTCAAAATTTTGAAAATTTGGGATAGTACTAATAGTGGAAAGTGGTTATTAGTTCATATTGTAATTCAGAATTTTAATCAATTATTTTATAAAAGAGGATGGGTAAATATTGGTAAATCTTAGTTCATTTCAAGATATCATATTGGTTTCTATTGGTGCAGTATTGGGAGTGAATTCTAGATTTCTGATTTATCAGAAATTGAAAGAAATGAATATAAATGGAAATTTCTTAATTTTTGTTATTAACACTTTTTCTTCTTTTCTTCTTGGTTTTTTTATTTCTATTTTATCAAAGATAACATCTGTAAATGTTTCATCTCAATTGTTATTATTTTTTGTAATTGGTTTTATAGGAAGCTTAAGTACGTTTTCTACATTTATTTATGATTTATTTGAACTATATAGAGAATATAAGCTTTTGAAAGCATTAAAACTATTTATTTTTTCTGTTTCTTTAGGAACAAGTGCTTTGGCCTTGGGCTCATTATTTGGTAATTCATGAATAGTTTTTTTAAAAAAAATAAATACTTTCTTATTTCAATTGGAGCCGTTCCTGGTGCTATATTTAGATGGCAAATTGATGATATTTTTATAGTAAATACTCTAGGTTGTTTTTTATTAGGCATTATTAATGCAATGCCTGTGAAAAGAACCTACAAGTTGATTTTGGGTTTTGGCTTTTGTGGATCGCTTACTACATTTAGTGGCTGGTCTTTTCATTTATTTCAATTAATTAGTGAAGGTTTATATAAAGTATTTTTTTTGAATTCAGTTTTATTTGTATTAATTGGATTCCTTGCAATTTGTTTAGGTGATTTGTTTGCTAAAAAGTACCTAATTAGTTGAGTAAATCTTCAATGGCTTTTTGAATTTCAACACTATCGGGCTCGACCGAACTTTTGAATCTTGAGATGGCATCTCCTTTTTTGTTAACAAGAAACTTTTCGAAATTCCATTCAACGTCGCCAGCAGGCTCGACTTGATTCAAAGTTGTAAATGGCTCTGTGGTATTCCCTTTTGCATGAACTTTTTGGAAAAGTTGGAAATTTGCTCCATATGTCATTGAACAGAATTTTTTTATCTCTTCTAGCTCTCCAGGTTCTTGGTTTCCAAAGTCATTACATGGAAAACCTAAAACTCTAAAGCCTTTTGATTTGTACTTGTCTTGAAGTTTTTGGAGGGCTTCATATTGTTTTGTAAATCCGCACTTGCTAGCGACATTCACAATTAATAAGACATCTCCTTTGAAATGATCAAAAGTTATTTTTTTATTATCAAAAGAGAGGATCTCAACTTTGCTGATATTTACGGACATGGATACTGAAGTAACAAAAATGGAAGTTAGCAATAAAATAATAGAGGCTTATTGCTCCGAATATGAACGAAAACTTAGGGGCATCCACTGAGGCTCAATCTCTAGCCAATGGGAGTTTAGTTGCCGAGGCGGTTGGACAGCAGTTAGAGGCAATGCTTTCCGCAGGTAATTACGACGGTGTTAAATCACTTCTTAGGCCTGTACAGCCTGTTGATATAGCTCAGGCTATTGATACATTGCCAATGATTTTACAAGCGTTGGCTTTCAGATTGTTAAACAAGAATGAAGCTATCGAAGTTTATGAATATTTGGATCCTTCAGTTCAACAAAATCTTTTAGATCGTTTGAGATCTAATGAAGTACTCGACTTGGTGGAGGAGATGTCTCCAGATGATCGTGTACGTCTTTTTGATGAGTTGCCAGCAAAAGTTGTTAGACGTTTGTTGGCAGAACTTAGCCCTGAGGAAAGACGAGTAACAGCCCAGCTTTTGGGCTACGCATCTGAGACGGCTGGCAGATTGATGACTACAGAATTTATAGATCTTAAAGAATTTCTGAGTGTCTCTCAAGCATTGAAATTGGTTAGACAAAGAGCTACTTTTTCAGAAACAATTTATAGCCTTTATGTCACAGATAAAGAGAGACATCTAACAGGAATCTTATCTTTGCGGGATCTAGTGGTGGCAGATCCTGGATCACTTATTGGGGAAGTTATGACAAGAGAGGTTGTGAATGTCAGAACAGATACTGATCAGGAAGAGGTCGCAAGAGCGATTCAAAGATATGATTTTTTAGCTTTACCGGTTGTCGACCTTGAAAAAAGGCTAGTTGGTATTGTCACTGTGGATGATGTTATCGATGTTATTGAACAAGAGGCAACAAGGGATATTTATGCGGCTGGGGCAGTTCAAGCTGGTGATGAAGACGATTACTTCCAAAGCAATTTATTTGTTGTAGCTAGACGAAGAATTGTCTGGCTTGCTGTTTTGGTTTTAGCGAATGGATTAACGACTCAAGTTATTGCTATGAATGATGAGGTTTTAAAACAAGTTGTTCTATTAGCTGCTTTTATTCCCTTATTAATTGGTGCGGGTGGAAATGTAGGGGCTCAAAGCTCAACAGTTGTAATTCGAGGTTTGAGTACTCAACGAATTCAAAGACTTGGTCTATTTCGGGCTATTGCTAAAGAATCATTAGCTGGAGCTTTGCTTGGAATTTTAATGGCTATTGTCGTTGTGCCTTTTGCTTGGTGGCAAGGAGAAGGACCTTTGGTCGCAACAGCTGTAGGTATAAGTTTAATGGCCATTACAACTCTTGCTGCAACGGCAGGTGCCTCTTTGCCTCTGTTTTTTGATCGAATGGGACTTGATCCTGCGTTGATGTCTGCCCCATTCATAACTACAGCCACGGATGTCGCGGGAGTGTTGATCTACCTGAAAACAGCTTCTTGGCTCCTAGGAAGGCTGGCATAGATTCCGAATAAGTATTTCTACTCAAAGTGCGGGAAGCCGAGCCCCCGCTAATTGATCTTTACAATTCTTAGTAGTAAGCTTTACAAAACTCAACAAACCTATGACAACGGCAGTAGAGGCTTTACGGACCAATAAAACAACTGTCGCTACAGCTTCAAGGCCCATATCTGATATCGATCTAGTACGTTCTTATCTAAGAGATATTGGAAGAGTCCCTTTGCTCTCACATGAACAAGAAATAACATTAGGAAGACAGGTTCAAGATCTAATGGTTCTTGAAAACCTTGAAACTGAACTTGAGAGTGATCTTGGTGAAAAGCCTGATATCAGCTTTTTTGCTGAAAGAGCTGGAATTTCTACTATCCAGCTAAAGAAGAAACTTAAAAGTGGTAGAAGGGCAAAGGAAAGAATGGTTGCAGCCAATCTTCGTTTAGTTGTCAGTGTTGCGAAGAAATATACCAAAAGAAATATGGAACTATTAGATTTAATCCAAGAAGGAACTATTGGGTTAGTGCGAGGTGTAGAGAAATTTGATCCAACTCGTGGTTATAAGTTCTCAACTTATGCCTACTGGTGGATTCGTCAAGGTATTACACGGGCAATAGCAGAAAAAAGTAGATCTATAAGACTCCCAATCCATATAACTGAAATGCTGAATAAATTAAAAAAAGGGCAACGAGAGCTCAGCCAAGAACTTTCCAGAACTCCAACATTGAAAGAATTATCTGAGTACGTTGAATTGCCTGAAGACGATGTTAAAGATCTAATGAGTAAGGCTGGTCAGCCTGTTAGTTTGGAAACAAAAATTGGTGATGGAGAAGACACTATTTTGTTAGACCTTTTATCTAACGAAATTGATATGCCCTCTGAGCAGATTGAAAGTGATTGCATGAAAGGAGATTTAGAAACATTATTAGAGCAATTACCTGAACTACAAAATCGAGTATTGAGAATGCGTTATGGAATGGATGGTGATGACCCAATGAGCTTAACTGGAATTGGTAGGGTGTTAGGGATCAGTAGGGATAGAGTTAGAAACTTAGAAAGAGATGGTTTAAGAGGTTTAAGAAAAGCAGGAGAATCAGTTGAAGCTTATATGGCTTCTTGAATTCTCTTTTTAAGGATAGGATTAACCTTTTCTGGCATCTCATCATGAGGACAATGCCCAGCCTGAGGAATGATATCCAAACTTTTTATACATTCAAAAGTTTCATACCATTTTTGAGCTTCTTTTACAGGTTCCCAAGGATCATTCTCTCCCCAGATTAAATGAACTGGATTTTCCAAATGTTCAAGTAAATCTGGAGCTAGATAATCATCAAATAAATTAATAAATCCTCGAAAGGCCTCTGATGCGCCTTTGTCTTGTGTTGGTTGAAAAAGCATTTCTATTAACTCTTGATCAATATTACTTCTACTTGGATAAGCTACTTTTAAGATTTTTTCAATAAAAGATGGATTTGCTGCATTTTTGAAAATGTTGTAACTTAAAATTCTTTGTCTTACTAAAGTTTTAATCACTGGTCGAAGGAATCGCATCAATAATGATTGTTCGGCTAGGCGTTTGTCATCCATTGTTCTCTGAGCGCAATCAATTAAAATTACACTTTTGCACTTTTTCGATAATTTCTTTGATGCATTTAATGCAATAACTCCACCAATCGAATTTCCAATTAATAAAACAGGTTTTTTAACAATTTCGTTACAGAAATCATAAACTTGCTGACTCCAATTATCAAAACAATAATTAAAATTTCCTGAGGTTTTCTTTTCATATAAAAGCTGTGAATTTGGTTTATTACTTTCTCCAAACCCTATTAAATCTAGCGCATAGCATGGTGCCATTGAGCTAATATTTTTTTGATTAAATCTCCAATGATCTTTGCATGCTCCAAAGCCATGAATTAATACTATTGCGAATTCAGACTTATTAGATGAATCTTCAACTTGCCAGGCGATTTGATAATTTTTCCAATTCCAGAATTTCTTCATGATTTTAGAGAAGAATATAAATTATTTTTACTTTTAATTATATCCCTAGTAAAGTGTATAATTCTTTAATTAATATTATTCTAAGTATTAGCTATTTGAAGAGATTAAATTCTAAAAACTGATGATATTATTGAGAAAATTTTTTTTAAACTTTAATTTATTTTGATGGGCATCATTGATTCTCCTCAAGATATTCAAAATTCACTTCTTAAATGGTTTAGAGCAAATGGTAGGTACTGGATACCCTGGAAATTAAAGAAAGATGGATCTATTCCTCAATTAGGCGAAAGTATATCTCCTTATGAAATATGGATTGCAGAGGTCATGCTTCAGCAAACACAGTTGAGGGTAGTTATTCCTTACTGGGAAAAATGGATGAAGGCTTTTCCTAATTTGACTTATTTAGCCGAGGCTGATTTAGAGCATCTTCTTATGATATGGCAAGGTCTTGGTTATTATTCACGTGCGAATCGAATACATCAATCCTCGAAAATATTAATTGAATTTGTTGGCAAAAATAGAGATCAAGATCCACAATCTTGGCCTAATGAAATAGATCAGTGGATGAGTCTCCCTGGGATTGGGAGAAGTACAGCAGGTAGTATTATCTCATCTGCATTTGATCTGCCTACACCAATATTGGATGGGAATGTAAAAAGAATTTTGTCGAGATTGTTTGCTTTAGAGAGAAAAACTATTAAAGATGAAAAAAAATTATGGCAATTTAGCTCTTTTTTGATTTCAAAAGTGAGTCCAAGGAATTTCAATCAGGCGTTGATGGACTTAGGGGCAATTATTTGTACTCCTAAAAAACCAAGTTGTTCTTGTTGCCCACTACAAAATTTTTGTGTTGCCAATACAAAGTACGATCCTGATGATTTTCCTAAAAAAGAAATGACCAAAATAAAGCCTCTTCAAGAAATTGGTATTGGACTTGTTTTTAATAAAAACGGAGAATTGCTTATAGATCAGCGCTTGGAAAGTTCAAGTATGGGTGGAATGTGGGAATTTCCAGGCGGAAAAAAAACCTCCGATGAATCTATTGAAAAAACTATCGAGCGGGAATTAAATGAGGAACTTGGGATTGTTGTTAAAGTTGGAGCAAAACTAATATCTTTTGAACACGCCTACACCCACAAGAAACTTTATTTTACTGTTCATATGTGTGAATGGATATCAGGAGATCCTAAACCTTTAGCAAGTCAAAAATTGCTTTGGGTTTCCCCTGACAAACTTTATGAATTCCCCTTTCCTGCCGCTAATGCAAAAATTATTTCTGAATTACAAAAACATCTCAATTATTTAAATTAAAACTTTAAATAATCAATAATAACTTCATTGCTAAACAATTAAAAATGCAGGATGAAAGCGTAATTGTTTTTGGCGAAGCTTTGATAGATCGGCTTGGCCCCCCTGGTGGAGAACCTTCCTCTGATTTTCCAGTATTAGATTGCTTTGGAGGTGCTCCAGCTAATGTTGCATGTGCATTAGGTCGTTTAGGCGTAAATGTATCTTTTATCGGTTCTCTTGGAAATGATACTTTTGGTGAAAATTTTAAGAAGCTATTGATTCAGAGAGGAATTAATACTGCTGGTTTACAGCGGGATAACCTTCGTCCAACAAGAGTTGTATTGGTTCGTAGAGACCCTAGTGGAGAAAGATTTTTTGAGGGATTTGAGGGAGATCAAGGCTTGGGATTTGCTGATCAAGCCATCTTGCTGGAACAAGTTATTACAGACTGGCCACTGGTTAAAAAAAAGGCGAAATGGTTAGTCGCAGGAACTATTCCTCTGGCTTCACAAATTTCATCTAATGCTTTTTTGTGGTGTATGGAAAATGCTTTGAATGAAGGAATTAAGATTGCTTTAGATTTGAATTGGCGCCCAACTTTTTGGCGAAATAATGTTTCAACAGTATTAGAACCTTCAGTTAAAGAAAAGAATGAAATCATTTCTATTTTAAAAAATGTTTCATTAATGAAACTTGCAAAAGAGGAGGCGCAATGGTTTTTTAATACTTCCAATCCGATTGAAATCTCATCATCTTTGCCTCATAGACCATCTGTAATTGTTACAGATGGATCGAACCCAGTCTCATGGCTCCTTAACAATAATATTGGAAAAACATTTGCGATTGCTCCATCTTCTGTAGTTGATACTACTGGAGCTGGAGATGCATTTACTGCTGGATTAATTTATAAACTTATATCTGTTGATTTAGATCAACTAAATCAACAAAGAGCGGAAGAAATTGTTCAATTTGCAATTGCATGTGGTTCACATGTATGCACAGGAGTAGGAGCTATAGATGCACAAGGTTACCTGGAAGATATTGATAATTTATTGTCTTCATATCTGGGAGGAATGAGCTGAAAAATCCGAGATTGATTATTTGAGGAATATTTTAGTTTTCCTTTCCAAGCATCAGGCATCGGAAGAGATAATCTTTCTGGCCATTCAATAACCATCAAAGCACCTATGGCTTTTGATTCCTCTTCTTCTTGTAAAAAAAATTCGTTTGCCGCATTTGGCTCTTCAATTCTATAAAGATCAAGATGTATCAATGGAGGGGATCCCAAAGGATAATGTTGAGATAAAGGAAAAGTTGGAGAAGTTATGGGTTCTTGAATGCTTAGAGTTTTTGCAATTCCTTTAACTAATGTGGTTTTCCCTGCTCCAAGAGGCCCCTTTAAAAGGAGAATGCGTAGATCTGGAAATTTTTTTGTTAATGTTGATCCTAATGACATTGTTGATTCTGGTTTATCTAGGGTCCAGCAGAAATTATTGGTTTGCTGGGCAAATGAATTAAAAACCTTGAATTGTTTTTCACTATCTTTTTCCACAATCTCCCATAGAGAGTTTTATTTATGTTCGCAGCAACTAAGTCAAATCTCAACAGTATTGAGAAGAATCCTGATTATGTAGTTAACGATATAACCGAAGCAGAATTCGGCAGAAAAGAACTTTTGATTGCTGAAACAGAAATGCCTGGTTTAATGGCACTGAGAAAAAAATATGGATCTGAAAAACCATTACAAGGGGCTTTCATAGCGGGTAGTCTTCATATGACTATTCAAACAGGGGTTCTTATTGAGACTCTTGTTGAACTTGGTGCAAAAGTTAGATGGGCTTCTTGTAATATTTTTTCTACACAAGATCATGCTGCTGCAGCTATTGCAGATTCTGGAGTCCCAGTATTTGCTAAGAAAGGTGAAACGTTAGATGAATATTGGGAATATACTCACAAAATTTTCGAATGGAGAGATGGTGAATCTGCAAATATGATTCTTGACGATGGTGGTGATGCCACTGGATTAATTATTCTGGGGAGCAAAGCAGAAAAAGATATTTCAGTTCTCGATAACCCATCAAATGAAGAGGAAATAGCATTATTTGAATCTGTTAGGAAAAAACTCTCTCAAGATCCAAATTTTTACTCAAAAGCTAAATCTTTTATTAAAGGTGTCACTGAGGAAACAACAACTGGTGTAGCTCGTCTCTACCAAATGGAAAAAAGTGGAGAACTTGTTTTCCCTGCGATTAATGTAAATGATTCAGTAACTAAAAGTAAATTTGACAATCTTTATGGATGCAGAGAATCTTTGGTTGATGGCATTAAAAGAGCTACAGATGTAATGGTGGCTGGCAAGGTGGCCCTTGTTATGGGGTATGGAGATGTTGGTAAAGGTTCTGCTCAATCACTAAGAGGTTTAGGGGCGACAGTAATGATTTCTGAGATAGATCCTATATGTGCTCTTCAAGCGGCAATGGAGGGTTTTAGAGTCGTTAGATTAGATGAGGTGGTTGAAGATGTTGATATTTTTGTTACTGCAACTGGAAACTTTCAAGTTATTCGTCATGAGCATTTAATCAGGATGAAGAATGAATCGATAGTTTGTAATATTGGCCATTTTGATAATGAAATCGAAGTTTCCTCTTTAAAGTCCTATGAATGGGAAAATATTAAACCTCAAGTTGATCACATAACTTTGCCAAGCGGTAACAAAATAATTCTTTTAGCAGAAGGAAGGTTAGTCAATCTTGGATGTGCTACTGGTCATCCAAGTTTTGTTATGAGCAATTCGTTCACTAATCAAGTTTTAGCTCAAATTGAATTATTCAAATACGGAGTTAAATATTTGAATAAAGTTTATGTTTTGCCAAAACATTTAGATGAAATGGTCGCTACTCTTCATTTAGACAAGATAGGAGCAAAGTTAACGAAGTTAACCCAAGAACAAGCTGATTACATTAATGTTCCAATTGAAGGTCCTTATAAGACAGATCAATATCGATATTAATTTATTTCAATAAATCTAACTAAATGGAAATATCAGAATTTATATCTTCTTTACCAGTTTTGATAGGAAATGCGGTTGAGACTAATCAGTTGATTGGATATGGAGCGATCTTATTAGCAATGTTTTTGGAAAATCTAATTCCTCCAATTCCTTCGGAATTAATAATGCCTCTTGGTGGCTTTTACGTGGCTCAAGGTCAATTAGATTTTTTCCCAGTTGTTTTAGTAGGTTTAATAGGAACTGTAATCGGGGCTTTGCCTTGGTATGGAATTGGCAAATTAGTTAATGAAGAAAGACTTGAGAAATGGCTGGAGAAAAATGGACGTTGGATTGGGATTAATCCTCAGGACCTTGCTCGAAGTCGAAAATGGTTCAATAGGTATGGCGTATCTTTGGTTTTCTGGGGAAGATTAGTACCTGGAATTAGGACTTTGATTTCTGTTCCTGCCGGGGTCGAGTTGATGCCCATTACTCCCTTTCTGATTTGGACAACAGCTGGGAGCTTGATCTGGACTTTATTTTTAACAATTACAGGATTTTATCTAGGAGATAATTATGCAAATATTCAAAAATGGATTAGTCCTTTTGCAAGTATTTTTAAGATAATTATTCTTGTATCTATTTCAGTTGCAATAATAACTTTAATTTATAAAACTCTTCGTAAACTAATTATCAATTAAATGAATACTTTTAAAATGGAATTTCATCATTACTTTGTTGTTGATTGAAAGAATTGTTGTTTTGAAAATTACTATTTTCTGAATCTCTTTTTGATCCTAATAATTCAAGACGATCAACCCTTACAACTGGCTTTTGTCTATCTTCTCCTGTATTGCGGTCTTTCCAAGTGTCCAATTTGAAGCTACCAGTTACGCCTATCAAAGAACCTTTTTTTACGTAATCGGCTGCGACTTGAGCTTGTTTACCCCAGATTTCAAGATTAAACCAATCTGGTTCATCCTCTCGACTGCGTCTGTTTACAGCCATAGTGAGGTTTGCTACTACTGTTCCAGATTCAAAATATCTTACTTCAGGATCTCTTCCTGCTCTGCCAACAAGAGTGACTGAATTTATTCCCATTTTTGCCTCTGATGTTTATTGGTTGCTAAATAATGTATTTATCTTAGTTCAACTCTCTTTATGATTGCTCAAATGATTGAAATCCGTGTTTTTTAACCGTTTCAAATTCTCCCGTGATATCGGGATCGATTTAGGTACAGCCAATACCTTGATTTATGTTTCTGGTAAAGGAATTGTTTTACAAGAACCTTCAGTTGTAGCAATGGATTTGGAGGAAGGGGTCCCTTTAGCCGTTGGAGATGATGCGAAACTAATGTTAGGTAGAACACCTGGGAATATCCGTGCTGTTAGGCCACTTCGTGATGGTGTGATAGCGGATTTTGATGCAGCAGAGCAAATGCTTAAGACTTTTATTCAAAAGTGTAATGAGGGACGTGGAATTATTGCACCTCGACTAGTTGTTGGTATTCCGAGTGGTGTGACTGGTGTAGAGAGAAGAGCAGTTCGTGAAGCTGGTCTTGCTGGTGCAAGAGAGGTGCATTTAATTGATGAACCTGTTGCTGCTGCAATAGGAGCTTCTTTGCCAGTAACAGAACCAATTGGAACAATGATTGTTGATATTGGAGGAGGAACAACTGAAGTAGCTGTGTTAAGTCTTGGTGGAACAGTTTTAAGTGAATCTGTAAGAGTTGCGGGTGATGAGATTAATGATTCTATTGCTACTTATTTAAAGAAAATACACAATTTAGTAGTCGGCGAGAGAACTGCTGAAGACATAAAAATTAAAATTGGATCAGCATTTCCATCTAATGAATTTGATTTGCAATCGATAGATGTAAGGGGATTGCATTTACTCTCCGGTCTGCCTCGTTCAATTAATTTAAAAGCAGGTGATTTACGAGAAGCAATGTCAGAGCCTTTGAATAAGATTGTTGATGCTGTAAAAAGAACTCTTGAGAGAACTCCACCCGAGTTGGCTGCAGACATTGTTGATAGAGGGATAATGCTTGCAGGAGGTGGGGCATTAGTAAGAGGGATTAGTGATCTGTTAAGTCATGAAACAGGCATTTTTACTCACGTAGCTGAGGATCCATTGTTGTGCGTTGTAAATGGATGTGGTTTAGTTTTAGATGATTTTAAATCAATGCGAAGAGTGTTAGATACACCCGATTTCGCCAGAAATGTAATTAGAGATTGAACAATGATTAAAGCCCGAAGGAACATTGGGTTTCATTTGCTTTTGAAAAGTAGGTTTTGGGTAATATTTTTGTTTATAGCTTTATTGTTTGCTATTCGTTGGACCAAAGGAGCCGGATATTTAGATTTTTATTCTATTTTACTCAAACCAATACTCCCTGGTACTGCTCAAAGAGAATGGATTAAGGAAGGAGAAAATATTGAAAGAAGTATGCGATTAAAATTGCTTGAGGAGGATAATATTCGTTTAAGAAAAGCTCTTTCTTTAAAACAGCTTAATAGTGATCAAAGAATTTCGGCGGCTGTCATATCGCGATCCTCTAGAAATTGGTGGCAACTGTTAGAAATTAATAAGGGAGCAAAAGATGGGGTTTTGAAAGGGCAAACAGTAATAGGACCAGGTGGCTTAATTGGTTTAGTTGATAGCACAACCCCACTTACTTCACGAGTTAGATTGTTGACTGATCCAGGTCATCAAGTAGGAGCTTGGATTGATCGAACTAAGCAGCATGGGATTTTAACTGGGATGGGTACAAATAGACCAAAGCTTATTTTCTTTAATAAAAAACCTTTAGTTAAGATTGGTGATGTTGTAACTACATCTCCAGCAAGTACTTTATTACCGCCAAATTTAACAATTGGAATTATTCAGTTTGTTGACGCACAAGCATTGCCTTCTCCATATGCAATAGTCCAATTAACTGCATCACCTGAGGCAATAGATTGGGTTCAAATTCTGAAAAATAATGGCTAAAAATAAGAAGAAATTATTAATCTTTTTTACACTAGTTTGTTTGCCGGCTTTTTTAATTATATCGCCTGATTGGCTTAAAATAAATGGAATAACTCCATGCTGGCCTGTAATTGTATTGTTGCCATTTTCACTAAAGAATTGTCGTTGGAGGTCAATTATAGCTTCTATCTTATTGGGATTTTTTATAGATTCTTTTACAATTACTAATGCTTCTTATATTCCATCTTTGTTTCTTTTGTCTTTAGTTTGGAGTCAATATGGATTGCATAATAAGAAAATCGAATTATTTTTAAATATTGGTTTGATGGCCATCTTTGGAGCCGCCTTTGTTGGCCTTTCTATTTGGGCTCAAAAAATTTTTATATATAGCTCTTTAAGAAATAATTGGTTTCATTCTTGGTCAATTTATATATTAATTTCTGAGGCTATCATCACTGGATTAGTCGCCCCATTTTTTTCTTCATGGCTTCTTCTTGCTTATGAAAAAAACTAATTAGAACAATTTTAAATCTTTAAAAATAGAATAAATAATTATTTATTAGTGGGGACCCTGTCTTTTAAATTAGTCAAAGGGCTTTGAATACCTGACTTGAAGATGATATCTTCTTATAATAAGAAGCCTTTTCGAACCAAAGTTTCGATGGTCCTGTCACTACGGCAACAGTTAATCTTATGACCTGTATTTTGGTTGTAGATGATGAACCAGCAGTATTGAAAGTCTTGGTCACAAGGCTTAATCTTGCGGGTTACCAGGTTTTATCTGCACAGGATGGAGAGCAAGCACTAGATGTTTTTCACAAAGAAGCACCAGACTTAGTTGTTCTGGATGTCATGCTCCCCAAAATGGATGGTTTCGCAGTTTGTCGAAGAATTAGAGCAGAGTCTTGTGTACCAATAATATTTTTGACGGCTCTTGAAGCGATTTCAGAAAGGGTTGCAGGTTTGGATTTAGGTGCTGATGATTATCTGGCTAAGCCATTTAGCCCCAAAGAGTTGGAGGCAAGAATTGCGACGATACTGAGAAGAGTTGGGCCTGCTCCCACAGTTGATGAGCCTCGAGAGGTTCCTTCAGGTCAAGGAGTAATGAAACTTGGTGATCTTGTCGTAGACACCAATAGAAGGCAAGTCAGTAGAGGCGGAGCAAGAATAGGCCTTACATATACAGAATTTAGTTTGCTTGAATTATTATTTCGTGATCCTGGCCGTGTTGTGCCAAGAGCAGAGATTTTGGAACAGCTTTGGGGTTACCCTCCTCGAAGAGCCGCTGATTTAAGAGTTGTCGATGTATACGTAGCTCGTTTGAGGGGCAAACTTGAACCAGATCCAAGGAATCCGGAATTGATTTTAACTGTAAGAGGTATTGGCTACGCTTCGCAAAGAATGGGAGAATTTCCAACTGCTATTGCCAGTTAGAGATTCATAGCTCAATATTGATAGGTTTTGCATTTATCCCTTTCTCTGCCGTATGTATGAATTGCCTTGTCTGATTTAAGAGATACTCGCCTTGAAAAGGCAAAAGCACTAAAAGGCCTTGGACAAGGTCCTTATGGTTTAAATTTTAGACCAACATACTCTTCCTCTGTTTTACAAAAAAAATACTCAGACTTGCCGAATGGCGAAGAAAAAAACGAAGAAGTGTCCATTGCAGGGCGAATAACTTCTCGAAGAGTGATGGGCAAACTCGCTTTTTTTACTCTTGCCGATGAAACAGGCACAATACAATTATTTTTAGAGAAAGCGACGTTAAATCAAAATGAAAATAACGAAAATTCAAAGAATAATTTTGAGAATATTACCTCTCTTGTTGACTCTGGTGATTGGATAGGAGTGAGTGGAATATTAAGAAGAACTGATAGAGGTGAACTCTCTATCAAAGTTTTTCAGTGGTCAATGTTGTCAAAATCTTTACAGCCTTTACCAGATAAATGGCATGGTCTTGCCGATGTCGAAAAGCGTTATAGACAAAGATATCTGGATTTAATTGTTAATCCTCAATCAAAAAAAACTTTTCGAACCAGAGCTTTATTAGTTAGTTCAATTCGACGATGGTTAGATGAAAAAGATTTTCTCGAGATTGAGACTCCAGTTTTACAATCAGAGGCCGGTGGCGCTGATGCAAGGCCTTTCATAACTCACCACAACACACTTGATATGCCTTTGTATTTGAGAATTGCAACTGAATTGCATCTTAAAAGACTTGTGGTGGGTGGCTTTCAAAGGGTTTATGAACTAGGCAGAATTTTTAGAAATGAAGGTATTAGCACTCGTCATAATCCTGAATTTACATCTGTTGAAATTTATGAAGCTTTTTCAGACTATTTTGACATGATGGAATTAACTGAAAAATTACTTTCTTCAGTTTGCGAAAAGATTTGTGGATCGACCACAATTAATTATCAAGAGCAAGAAATAAATCTGAAACCCCCTTGGAGAAGGGCCACGATGCATCAATTAGTTCAGGAATTCACTGGAATTGATTTTAAACTGTTTGGAGATAAAGTTAACGATGCCAGAGCTGCAATGATTCAAGAAGGCCTTCAGGCGCCTGACAAGGCTGATAGTGTTGGCAAACTGTTAAATGAAGCTTTTGAGCAAGTAGTAGAGCCTGAACTCGTTCAGCCTACATTTGTGATGGATTATCCAATTGAGATTTCTCCATTAGCCAGAAAACATAGGACTAAGAAAGGTTTAGTTGAAAGGTTTGAACTTTTTATTGTGGGTAGAGAAACTGCAAATGCCTTTAGTGAGCTGATTGATCCTATTGATCAAAAAGAACGTTTACTTTTACAGCAGGCAAAAAAAGAGGCAGGTGACCTTGAGGCTCACAGCTTGGACGAAGATTTTATTAATGCTCTTGAGGTCGGAATGCCTCCAACAGGAGGTCTAGGTATAGGAATAGATAGGTTCGTAATGCTATTAACTGACAGTCCTTCAATTAGGGATGTCATAGCTTTTCCGCTTTTGCGACCAGAATCAAATTTAAAACAAACTGGAAAATGACCCGTCAGAGTGGATAATAGGCGTGTAAGTATTTTGTTCAGATGAGTGGCGAGAGAGTTGGTTTTCGCTTCAAGCACGCAGATGCTGTTGTGAAACGCAATCCCCAAGGGCGTTCAAGACGTGGTTGGGTCATGGAACCTGTCGAACAAACGACAAGCAGGGGGACAAAAATGCCTGCTTACCGTATTAGATGGAGAGATAGCGAGCGTCCTGAAATTGTTTTACAACACATGCTCATTGCGGACCCTGATCCAACGCCTCCACCAGAAAATGTGATTTTAGATACTAATAATAATTGATGAATTTATTATCAGTTTTTGAGATTAAACTTGTATAGATAATATATATAATTTCTCCTTTTAAAAACGTTTTAGTGCATTAGCTACATCTCTTTTAGAGTCATTAACTTTCTCTCTATCCCTTTTATCATGGAGCTTGCGTCCTTTCCCTACTCCTATTTTTAACTTAATCCATGAGCCTTTTAGATAAAGACTTAAAGGTATTAATGCCAAACCTTTTCTCTCTAAATCTATCTTTAATTTTTTTATTTCTTTTCGATGTGCAAGAAGTCTTTTGATTCTTAGAGGTTCGTGATTGAAAAACTTGCCGGCATGATTATGAGGAGATATATGTACATTATGAAGTTGAATTTGATCTTTCTTGATTAAACAAAACCCATCTTTTAAGTTTACTTTTCCAGCTCTAATTGACTTGACTTCAGTTCCAAGAAGCTCTAACCCGGTTTCAAGTGTTTCTAGGATTTCATATTCGTACCTTGCTTGTCGATTTTCCGCTAAGCGGCGATTTCCATCAACTGAGGAAATTTTTTTTGATTTTTTCTTCTTTTTTTTGCTCATTTTTCTATTTACCTCCATTTTTGTTGATATGCCACTACCCTTCGTTCATGGCAATTGTGTCTTCAATTACTAATCATTCATCTCTTCCCAATGATAAAGGAGAGGAAAGATTAGTTGGTTCGACTCTTTTAAAAGAGGAGCTTAAATTATCTAAGCAAGATTCACTTAGACCTAAATCTTTTGATGAATTTGCAGGTCAATCTGAGTTAAAGAAAGTTCTTGAAATATCAGTTAAAGCATCATTAACGAGAGGAGAAGCATTAGATCATTTAATGCTTTATGGGCCGCCTGGGTTGGGAAAAACAACTATGGCTTTGGTTATTGCTGAGGAATTAGGAGTTCAAGCTAGAGTTACAAGTGCTCCAGCACTTGAACGTCCAAGGGATATTGTTGGATTATTGATCAATATGCAGCCGCGTGAATTGATTTTTGTTGATGAGATTCACAGACTTAATCGCATATCACAGGAACTTTTGTATCCAGCTATGGAGGATAGAAGGTTGGATTTAACTGTAGGCAAAGGAACTTCCTCAAGGATGCGATCAATTGAAATTCCACCTTTCACATTGGTTGGCGCCACTACAAAACCTGCTGCGTTGAGTTCCCCTATGCGCGATCGCTTTGGAATAACTCACCGATTAGACTTTTACAATTATTTTGATCTTGAAAACATAATTAAAAGATATGCGAGCCTTATTAATTTATCAATTTCAGAAGAAGCATCTCATCAATTAGCCAGAAGAAGTAGAGGTACTCCCCGAATTGCAAATAGGCTTATACGAAGAGTAAGAGATTTTGCAGAAGTGCATTCCTCTTCAAAAACTATTGATGTACAACTTGTTAATAATGCTCTTGATCTACATCGTGTAGATCAAAGAGGATTAGATGCCACAGATAGAAGTTATCTAGGCCTGATAGTTAATCAATATCAAGGTGGACCAGTAGGATTGGAAACATTGGCCGCTGCGCTAGGAGAGGATTCAACGACCCTTGAAACTGTAGTTGAGCCTTATTTAATGCAAATTGGTTTTTTACAACGAACAGCCAGGGGAAGAGTTGTTACTCCTGCCGCTGAAAAACATTGTCTGCTGACTTCAACAAATAAAATAGATAAATGATCAACACATCAGTTGTAAAAGTTTTACTTCTGCTTTCTATTGTTTTTGTACCAGTTGCGTCGCAAGCCAAGGTGCTTCCCAAATACTTATTCGAGAAAGCTCTTCAAGAAAGTAAGAATGGAGATTTTATTCAAGCTGAAAAAGATTGGAGTTCTTACTTAGATGACAACCCAGATGACGCTGCTGCATTAAGCAATAGAGGAAATATTCGTCTTGCTCTTGGAGATCCGAAGGGCGCTATGCAAGATCAAACTATGGCTATAAAATTTTCACCTGAAGATTTAGATCCTTATTTGAATAGAGGAATTGCTGAAGAAGCTTTGGAGCTTTGGGAAGACGCCAGTAATGACTATAACTACGTTTTAGAAAGGAATCCTAAAGATGTTTCAGCTTTATATAACTTAGGTAATGTGATGGGCTCTATGGGGAATTGGATTGAAGCGAAGAGATTATTTTCTCAAGCTGCATCTTCCAATTATTCTATTGCTATGGCTAGCTCTAGTGAGGCGCTTGCAATTTATCAATTGGGTGATTTTGAACTTGCTGAAAAAAAAATCAGAATACTAATACGTAAATATCCTTTATTCGCAGATGCCAGAGCAGCACTAAGTGCGCTTCTATGGCGTAAAGGCTTTAAAGGTGAAGCGGAAAGTAATTGGGCTGCAGCTTCTGGACTAGATATTCGATACCGTGATAAAGATTGGTTGCTGCATATCCGCCGTTGGCCTCCACAGCCTACAAATGATTTGATTGCATTTCTTGCATTGGATTAAAGATGAAAGATTTAGGTGAAAAAATTGAAGTTTTGTCTAAGGAGATACTTCCTGATTTGATTAGTTCACGGCGTCATCTACATGCTCATCCAGAATTAAGTGGTCAAGAATATCAAACTGCTGCTTTTGTCGCTGGGGAGCTTAGAAAAGCAGGTTGGGAAGTAAAAGAAGCAGTTGGCAAAACAGGAGTAGTTGCTGAAATGGGTGAAAAACGTGGACCTGTTATTGGCTTACGAGTTGATATGGATGCTTTGCCAATCGAGGAGAGAACTGGCTTGGATTACTCTTCTTCAATCCAAGGCTTGATGCATGCATGCGGGCATGATCTGCATACTTGTATTGGCTTGGGAGTGGCAAAAGTATTAGCAAACAACAAATTTACAACTTCTCGAATCAGAATTATTTTTCAACCTGCTGAAGAGATTGCACTTGGTGCAAATTGGATGAGAGCTGAGAAAGTTCTTGATGGGGTGCATGCTCTCTTTGGTGTTCATGTTTATCCGGATTTGTCAGTTGGAAAAATTGGAATAAGAAGTGGTACTTTTACAGCTGCCGCTGCTGAATTGGAAATAGATATCATTGGCAAAGGAGGGCATGGAGCTAGACCCCATGAAGGCACAGACGCAATTTGGATCTCGGCTAAAGTTATTAGTGAATTGCAAGAGGCTATTAGTAGAAGGTTAGATGCTCTTAAGCCAGTAGTTATTAGTTTTGGGAAAATTTCAGGAGGAAATGCTTTTAATGTAATCGCGGATAGAGTAAAGCTTCTTGGAACAGTAAGGTGCTTGGATAGCCAACTTTATGAAAAGTTGCCTCAATGGATTGAGAAAATAGTACAAAATATAGCTTCTAATTACGGAGCAAAAGCTAATGTCAAGTTTAAGTCAATAGCACCTCCAGTTTATAACGACCCTGAGTTAACTAATTTGCTATCTGATTGTGCGAAGAATTTTATGGATAAAAAAAATATTGTTTATTTAGACAATCCTTCATTAGGTGCTGAAGATTTTGCTTTCTTTTTGCAAGATGTTCCTGGGACGATGTTTCGATTAGGAGTTGCCGGAGATCAAGGTTGTGCTCCATTGCATAGTGGATATTTCTCTTTGGATGAAAGAAGCCTCGAATTAGGAATAAAAGTTTTATCTCAAACAATAGTCATGGCGACTAAACCTTCTCAAAATATTTAGTTTCTTAATTTCATGAACAGATTGGGGAATCCATTAATTTCAATTTCAGCACCTTTGCTAATTTTATTAGCAATTACTGGTTTTTTGCATAGAGAAGGCAAAGATAAAATCCAAGTAATACCTTCACTAGTAGTTGGAAGTGGATTGGTTTTTACTGGGGCAGTTAGAAGATTAAGGCGACGACGAATGTTGTTTCTAGAGATAAAAAAGGACATGAATGATCAAAAATTTTAACCCGTAAAATTTTTATCAATAAAAACTTTAGGGTTTAGTTGGTGATTTCGAGCTAATTTGTATTTATCACTAGGGGTGCCATATCGCTTCAAGGTATGGCTGAGATCACACCCTCTGAACCTGATCTGGTTTAAACCAGCGTAAGGAAAGTGAAATATTGTGATCTTTGCATAATGCTCCCTTTGTTTATTCAATAGCTTTTTAGTTCATGCGGAATTCATGGGTTGCTTCCAGAAAGGGTAAAAAGAATGTTTCTCAGATGCATTTTGCTCGTAAAGGCGAAATCACTGAAGAAATGGTTTTTGTAGCAAAGCGTGAGCGTCTTCCTGAGACTTTGGTTATGGAAGAGGTTGCGCGAGGTCGGATGGTTATCCCTGCGAATATTAACCATACGAACTTAGAGCCAATGGCAATAGGTATTGCTTCTACTTGTAAAGTCAACGCAAATATTGGTGCTTCTCCAAATGCAAGTGATATTAGTGAAGAATTAAAGAAGCTTGAACTGGCAGTAAAATATGGCGCAGATACTCTTATGGATCTATCTACTGGAGGGGTTAATTTAGATGAGGTGAGAACTGCAATTATTAATGCCTCACCTATCCCTATTGGTACAGTTCCTGTTTATCAAGCTTTAGAAAGTGTTCATGGATCTATTTCAAGGTTAACTGAGGATGATTTTTTACACATAATAGAAAAGCATTGTCAGCAAGGAGTCGATTATCAAACTATTCATGCAGGCTTATTGATTGAACATCTGCCCAAAGTTAAAGGTCGTATTACTGGAATAGTTAGTCGTGGTGGGGGAATTCTTGCTCAATGGATGCTTTATCACTATAAGCAAAATCCTTTGTTTACTCGCTTTGATGATATTTGCGAAATTTTTAAACGCTATGATTGCACATTTTCTTTAGGAGACTCACTAAGGCCTGGATGTCTGCATGATGCATCCGATGAAGCTCAACTTGCTGAGTTGAAAACCCTGGGTGAATTAACTAGACGTGCTTGGAAGCATGATGTACAAGTTATGGTCGAAGGACCTGGCCATGTGCCTATGGATCAAATTGAATTCAATGTTAGGAAGCAAATGGAGGAGTGCTCAGAAGCTCCTTTCTATGTCCTCGGTCCATTGGTAACAGATATATCTCCTGGCTATGACCATATTTCAAGTGCTATTGGTGCAGCTATGGCTGGTTGGTATGGTACCGCGATGCTTTGTTATGTAACACCTAAAGAACATCTTGGGTTACCAAATCCCGCTGATGTGAGGGAAGGTTTGATCGCTTACAAAATTGCTGCTCATGCTGCAGATGTTGCAAGACATAGATCTGGAGCACGCGATCGTGATGATGAATTAAGTAAAGCTAGAAAAGAATTTGACTGGAATAAGCAATTCCAACTGTCATTGGATCCAGAGAGGGCTAAGCAATATCATGACGAAACCTTGCCTGAAGAAATTTTCAAAAAAGCAGAGTTTTGTTCAATGTGCGGACCTAATCATTGTCCAATGAATACAAAAATCACAGATGAAGATCTTGATAAATTAAATGATCAAATAAATTCAAAAGGTGCAGCTGAATTAATTCCAGTAAAGTTAAACAAAGAAAATTAGTTCTTTGTTTAACTTTTTTTACTTAATTAGATTAACTATTTAAATAATTGATTTTACTTTTTGAGAAGATTTCTAGATTTCTCTAGGACGTTCTCAATTGTAAATCCAAATTTTTCCATACATAATCCACCTGGAGCAGATGCTCCAAAGCTATTCATAGTAACGCTGTCTCCATCTAGACCTATATATTTGTGCCATCCGAAGCTCTCTGCAGCTTCAACTACCAAGCGTTTTCTGATGTTAGAAGGTAATACTTCTTCTTTATAGCTTTCGCTTTGTTCTTCAAAAAGTTCTACACATGGCATGGAAACAACGCGTACTTTTTTACCTTCTGAAGTTAGTTTTTTCGCAGCTTGCACACATAAATCAAGTTCAGTTCCAGTTCCTATAAGTATTAGGTCTGGGCTGCCATTGCAATTTTCAAGTACGTATCCACCAAAAGCAACCTTTTCTACTGATGAATTTTCTTGATTGGCCATGCCCTGCCTACTTAGGCATAAAGAACTTGGTCTTTTACGGTTTTTAATTGCAACTTTATATGCACCACTGGTTTCATTGCCATCTCCTGGACGGAAAACCAACATATTTGGCATGGCTCTTAATGATGGGATGGTTTCTATTGGTTGATGTGTTGGTCCATCCTCTCCCACACCTATGGAATCGTGAGTTAAAACATAAATAACACCTAGCTCACTTAGCGCAGAAAGACGCATCGAACCTCGCATGTAGTCTGCGAAAACTAAAAAGGTTCCACCATATGGAATCAGACCGCTATCGTGGTATGCAATACCATTCAAGATGGCTGCCATAGCATGTTCTCTAACGCCGAAATGTAGATAACGTTTTTCAGGACTTTCATATTGAAAAGATCCAGTTTCACCTTTGATATCTGTGTAATTTGAATGAGTTAAATCTGCAGAACCACCTATTAATTCAGGAATATTAGGTCCCAAAGCCCCTAAACATATTTGAGAATGTTTTCTTGTAGCAAGGCCCTTGTCATCTGCTGTATATGTAGGCAAATCTTTGTCCCACTCTTGAGGTAGCTCGCCTCTAAGCATCCGTTCAAATTCAGATGCTTCAGCAGGATACTTTTCTCTATAATCAGCAAGTGTTTGATTCCAGTTAGCCTCAAGTTGGGATCCTCTTTCAATAGCCTGTCGATATTGGTCGTATACATCTTGAGGAATTTTAAAAGGTTCATATGACCAATTAAGTTCTTTCCTTGTAAGCTCGGCCTCTTCTTCTCCAAGAGCAGCTCCATGAATCCCAGCTGTATCACTTTTGTTTGGAGAACCGTATCCGATGGTTGTCGTAATTTTTATAATTGATGGCTTATCGGTAACTGCTTTTGCTTTCTCTATAGCTTTAGAAATGCCTTCTACATCTGTATTCCCATCAGGTATTTCTTGGACATGCCAACCATAAGCTTCATATCGCTTTAATACATCTTCTGTAAAAGACACATCTGTTCTGCCATCAATTGTGATGCTGTTGTCGTCGTATAGAGCGATTAATTTTCCAAGCTTTAGATGACCTGCAAGAGAACAAGCTTCTGATGCTATTCCTTCTTGATTACATCCATCACCCATAATTACGTAGGTGTAATGGTCTACTACTGTTGAATCAGGCTTATTGAATTTTGCTGATAAATGGGCTTCTGCTATTGCAAGTCCCACTGCATTGGAAATTCCAGCTCCCAATGGTCCAGCAGTTACCTCTACCCCTGGTGTCTCGAAGGTTTCTGGATGACCAGGAGTTTTTGCACCCCATTGTCGGAATTGTTTTATATCCTCCATCGTTACAGAGTCGTAGCCAGTTAAATGCAAGAGGGCATACAACAACATGCACCCATGTCCAGCAGAGAGAACAAATCTATCTCGGTTAAACCATTTCGGGTTTTTTGGATTATGACGAAGATGTTTGTCCCATAATGCGTAACCCATTGGTGCGCAACCCATGGGAAGTCCAGGGTGACCACTATTTGATTTATTAACTGCGTCAACTGCGAGCATTCTTATGCTATTGATGCATAGTGTGTCTAGAGAATTAGTCAAGGCAACCATTTGTATTTAGTGAAAAAATTTTTGAAGTGAAAAGTGAAGACGAAATTGATTAGATCATTTGTCGAAAAGCCAGGCAGACATTGTGACCTCCAAACCCGAAAGAGTTAGATAGTACGACGCCTAATTTCTTTTCTCTTGCTTTGTTGGGAACATAATCAAGATCACAATTTGGGTCGGGATTGGAATAGTTAATTGTTGGCGGAATTATTTCATGTTTTATTGCTAAAACACAAGCAACGGCTTCAATTCCTCCTGAACCTCCCAATAAATGACCCGTCATTGATTTGGTTGAGCTCGTTGGAACTTGGAAAGCGTGGTTCCCTAATGCAGTTTTAATTGCCGAAGTTTCATTACTATCATTTGCTGGAGTACTTGTTCCATGAGCATTGATGTAATCGACTTGCTCAGGATTGATTCTTCCATCAACTAATGCAAGTTTCATGGCTTCTGCGCCTCCTGCTCCACCTGGTGTAGGAGATGTGATGTGATGAGCATCACATGTTGTTCCATAGCCAATTATTTCTGCATGGATTGTTGCGTCTCTTTTTAATGCATGGTCAAGAGTTTCTAGAACTAGTACTCCTGCTCCTTCTCCAATTACGAATCCATCTCTTTGAGCGTCAAATGGTCTACTTGCCGTGGATGGATCGTCATTTCTAAATGATAGGGCCTTGGCACTCGCAAATCCAGCTACCCCTAGTGGAGTGATACTTGCTTCCGCTCCACCGCAAATCATTGCATCTGCTTTACCTAATTGAAGAAGCCTGAATGCATCACCAATAGCATTTGATCCTGCGGCACAAGCAGTGGAAACAGCTGAGCTTGGACCTTTAGCTCCAAGTGCAATTGCCGCAAGACCAGTAGCCATGTTTGGAATCATCATGGGTACGGTAAATGGACTTACTCGATTAGCTCCTTTGTTGTTTAAAACATGTGCTTGAGTTTCCATCGTAAGCAATCCGCCCACTCCAGATCCAATAATCACTCCAATTCTTGCGGAATTTGAATCGTCAATTATTAGACCTGAATGATTCAGTGCTTCTTTTGCTGCAATGACTCCAAATTTTGAGAAACGATCCCATCTTTTGGATTCTTTTGGCTCTAATATGCCTTTTGGGTCAAAACTTTTTACCTCTGCTGCAAATCTGCAGGCATGGGATGAGGAATCAAAGAGTGTTATTTGATCTACCCCATTTTGACCAGATTGAAGACCTTGGAAGTAACTTTCTAGGTTATTGCCAATGGGAGTAATGGCACCAAGACCTGTAATAACGACTCGATGGAGTTTCTCCATCATTGAAACCTCAAGACTGTTTTTCTTCGATGTATTTGACTGCATCCCCGACAGTGGCAATGCCCTCTGCAGCCTCGTCAGGGATCTCAATGTCAAATGCTTCTTCGAGAGCCATAACTAATTCGACAGTGTCGAGAGAGTCTGCACCGAGATCGTTTTGGAAATTTGAATCCGGTTTTACTTCACCGGCTTCAACGCTAAGTTGTTCTGCGACGATAGAACGAACTTTTTCAAGGATTGCTTCCTGGGACATAACCTTCTTAGACCTGACTTCCAATCTTACGGGTTAGAGTGTCGAGTTAACAAAAGTGACGGCATTGCAACTATTTTTTTTTATGTAGCGAAACGTAGGTATAGTTTTATACATCAAGGAAATATGGGTTAGTAATTTGTCACACGCCGTCAAAATCTATGACACCTGTATTGGATGCACCCAATGCGTTAGGGCTTGTCCACTGGATGTTCTTGAAATGGTTCCCTGGGATGGTTGTAAAGCTTCTCAGATAGCGTCATCTCCAAGAACAGAAGATTGCGTTGGGTGTAAGAGGTGTGAAACTGCTTGCCCAACTGATTTCCTAAGTATTAGGGTTTACTTGGGTGACGAAACAACTAGAAGTATGGGATTGGCCTACTAATAATTAGTTATTTTCTTATCGAGCGTTTATTTTAAATATAAGTAATTTGTGAAGTTAATTTAAATTTATGTGTGGAATATTTGCTGTTATTGGCTCTAGAGAAGTATCTTCTATTATTCTTGATGGACTGAGAAAACTGGAATATCGAGGGTATGATTCTGCGGGGATAGCCACAATTGATCGTTCAAAAACCGATCAAATTGGGAAACTAAATATCATCAAATCCAAAGGAAAGCTGATTAAGCTTGCGAATTTAATTAAAGAAAAACCTCCACAAGGTCATGTAGGTATTGGCCATACCAGATGGGCTACTCACGGTAAACCCAACGAGAGGAACTCGCATCCTCACCTTGATTCTTTAGCTCAAATTGCAGTTGTCCAAAATGGGATTATAGAAAATTACAGGGATTTATCCAAAAGCCTGAAACTCAAGGGAATTAAATTAACCTCCGAAACTGATACTGAGATAATTCCACATTTAATCGGGCTTGAAATAGAACAGTCCTTGGCTAATGGGCTTTCCCCAAATGGACAAACATTACTAATAGCTGTTCAAAAGGTTTTGACTTTGTTGAAGGGGACTTATGCCATAGCAGTGATTTGGTCCAAGGCTCCCAATGCTTTAGTAGTAGCTAGCGGACAAGCACCATTAGTTCTTGGCTTTGGCGAAGGTGAGTTTTTTTGTGCTAGTGATATCCCAGCATTAGCTGAATTTACTCGTACATTTTTACCATTAGAAGATCATGAAATTGCACTTTTAACTCCATTAGGAATTGAACTTTATGATGTTGATGGAAATAGGCAGCACAGACCACCATCGCTTTTAGAGGGAACCGAGCTGACTGCGGATAAAAAAAATTTCCGTCATTTCATGCTTAAAGAAATTTATGAACAGCCAGAAAAAACACAATTCTGGATAGATAGATTTTTGCCAATGGATTTGCCTCTAAAGAATTCATTAACTTTTCCGATCTCAACATATGTTCTCGAAAAGATAGAACAAATACAAATACTTGCCTGTGGTACGAGCAGACATGCAGCTATGGTTGGTGCTTATTTGTTGGAACAGTTTGCAGGAGTATCAACAAAGGTATATTTTGCAAGTGAATTTCGATATGCCCCACCTCCACTTTCCCCAAATACTTTGACAATCGGAGTAAGTCAATCGGGCGAAACCGCAGACACCTTAGCTGCATTAAGGATGGAAAAAGATAGAAGAGATTCTATTAACGATGCTAATTTTTCTTTTCATCACCTGGGGATTACAAACAGAATCGATAGTTCATTTGGTCGCGAACTAGACAATGTCATTGATATTGGATCGGGTATCGAAATAGGTGTTGCAGCAACTAAAACCTTTCTGGGGCAAATGTTGTCTTTTTATGGTTTAACTTTGTTATTTGCTTCTTATAGACAAAAAAGAACCCCTCAAGAAATTTTGGATCTCTCTAATGATTTGAGATTAATTCCTAAACAGCAAACAGATCTTATAAAAAAGCATGATTCTCTTTCGCGGGAAATAGCACATATGTTTGTTGAAACAAAAGATGTGATTTTCTTAGGTAGAGGAATTAATTATCCAATTGCACTTGAAGGTGCTCTTAAACTTAAAGAAATAAGTTACATTCATGCTCAAGGCTATCCGGCTGGGGAGCTTAAACATGGACCAATAGCACTATTAGATAAACATGTTCCAGTGGTATCCATTGCTCCTCCAGGTGTGGTTTATGAAAAAGTTCTCAGCAACTCTCAAGAGGCGAAAGCTAGAGATGCTCGTCTTATTGGAGTGTCAACTAGTGGGCAGGGAGCAGAAATGTTTGATGAATTATTTACTATTCCAAAAGTTAGTGAATGGGTTAGCCCTCTTTTGACTGTTGTACCTCTACAGTTATTTAGTTATCACATAGCCGCTCATAAAGGTTTAGACGTTGATCAGCCTAGAAATTTAGCAAAAAGTGTAACTGTAGAATGATAATTTGATACTTTTAATGATTTGATTTAATCACTTGCACTAATTTAAATACTAAAACTATGGTTTTTTTCTTAACTAATATTTTTTATTCTGCCGTAGGAATCTTCAAAACGAATGATATCTTCTTCATCTAAATATGTACCACTTTGTACTTCAATAAGCTCAAGTTTCAATCTTCCTGGATTGCTTAATCTATGTTTACAACCTAAAGGAATAAATGTACTTTCATTTTCACTTAAAAGTTGTTTTTCCCCATCCTTTTCTATCAGGGCTGTTCCATTAACTACTACCCAATGTTCAGCTCTATGATTATGCATTTGTAAGGAAAGAGAGGCTTTTGGTTTTACCTCTATGAGTTTAACTAGCCATCTATTTCCCTCAACTACTGTAGTATAATTGCCCCAAGGTCTATAAATTTTTCTGTGAACTTTACCTTCCGGAAATTCTGATGAACTTAATCTTTTTACGATTTTACCAACGTTTTGAGATTGATCTTTACTAGCAACTAATATAGCGTCATTTGTATCTACAACTATTAGATTCTCTATCCCTATTCCTATTATAAGACGCTGCTCACTTTTTAAAAAACAGTTTTTGCTTTTTTCAGCTATTACTCTCCCATTTATATAGTTTCCATCATTATTTTTTTTGCTGATATCCCATAAAGATTTCCAACTTCCTATATCACTCCAGCCAACATTTAATGGAAGAACCGTACCTAATTTTGTTTTTTCCATTACTGCAATATCTAAAGATATTTTAGGACATTTCTTGAATGAATTTGGTTCTAATCTTAGAAAATCAAGATCTACAACATCTTTCTCAATAGCAATCTTGCAATAATTAATTATTTCTGGAGAGAATTTTTCTAATTCTTTTATTATTGAACTCGCTTTAAAAAGAAACATACCACTATTCCAAGTGTAACGAGAATCTTTGATAAGTTTCTCGGCCATATCTTTATTAGGTTTTTCTATAAATTTATTTATTTCTAGTCCAGTTATTTGACCTTCGTGACCAGGTGAATCTTTTGCTTCAATATAACCGTAACCTGTTTCTGCGCATGTCGGAATAATACCAAAAGTTACTAATCTTCCTTGATTTGCATATGTTTTTGCTGATTGAATTACTCTTTTGAATTCATTTATATTTTCTATTAAATGATCTGCTGCCAAAATTAAAAGCAAAGGATCTTTATCTAAAGAAATCGCTTGAAGCGCAGCAACCGCTATTGCTGGAGCAGTATTTCGCCCTTCTGGTTCGAGAATGATTGCTTGGGGAGTGGTATTTAGTTCTCGAAATTGTTCTGCAACTATAAATCTATGATCTTCATTACATATCAATATCGGTTGTTCAAGCCCCTCTAGACCTAGAAGCCTTTCATAAGTGCTCTGCAAAAGAGTTTTTTTTGTTCGTGAATCTAGTGATAGAAATTGCTTGGGATAACTTTCTCTTGATAGTGGCCACAATCTTGTTCCTGATCCACCACTAAGAATTACAGGAATTATTGAGCTATGAGTTATTTCCATGAAGAACTTTGTAATTCATTTTTGAAGTTCTGATTAAAAATCTGAATGATTTTTAGAGTTCCAATAAGCCTGGGGGTGGATTGATTAGCAGCCATTTTTCTTTGATTTCTATTTCTGGGATAATTTCTTTAACAAAAGGTACTAAGACTTTTTTACCTTCTAACAACTCTATCTCCAGGAGGTCATTCCCTCCCTTGATTAAGTCAGTTACATAACCAATCAAAGTCTTTTTTGTACCTTTTCTTGCTTCTAAACCAATCAAATCAAAATAATGGTACTCATCTTGACTCAATTTCGGTCTATTGTCGATTGGTATGACTAATTTCCATCCAACAATTTTCTCTGCTGAACTCCTATTAGCTACTTCCTCGATAGAGAGTACATAGATTGATTTTCCTGGAATAAGCTTTCCTTTCTTTAAGTTAATTTCTGTGGGCAATTCGTTGGTTTTTTGAATCCAACGTTTTCCTGGTTTTGTAAATCTCTCGGGAAATTCACTGCTCGGTTTAATTCGAATCTCGCCCTTTAAACCTTGCGGAGCAACAATTTCACCAATTGACATCCATTTATCTTTTTTGATCATTCTTATAAGTAGACTTTTTAGTAGTTTATTTGGACATGTTCAATTGTGACTGATTCAAAAGATCTTATTCTCCCCGGGACAACAGTAACTGTTCATAACCAAGAGTCAATTTATAATGGTTATGAAGGCTTTGTTCAAAGAATAAGTGGTAATAAAGCTGCAGTGCTTTTTGAAGGAGGTAATTGGGATAAATTATTGACACTACCGTTAAAAGATCTTGTTAAAAGCTAATGAATACTTTTTAAGGTAATTACTGACTGACTTGCTTAATAAAATTATCATCAAAATGCTTTAAAGCTATCTTTGCGGCATCTTTTTCTGCTTGTTTGATTGACTTTCCCCAACCTTCAGCTATTGATAGGTTTTTGATAAAAACAGTACAAAAAAATCGTTTTGGATTGTCGTGCTTTTTATCAACTTCAATTGTTTTATAAATGGGAATAGATAATCCTTCACTTTGGGTTAATTCTTGAAGAGCTGATTTGTAATTCTTTTTATGAGGATCAGCTAGAATTTCTTTACTTTTTTCATTCCAGAATGGAATAAGCCAACTTTTTATAGGATCTAAAATACTCAGACTTTCATACAAAGCTCCTATTAATGCCTCAGTTGCCTCTGCTTGAATAGTTGCTTTTGCGGAGTTATCTCTAATTGATTTTTTTCCAATTAATAATACACTTTTTATATTTATTTTCTTACCAACTTCGGCTAGCCACTGGTCACTTACAAGGTGTGAACGAAGTTCAGATCTTTCTCCAACTTGCATATATGGATATTTATTTTTTATGAAATCTGATGCAATGAGTCTCAAAACTGCATCTCCGAGAAATTCAAGATTCTCATAATTAATTTCATTATTTGCTGAACTATGAGTTAGTGATTCATTAATATATAAAATATTTTCTATTTTTTCTTTGGTAAATTCTTTTTGATATTTGGGGTCTAGATTGAGACCTTTTAAAAAATTAATTATCTCTTCTACTCTTTGAATTGAAATTTGCATAATTTTTTTAAGCAAATAATAGGATGTATGAAAAAAATCGGATTTTGCTTGTAATTTTTTTGGATAAGTTTAATAAAGTGAAAGCAGGTCATAAGCCGGGTTCTGTTCATTCTTCTTTCTTTAGAAAGTGAATGGGTAATCATCTATCTGGGACTAACGTTGCCGATAGCCTCGAGCGGCTCTCCTTGGGGGCAAGGTCTATGGCCATCCAGAACCCCCTCGCCTTGCTCCTAGCCGGGGTTTACCTAGCCAGCACCTCTCGATGCTGCTGGTGCGCTCTTACCGCACCTTTGCACCCTTGCCGCGCTTGTTGGGGTTTCACCATTAAGCATTAGGCGGTGTGTTTCTGTGGCACTATCCTCACGGTCACCCGCACTGGGAATTACCCAGCAAGCCTGGCCAAATAGGAGCCCGGACTTTCCTCAATCGAATTCTTCAGCTTTTTCTGAAGTTCAATTGCGATCACCTCCCCTGCTTTCCACTCCATCATGCCTCAAGGCATAATTAATTTCAGGGGGGGCTGTAGCTCAGTTGGATAGAGCGACGGTTTCCTAAACCGTAGGTCGTGGGTTCGAGTCCCGCCAGCCCCGTGCGAAAAAGGAATTAAAAACTAAAAATTTGTAGTCCTATATGTGGTGGGTGTGCAAAATTCTTACTCTCTCGCTAGCGTTGGTTTAGTGAATCAGTCAAAATGGCCCAGCTTCACGATCTTCGCTTAAGATTACTTGTTCAACAAGAGAGTGAACACATATCTAAATCACAACCAAGTGATTTAGATCTATCCATTGTTCAAGCTAGATGTTTATGTTGGTTAACACTTTTAGCTGAAGCTCACGAAGATCAAGCTAACGATGCGGAAGGAAGAGGTGATACCGAACAAGCTATGGGATGGTTCGCCGATTCAATGAGATTACGTGATGTCATCCAAGTTGTTTCTAGCGTTGAAATACCACTGCCTGAAAGTTCTGATGTCGATAGCAATGATGTCGAAGGAGACTTTTTTAATGATGAGCCCCCTATGATGGCCTAAAGAATGCAATCATAGTTATAAGCTGCCTTGATCAAGGTGCCTGAAGAACCATGCCAATGTCCAGATTGTCTAAGATTTTATCGGGAACATGATCGTTTAATTAGAGAATTTCCCACTTTGCGTAAACAACAGGAGATTAACTGGGCTGCTCTTCAATCTTTTAGAACATTATGTGGAAGAGTTTTAGAAGAGTTGCAAAAGAAACTTAATTCAAGTTCATCTAATAAATCTGAAGAAAATTGTCACACAGGGACGATTGAGAAAAAAGAAAAATCTATTACACAAGTAATCTCTGATCTAGAGAATGTGAATGCTCATCTTTATTCCATTGAAGCTTTAATGGAAAGAGTTTTCGATGTTAAAGTTTCCGATGAAGTTGAAGATACATTTAGAGAGGTTGCTGGTGAACTTGCTCCAGACCCGTTAAACATTGAAAGATTAAGATTAAATAGATTATTACATCAAACTCCTGACTTGCCTGAAAAGTAGCGATTTATTTTTCACAACTTATTTCTACAGGTAATGGTTCAACTTTCCAAATAGATTGACAATATTCTCTAATAGATCTGTCTGAGGAGAAAAAACCTGACCTTGCTGTATTGAGTAATGCCATACGATTCCATTTTTGACTCTTTTTCCAGGCCTTACTAACCTCATCTTGTGCACGAAGGTAATCATCAAAGTCTGCCATAACAAAGAAAGGATCATTCCCTGTCAAAATATTAATTATTGGTCTAAATAGATCACTATCACCATTACTAAAATGCCCAACTTCTATTAACTTAAGAGTCTCTTGTAGCTCATTTGATTCAGAAATAAAGCTATTTGGATGATACCCTTGATCTCTTAATTCCATGATTTCTGACTCTGTTTTTCCAAACAAAAAGAAGTTTTCTTCTCCTACTCTTTCTCTAATTTCTACATTTGCACCATCAAGGGTTCCAATTGTTAAGGCACCATTCATGGCGAATTTCATATTTCCAGTCCCTGAAGCTTCTTTACCAGCAGTTGAAATTTGTTCAGAAAGATCAGTCGCTGGATATACTTGCTCACCTAGCTTTACGTTGTAATCAGGCAGAAAAACCACCCTTAGTAATCCCTCCATATCAGGATCTGCATTAACTACATCAGCTATGCCATTTATAAATCTAATCATTAATTTCGCCATAAAATAACCTGGCGCAGCTTTACCCCCAAAAATAATCGTACGGGGTGCAATATTTTTTGTTAATCCATTTTTAATCCTCAGATATTGTGCAATGACTTGCAAAGCATTTAAATGCTGTCTTTTGTATTGGTGAATTCTTTTAACTTGAACATCAAATAAACTTGATGGATCTACAAGAACCCCAGTTTGTCGATGTATGTAACCCGCAAGTTTCCTTTTGCCAGATAGTTTGGCTGAAGCAAAAAGATCTAAAAAATTAGAGTCATTTTCTTTTTTTTCTAATTCACGTAATAGATCCATATTGGTAATCCAATTGGGACCAATTTCTTTGTCAAGTAATTTAGAAAGTTCAGGATTTGCTAATGCGACCCATCTACGAGGGGTTACTCCATTGGTAACGTTAGTAAATTTTTCAGGCCATAGCTCTGCAAATTCAGGTAGCAATTGTCTTTTGATTAAATCTGAATGTAATGCAGCTACTCCATTTACATGATGTGCTCCAATTGTCGCTAGATGAGCCATTCGGATAGCTTTTCCACCTTCTTCATCAACAATTGAAAGTTTTCGTAAAATCGAATCGTTTCCTGGATACTTAAGTCTTACTTGTTGCAGGAATCTCCTATTGATTTCATATATAAGTTCCAGATGCCTAGGTAGTAAATTTCTAAAAAGGCTGAGGTCCCATTTTTCAAGAGCTTCAGGTAGCAAAGTATGGTTTGTGTAAGCAACAGATCTATTTGTAATTTCCCATGCTTTATCCCAATCCAATCGATGTTGATCGATTAAAAGTCTCATTAGCTCAGCGACAGCAATTGCTGGATGAGTGTCATTAAGTTGAACAGTCCAATGATCTGGAAATTCATCGACAGGTATTGATCGCTTTTCTAAACTTCGCAGCATATCTTGCAGAGAACAACTTACAAAAAAGTGTTGTTGCTTCAAGCGCAATCTTCTTCCTTCATCAGTTCCATCATTCGGGTATAAAACCTTTGAAAGAGTTTCTGAGGCTACTTTCTCTTCAACAGCACCGTAGTAATCACCAATGTTAAAAGCATAAAAATCAAAACTTTCGGTTGCATCAGCTCTCCACAACCTCAAGCGATCACAACTATTAACTCGATAACCAAGAACAGGGACATCATGTGGAACACCTATCGCATGTTCGCTTGGAATCCATCTGGATCGATAATTTCCATTGTCGTCTGTGTAACTCTCTGTTTGTCCACCAAAACCGACTAAACAAGCTTCGTCTGGTTGTGGTAATTCCCAAGGCCAACCTCCTTTGAGCCATTTATCAGTAACTTCCACTTGCCAACCATCTCTAATTAATTGGTTGAAAATGCCAAATTCGTATCTTATTCCATAACCAACTGCAGGGACTTGAAGACTTGCAAGTGATTCCATGTAGCAAGCTGCCAGTCTCCCCAAGCCTCCATTTCCGAGACCAGGCTCTTCTTCAACTTCCAAAATGTCATTTAGAGATTCAATTCCAAACCTTTTAAGAGCTTCTTCTGCTTCTTTTTTTATCCCTAGATTTAATAAATTATTATTTAGTTGAGGCCCGATTAGAAATTCAGCGGAAAGATATGCAACTGTTTTTTGAGGTCTTGCTCGTATTGTCTCCTGACTTGTGAGATATCTGCTCATCAATCTGTCTCTAACAGCAAAACTCAAAGCCATGTAGAGATCTCGAAGACTTGCTGATGTAGCGAGTTTGCCGAGAGTAAAAAAAAGATGCTCAGTCATTCCATCGAAGACTGCATCAGCATCCATGCCTGCCCTAACAGGATCTGCATAGCATCCTGGGGTCGGCAGACGCAGATCTATAGACTGGGAGCTGCTCATAAAGGCATTAAATGTTTTAGGACGCTAGCCAATATCCACCCAGTAAGCTGTTAGTAACTTCAGATCCACACCTTATTGATTAAGTCACCTTTGATACTTAAACCAAATATGCCCCATGATTAGGTAATTTATGTCATATAAGAAAAGGCTTTTGCTGGACAACTGATGGTATTAATTCCTTTAGTCTCGGTACTAAATACACATGATGTAGAGGTCGCTGAAACTCTAATTGGGGTCATTAATTTTTTAATGATTTTTGTAGCTGCAAGGACTTTGGCAGAAATTTTGGTGCGACTAAGTTTGCCCACAATCGTTGGAGAACTTCTTGCAGGGGTTTTAATTGGTGCCTCAGGATTACATCTTTTATTGCCGCCCAGTGCACATGCTGAATTAAATCAAGGCTTTGTATCTCTGATAAGTTCTCTTGCATCAATTCCAAAAGAAGCTGTTCCTGATATCTATTTTGAAACTTTTCCTTCATTACAGGCAGTCGCAACATTAGGGCTTTATGCATTGCTATTTCTTACTGGTTTGGAGAGTGAATTAGAAGAATTAGTGGCAGTCGGAGCTCAAGCCTTCACAGTTGCAATGGCAGGAGTGATTTTGCCATTCGCTTTTGGAACCTTCGGATTAATGTTTATTTTCCAAGTAGATATCATTCCTGCAATATTTGCTGGTGCATCCATGACAGCTACAAGCATAGGGATAACAGCAAGTGTTTTTGGCGAGCTTGGCTATTTAAAAACGCGTGAGGGTCAGATTGTTATTGGTGCAGCCGTATTGGATGACATTCTTGGAATAGTGATTCTTGCCGTCGTAGTTGCTCTAGCAACCGGGGGATCGCTGCAAATAGCACCTATTGTCAAGTTGGTATTGGCTGCAACTGTTTTTGTTATTGCTGCTATTGCCTTGAGTAGAACAGCCGCTCCAGCTTTTGATTGGTTATTAGAAAGGCTAAAAGCGCCGGGTGCGGTTGTAGTTGCATCTTTTGTGATATTAGTTTTAAGTTGTTTTATTGCAACTGCAATTGGTTTAGAAGCAGCATTGGGGGCTTTCGCAGCAGGGTTGATTCTCAGTAGCTCAAAAAATAATCACGCGATACAACAATCTGTTTTGCCTTTGGTTTCACTATTCGCAACAATTTTTTTCGTATTAGTTGGTGCTGGAATGGATCTTTCAGTAATCAACCCTTTAGATCCAGAGAGTCGATCTGCTTTGATTGTGGCAGGTTTTCTTTTTCTTGTCGCAATTGTTGGAAAGATTGCAGCTGGATGGTCATTCATTATCGATAAACCAACAAATCGATTAGTTGTTGGTTTGGGAATGATGCCCAGAGGAGAAGTTGGTTTGATTTTTCTTGGCTTGGGAACAAGTGCTGGTTTGCTTACTCCCTCTCTGGAAGCTGCAATTTTGTTGATGGTTATTGGAACAACATTCTTGGCTCCTGTTCTACTTAGAGTTGTTTTGAAAGATAAGCCACCTTCAGGAGGTAATTCCATCCCTGATGAGGTTGCAGCTGATCCGGTTGGATTAGTCTAAAAATTACTTGATTTCTGATTGTTCATAGGTGAGGAAATTTCGAAAAAAAGAAATAAAATAAACTAGCTATTCTTTTCAATGATTTACTAATATCTGTCAGTGTCAGCTTATTCTTAAATGGTTTCCTCAGTAGTAGAAAAAAATCTTTCTGATTGGAAATTCTTGGGTCATTCTGTTCACAGTTTGAGAATTATTCCTGCTTCACATAAAACAAAGACTGAAGAAGAAAAAGGGCCGGCGATTCTTCTAATACATGGCTTTGGTGCATCAACAACACATTGGAGGCACAACTTACCAGTACTTGGAAAGCAATATGAAGTTCACGCTTTAGATCTTCTCGGATTTGGTAAAAGTTCTAAACCCGGTGGTCTTGCTTATGGAGGTCAACTTTGGAAAGATCAAATAGTTTCATACGTAAAAGAAAATATCCGGAGACCAACAATACTTGTGGGGAACTCTCTTGGAGGATACGCTGCGCTTGCAAGTGGAGCTGCATTGGGTACTGAGGCTGCAGGTGTTGTATTGTTGAATGCGGCTGGTTATTTCAGTGAAGATAAAAAACCTGCCAAAGGATTTTGGGCTACTGCTAGAAAAACTGTTGCTGGGATCTTTCTTAAAAATGCTCTATTACAAAGGATAATTTTTGAAAACCTCAGACAGCCCTCGACCATTAGGCGTACATTGAAACAAGTTTATATAGATAAATCAAACGTCGATGATGAATTGGTAGAAGCTATCCGAAAACCATCTTTGGATGCTGGGGCTTTCAATGTCTTCAAAAGTGTTTTTGATCCGGCAGGGCCTCAGGGAAGACCACTGGATGAATTGTTTGCTCAGTTGAAAGTACCATTGTTATTGCTCTGGGGTAATCGGGATCCTTGGATGAATGCACCTGGTAAACGAGCAATCTATAAAAAACACACCCCAGAAAATACTAAAGAAGTTGTTTTAGATGCTGGTCATTGTCCTCACGATGAAGTTCCTGATCAGGTTAATTCCGCCCTCCTAGAATGGATTGACCAGCTTTAGCCTATGCCCGTCAGTTTTGTGCAGAAGACAAGTCCTTATCCTCATTGGGAATATTCAAATACTGAATACGATTCAACAATAAGACTTGTCCCTGAAAGAGGAGGTTTGATTACTGAATGGCGAAGTGAAGGTAAAGATCTTTTGTATTTTGATTTAGAGCGGTTTCTGGATGAAGCCAAAAGTGTCAGAGGTGGTATACCTGTCCTTTTCCCCATATGCGGTGATTTATCTGAAAATTATTTAATTGGTGGTAATAAGCATTGTTTGAAACAGCATGGTTTTGCAAGAGATTTACCTTGGGCAATTGATTTATTAAAAGATAAATTAGGAATCAGGCTAAAGCTAGTTGATACAAAAGATTCACGTTCTTGTTTTCCTTTCTTTTTTACCCTGTTGATGGACGTTTACTTGAAAGAAAAAAGTCTTCATATATCCGTTAAGATTTATAATCAGGGTCAAGAGCCTATGCCTTTTAGTTTTGGCCTGCATCCATACTTTCAGGTTTCAAATTTACAAAAAATAAGTATAGATGGGTTGCCTGAAAAATGTATTGATCAAACAAATATGAAAGTTACTAATGCCTCTGACCAAATAAGAATTTTAGATAAAGGAGTTGATTTCCTTTCTTATCCTTCTAGTTCGGTTAAACTATTCGATTATTTATCTAGAAACGTAATTGAATTAATTCACCATGAGCCAATGGAGACAACAGTAATATGGACTGATCCACCTAGGCAAATGGTTTGTCTTGAGCCTTGGACTGGCCCAAGGAATTCATTGGTGACTGGAGATCGAAAACTTGAAATTCAACCAGAAGAATATATAGAATTATTTACTACTTTTAAGCATAATTCTTTTTAATTGTTTAAGTTTTGAAGAGTATAATTTGTTATTAATTAAATTTTAATTTTTAAATTTTTTGTATGGCAAATATTTCAATATTTTGTTCATTTTTGCATCTATGATCAATATATTATAGATTCATCATTCATTAATTTGTGATGAATAATGTTAGGAGCAGATGTTTCCTCTCCCGGCGTACTTAATATTGAAGACCTCAGGTCTATCGCTAAGAATCGTCTGCCGGCGATGGTTTTTAACTATATAGATAGTGGTGCAGATAGAGAACAAACACTTTCACAAAATTGCAACGCATATAATGAAATTTTATTTAGACCTAGATGTGCAGTTTCTGTTCCATCTTGTGATCTTGGAATATCTGTTTTAGATCAGAATTTTCAACTTCCTTTCTTGTTGGGACCAGTAGGGAGTAGCAGAATGTTCTATCCCCAAGGAGAAGTGGTTGCGGCTAGAGAGGCAGGGAAAGCAGGAACTGGATATACCTTGTCGACTCTCTCAGGTTGTCTATTAGAAGATGTTAAAGCGGCTACAAATGGACCTGCTTGGTATCAACTTTATTTACTAGGTGGTAAAGAAGTCGCGTTAAAAACAATTGCTAGAGCCAAAGAAGCAGGATTCTCAGCAATAGTTGTAACTATTGATACGCCCGTATCTGGTTTAAGGGAAAGAGATATGAGATCAGGAACACAACAGCTTTTATCGATGAATCCTTTTGAAATGCTTCCTTACATTCCTCAAATATTAGTTAAACCATGCTGGATGACTCAATGGTTAAGTGATGGAGGCTTAATGAGTTTTCCAAATGTTCAACTTGATGATGGCCCTATGAGATATACGGCAATTGGTCCTGCTTTAGAACAATCAGTTGTTACTTGGGAGGATCTTCAATGGATCCGCGAAGCGTGGGGTGGAAAGATTATTGTTAAAGGAATACATATTGGTGATGACGCAAAAAAAGCGGCAGAGCTAGGTGCTGATGCGATCGTTATTTCTAATCATGGAGCCAGGCAACTTGATAGCGTTGCTCCCACTATCCGTGTTTTACCAGAAATATTAGCTGCAGTTGATGGAAAAATAGATGTTTTGCTAGATGGAGGTATTCGCAGGGGTAGTGATGTCGTTAAAGCATTATGTCTTGGCGCGAAAGGAGTTTTGATAGGTAGAGCCTATGCGTATGGACTTGCTGCTGCAGGAGGGAAAGGTGTTGCCAGAGCTATAGAAATTCTTCAAACAGATATAGTTAGAACTATGAAACTATTAGGTTGTGGTTCTGTTGCTGAGTTAAATAAGTCTTATATTCAAGTGCCTGAAAGTTGGGAGAGATTCGAATGAATCGTTGATTAAATAATAGATTAATTTTTTATGAAAATAATTATTTTTGATGATGATCCAACTGGATCCCAAACTGTTTATGGATGCCCATTATTATTAAATTGGGATGAACAAACTCTAGAGAAAGCATTTGCAAAAACTTCGCCTTTGATATTTATACTCGCTAACACAAGATCTTTATCTTCTGTTTTGGCTGTTAAGAAAACCAGAGAAATATGCTCATCTCTTAAGAAGTTCTTTTTAAGAGAAGGATATTCTAAAGATGATTATTTTTATATTAGTAGAGGTGATTCAACATTACGTGGTCATGGTGTTTTGGAACCTGAAATTCTTGCGGAAGAATTAGGACCATTTCATGCAACATTTCACATTCCAGCTTTTTTAGAGGGTGGAAGAACAACTGAAAACGGTATTCATTATTTAAATGGAATACCAGTTCATAAGACGGATTTTGGTCGCGATGATATTTTTGGATTTTCTACTAGTGATTTAGCTAAATGGATTGAAGAAAAAAGTTTTGGAAAGATACAGGCGGAAAATATCTTGCACATTGAAATTAAAGAATTAGACATGGCTTTTAATAATGAGGATGACTTTAAATCTCTTCTAAGCTTTTTATCTCAATTAGAAAATAATATTTCAGTAGTTGTTGATGCAAAACTACCTCATCATTTAGAAACATTAGCTAGGGCTATTAAAATAGTTTCTAAAGAAAAAAGATTTCTTTTCAGAACAGCAGCAAGCTTTATCAATTCTTTATCTGAATTACCACCTAACCCTAAGAATACTGTAGATTTAGTATCTTTAAAATCGAAAAATAATCAGTTTGAATATAAGCCAGGTTTAATAATAGTTGGCTCCCATGTGCAATTAGCAACAGATCAATTAGAAGTTTTAATGAAAGACAACTCCTGTGAAGGCTTGGAAATACCAGTTAGCAAATTAACTGATATTTTTGCTTCAGAAGATTGTCAAGAGGAAATCATAAAGCTGGAGAAAATTTTATTATCGAAAATTGATGATATCTTGGATGTAAAAAAAGTACCTGTTTTATATACTAGTCGAGAAGAAATCAAGTTTTCTTCTTGTTCTAAAAGAATGAATTTTGGACTGGAACTTGCAGAGTTTATTGCGATTCTAGTTCGGAAAATAAATAATAAGTTTGGGTATATTATTAGTAAAGGAGGTATTACAACACAAATCTTGCTTCAAAAGGGGTTGAATTTTAATCAAGTAGATTTAAAAGGCCAAATATTGCCAGGATTGTCAATAGTAACAAATTCTTCTAAGCAATATGATTTACCAGTAGTTACTTTTCCAGGCAATCTAGGCAATGAGAAAACACTTTTAGAGTCATTTAGATTGATGGAGTCAAATTCTTAATTTTAAAGACTCTAAACAATATGTAATTAAAATCTTTCAATAATTGATTTAGCAAAATCACTACAACTAAGAGGGGCTACGCGCGATTCCATTAATCGTGCTAGATCGTAAGTAACTTTTTTATCTGAAATGGATTTGCTCAATCCATTTGTAATTAATTTTGCTGCCTCATGCCAACCTAAATATTCCAGCATCATGACTCCACTAAGTATTACTGAACCTGGATTGATTCTGTCCAAGCCTGCATGTTTTGGAGCTGTTCCATGGGTGGCTTCGAATATAGCCGCCGTATCTCCAATGTTTGCTCCTGGTGCCATCCCCAACCCACCAACAATTGCTGCGGCTGCATCTGATATGTAATCACCATTTAGATTGAGAGTTGCAAGTATGGAATACTCTTGAGGACGAGTTTGAATTTGTTGAAAAATACTATCTGCGATTCGGTCATCAACCATCACCATGTCCTTCCATTTCCCATTGCCATGACTACTACCAATGCTTGTAAGAACTGAGCAAACCTCATCACAAATAGCTTTCTTTTTCTCTTCGGTTAAAGATGAATAACCTGGATCAATTAACTCAGCATTCTCTTCGTAGGTGATGCGAGGATTTTTTTCTACATTGTCTAAAATCCAACTTTCTCTTTCGGTTACGCATACATTTCTAAATTCTGTGGTCGCTAATTCGTATCCCCAATCTCTGAAAGCTCCTTCAGTAAATTTCATGATATTTCCCTTATGAACTAAGGTCACATGTCTTTTGCTCCCCTCAAGTTTAAGTGCATGTTTAATCGCTCGCCTGATATGTCTTTGGCTACCACTTTTACTAACGGGTTTAATTCCGATACCTGCTCCATTAGGAATTTTCCTGTTTTTTAGTTTTTGGCTGGCTGGAATTATTTCATTATTGAGTTGATCAATCAATTTGATGCATTCGGGATCATTAGCTTCCCATTCAATGCCCATATAAATATCTTCAGTATTTTCTCGATAAACAATTACATCTAAATCTTGAGGCTTTTTATGAGGGCTTGGAGTCCCTTCATAATATTTGCAAGGTCTAACGCATGAATATAAATCAAAAATCTGTCTTAGAGATACGTTTAAAGATCTAATCCCTCCGCCTACTGGTGTTGTTAAAGGTCCTTTGATCGCTATACCGTAAGTCCGTATAGCTTCAAGAGTGTCATTTGGTAAGTATTGATAAGTTCCATATAAGTCGCAAGCTTCATCACCTGCATAAATTTTGAACCACTCTATGGATCTATTTTTTCCATAAGCTTTTTCAATGGCTTGATCGATTACTAATTGTGTAGCAGGCCAAATATCTATTCCTGTTCCATCACCTCTGATAAATGGAATGATTGGATGGTCTGGGACTACTGGGTTCCCATCAACAAAAGTAATTATTTGGCCTTCTGATGGAGCAATGAGCTTTTCAAAATTTGCCATAATTTTTATTCAGCGATTAATAGATCTAATGTTGAGCTTATGTCTAAGTGGTAAGTTTTGATTAAATGATTTTGAACTCATGTCAGTAGCCTTGGCTAGGCAACTTCGTGAAGGGACTAAAAAGTCTCATACGATGGCTGAAAATACAGGTTTTATAAGTTGTTTTCTCAAGGGAGTAGTTGATAAGTCCTCATACAGAAATTTATTAGCTGATTTATATTTTGTTTACTCTGCGATGGAGGAGGAGATAGAAAAACTTTGTGAAAATTCTCATCCGATAATTTCTCCAATTGGATTTAAAGAGCTTTTTCGTAAGGAACAATTAGAACAAGACCTTTTGTTTTACTTTGGAAATGAGTGGTCGGAATTGGTAAAACCCTCTAAGCCAGCTGTTGAATATGAAGCAAGAATTAGGAAAATTGCGAAAGATAATCCTGAACTTTTAATTGGGCATCATTACAGCAGATATATAGGTGATTTATCTGGGGGACAACTTTTGAAAACCATCACTAAAAAAGCTATGAATCTCACTGGTGATGAGGGACTTAGCTTTTATATTTTTGAGGAAATTAGAGATAAAAAAGAATTTAAAATAAAGTATCGAAACACCTTGGATAGTCTTCCAATTGATCAAAAGATAGCAGATTCAATTATTGAAGAAGCTAATAGATCTTTTAAATACAATATGGATATTTTTAATGAATTGGAAGGAAACTTAATTGCTGCTATAGGAAAAGTTTTATTTAGATTCTTTGCAAATAAAAAGCGAAAAGGTAGTACTGAGTAGTGAAATTAATATTTTTTCCAGACTATTCCTTTTTTTATATTCAGTATCTATTAAGATATCTATTAGAATCGTGTAAAAGGTTTGTATTTATTCGTTTTAACAGATTCAATCACTTTAATAGAGAGAAAACTATTAAATCTTCTAAGGAGATGAATTTATATGTTTGACGATCTTTTGAGTGAGTTAAATAAAAATATTCTTGATCATGGAGGTAAAAAGTTGTTTGTTCCAGATGAATTTTGTGAACGCATTTCTACAAAAGGCAATTATAAACTGAATAGCTGGTTATGGGATGTTCCTGGATTTCGAAGATGGAGAGTGACCAAATTTGATGCAGGAGATCGTCTTCAAGTATTAAATTCAGTTGCTTATCCTCATGATAAAAATGATATGCCAATTATGGGTATTGATCTTTTATGGTTTGAGAAAAAAGAAAAGCTTGTTGCTATTCTTGATTTTCAACCTCTTGTTCAAGATAAAGAATATTTTGATAGATACTTTGATGGCTTAAAAAGCTTAAAACAATGTTTTAGCGAGTTTGATTCTGATATGAAAAGTAATATATATGATCCAAGCAAGTACTTTTCTCCATGGGCTTTATTTTGCAAAGGTGGTCATTTTGAGGCGGAAAATATTTTACCAAAAGTTTTTAGCTCTTTTCTTAAATGTTATTGGGTCAACCTTGATTCATCTAAAGTTAATGAAAATTATATTGTATCTGAAGAGATCAGCTTATTGCATATGGATTATAATAAATATAGCGCTGAAAAAGATCCTGCTCATGGTTTATTCTCTGGCTTTTTTGGTAAAGAATGGTCAGACAAATATATGAATGAGTTTTTATTTCCTTTAAGCCTATAAAAATTAATTCTTCATTTTATTTTAAATGCAAAGTAACCGAAATAATAGTCTTGCCCCTATTTCAATAAATAATTGGCGTTGGGCTTATTTCTTAGATGAAACTATTAAGAAGTTTTCTATTTTTGAACCTATCCCTTATCCGATAAATAATGATTTTCTTTTCAGAGAATCATTTTTTGGCTCAAGTTCTAATCCTAAAAAAGTTATTTTGGAAACATGGGGTCTGAAGACTAAAAAAATACGACAGGCTAGATGTGCTTGCCTACAAGCTGGTGAAACTACTTCTGTCATGAATTTGGTAATATCACCTTTAAATAAGTATGACTTACCCTTTTTTGGAGCCGATTTTGTAACACTTCCAAATGGAAATCTTATTGCTTTAGATCTTCAGCCTGCTTTAAAAGACGATATAAATCATACTCAATATGTTTGGGATAAGTTAAAACCTATACATGCTAATTGGCAATCTAAACTTCCATCAGGAGGTGATATTCCTGCTGAGGCTAAACAATATTTTTCGCCTGCTTTCCTTTGGTCTAGAATTCCATTAGGAGAAGAAGGTGACAAATTAATTAGTCAGATAATACAACCTGCTTTTGATCAATATTTGAATTGTTTCTTGGATATGGTGAGAGATGCAAAAATGCTTTCTCAGGAAAGATCTTTGAAACTATTAAATGGTCAGAAAAAATATATGCGATATAGGGCTGAAAAGGATCCTGCAAGAGGGATGCTAAGACGCTTTTTTGGAGACCTATGGACTGAAAGCTATATAAATAATATTCTTTTTGATCTAAAATAAAATAAAGATATTTAACTAAATGGTAAAAAAAATTCTCTTTGTTTGCTTAGGAAATATTTGTCGCTCACCCGCAGCCGAAGGAATTTTTAATCAAAAAATTAAAGAGAGAGATTTAGAAAATTTTTTTGTAGTTGATTCCGCTGGTACTGGTAGTTGGCATATAGGGAATCTTCCTGATCGAAGAATGTGTACAACAGCTTTATCGAGGGGAATAGAACTGACAAGTAGATCGAGACAAATCGAAGAAAATGATTTATATGAATTTGATCTGATTCTTGTTATGGATAAAGATAACCTGGAAGCTGTTAAATCATTAACTAAAGATCGCAAGAATATTGTAAATTCTAAAATAAAACTTATTCTTAGTTACTCAAAAAACTCGCAATTAGATGAAGTCCCTGATCCTTATTATGGTGGTCAGAATGGCTTCGATAAGGTGTTAGATTTACTTGATGATGCTATTGATGGATTAATAGATAGTCTTATTGATTAGGAGTGGGCCAGACTTCAACTGGAATCTTCGATCTGAAAATATCAATCAGTTCTTTTAATACATCTTCAATATTCATCCCATCTGTTACTAGCTCTATTGCATCTTGAGCTTTTTTTAAAGGAGCGATTTCTCTTTCACTATCTTTTTTGTCTCTTTCTTTAATTTCTTTTTCAAGATATTCAAGGCTTTCATATTCGTAACCTCTTTTTTTTAAGTCAAGAGATCTTCTTTTTGCTCTTTCTTTTGGAGTGGCAGTCAGAAAGATTTTTACATCTGCATCTGGGAAAACAGCTGTTCCTATGTCTCTTCCTTCAGCAATTAAACCACCATTATCTCCAATAACTTGTTGTTTTCTTGTAAGTAACTCTCTTACAAATTGTTGCTTGGCAATTTCAGAAACCATTGAAGTAACTTCTGGAGATCGTATTTTCTCTGTTACATCAGTGTTATTAATTAATATTTTCTGCTCATCAATTTTCGTGTTTTTAAACTCTAATTTTGCATCTTTTAAGATCTTTTTTATTGCAACTTGGTTATTTGGATCAATGGAATTTTTGAGGATTAACCACGTGACTGCTCGATACATTGCGCCAGTATCTAAATAAATAAAACCAAGTCTCTTTGCAAATTCTTTAGTTACTGTACTTTTACCAGCACCAGCTGGACCATCAATCGCAATAATTGGTTTACGATGCATCAGAAAAGTGTGATCAATGAGTCTTGTAGAACCACATCTTACTGCTGCGGCTAAAAGACATATACCATTTATATTCTCTTTCTCTTTCAATGAAAATGCATCTACGATTTTTATGTATTCGACTTCTAAATTGCTTTGTTTTAGTTTGAAATCTATCTTTTTGAGATTTATGCTCTTATTTTTAGCAAAATCATCTTTTGCCTCAAGCATTACATTGGGTAAGGCTTGAGCATTTTTTCTTTCAGAATGACTTAGATAAGCATTTCTTGAACTATAAGCAAATCCACTTTGATCTCTTTGTGTTGCAAAGGATTCAATTCTTATGGGTATTGAGAGTTCTTGAAAAAGTTTTCTAATGATAATTAATTGTTGCCAATCTTTTTCTCCCAGAATTAGTTTCTCTGGCTTGATGATGTTGATTAGACGAATAATAACGGTGGCAACTCCATCAAAATGTCCTTTTCTCTCAGCACCACATAATTTATTGTGTAATGTTTTAGGAACTTGAATTTTGAAATGTGAATCTTCTCCTCCTGGGAAAACTTCACTACAATATGGAGCCCAAATTGCATCTGCTCCTGCAATAAAAGCTAATTCAGCGTCTCTATTTATATTTCTAGGATATTTTTTGAAGTCTTCACCCTTGCTAAATTGCAATGGATTGACAAAAATGCTCACCAGGACAATTTGGTTTTTGTTTGTTTTACTTTCTTTAGCTTTCTGAATTAAATATTGGTGCCCAGAGTGAAGTCCTCCCATGGTTGGGATGAAAATTATTGTTGAATTTTGTTCACTAAGCCAATCTTTTAGTTCAGCATTAGTTTGGAAGATTTTTTTTCCCACTATGTTGGAAAACAAATTAATTTATTCAACTTATGATTGAAATCACATAGGTTGATTGCATACTGACCCCATATGGATTTCATATGAGGGTTCATATCTTTTGAAAAAGAAAGCTTTTTACTGATGGATTACAAAACTGCGGGAGTTGATGTTACTGCTGGAAGAGCCTTTGTGGAGAGAATTAGATCATGCGTTGAAAAAACTCACAAAAGTGAAGTAATTGGAGGTTTAGGCGGATTTGGAGGGTGTATAAAAATTCCAAAAGGGTATGAAAGTCCCGTATTGGTGTCTGGTACAGATGGTGTGGGCACAAAATTAGAATTGGCACAGCAGCATGGATGTCATTTTGGAGTTGGAATTGATCTTGTTGCAATGTGCGTAAATGATGTGATAACTAATGGCGCTCGACCTTTATTTTTTCTTGATTACATAGCAAGTGGAACTTTAACCCCCGATGCTTTGGCTGAAGTGATAGAGGGGATTGCTGAGGGCTGTAGTAAATCTGATTGTTCTCTTTTGGGAGGCGAAACTGCTGAAATGCCTGGCTTCTATCCAAAGGGAAGATATGACCTGGCAGGTTTTTGTGTTGGTATTGTTGAACATAAACGCTTAATTAGTGGTACGCAAATTAATTCTGAAGATCAAATTATTGGGATTAAAAGTAATGGAGTTCATAGCAACGGTTTTAGTCTTGTTCGTAAAGTCCTTTCCATGGCTAATGTTGATGAAAATACTCTTTATGGGAAAAATCAAAGAAACTTGATTCAATCTTTGCTTAAACCAACCGCGATTTATGCTCAACTTGTTGAAAAATTGTTGAGTGAAAACTTACCAATTCATGGAATGACTCATATAACTGGTGGAGGATTACCAGAAAATCTTCCTAGAGTTTTTCCCGCTGGATTAGCACCTCATATTGATATAACTAGTTGGGAAATATCTGAAATATTCTATTGGTTACAAAATGCTGGTGATATTCCTGAAATGGATCTTTGGAATACTTTTAATATGGGTATAGGTTTTTGTTTAATTGTTCCTAAAAATGTAGTGAATTCTGCCTTAGAAATGTGTAATAAATATGATTTTGAAGCTTGGAATATAGGTCAAGTTGTTGAAAGTCCGAATAATCCAAAGCATGTCGACATATTAGGAATACCTGGCTTGGGTGATTAAGGTTAGGTTTATAAAACTCTGCATTCCAATTTTTCGAATACCTTAAATTAAGGTTAAAAAAGATTTTCTATAATGGAAAAAAAACAGTAAGATAAAAAAAAACGCTAGCCGGATATTAGATCGGGTAATGCGAAGTCAGATCTTAATTAGCTCTATGCCTTTTGAAAATCAACAGCGTCTCACGCGTAGGAGAAGTTCTGCAGGTCCAACACCTCCTAGAAAGCCTTTAGGTGGACAAGCTGAATCTGGCATGAGACAAAATGGAGGCCCAAGACCAACTTTCCTAACTCTTAGAGATCATGGAAAAGTATATGTTGCTGATTTGCCAAACTTGTCTGATGGACAACTCTCACATATTGGGAAAGAAGCTGACGAAGTGCTAACCAGTTTAGAGAGCAGAATTAATGATCTAGAACAAGAAGCTGCTAATGGGCATAGCGATAACGATACTTTAATCAAAGCTTCTACTAAGCATGAAGTAACTCTCAGATTTATTCGAGCAATTCAAGATGAACAAGAGCATAGAAAAAATAATCCTGCATTAAAAGATGCAGCATCAGAGTCTTTACCACTCACATTTCTTGAAGTTGCCAGGCATAGATTGCCAGGTGCTACTTTTGACTCGTTGCTGAGAGAGGCATTAGAAGCTTGTGCTAAAGATGAAAAAGAGTCGGATAAAGAAATAACCGAAAAAACCTCAAATTCACAGCCACATCCACCAGCAAAAGTGATTACTCTCCCAACCTCTTCCGATTCAATGAAAGTTATTGTTAGTCCCGATACTTGATTTGAATTATGGACTAGAAAAAGGATTTTGAGGCATATTTGTGAGACATTTCTTTCTGTTAAAATCCAGCTTTTCTTTTTCACCTTGGTTTAAAGACCAATTCATTGCCGAAATTGCATCATTAGCTTGGGAGGGATTTCGCATCCCAACTATAGGTTTAGCTCCATGAGACCTTACCCAATTTAATGCAACTTGAGCCTGGGAGGCTGAATACTTTTTACCAATATCAGTTAATAATGTTCTTAATTCTATGGTTTGAGGAAGAATATTTTGAAACAACCTTTGTCGTAAAATTGTTCTAGTTTTAGGAGACTTGCCAGGTGGAATAGTTAGAATTCCCAATGCAAGTGGACTATAAGCTAAATATTCTATATTGTTCTCAATGCATATATTTTTAATTTTTTCATCTTTTAACGTTGGCTTGGTTAATAATGAAAATTGCCTCTGAATACTATTAATCTTAATTCCTCGTTCTTTGAGCTTTTGATATAAAAAATTTAGTCTTTTTGGACCAGTATTAGATAGGCCAATTTCTTTAATTAAACCTTTTTCGTATAAATCTCCTAGGCCATCTAGTAATTGTTCTTCTTGCCAAGGTGCATAACGATAAGTACTCCAATGAAGTTGTACCCTTGTTATGTGTCCTCTAAGTCGCTTATTACTTTCTTGAAAAGCATGATTAAGGCCATTGCGGCCAATTCTCCAGGGGAAGGGAGCGAGTTTTGTTGCGATTGTGATTTTTTTGACCTTCCTTGTAGGTAATTCTTCAAGAAAATTTCCAATAAGCTTTTCGCTTTGACCCAGCAAGTTTCCTGTGCCATATGAATCTGCAGTATCAATAAAATCTAAGCCGCCATCAATTGCATCAAAAAAAGTTTTTTTAAGTAAAATATCATCTGTTTCAGGTTGGTAGCCCCATACCAATTTATTTCCCCATGCCCAAGTGCCAATGCCAATCCCAATTTTTTTCTTATTCATAATTTCATTTTTGATATTTAACTAGAAATTCTATTATCAATTATCTTACATGAATAAATTAAATCGATTTAAATTTTTTTCTTTGGAAAAAAATAATAGTAATCAAGAAAGTCAAAAAAATAACCTAGGAGATCATAAAATAGACAAAGTACTTTGTAATCATTGTGGCAGAACTGCCAGTAACGGCATAAGATGCCTTGGTATCTGTGTTGCAGACAATGAATATTAATTTTAAAATTATTTATTTAGAGAGCAAAATCTCAGAATTCAATTGTTAATCTTAAATAGCCTTGTTCGATTTTTTAATTATTCATTTATTCAATCACATCAATTATTCCTTCAGTAATATATCTTGCCATTTTTGTTATGTGCTTCCTGATTTCACCTTCTCGAACATTCCATTTCTTAGACATTTCTTTCACTTTTTTATTTTCTTTAATATACCCAATCATTTTATTGGCAAGGTAGACGGGTAGCTCTTGTTGATTTTTTTCAGATAAGGTTTCCCATCCTTCTTTATCTATCAGTCCGATAGATTTTAGATCATTTTGATTAGTAAAATTATATAATTCTGTCACACCTATTGAAAGATAAATAGATCCCAACTCTTCTAAAAAACTTCTGGAGTTTATACCGTCTTTAAATTGAATGATTTGTTCATCTAATAAAGATATTTTTTCCGAGTCTCCTTCTTTTATTGAATTTAATAATTTAAAAAAAGAACTGAATTCAATTTGATCAGTCAATGTTCTTATTCGTTATTGTTTTGATATTAGTTCAAGACTAATATTACTCCCTACTTTTTAAACGAATGAAATAGTAACTAAAAATGTAGATATAAGATATAAATGTTAGGTATTTTATTGGCTACCAGCTTTTTATTAGTGGTTCTTTTAAAGACTTACTGTAAGAATGTAAAAATGATCAATATTTCGATCGAGAAGCAAAATCAACTTATTAATTTCTGACCCTTCTTGAAACTTGCTACTCGCTACACATGGAGCATTGTTCTGGGAGGCTCTCTCAGGAGAATTAAACAGATATTAATTAAGGCGGCACCCAGATTCGAACTGGGGATAAAGGATTTGCAATCCTCTGCCTTACCACTTGGCCATGCCGCCGAAAATGAAAGATTCACTTCCAATTCAAATCGTATCAGCCAAGCTGAACAAAATCTTTTGTTTCTTTGTAATGGACATGGAGAAGATACGATTGCTTGCCAAATCATGGAGGCACTTCATGAAATCAATTCAGATGTTTCCCAGGAAGTGCTTCCAATGGTTGGAGAAGGAAAAGCTTTTAATAATTTCATAGCAGATGGCTGGCTCGCCAAGATTGGTTCCTCTACATTCTTACCAAGTGGTGGTTTTAGTAACCAGAGTCTTAGTGGATTAGTTTTAGATTTAAAAGCTGGATTACTTTGCAGTCTTTATAAGCAATGGACTCTGATTCATAGATCAGCGAGAGAGGGAAGAATTATTGTTGTCGTTGGAGATTTATTACCTCTTCTTTTTGCATGGGCTAGTGGCGCAGATTATTTTTTTATTGGTACTCCTAAAAGTGACTACACATGGACAAGTGGACCTCGATTCTCTTTTAGTGATTTTTACCATCGATTAAAAGGAACGGAGTGGGATCCATGGGAATATTGGTTGATGCGATCTCGTCGTTGCAAGATGGTTGCAGTAAGAGACAAAATCACTGCTAGAGGTTTAAGGAATCATGGAGTGGCAGCAGTAGCTCCTGGAAATCCGATGATGGATGGTCTGGCTAAGACAGACTGTCCTGATGGTTTTAAAACATATAGACGTTTGATTTTGTTATGTGGAAGTCGCTTACCTGAGGCGTATAAGAATTTTAAAAAACTTTTAATTGCAATTCAAATTATTCAAACTTCCTCTCCCTTGGCAGTATTTGTACCCTTAAATTCTTCTGCAATGATTAAAAACATACAATTGATACTGATTGACTTAGGCTTTAAACCTACTTATGAATCAATTGATGAATTAGGAATTGCCGAAATATGGAAAAAAAAATCATTACTCATATTAATTGGCTTTAATCAGTTCTCGTTTTGGGCGAATTGGGGTGAAGTAGGGGTTGCAAATGCGGGCACAGCTACAGAACAATTAGTAGGTTTAGGAATCCCATGTGTTTCCTTTCCTGGGAATGGGCCTCAATTTAATTTGAATTTTGCTAACCGCCAAAGCCGTTTATTGGGAGGTGCAGTATCTATTGCTAAAGGTCATAAAAATCTTTCAACACAAGTCGAGTTTTTATTGGACTCTGATTTCGATAGATATACTATTGGTTTAAGAGGATCCAAACGAATGGGCCCAGAAGGAGGAAGTAAATCTTTAGCCCTTATTATTTCTACTCACTTGTCCCGGGGTTCATAGTGAGGTGTAATCTAATAGAACATTTTTTACGAAGATTTTCTTTTCAAGTTACAGCATATGCCTCTAATTGAAGATCATGATTATCTTAAAATTTGTGCTCAATTGGCATCCTCTTTAAGTATTAGTATTTCAGCTGCTCGAAGGAAAGTAGAGGTCTCGGCAGCTAAGGAAGGGAAAAAAGATTTGCAATCAAGAAAAGAAATTGCTCAAAAGATCCTCGAGAACACTCTTAATGAAAATCAAGAACAAAGTGTATCTGCCTCTGCCTCTTTTGATCAATTATTGAAGGCTCTAAAAGAAGAGGAAAATTTTATGCTTGAAGACTAATTAATCTTTAGGTTGCAAAAACTAGTGGTCAAAAATATTTGTAAATCTTCTTCTATCAAGCTCAGAAAAAATTGGTACACATTGGAAACATTTTTGCGCTAATTCCCATCTTCCCTCACGTTTTAACATCTCTTCGAGTTTGTGCTTTGCTCCTAGTAAATATCTAACATCATTGGCTGCATAAATAAGTTGTTTTTGAGTTAAATCGCCAACTTTTCCCCAGTCACTGCTTTGGGCTTGCTTATCTAATTCAACTCCAACAGTTTCCAAAACAACTTCTTTTAGTCCATGCCTTGGGCTGTAAGTTCTACCTATTTTACTTGCAATTTTTGTACAGAAAATTGGGTTAACATCAATATTTAGATTATTTGCTAAAGCAGCGAGATCAAATCTTGCAAAATGAAAGACTTTTTCAATTGTTTTTTTCTCGAGTATAGATTTCAGGTTGGGTGCTGAATCTTGATTCCTCTCTATACGAATACAAATAACATTATCCAATGCGTCACATATTTGTATTAAACAAAGCCTGTCTCTACCATGAATTAAGCCCATGGCCTCGGTATCAACCGCTAAAGCTAGAGATTTGCTCAAAGCAATTTGAGTTTCATCATCAATGTCCTTATCAAAGATCTTAAAAGTTAATGGATCGTCGAGTTTTTTTGGCATAAAAAATTAAGTGGTAATTTAATTAATTGAGTTATTTTGTATGATTTAATTCTAATCCTTTAAATGATAAACAAATATTCAGTAAATTTAACGATTTAATCTTTTCTCATTTTTTTAATTTTTTCAGCTCACTTTTGTAGCTATGTTTCTAATAACAATTAAAATAACAAAGATCGAATTTTTGAGATGCAATCTGCATTCTCCTCAACTTTATTTCTCACTATTTTATTAGCGATAGGTTTGGGGTTTTTTTTGCGAGCTGCTAGTAAGGACCGGACAACGGTTGTAGATGTTCAGTCTCCTTTGCCTCCTATAGAAGTCCTTAACGGATTTACTATTTGGCTGGAAGAGCGTGGTTGGAAAAAAAATGGAGGTAATGCTGAAGAAAAACTGTTGATTTTTCATGGGAATGTTGCTGCTAGTACTTTTTTGACGATCTTTTTATCTTGCCTTGGAGGACTTGGTTCGGCCTGTTTGGGCCTGGTTTTGATCCAGCTTTACCCTGTTTTGAGCTGGTGGCCTTTGCTACTATCAGCAGTTGGTGCTCCTTTAGCTGGATTTATTTATCGTATTAAATCCAATCGAGAGGAATCACTAGAGGTTAAGTTATTAAGTTCAGATGGGTCAGGTACTAGTAATTTACGAATAAAAGCTCATCGTGATGAATTGATAGCTATTCAATTCGAATTATCAGAAACTCTTGAGCTTAGTAGTGAAAATTCTCTACTTTCTTCTCCAATTTAAGTAGAGTTTGTGGTGAAAAATAAAGTATTAAATGCTCTATTTTACTTGCTTTTTTTAAGTTTCTTTTATGCATTTTCTCAATTATATTACAACAGAAATACAATTCAAAATCTGGAGCTGATCATTGGTGAAAGCTCTAATATTCAAGCAACTTGGGTTGGCAGCAAAGAGGTATATAGAAATATTCCTATTTTAATTTTAGCTGGCCACGCAGACTCCCAGGGGATGGCTGGTGCTGGCACCCCTGGTGAAGCTGTTCACAAGTTTGGTTTAAATCCAATGCATCCTGACATGAGCGATGAACTTTTTTGGAATTTAAAATTACAAGAATCAATTGTTCAACTTGGAAAAAAGAAAGGGTTAAATATCAAATTGTATGACCCTGGTATAAGAAATATAGATGATGCTAATGATCCAAGAACAAATTGGTCAGTAGGGAGGAAATTTGCTAAGCATGGTGGTTATGCAATTGAGATTCATTTTGATGCATATGGTAGGTATGGAGTAGGTTCAGGATTGATTCCTCCTTATTTTGAGACGCCAAATACAATCGACGAGTCAATCGCAAGAAAATTCGGACGATTTCCTATTTTGTATAGAGGAGGTTTAGGTGCTCCAAGAAGGCAAATAAGGATTCTTGAAATAGGGAAACTAGAGGGCTTGCTAGAAAAAAATCTCAGAAATTTAAAAACAAGGAAAAGAACAATAAATTTTCTAGCTAATGAAATAGTTCAGGCTTTTTTAAATGGAATAACTTAGAAGTGCGAAATTTAATCCAATGCTTGATGTGGTAGACATCTCTCCTCAAGCGATTTATCTGTAAACCAGTCTTGAGGCTTAGTAAATAAATCTGTTAATAGTGCTTCACGTGAATTAGTTTCTGGCTTATATCCATACTCCCATCTTGCTAATGGCGGTAATGACATCAATATTGATTCAGTTCTTCCATTGGTTTGTAATCCAAAAATAGTCCCTCTATCCCATACCAAATTGAATTCAGCGTATCTACCTCGCCTATAAAGCTGAAAGTCTCTTTCTTTGGTTGAAAATTTTTGATTTTTTCGTTTTTTTATTATTGGCTCATACGAGGGGAGAAATGCCTGTCCACATGCTTTGGCAAGTGAAAAAAGATTTTCCCAATTCAAAGAATAGTGACCTAATTCTTTTGAAATGTGAGATGCTTTTCCTTTATCATTTTGTCCTTTATAAAGTAAACCTGATCCATCTTGATAGTCATAAAAAATACCTCCAACTCCTCTGGTTTCATTTCGATGTTTTAGGAAAAAATATTCGTCACACCACGGTTTGAAAACCTTGTGAAGATCTTTGTTAATAGTGTCACATGCGGCTTTATGGCATGAATGAAAGTGACGCGTATCAGATAGATATGGATAAAAAGGGGTTAAATCTGCCCCTCCACCAAACCACCAAACAGGACCTGCTTCAAAATATCTGTAATTCAGATGAACAGTCGGTATATAGGGATTTTTGGGGTGAAGAACCATGGAGGTTCCTGTTGCAAACCAAGAGTGACCTTTTGCTTCTGGCCTTTGGCTAATTATTGAGGGTGGAAGTTCATTTCCATGTACTTCAGAAAAATTCACTCCTCCCTGTTCAAAGATTTTCCCATCTTTCAATACTCGTGAACGACCGCCACCACCTTCTGGTCTCTGCCAAGATTCTTCTAGGAATTTGCCTTCTCCATCAATAGTCTCTAAACCAGCACAAATTTCATCTTGAAGCCCTAAAACAAGCTTTTTGGCTCGTTCTCTTGAATTTTTCGCCGGTAAAATGGCTTTATTTTGTGAGGAGGACAAAATTAATTGTATTTTGCTTTCTTTAAAAAAATACTTTCAAATGATGCAAATTTCACATCAATATTGGAAAAGTTAGTATTGCGAATATTTTTTACTTTTTCCTAAAGCCAATATCATTGGATAATCTGTTGGAATATTTGTCGAATTTTTTACTATTATCGGGTGAATAGAAATTAAGAATGACAACTATCGAGAAGGTTTTAAAAGCGTTTAATTCAGTCAAAGATGTCGGAAGTGAACGATCTATTGTTGACCTTGGATGGCTGGAAATAGTTTCAGTGAAGCCACCGAAGATTGTTGTAAGACTGACTCTTCCTAATTTTGCTTTAGCGCAAAGAAGTCAATTAGCAAATGACATTAGGAAATGCATTGATTTACTGGAGGATATAGAAGAAGTACAAATTGAGATAGGGGACTCATCTCCATCTGCGGAATCTCCTATTGGTCAGGCCGGACATGGTGCTCAATCTCAGGGATTAACTCCAATACCAAAAGTGAAGAATGTTATCGCTATAAGTAGTGGTAAAGGAGGCGTTGGTAAAAGTACTGTTGCCGTGAATTTAGCTTGTGCGCTTAGTCAGAAGGGTTTTAAGGTTGGCTTGCTTGATGCTGATATTTATGGGCCAAATACCCCTTACATGCTTGGTGTTAGTGAAATAACGCCTGAGGTTAGTGGTTCGGGCGCAGAGCAAATGATTATCCCCATTGAAACATGCGGAATTGGAATGGTTTCAATGGGATTATTAATTGATCAAAATCAGCCAGTGATTTGGCGTGGACCAATGCTTAATGGAATTATTCGACAATTCTTATATCAAGCTTCCTGGGGCGAACGTGATTTTTTAATAGTAGATCTTCCTCCCGGGACAGGGGATGCTCAACTTTCTTTGGCTCAGGCAGTTCCTATGGCGGGTGTGCTAATAGTCACAACTCCACAAAATGTATCTCTTCAAGATTCAAGAAGGGGGTTGGCAATGTTTAAACAATTAAATATTCCAATACTCGGAGTGATAGAAAATATGACGTATTTTATTCCTCCAGATCAACCGCAAAAATCATATGAGATTTTTGGCTCAGGTGGAGGAAAACAATTAGCTAAAGAAAATAATGTCCCCTTGCTTTCTCAGATACCAATCGAGTCAGATACTTATTCAGGTACAGGTAAGGATTTGCCTGTGGTTCATACATCTCGAGTTTCAAGAACAGCAAAAGTATTTTTAGAACTTGCTGAAACTCTATGTAATGAATTATCTATTAAACAGTGATTGAAAGTCATGATTGGTTTTGGTCGAAAAAAAATATCAAATTTAAAAATAGTTAGAAACAGAAAAATTTGGAAAGATACAGATTTTATAATTTGGATTGTACCTTTAATTTTAGTACATTTATCGTGTTTTTTAATTGCAAGTACTCAAAGAAATATTGGAATAGCAGATTGGTATCAACATGTAATCATTGCTTATATAGGCTCTCTAATTGTTTATTTTTTAGCTCAAGTTCCTTTGCAAGATCTACGAAAATATATTTTACCAATTTATTTTTTTACTATTTTAACGCTTTTATATGTAAATTTTAGTGGTACTTCTGCATTAGGAGCAAAAAGATGGTTGAGCTTTGCTGGTTTTTATCTTCAGCCATCGGAGTTCGCTAAATTAAGTTTAATACTTGTTTTGGCTTCTATTTTAGATCGAAGAAGATTTACTGATTTATCTCATTTAATTAAACCTTTATTAGTCTCTATTTTCCCTTGGATTTTGGTTTTCACTCAACCTGATCTTGGCACATCTCTTGTTTTTGGAGCGATACTTCTTGGCATGTTGTATTGGTCAGGAATGCCATATGAGTGGGCATTTATTGTTTTGGCTACTTCGATGACAGGATTCTTGTCATATTCATATCAATTGGGACTTTATATGTGGTTTCCAATAATTGGTTTTTTGTCTTATAAGTCTCTTCCAAATCAAAAAAAAATACTAACAATATTTATTCTCCTTTTTCATGCCTTAATTGCCAAAACTTCTTCTTGGTTTTGGGAAACTTTATTAAAAGATTACCAAAGAGATAGGTTAATTCTTTTTCTTAATCCTAGCCAAGACCCTTTAGGTGGTGGTTATCATATGCTCCAAAGCAAAATAGGAATTGGATCTGGTGGACTACTTGGATCAGGTCTGATGCAAGGTCAATTAACTAAATTAAAATTCATACCAGAGCAACATACTGATTTCATTTTTAGTGCTCTTGGAGAAGAGACAGGTTTTTTAGGAAATTTGTTGGTCTTATTTTTATTTTTTATTCTAATTGTTCGATTGATCAAGATTGCTATTGAGGCGCGTACTGATTTTGAATCTTTGCTTGTGATTGGAATAGCTTCAATGTTTATGTTCCAAATTATGGTGAATATATTTATGACTATTGGCCTAGGCCCTGTTACTGGAATCCCATTACCTTTTATGAGCTACGGAAGAACTGCATTATTTGTTAATTTTATAAGTTTGGGTTTTTGTTTATCTGTATCTAGAAGAGGACAGTCAATAAGAAAAAATCTCTAATTAGACACTTTTGCTTATTTTATTTGTAAACGCATTAGTTGAGTCTCAGTAGCGCTTTGCGTATTGCTATAGTTAAATTTCTTAATAGCATCTTGAGGTTAAGTTTTTCTTCTATGTAAAGGAAGGAATCCTCACTTTAAGATTAAACATTAGTTTCATTTAATTAGTTATTCTTGAATTTATTAGCGTTTGAGGTATTCCCCCTCCTTGTTAATCCTTACTAAAATAGGAATCAGCTCTTATGATCTTAATTTTTTTAAAAGACTCTTTTGCATCTTAAATTGAATCACTGAGTAATTTTTAATCGATCTATTTAAAAACAGTCAGCTAAGGCACCTCTACGAATTGAAACTCTATTATTTATGTTTTTTCACCCTTTAAAATCTGATCAATCTAATGGATTTAAAGGTTTGTATGAGGTTTGGAGGTTTTTGTGAACACGCCTCTAGTAACTATTAAAGCCTTACAAAGAAGAATGGCTCAAGGTGTTCCTAATTCCCAATGTAGTGAATCTGCTGTAAGGAGAATGTGGTGGGCGGCTCTGGATACTCTTCAGTCAGATATATTGCTACCGATGAACCTTACAAGAGGTTTATGGTTGTCTTCCCCTTTGCCAGCATTATACGAACCTAAATTACTCAAGCAATTTCAAGGATGGGTATGGGCTCCGAAGGATTTATTAAATCTCTCCAGTCCTTCTATGGGGATGTTGCCTCCGAGTCAATCCGTTTCAATGGATTTTCACAATGATTCTTCAGGCTATGAGCGATTGACTCTTCTGGAGGAAGATGGGAACGATCCTTTGCTAATAGTGATTACTCCTGAAATTCAAATTGCTTTGGCCCTGGAAGGTGATCTACAGGAGAGAAAATTATTAATGCGCAGTGATCCTGAGACTTTGAGTGACCTTTTGACATTACTTGATAATAGATTGAATACAGAAAATATTGAACAAGCAAATAATCTCCGAAAAGCACTTGGGGAATTGGGACAGCTAAAAACGAATGATGATTTATCTAAAGTGTTTTGGCCTTTATTATCTCAACGCCTTGCAGATATTGCACCAAGTTTGAATATTCAAACTTTGCCTGATAATTCAATTAATGATCACACATCAAGTTCAAGGAATAGTGAAATTTCCTTATTAGAGGCTTTAACTCATGAAATAAGGACTCCTCTGGCGACGATAAGAACTTTAATAAGATCTCTTCTTCGAAAGCGAGATTTACCCAGGGTGGTTGAAACACGTTTGAAGCAAATAGATATTGAATGTACAGAACAAATTGATCGTTTTGGTTTAATTTTTAATGCAGTGGAGTTAGAGAGAAGTAAGACCGAAGGGACAAATTTGGCTTTAACTGATTTAGGTAAAATGATCACAATGTTATTTCCGGTTTGGAGTAATCAGTTAGAACGAAAAGGATTGAAACTTATTCTTGATATCACACCAGATTTACCAAAAGTTTTGAGTGATTCTGAAGGGCTTGAATTAATGCTGACTGGTCTTATTGATCGTAATAGTCGTGGACTGCAAACCGGTGGGGAATTGACTTTGAAGTTAAGACCAGCTGGTCAGAGGCTAAAGCTTCAGATTTTAACTCAGCTTTCCACAACTACTAATTCTGAAATTTTAGAAAGTTGTTCCAATGAAGAAATTGGACCAGTACTTAGCTGGAATCCAGCTACAGGTAATTTGCAGCTTAGTCAGGCTGCAACGCAAAGACTTTTGAAAAGTCTTGGTGGCCGTCTTACTAATAGGCGAGATAAAGGAATTACGATATTTTTTCCTATTTCTGAATTAAAAGAATTTGATCTTATTGATTAATGTTGACGCGTGTGAAGTTGACGTGAAATGAGTCAAAAGGCACAAAATAAAGTGCTAATTTAAAAATATAAAGAAAAAGTTGATTGAATTGAAAGCATGACCGAAGTATTACCTGGAACACTTCCAAAACACATTGGTAGCACCGGTGGTTTATTAAATTCGGCTGAAACCGAAGAAAAATATGCAATTACCTGGTCAAGTAAATCCTCTCAGGTTTTTGAGCTTCCAACTGGAGGAGCTGCGGTAATGCATGAAGGTGATAATTTGATGTACTTTGCTAGAAAAGAGCAGTGTTTTGCTTTGAATACTCAATTAAGAGGGTTTAAGCCAAGAATTGAAACAAGTAAAATATACAGAATTTATCCTGGAGGTGATAGAGAATTACTTTTCCCTAAAGATGGCGTTTTTTCTGAGAAGCCAAATGAAGGAAGGTTAAAAGAAGGCTACAATAATAGACGAATCGGAGAAAATCCTAATCCAGCAAGCTTGAAATTTAGCGGAAAAAAAACTTACGATGCATAACTAGTTTAATTTAAACTCTTGACCCCTTTAAACATATATATTGGGCTGCCATTATGCAGTCATGCTTAGTTTAGATAAGGAACAATTTCTTTTATCAGCGTCCAGTGGGGCAAACTACATTCCCTTGGCAAAAAGTTGGCCAGCTGATTTGGAAACCCCCCTGACAACCTGGCTTAAAGTTGGTAACGGCAACCCTCCAGGTGTATTGCTTGAATCAGTAGAAGGTGGAGAAACTATTGGTCGCTGGAGTGTCGTTGCCTCAGATCCTCTCTGGAAGGTGTCAGTTAGTGGTAATGAATTGACTAGATGCTGGAGAAATGGAAAACAAGAAAAGTTTCACGGAAATCCAATTGAAATACTCAGGGAAATGCTTAAGCCGTATAAATCTGTTTCTTTGCCAGGGGTGCCGCAATTAGGACAACTTTTTGGAATGTGGGGTTATGAACTAATTCAATGGATTGAGCCATCTGTACCCACCTATGAATTATCAGATCAAGATTTACCTGATGGTATTTGGATGTTTATGGACAAAATTCTTATTTTTGATCAAGTCAAACGTTTAATAACAGCTGTGGCATATGGAGATCTAAGTGATGGAGTTTCCCCTGGTAAAGCTTATGAAATCGCTTGTGAACAAATTAATGAAATTCAAGAACTAATGGCAGCTCCTCTAGAGCCAGTTAGGTCTTTGAAGTGGAATGAAAATGCGAATAGATCAGTTGATATGAACTACAAAACATCAAAGGCTGAATTCGAAAAAAGTGTTAAATCTGCAAAAGAATTTATTAAAAAAGGTGATGTTTTTCAGTTGGTTATTAGTCAAAAATTGGAGTCTACTGTCATACAAAAACCTTTTGAGTTATATCGCAGCCTGCGCATGGTAAATCCTTCTCCATTTATGGCATTTTTTGATTTTGGAGATTGGCAACTTATTGGTTCGAGCCCAGAGGTAATGGTTAAGGCCCAACAAACAGAAAAGGGTATTCAAGCAAGTTTGAGACCAATTGCTGGTACTCGTCCAAGAGGTAAAAATGATTTAGAAGATGCAACCCTAGAAAAAGATCTTTTAAAAGATCCAAAAGAAAGAGCTGAACATGTCATGTTAGTAGATTTAGGTCGAAATGATTTAGGTCGAGTTTGCATCCCAGGTACTGTTTTTGTAAAAGAATTAATGGTTATAGAAAAATATTCGCATGTCATGCATATAGTCAGTGAGGTTGAGGGTACTTTAAAAAAAGCAAATGATGTTTGGGATTTATTAATTGCTTCTTTCCCCGCTGGCACTGTTAGTGGAGCACCAAAAATAAGAGCGATGCAATTAATTAATCAATTAGAAAAACAACGTAGAGGTCCTTACTCCGGGGTTTATGGCTCAATAGATTTAAATGGAGCATTAAACACAGCTATTACTATCAGAACAATGGTTGTTCGTAGGTCCAATCAAAATGAGTGTACTGTTCAAGTTCAAGCTGGGGCTGGAGTCGTTGCTGATTCCATTCCTTCTAATGAGTATCAAGAAACTTTAAATAAAGCGAAAGGGATGTTCACTGCTTTAGCTTGTTTAGAAGCTCCTGATTTATGACCAACTGTATGCTTCTAAAGGGGTTCGAAGTGGAGCTCTTTACCGGTACATTTGCTGGAGAAAATGTTGGGATTGCATCTGCTATTACTAAAGAACTATCAGATTTTGTCAAAGAACCGGATCAAAGAAATCTTGAGTACATAACTGTTCCAGATCAAAGATATGCAGTTTTAAAGCATGCACTGTTACTACCGAGATTAAAACTTAGAAAATGGCTTGATTGCAAAGAACTTACTATTCTTCCTGGGAGCACTTTAAGTCTTGGAAATACAGAAGATTTTGAAAGGTCAGATATCAAAAACTGTTATCACTCTTTCATAGAAAAAAATTATGGAACAAAAGTTGTAACAGCAAGTATTCATATTAATTTAGGTATTGAAAGCTTATCTTTACTTTTTTCGGCACTTCGCTTGGTTAGATGTGAGGCATCATTATTTTTGGCATTAAGCGCTAGTTCTCCTTTTTTAGGAGGAAATGCTACTGGCGCACATTCTCAAAGATGGATTCAATTCCCTAAGACACCCTCCAATGTCCCTATGTTTGTGGATCATGCTCATTATGTGACATGGGTTGAAGATCAGTTATCGCAGGGCAACATGCAAAATGAAAGACATTTGTGGACATCAGTAAGGCCAAATGGTCCAGAAAGACCTCATGTTTTAAATCGATTAGAGCTGAGGATATGTGACTTGGTCTGTAATGTTGATTTGCTCTTGGCTATTACAGCATTACTTGAACTAAGAATTATTAATCTTAAAAACAATATTAAAAAATATGATCCCGTGGAAGCGAGCTCTAAAACACTCAAAGAATTGGCTCTATTAGCAGATGAAAATGATTTGCTTGCCGCTAAATCTAGTCTCGATGCAAATTTATTTCATTGGCAAACTGGAAAACAAATAAACTGTCGTGATTGGATAAATGAACTTCTGTTAGAGGCAGCTCCGTTGGCTAAGGAGCTTGGAATGTTTGAGTTATTGCAACCTATTGAATCTATTTTAACCAAGGGAAATCAATCAATGATATGGCTGAATTCTTATTCCAAAGGAGTCTCAATTCAGTCCTTGCTTCAGAAAGGTATTTATGAAATGGAACGAGAAGAGACCAATTTTATTCAATTGAAATCATCCTATTAGTGACTAAGTCGGGAGAACTGCCTCATAATAGGAATATGTTGAAAAATTCTTCTAACGCAAATATCTCTCATCACTCAACAGAAAGTGTTGAGGATAAAGATCCTGGATATTTATTGCAACAAAGGCTTGAACTTATTGAGGATTTGTGGAAAACAGTTCTCAAAAGTGAATGTCCTCCTAATCAAACAGACAGATTATTGCGTTTAAAGGAATTAAGTGACCCTAGTAAGTCTAATCAAGATAATTCTTCGCAGGCTATAGTTAAGTTGATTACAGAAATGGACTTAGCAGAGGCGATATCAGCTGCCAGGGCTTTTTCGCTTTATTTTCAGTTGGTAAATATTCTAGAGCAACGTATAGAGGAGGATAGTTATTTAGAAAGTATGAAAAAAGGGAAGTTAGACAATAGTCATTACAATCTAGACCCATTCGCTCCGGCTTTGGCAAGTCAAACTGCACCAGCAACTTTTAGACAATTGTTTGAGCGATTACGTCATTTGAATGTTCCTCCAGCCCAACTTGATGCTTTGATGAGGGAAATGGATATTCGTCTTGTCTTTACAGCTCACCCAACTGAAATAGTTAGACATACTGTCAGACATAAGCAACGAAGGGTAGCCACTCTTTTGCAACAACTTCAATCAAATAGTTTAATTTCCGAGTCTGAGAAGGAAATCTTTAGGTTGCAATTAGAGGAGGAGATAAGACTTTGGTGGAGAACGGATGAACTTCATCAATTCAAGCCAACTGTTCTTGATGAAGTTGACTATGCGCTTCATTATTTTCAGCAGGTTTTGTTTGATGCGATGCCACAATTGAGAAGGAGACTGATTACGGCATTGGCTTCAAGTTATCCAGATGTAGAGATCCCTAATGAAGCCTTTTGTACATTTGGTTCCTGGGTGGGTTCGGATCGAGACGGTAATCCCTCCGTTACTCCTGAAATTACATGGAGAACAGCCTGTTATCAAAGACAATTAATGTTGGATAGATATATTGCATCAGTGCAAGATCTCAGAGATCAATTAAGTATATCTATGCAATGGAGTCAAGTAAGCTCTCCTTTACTAGAATCATTGGAAATGGACAGAGTTCGTTTCCCTGAGGTCTATGAGGAAAGAGCTGCTAGGTATCGGCTAGAACCTTATCGATTGAAGCTTAGCTATACGCTTGAGAGGTTGAGACTTACTCAGCTACGTAATAAGCAGCTGGCTGATGCTGGATGGCAATTATCACCTGAAGGTAAGACTTTGACATCTACAAATAATAGCCTTGATGATTTTCTTCACTATAGGTCTGTAGATGAGTTTAAAAATGAATTAGAACTTATTAGGAATAGTTTAGTTAGTACTGATCTTACATGTGAACCTCTTGATACCTTGTTAAATCAAGTGCATATCTTTGGTTTCTCTTTGGCAAGTTTAGACATTAGGCAAGAAAGCACTCGTCATAGTGATGCTTTGGATGAGCTCACTTGCTATTTAGAGTTGCCTGAGTCATATGGAGTAATGAATGAGGAAAGTCGAGTCACTTGGTTGATGAAGGAATTGAATACTCGAAGACCGCTTATCCCTCCTGCTTTTGAATGGTCTCAAAGCACTCAAGAAACTATCTCAGTTTTTCATATGCTTCATAGGCTACAGAAAGAATTTGGTACTCGTATATGTCGCTCATATGTAATTTCCATGAGTCATACAGCATCAGATCTATTAGAAGTGTTGCTTTTAGCCAAAGAGTCAGGATTGATTGATCCAACTTTAGGAGCTGCTGATTTTCTTGTCGTTCCATTGTTTGAAACTGTTGAGGACTTACAACATGCTCCTTCTGTAATGGAGTCGTTACTTCAGACAGATGTTTATAGAAACTTACTTCCACGAGCAGGAGAGAAAAAACAACCTCTTCAGGAACTTATGCTTGGATACTCTGATAGTAATAAGGATTCTGGTTTCCTCTCAAGTAACTGGGAAATTCATAAGGCCCAAATAGCACTTCAAGATCTGGCTAGTAGACAAGGGATAGCTTTACGGATTTTTCATGGTAGGGGAGGGTCTGTAGGAAGAGGAGGTGGACCAGCTTATCAAGCAATTTTGGCTCAACCAAGTGGTACGCTTCGAGGCCGTATAAAGATCACAGAGCAAGGGGAGGTTCTTGCCTCGAAATATAGCCTTCCAGAATTAGCATTGTATAATCTTGAAACTGTTACTACAGCTGTTCTCCAAAATAGCTTGGTTACAAATAAATTAGATGCGACGCCAAGTTGGAATGAATTGATGACCAGGCTTGCAGCTCGTTCAAGGGAGCATTACCGAGCTTTAGTTCATGATAATCCTGACTTGGTTCAATTCTTTCAAGTAGTTACTCCAATAGAAGAAATCAGTAAGCTGCAAATTTCTAGTCGCCCTGCTCGAAGAAAAAGTGGTGCAAAAGACTTATCCAGTCTTCGTGCAATTCCATGGGTCTTTGGTTGGACTCAAAGTCGTTTTCTCTTGCCGAGCTGGTTTGGGGTTGGCACAGCGTTAGCTAATGAACTAAAAGCAGATCCCGATCAAATGGAGATGTTGAGAATGTTGAATCAGAGATGGCCATTTTTTAGAATGTTGATATCTAAAGTAGAGATGACACTTTCGAAAGTTGATTTAGATGTTGCCCATCACTATGTGCTTAGTTTAGGTGGTAATGATAATCGCGATGCATTTGCTAGAATTTTCGATATCATCTCAAGTGAATACAAATTAACTAAAAAATTAATTTTAGAAATTACTGACAAGTCAAAACTTTTAAGTGCAGACCCTGCTTTGCAATTGTCTGTAAATCTGAGGAATAGGACTATCATTCCCCTAGGATTTTTACAAGTCGCTCTTCTCAAACGATTAAGAGATCAGAATCGTCAACCACCTATTAGTGAAGATTTGAGTATTGACTCTAGTCAAAGTTCACGTACATATAGCCGTAGTGAATTATTGCGAGGAGCATTGTTAACTATCAACGGCATTGCTGCAGGAATGAGAAACACAGGATGACATGCTTGGATTAAATTCAGGAAATAAGTGTCCCCAAATTCCTGAGGGCTTCGTCTTACTTAGGAGTGAACTCGTTTCTGTACGTAAAATAAATAGGCTCTTATTAAGATGTAAACAAGATACTCATCATCCAAGGCAGTTAGAATTAGCTTTGAAAAAGTCTGATTTTTATTTAACTCTTCTTCAAAAAACTTCTAATAATCTTGTAGGTTTTGTTCGTGTGACTAGCGATAAGGGTTTAAATGCAAATTTGTGGGATTTAGTCGCAGAGCCTGGGGAGCAACAAGAAACGTTCATCTCTATTATGGTTTATAAGGCAGTTGAAATTATTAGACGAGAGTTGCCAGGCTGTAGTATTTCGGTTGCTGCCCCATTAATTTCACTTAATCCATTAAAAGCTAATGGTTTTTTATTAGATCCAAATGGTATAAAAACAATGGGATTGAGACTTTGAGAAATTATTTTCACGAGCATGGAGGGACTCGAACCCCCGACTCTCAGAACCGGAATCTGATGCTCTATCCAACTGAGCTACATGCCCAACAAGGGGGGATATTAAAAAGGCCAAATACTGAGACCTTATTAAAATTAGCTTACATACAAATGCCATAAAGCAACATTCAACTTCATCAGTTAGAACTTAATAATTTTCGAAATTATCGATGTTTTCAGTTTGAGTTAACTGAAAATCGTTTGATAGTAATAGGTCATAATGGAGTTGGAAAATCTAATCTTCTTGAATCTGTAGAGCTCTTGTCTAGTTTACGCTCTCATCGATCTAATCGAAATCAGGATTTAATTTATTGGGATCAAGATAAGGCTTTCCTATCTGCGATAATTGACGATGATCAAAAAGTTTGTTTAGAAATAAACAGAAAAGGAGGGAGAAAAGCCTATAAAAATGAAAAACTTTTAACTCGTCAAATTGATTTGATCGGACCGATGAGAAGTGTAGGTTTTAGTGCTCTTGATCTAGAATTAATTAGAGGTGAACCTGCTCTAAGAAGAAATTGGCTGGATAGAATTGTTCAACAACTTGAACCGATTTATTCTGATTTGGTTGGAAGGTTTTCTAGATTGCTTAGGCAAAGAAGTCAGTTGTGGCGTAATTTCAGTGTTCAATCGAGCGAGGATCAAAATATTCTATTAGATTCTTACGATAGGCAAATGGCTTTGGTAAGTACAAGAATCCATCGAAGACGTAGGCGTATTTTAGATCGTCTACTGCCAATAGCTGCAAACTGGCAGGATCATTTAAGTAATAGTAAGGAGAAGCTTCATATTACATATTTACCGGGTAGTAAACTTGAAGGTGAAGAGAGTGAGAGGCTTTGGAGGGAGAGTATTGAACGTCAACTTTTAGAAATAAGGTCTGAGGAAGAGATGACGGGGCATTGCCGAGTAGGTCCTCATCGTGATGATGTACAGTTTTTAGTAAATGGAGTAGATGCAAGACGTTTTGGTTCGGCTGGTCAGCAGAGGACTATTGTTTTGGCTTTGAAATTGGCCGAATTAGAATTAATTAAAACGGTGTATGGCAGATCCCCAATTTTGCTTTTAGATGATGTTTTGGCTGAGCTGGATCCAAAACGACAATTATTGCTTTTAGATGCTGTCGGCCAAAAACATCAGTGTTTAATTAGTGCAACACATTTGGAATCTTTTGAAGGTGAATGGGTACGAAACTCACAATTAATGCAATTAGATTCTTTTAGTTAAAACTATTGGTCGGTTATTGTGGAAATAATTTTTGGATAGATTATGGAACCTTTTTTCCCAGAATTGCATCCAAATCCTGGATGGTCTGATTCTTTTCAGTCACATGATGCAGAAAACATTCATACGAACTCTAGTGAGAATATAGGAAGGCACTGCATACTTGAACTTTACCAATGTGATCATGCGAAGCTTAATGATGAAGCTTTTATAAGGACAACAATCACATCATCGGCCAAAATTGCTGGTGCAACACTAATAAACTTGGTAACACACAGTTTTAAACCTCAGGGAGTTACTGGACTCGCTTTATTGGCTGAATCTCATATTTCAATACATACATGGCCAGAGATTGGTTATGCAGCCATTGATGTATTCACTTGTGGTGACCATACGATGCCTGAAAAAGCTTGTAAAATACTTTTTGAAGATTTTTTGGCTAAGAACTTTTCTTTTAAAAATATTGCTAGAGAGATTCCTTCCGGAATTCAAACTTTGCATCGTGAACCCTGAGCAAAATCAACAATTTAAGAAAATCAAAAATTATTTCGACATGAGAAATGATCTATTTTGAATTTCTATTTATGTCTCTAGTGAGTTTGCCACTAATAAAACCCTCTAGATCTAGGCTTATTGAATGAAAACCTAAAGATAAAAAATATTTAATTAATTGATTTCTTTGAATAATTTTCAGGAAGTTGTTAATTTCATCTGCGGGTAATTCAATTCTTGCTGATAGACCTTGACTTCTCACACGTACCTTAGAGAAACCTTGATTAATAATCCATTCTTCTGCTAAGGCAATTTGTTCCAGCCTTTTCGAACTTATTTCTTCTCCAAAAGGAATGCGAGAGGCTAAACATGGTTGAGCAGGTTTATCCCACCAAGGTAATCCTAATGATTTAGAGATCGAACGAATTGATTTTTTATTTATTTTCAGTTCGGCCAGAGGTGATATCACGCCTGCTTGATTAGCTGCCTTAATACCTGGTCGATAGTCGTTAAGATCGTCATGATTGACTCCATCGAGAACTTGAGCATTATTGTATCTTTTTGAAATTTTATTTAAATGCTTGTGCAATTCTTGTTTGCATGCAAAGCATCTATTTTCAGGATTCTTAAAGTAATTTGGCTCATTGATTTCATGGGTTTGACATTCTTCATGACGAATACCAATCCAAGCTGCTTGAAGACGCGCTTGCTTGAGTAAATATGGAGCTAAAGAAGGAGAGACAGCAGTAACTGCAAAGGCTTTTGAACCTAATTGTTCTTGTGCTATTGTCGCTACTAAAGAACTATCAACGCCTCCAGAGAAGGCAACACAAGCATTATTTATATCTTTAATAAACTCTCTTAACAATTTTAGTTGCTCCAGTTCAGATTCAGATAAAGATTCCAGTTGACTCAAAAACACTTTTTTAGAAGATTATTATTTTGGTTGAATTTAAAGTTCTAAACTCTTTCATCTTTCTATGTATTTTGCATATTCTATGACGTCTAATGGAGAAGAAGTTAAGTTGCATGCATAAGAAGCAGAATTATCGATCGTGGTATCAAACGGTATAGGGATTACGACAGCATCGGAAAGCCAAGAACGAAGTCATGGACAATTACATGTTTATGACGGAGAGGGTAAAGGCAAGAGTCAAGCAGCTTTGGGGGTAGTTCTGAGAACTATAGGTCTGGGTATATGTGAGAAAAAACAAACAAGAGTATTACTTCTTAGATTTTTGAAAGGGCCTGGTCGCTCTTATGATGAAGATTCAGCAATTGATGCTTTGCAGCAAGGTTTCCCCCACCTGATTGATCAAGTTAGAACTGGCAGGGGTGAATTTTTCAACGCCGACCAATCTACAAAATTTGATTATCAGGAAGCTCAAAGAGGATGGGACATAGCAAAGGGGGCGATTGCTAGTGCCTTATATTCAGTTGTTGTCCTAGATGAATTGAATCCTGTTCTAGATTTGGGATTATTGCAAGTTGAAGAAGTTGTTAAAACGCTTACTGCAAGACCAAGTGGTATGGAAATCATTGTTACTGGTAGAGCAGCACCAAACCCTTTAATTAAAGTTGCGGAACTACATTCTGAGATGAGAGCTCACAGGCGCCCTGAGATCAATAAAGAGGAAATTCTTTTTGAGAATAATGTTGGCGGAATTGAAATATATACTGGAGAAGGGAAAGGCAAATCAACCAGTGCTTTGGGTAAAGCTTTACAAGCTATCGGTAGAGGAATTAGTCAGGATAAAAGTCATCGTGTTTTAATTTTGCAATGGCTTAAGGGTGGTAGTGGTTACACAGAAGATGCTGCTATTGCTGCTCTTCGAGAAAGTTATCCTCATTTAGTGGACCATCTTCGATCTGGTAGAGATGCGATCGTTTGGAGAGGCCAGCAAAAACCCATTGATTATGTAGAAGCTGAGAGAGCATGGGAAATTGCAAGAGCAGCGATTTCAAGTGGTCTTTATAAGACAGTTATTTTGGATGAGTTGAATCCAACTGTTGATTTGGAACTCCTACCAGTTGAGCCTATCGTTCAAACATTGCTGCGCAAACCATCAGAGACCGAAGTAATTATTACAGGAAGATGTAAAAACCAACCTCTGTATTTTGATTTGGCAAGTGTTCATTCTGAGATGGTGTGTCATAAGCACTATGCAGAAAAAGGAGTTGATTTAAAGAGGGGAGTTGATTATTAGGTTTGGTTAATATTTTCTTTATTCCAGGCATCAATACCTCCTTCAATATTTATACCTTGAATTCCATATTGGTATAAATGCTTTAATGCTTGTAATGACCTTTTTCCACTTTTACAAAATACATAAAGATTTTTTTGCGCGGCAAGTATTTTAATTTTATTGATTGATTCCCCACTTTCAATAGTACTAAGGGGTATGAGCCTTGAGCCTGAAATTGAACATTCATTATGCTCGATTTGGTTACGAACATCTATTAATAGTGTCTCTTTAGATGCATGACTAAGAACTGACTTTAATTCCTCAACTGAAATACTTTTTATATCTAATTCGACTTCATTTTTAACTTTAACCTCTGAACAGAACCTTTTATAATCTATTAGTTTATTGATATTGCTATTCTCTGGACTAGATTTTAATGTTAGCTCTTTAAAGCTCATTTTTAATGCATTAAAAATGAGGACCCTTCCATTTAGTGGAGAACCAATATTTGTTATTATTTTTATTACTTCTGCTGCTTGAATTGTACCTATAATTCCTGGAAGAATTCCCATGACTCCAGCTTCAGAGCATGATGGAATTAATTCTTGTGGAGGGGGTGTTGGAATAAGATCTCGATAGTTAGGACTATCTTCCTTCAAATTAAATACACTTACCTGACCCTCGAATCGTGCAATTGAACCATATATACTAGGCTTCTTGAGAATAATAGAAGCATCATTAATTAGGTAGCGTGTTGGGAAATTGTCTGAACAATCACATATCACGTCATAAGCTCTAAGTATTTCCAAAGCATTACTACTTGTTAGCTTTTGATTGAATAAATCCACTCGGCAAGAAGGATTTATTTTAAGTATGTGTTGTTTGGCAGAATCTGTTTTTAATAGACCTATTGAATCAGTTGTATGAATTATTTGCCTTTGTAAATTTGAATATTCAACTACATCAAAATCAACTATTCCGATACGTCCTATTCCCGCTGCAGCAAGATAAATTAAAAGTGGTGACCCGAGTCCTCCAGTCCCAATGCAAGCAACTGAGCTTGTTTTCAACTTTTTTTGGCCCGTAATACCTATTTCAGGAAGACTTAAATGTCTTGCATACCTCGCAAGTTCATCGAGATTTAAATTTTCGTCATTCTGGCTTTGCTCCATGAATCAACCCTTTCATGATTAACTTACGTTAAAGAAATAAATTTAATTTTCACGCTATGAAAATTAAATTTATTTTTGATCCACCATGCCTTTAAATCTCCATCCTTATTTGAAATAACCATCAGACCAGGAGATTGGTGTAAGAATAAATCTATTTCCGATGGTTTGTTTTCGCCCGCAGGATGAGAGTGAGCACAGCATAAAACATCTAAATCATTTTCTCTTGACCATTTTTGAGAGGCAATTTGATCTTTTGCGTCTATTTCGAAGCGAGTATTTTTTGATGGTTGAATATTTTTTTGATTAGAAAAAACTCTTATATTTTGATTAATTAAGTTTGATTCTGGTTGTCCCCAAACATTACGACAATTCCAAATGTGCATTACTTTCCAAAAATTTTTTTTGGTATTTGTCACGGAGGTTTTTTTTTGACCAATTAAGATAGCGCAGCCTTCGGCTGGCTCAGCTGACTTTAAAAATCTAGAGAGAACATAATTTGTCTCGTTATGGAATTCAATATATTTGGGAATTTTCATCAGAAAAAGTGAGTTGATTCGGCATTCTCTCTATTTTGGTTCGGACTTATCTCTATAAAGCCTATGGCATTTATCAAATTAATTCGATACGCTCGGTCCATAACTGCTTAGTCGCTTGTGTTCATGTCTGATGTAAATCCTGATTCTAAAGATGAATCAAAGGGAGGGAAAACTGAAGGTGTTAATTTTTCAGAACGTTACAGTGATGTAATGGGAAAAGTTAATGAATCATTGAGCAAAATTGATTGGACCCAGATGGGTAAGTATGGCAAAGCCGCAGGAATTATTGCTGTGGTTGTGCTAGCTCAAGTGTTAATCAAGGTTGTGATTGATACAGTTAATTTTTTCCCAATTCTCCCTGGCTTGCTAGAACTTCTTGGAATAGTAGTTTTAGGTCAGTGGAGTTGGCAAAATTTAACTACAAGTGAAAAAAGAACAGCTGTATTTGATAAAGTTCAAAATCTTAAAAAAGAGTACTTAGGATAAATAATAAGAAAATACTAAAAGATCTGAGTTCTCGTTACAAACGGGATCTCAGATCTTTTAGTATTTTTAATGAATTTTCTTTGTACGATCCACCAAATATATTTGCGTGGTTAAGCAAATGGTAAAGATTATAAATATCAGTTCTATGTTTTGAAAACTTATCTAGTGGCCAAATCTGTTCGTACCCTTTATAAAATTCTCTATTAAAACCGCCAAATAATTTAGTCATTGATATGTCAACTTCTCTGTCAGCCCAATAGGAAGCAGGGTCATAAAGACTTCCTAAACCATTTTTAGTACTTCCACAATTACCTGACCACAGATCACCATGAACTATTGAGATCTTGGGGTGATGATCATTTAGGTATGAGCTTAAATATAATAAAATATCTTCATAATCATCAACTATAAGACCCCATGCTTTTGCCTGTATTAGTTGTGGTCTAAGACGATAATTGACAAAGAATTCACCCCAATTACTGCCCCATCCTCTTATTTGGGTGCTAGAACCTATAAAACCTTTTTCTTCCCATCCGAATTTTTTTGGACTCCGTTCACTTGAAGATTTATGCAGTAGTGCTAAGCCTTTCCCCAGAAGATTTTGTTCGGATTGTTTGAGATCTATCCATTCTAAGAAAAGTATAGATATATTTTGATAAGTTATTAGATCAAGTGTTTCAGGAATGCAGATATACGACTTGTTAGCAAATTTCTTGAGAACTGAAAGACACTCACGTTCGAACTTAAACATATTAATATTGTCATTATGATTTGATTTAGCAAACGCTCTTTTGCCATTTTTGAAATAAATGCACCAAGCTTTGTGGATACAACCTCCGCTTACAGGGATTATTTTTTCTATTAATGAGTTTTTGTTTACTTTATTTGAACTTGCAAGAGCATTTTGAATTAATTCCTTCATTCACCTTATTCTCGGTTGATAATTTTTTATGTCTGAAGAATCTATCATTGTTGTTGGGGGAGGGATAGCTGGTTTAACAAGTGCTGCTCTTCTCGCTAAAGAGGGTTATCAGGTAACTTTGCTCGAAGCACATAGTCAATTAGGTGGTTGTGCAGGAACTTTTAAAAGAGGTTCTTATACCTTTGATGTAGGTGCTACCCAAGTTGCAGGTCTTGAAAGGGGAGGAATTCATCATCGTTTATTTAATTATTTAGATGTTCCTTTACCTGCTGCAAAAATTTTAGATCCTGGTTGTTCAGTTGTTCTTGGTGATGGGAGTAGGCCAATCAATCTTTGGCATGATCCATTAAGATGGGCGAAAGAAAGACAAGAACAGTTTCCTGGTAGTGAAATCTTCTGGTCATTATGTTCAAAAATTCACAAGAGTAATTGGGGATTTGTCGAAAGAGATCCAATACTTCCTGTAAGAAATTTGTGGGATTTAAGTCAATTAATTAGAGCCATACGTCCTTCAAATCTTTTAACAGGTTTTATGAGTAAGTTGACTATTGCAGACTTGCTTAAAATCACTGGTTGTCATCAAGATAGACGTCTACGAAGTTTTCTAGATCTTCAATTAAAACTTTACTCTCAAGAACCAGCGAGTAGAACGGCGGCTTTATACGGTGCAACTGTTCTTCAAATGGCCCAATCTCCCAGAGGTTTATGGCATCTTCATGGTTCAATGCAAATTCTTAGCGATTTGTTGAGAGATAGTTTTTTGAGAGATGGTGGAAACCTTTTGATAGGACATAAAGTGACCAACATATTCAGTCAAAAAAAATCAAATATTTTTGATGTCAATGTAATTGATAGAAGAAAAAATTTGATAGAGCTGAAAGCATCAGATATTGTTTTTAGCTTACCTCCTCAATCTCTTTTAGATTTAATTCCTATTGATGGAGGCTTATCTACAGCATATCGTGAAAGTATAAAAAAATTACCCAAACCAAGTGGTGCAGCTGTATTTTATGGAGCCATCCGTCGTGCTGACTTACCAGTTGATTGCCCAGGACATATTCAAGTATTCGATGAGAATTTTGGCTCTTTATTTATTTCTATAAGCATGGAAGATGATCAGCGTGCTCCAGCGGGAATGGCTACTTTAATTGCAAGTGTCTTTGTTAATAGTGACGAATGGTCTAATCTTGATAATCAATCCTATGCCAGAAAAAAAAATATTTTATCAAAACACATAAGAACTATTTTAAATAAAAAGTTAGATTTACCTGAGTCGAGTTGGGATCATCAAGAATTTTCAACTCCAAGAAGCTTTGAAAGGTGGACAGGACGTCCTGGTGGAATAGTCGGAGGGCTTGGTCAACATCCAGATCAATTTGGGCCTTTTGGCTTATCAAGTAGGACCCCTCTTAGAGGTTTATGGCTGTGTGGAGATTCAATTTATCCCGGCGAAGGTACAGCTGGCGTCAGCCAATCAGCTATGATGGTTGTCAGACAACTAATGGAATGTAAAGGTAGACATTTGAATATCCCTGTATTTAATGAGTAGGTTTTGAAATAAAACTTTGTCTTTCTTCCTGAGTATTGACTAATATTTTTTCGAATTCACTCCAGTTCTCTTCCAGTAAATATTTTTCAAAAAGATTTAGAGAATGTCTATATGAGGCCAAATGTCTCTCAATATTTTTCTTGTTAAATTTTGCCATAGAGACTCCTAGTTGTGGGTTGCCACCTCCAACCCTAGAGGTATCAGCAAACCCACTGGATGCAATACTTTTTGCAAGTGAATATAAGGAAGGCTTTACACCTGTAGTTAATGTGTTGAGCAATGCCGCGCTAATTAGAACTGGTAAATGTGAAATCAAGCTAACAGCTTCATCATGTATTTGAGCTTCAGAGCTTATCCATTGACTCCCAAGTGATAAAGCAATTTGTTGGACCATTTCGAGAGCTTTTTGATCAGTTTCTTTGCTTGGAGTAACCACCCATGGCTTGTTTTTAAATAAATTATGTTGACCTGCGTTAACGCCAGACTCTTCCGTCCCTGTCATTGGATGACTGGCTACAAAACGCGGATGTAGCTTGTTCCAAATATTTAAAATAGGGACTTTTACAGATCCAACATCAGTAACAACAGCATTTCTAGGAATGGCATTAATTAGAGCTGTTGAAGGGTTTAGAAGCTGCTCAAGTGGTAAAGCAATATAAATAAGAGAACAATTGTTTAATACACTTGGATCAGTACTAACAATTTGGGCTAGTTTTCTTTCTTTAGCTTTTTGTGCATTTTTTTCTCGATGAGTAATTCCATAAACTGTATATCCAAGTTTTTGTAGATCTAAGCCTAAGGAACCTCCAATTAGACCTAATCCAACAATTCCAATATTTTTAGTGGTTTTTGTTTTAAGCTCCATAAATAGTATTGTTCTATATCTTTATTTATAGGGCAACATGATTAAAAGAATTTATTGATAAAAGGTACTACTAATGCTTGAGGTGAATTCACATAAACATCTGAAAAAATACTATCAAAACAATCTTGCTCTATGGCCTCATAATTTGACCCTGACAAGATTAATATCTAGAAGCTTATGTCGTAAAGATAATACTTTTATTCAACTATCAAGTGACAGTAGAAATTTTTGGTGGCCTGGCCTTTTGATTCCACTTTGTTTGCATAACAATAGTGTTGTTCTGATTCTCTCAGAGAGACAGTGTCGACTCTTGTTTGAAGTGGAATTACCAAAGTTAAGATCTAGTCGATTAGATTTCGATTATGTAGAAGGAATTGAATTAATTCCTTCAGAAAAAAAAGTTTGGGTTCTAAGATATAAAGATCTTGTTTTTGCTAATGAAAAAGATTTATTAAAAAATCGCCAATTAATATTTCCTGAATCTGAGTTTATTTCTAGTGAGCTTAGAGAATCTATGTCTATAAAAATTACTCCAAAAGATTGGGAGGATTTAATTGCTTCGCGCTCACGTTTTGAATCTTCTCTTATTGAATTTCATGAGCACCTAAGTCGAAGTCTCTTCAGTCATTCAGTGAGTTCTGATACTGTTATAAGAATTCATCATAGGGAACTTTTAGCATTAAAAGAAATTCTCAAAGATGACTTGCCTTCCGCTATGCCCTGGAAACGAGCTCTTAATGCGGTCAATAGTGATTGGGTAACCTGGGCGAAACTAGATAAGCGAAAACTTAGTTGGGACTGGTATTTTCAACCTTTACTTCCGTTGCAAACTCTCTCCAGTTTGTTGTCAAAAAACACTCTTTTAATGCTGACGAATGTAGGTCAAAGCGATTCTTTCTTTTTAGATCTAAATAGTAAAAAATTTACTTTTACTGTCAAGGTGAATTTAGGAAATAAATTTGATCAAGAACCTATCCCTTTGTTTGTCCCCAAAAGACAACCTTTGCCAAATACGTCTCATTTTTATCGTCATAGTATAAGACAATGTCAAAGGTTAATTCTTGGTCGTACTCGTCCAACTATTATTTTGGTAGATGATTTACAGCTACGACTTCAGATGACTAGTGAATTGGCTGGAGATTTTGGATTGAGAGTAGTTCATCAAACTACTCATATTGAGACAAATGGGATTATTTGTTGTAGTTGTCATTGGTGGATTATTAATCAGTACAATTTGCCAACACCAGATCAATTGATTTTCCCAGTGATTCCATTGCCTACTTTAGAGTCACCCTGGATTGCTGCTAAAGTTGAAATGCTTAAGCATCAAGGTCGTGATTGGTTTCGAGAATTCCTTTTCCCTGAAACTCTTAGTATTCTTATCAAATCGCTTGCAATCATTAGGGGTAGAGATGTTCGAGTCGCTATACTGGATGGCCGCATGCACTATAGAAGTTGGGGAAAACTAATATTTGAAGCTCTTGAACCGTGGATTGCATTAGAGCGTTTATTGCCTTATTAAAATCAATATCTTAGATTAAAAAATATTGTTTTTTTATAATGGGAGAAGCTCGTCGAAGATCTGAACAAGGATTACAACCTCGTAGTAAGAAAAACTCTAGGAATGAGTCACCTCGTATTGTCTCTTGGTTTCCTGTCACGCAAGCGCAAAGAGATCAATTTATAAAATTAAGTATTCGTGCAGGATGGGTAGGTATTGCTGCTTTAGTTATTCTTTGGATTATTGTTCGCTTTGTTGGACCTGCCGCAGGATGGTGGATTCCTGCAGACATTAGATAAGCCCAGCTATATTTTTAGTTTTAACCGTTCGCTGAAACTTGGTTTAGGTTGGGTCGTAATGAAGCATGTCGAGCTGCTGCTGCTAGTGGTCTCATTGAATTAGCACTTACTTCTGAGCCCTCAGTTAATTTGTCTTTAACTAATTTTTCAATTATTTCTTTTGATTCAGGATTTTGTTCAAGCCAAGTAATGGTATTGTCTCTTCCTTGTCCAATATTGTCACCATCATAGCTATACCAAGCTCCTTTACGAGTAACGACATTAGTCTCATCTGCTAAATCAAGAAGACAACCAAGAGTACTAATTCCTTTTCCAAAAAGAATATCAAATTCGGCTATTCGAAATGGAGGTGCAACTTTGTTTTTTGCGACTTTCACTTTTGCACGAATTCCATATTCTTCAGTTCCTCTTTTTAGCGTTTGAATACGACGAATATCCAATCTTACAGAGGCATAAAATTTAAGAGCGTTTCCACCAGTTGTTGTTTCTGGATTCCCATATGTAATACCAATTTTTAGACGTAATTGATTTAAGAAAATCACTGTGCAACCAGACTTGCCAATATTTCCAGTAATTTTTCTCATTGCTTGACTCATTAGACGAGCTTGAGCGCCTACTGAATGATCACCCATTTCTCCTTCTATCTCTGAACGGGGCGTAAGTGCAGCGACTGAATCAACAACCACTAGATCGACTGCAGCAGATCTAATAAGTTGGTCAACGATTTCCAATGCCATCTCTCCTGTATCCGGTTGAGACACGAGGAGATTCTCTACATCAACACCAAGAGAAGCTGCATAGACTGGGTCAAGAGCATGTTCTGCATCTACAAATGCAGCAACTCCACCGTTACGTTGAATCTCCGCTATTGCATGTAATGTCAGCGTTGTTTTTCCAGAACTTTCTGGACCATAAACTTCAATTACACGTCCTTTGGGATAGCCGCCACCAAGAGCTAAATCAAGAGTTAAAGCACCCGTAGATATTGTTTCTACCCTCATCTTTGACGCATCCCCAAGACGCATGATTGAACCTTTCCCGAAATTGCGTTCTATTTGCCCAACCACTAAGCTTAATGCTTTTTCTTTCTCTCCAGATTTTCCGTCTATTTTCTTGGATTCAGTTGATTGAAGTGACTTACCTTCGTTTGACATGACAAATAACGTTAATTCAGAGGGATAACAACAGACGTTGGGATTGATGATGAAATACTCAGTTCCTCAACGAATAGCAATTAAACCGATAGTACAGACGTACGCTATTAAGTCAAGACCACTTCGAAATAGGTTCTTGTAAAATATCTAAATTTAGTAATTTAATGCCAGAAGGAAGATTAGTTCGATCCTGAGGTTTTAAGTATCCCCAGCTTGCTAGGTAACAGGGGATAAATTTCAGCTTGGGATCTTCCAAGACTTTTTCTAAAGTAGTTCTACGATCTTCAATAAACCCTCGAATGATTCTTTTCTGTAAGAGTTGGTTCAAGACATCGACTTTACTTCCTGATTCGTGACCGAAAACAAGCTTCGGCTGAAGATCGAAACAATCCAAAAGTTTTTTTGTGAACTCAATACTTTTTGTTGTTAAAACAGCAAATTCAATGCCTTCATTCTCAAGTGTCTTGAGGCGTTGAGTGACCAAAGAAAAAGGCTGATGCAAATTTAACCACTGATTTAAATTATTTGATATTGCTTCTCTTCTAGTTTGATTTAAAGCTTCTTGTAATTTAGAAGGTGTCCAACCCCATCCATTCAGTGCTGAAGCGCAATCTTTTGAGTAATTTTTTGAGTAACTCTCAATACCTTTTAAGTTTAGTTGACTAGTTTTATCTGAGCATTCAGCAGCCAAGATAACCATTTCCCAACCATGATGAACCCAGGGCCTTAGGGCTTTAAAAGCTGCGGGAATCTCTCTAGGAAAAGAAATTATTTCTTTTTCTTTGTCAGAAAGTATGTTGAGACAAGTTTGACGAGAACTTAACCAATATTCCTTAATGCCGTCAACGATGACACCATCAAAATCCAGAACAAGTAAAGGTTTTTCTATCACTAACTAGTAAAAACTGGGCCGCTAGGATTCGAACCTAGGAATGTCGAGACCAAAACCCGATGCCTTACCACTTGGCGACGGCCCATTGTTCCAGATCTATGTTTGCAATTGAGAGACAAAGATTTGGATTCTTTCTATTAGATAATTGCATATTTGATTCAATCCTGTCATGTCTTTATCCAGTTTTTTTTAGTTAATTGGACAATTTATTCATCAATACAGCTCGACTTGGGCTTGCGAATGATTGATTTAGCTAGAAAAATTCAATTATAAAGATTTTCTTACAAGCCAAGGATTGATTAGTCGCTTTGCCTCAGAAAGAGCCGCCTCCCAGCCTTCGGGCCACTCTCTAAGACTAATTCCTTTTTGTTGAGCTTCTTCTAACCACGGTTGGATTATCTTTCTTGCTTTTCCTCCAAAAGCAACTCCTTCAGGTCCTTTAACCTCTGGTAGATACTTAATGGTTGATTCATTAGTCCCTCCAGCAAGTTGTAAGGGGCCTGGTGGCGCTATTGGGCGTATTCTTTCCCAAAGTTTTACTGCGATTTTGGCAGCGCCTTCTCCGAGATCTCCACTCATTCGACGCCCATCAATTTGCCAAAGAGGTTTTTGATTATGAATTCTCAGGAATTGATGTCGCAGCCAAAGTTCTTCTGCTAATTGCTCATGGTTTATTCCGTGACCTTGTAAACCGCAACTAACAGATAATCTCTTTAGTTGAAGGTCGACTTTAAAAATTTCTTTGATTGTTTTTTCAAACTCTTTGCCTCTTCCTGGAGCCGTATGAATTTCTACCGCATCAGGTTTGATAGTGGTTAACAATGGACCAAAATCTTTCAGGGTTAATCTTCGGTCTTTTTCTTGAATAATACCTAACGGGCATGTATCAATACATCGGCCACATCCATAGCATTTATTAGCCTTTACACCACCTTCTTTTTCAATCGCGTGAGCTGGACAAATGCTTTGGCAAGGTCTTACGCAATTCGATGGACATAGGTCTGGATTAAACCAAGCTTTGCGAAAATGTGCATCTTTTCCATCACTTAAGCTGATCATCAGCCAAGGTTTTTTTCCATAAGTTTCGAAAACCCAATCAATAGCATTGCGAGCTGCATTGATAACAGCTTCGTCGGCAGCGAGGTCAATGCAATGAACCCCTGCAGCTCCATAAATTGAGCAAAGATCAGTTATGGAAGGTAAGTCTTGATTACTTGCTCCACAAATTAATTTTACCCAGTTACCTTGTTTGAGCGCTTCAGAATTGCAAATCGATGTTTGAGTAATCACCTGGATGAATTTCTAATCTTTATTGATGAATTCATTTAATGGTTGCCATTTAATACTTCTAGCCCCTCCCATCTCAATAACAATTTTGATGCGAGGTTCCTTTTGGCAGAGATTATTTATTGCTAATAGTTCTGACTTGGATAAGACTTGACCCTCTAATAACCATAAAACCAAGGGTTTATCTTTGATTAACAATTCATTTAATTGAGGAATAACTTGTTGAACTTCTCCTAAAGCCCCATTTCTACCAACGTTTTGATGCCCCAAATGTGGTGGTCTGATTCCATGTAATTGGGTAAGAAAGACAACTGGATCTCCTAATCCTCTGGCGGAAGTTATCTGTGTTTGATAACCGCTAGCTCTAAGTCTTCGAAGTAAACGAGTTTCTGCTCCACCTTCTAATGGACTAAGGATGGCAAGGCAGCCGAATGATTCAAGATCAGTGCGAAATTTCTGACCAGAGAGTAATAAAGGCATCCTTAAATCAAATTCTTTATCTTATTCAACTGAAGCATCACACAAAATGGGTGTTAATAGTGTAATCTTATAAGTTGCTAAAGCTTTTCTATGCCCGCCCGCTAGCCGGGCCTCTAGATGCTTGAGCAGACTAAGCGTTTGCGTTTGGTCTTCTTGGCCAGTGCAGAAGAATTTATTTTCTTTTGTCGAGATACTCTTTGAACTTTTTGAAAAGTTTGAAAAAGTCTCAGCCAGCTGATTGTCGCTAGCATTTTTCCAAATAAATTGAACTTCAATTAACTTCAACTTTTTTGGCTAGATAGGCGATTTAATTCAGATTACAAGTCTCTCTCTTTACAGATTGACCTTTTAGCTGGCGTTTATTTAACTCATGTCTTTAGGAATCTTAGGTAAGAAGTTGGGTATGTCCCAACTCTTCGATGATCAAGGCAGAGCCGTTCCAGTCACTTTGATCGAAGCGGGTCCCTGTCGAATCACTCAGTTGAAATCTCCTGATACAGATGGCTACGCCGCTGTACAGATAGGATTTCAACTAATTCGCGAAAAACTTATTAACAAGCCTTCAAAAGGTCATCTTGCAAAATCAGGAGATGACCTTTTGCGTCATCTTCGAGAGTACCGAGTAGAAAATTCTGGTGAATTTCAGCTTGGCGCTGCAATAACTGTCGATGATTTCCAAAAAGGTCAAAAAGTTGATGTAAGTGGCGACACAATGGGTAGAGGATTTGCCGGTTATCAAAAGCGACATGGTTTTAGCCGAGGCCCTATGAGTCACGGTTCAAAGAATCATAGATTGCCTGGTTCGACAGGAGCGGGAACAACTCCTGGCCGTGTTTATCCTGGGAAAAGGATGGCTGGTCGTATGGGCGGCAAAAAAGTCACTACCAGAGGCCTTGAAATTTTAAAGATAGATACAAATCACAATTTATTAGTAGTAAAAGGATCTGTGCCAGGTAAGCCTGGATCTCTTTTAAACATAAGACCTGCCAAAAGAGTTGGCGTCTCTACCCAGCAAGGAGGTAAATGATGACTAACTTTTCTGTTTTTGATTGGCAAGGTAAAGAGGCTGGAGAATCATCAATTGATTTGAAAACTGCTAAGGAATCTTCGGCAGCTGATTTATTACATCGTGCTGTTTTGCGTCAACAGGCTCACAGTCGCCAAGGGACTGCAAGCACTTTGACTAGGTCTGAGGTTCGAGGAGGCGGACGAAAACCCTATAAGCAAAAGGGTACTGGTAGAGCAAGGCAGGGTTCAATTAGGACTCCTCTTCGACCAGGAGGTGGAATTGTATTTGGGCCTAAGCCTCGCAAATATAACTTGGAAATGAATAGGAAGGAACGAAGGCTAGCTCTTCGTACTGCATTAATGAGTAGGATTTCAGACGCAAAAATAATTAAAGACTTCGGTTCAAAGCTAGAAGTTCCTAAAACAAGCGAAATTCTTGCTCTACTTAAGCGAGTAGGGATCAATGCTGATGGAAAAATTCTTATTATTCTCCATAAGCCATCAGAAATTGTAAAGCGCTCAATTAGAAACTTGAAAAAGATAAAGCTCATATCTGCTGATCAATTAAATGTGTTTGACCTTCTCAATGCCAATTCTTTGGTGATAGGCGAAGACGCATTATCAACCATTAAGGAGGTCTACGGTAATGACTAAATTTTTTGATGAACGACTTACTGATGTGATCAAGCGTCCTTTGATAACTGAGAAGGCTACAAAAGCTTTGGATCTAAATCAGTACACTTTTGAAGTCGATCCAAGAGCAGCTAAGCCTGACATAAAAGCTGCTGTGGAAAAGATGTTTGATGTCAAGGTTCTTGGTATTAGTACTATGAATCCCCCAAGAAAAACCAGAAGAGTTGGTAGGTTTTCTGGAAAGAGACCTCAAGTTAAGAAGGCTGTGGTTCGCCTAGCAGAAGGCAACTCAATACAGTTGTTCCCAGAATCAGAGGAGGCTTAAAACAATGGCCATAAGAAGTTTCAAACCTTACACTCCTGGCACTCGTACAAGAGTAGTAACTGACTTTAGTGAAGTTACATCCAACAAACCTGAGCGCTCACTTGTCGTATCCAAACATCGGAAGAAAGGGCGTAATAACAGAGGGGTAATTACTTGTCGTCATAGAGGAGGAGGGCATAAAAGGCTATATAGGATTGTTGATTTTCGTCGGAATAAGCATGGTGTTTCGGCCAAAGTTGCTGCAATTCATTATGACCCTCATCGCAATGCAAGACTTGCTTTACTCTTTTACTCTGACGGTGAAAAGAGATACATACTTGCACCCGCTGATATAACAGTTGGGCAAGAAGTTATTTCAGGTCCAGATGCACCAATTGAAACTGGTAATGCTTTACCACTTTCTTCAATGCCTTTAGGTTCTAGCGTTCATTGTGTTGAACTTTATCCAGGTCGAGGCGGTCAGATGGTTCGTACAGCTGGAGCTAGCGCTCAAGTTATGGCTAAAGAAGGAGATTATGTTGCTTTGAAGTTACCTTCAACTGAGGTTCGTTTAGTCAGAAAGGAATGCTATGCCACCCTTGGAGAGGTTGGTAATTCTGAGATTAGAAATACAAGCCTTGGAAAAGCTGGAAGAAGAAGATGGCTTGGCAGACGACCTCAAGTAAGAGGAAGTGTCATGAATCCATGTGATCACCCTCATGGAGGAGGAGAAGGAAAGGCACCTGTTGGACGTGCTGGTCCTGTGACACCTTGGGGTAAAGCTGCTCTTGGTTTGAAAACCAGGAAGAAAAATAAGCCCAGCAACAAATACGTTCTTCGAAAACGACGCAAGGTATCTAAACGGAGTAGAGGAGGTCGCGATTCATGATTTCTATCTTTCTTTACCAATTCTTTTAAACAGTTATGGGACGTTCACTAAAAAAAGGGCCATTTATTTCAGACAGTTTGCTTCGTAAAATCGAGAAGCAAAACTCTAATGACGATAAAGCTGTCATCAAAACATGGTCCAGAGCCTCAACAATTCTGCCAATGATGATTGGCCATACAATTGCTGTTCACAATGGAAAGAGTCACATACCCGTTTTCATAACTGAGCAAATGGTTGGACACAAGTTAGGAGAGTTTGCACCAACTCGAACCTACAGAGGTCACATCAGAGATAAAAAAGGAGCACGCTAATTATGACTACTTCATCTACCAAAACGACAGCCCAGGCCCATGGGCGTTATATTCGCGGATCTGCTTCAAAAGTTCGACGTGTTCTTGATCAAATAAGAGGAAGAACTTACAGAGATGCTTTGATCATGCTTGAATTTATGCCTTATCGATCAACTGAGCCAATTACAAAAGTATTGCGATCAGCTGTTGCGAATGCAGAAAATAATCTTGGTCTTGAACCTTCTTTGCTGGTGATTAGCTCTGCTACAGCTGATATGGGCCCACCAATGAAACGTTATAGGCCTAGGGCTCAGGGCAGAGCATTTGCAATTAAAAAGCAGACATGCCATATCAGCATTGCTGTTTCGGCCAATCAATCAACCAATTCTGAGGACTCAGACTGATGGGACATAAAATTCACCCCACTGGAATTAGGCTTGGCATCACCCAAGAGCATCGTTCTAAATGGTATGCACCAAGTAAAACTTATCCTTTACTACTCCAAGAAGATGATCGGATTCGCACTTTCATCAAGAAAAAGTATGGAGCAGCAGGCATAAGCGATGTATTGATTGCTCGAAAAGCAGATCAGCTTGAGGTTGAATTAAAAACTGCTAGGCCAGGAGTAGTTGTTGGTAGGCAGGGAAGTGGTATTGAAGAACTCAGATCTGGTATTCAAAAAACAATCGGTGATAGAAATAGACAAGTACGTATCAATGTTGTTGAAGTAGAAAAAGTTGATGCAGATGCTTATCTTCTTGCCGAATATATTGCTCAGCAACTGGAAAAGCGTGTTGCCTTTAGACGAACTATTCGAATGGCTGTTCAAAGAGCACAAAGAGCTGGTGTCTTAGGTCTTAAAATACAAGTAGGCGGAAGGTTAAATGGCGCTGAAATTGCACGTTCTGAATGGACACGAGAAGGAAGAGTTCCTCTCCACACTTTGAGAGCAGAAATCGATTATGCAACCAAAGTTGCTAGTACAACGTATGGAGTTTTAGGAATCAAAGTATGGGTTTTCAAAGGTGAAGTTCTTCCTAAAGAAGAACAGCCATTACCTGTTGGTTCTACTCCTAGACGCAATAGGGGGAATCGAAGACCTCAGCAATTTGAGGATCGTTCCAATGAAGCTAAATAAGGAGTTTTAATCATGCTTAGTCCCAAAAGAACCAAATTTCGCAAACAACAGAGAGGCCGTATGCGCGGCGTTGCTAGTAGAGGCAACAAAATCGCTTTTGGTCAGTTTGCATTGCAAGCTCAAGATTGTGGTTGGGTTACCTCAAGACAAATCGAGGCAAGTAGACGAGCCATGACTCGTTATGTAAAAAGGGGAGGACAAATTTGGATTCGTATTTTCCCTGATAAGCCTGTAACTATGAGGCCTGCTGAGACAAGAATGGGATCTGGTAAAGGTAACCCAGAATTTTGGGTTGCAGTTGTCAAGCCTGGTCGAATCTTGTTTGAAATGGGTGGCGAAGAAATTACAGAGGAAATTGCAAAAGAGGCAATGCGTCTTGCTCAATACAAGCTGCCAGTAAAAACAAAATTTATTTCCCTAGAGGAAGATCTCAACAAGGGAAATTATAAACCTGCTAAAACGCCAGTTACAGCAGATGATTCGGAGTCATCATCATGAGCAAAACAACTACGAAAGATGTAAGGAATCTCTCTGATTCTGAGATATCAGAAAAGATTGAAAATCTTCGAAAAGAACTTTTTGATCTTCGTTTTAAGCAAGCCACTAGACAGCTAGCGAAAACTCACCGTTTCAAAGAGGCACGAACCGAATTGGCTCAACTTTTAACGGTTTCTAATGAGCGAAGCCGCTCCAACACATCATCTTGATTTTTTAGTTATGGCACTTAAGGAAATGGTCGGCACTGTTGTCAGTGACAAAATGCAAAAAACAGTAGTTGTGGCTGTGGAAAATAGATTTCCACATCCTATCTACCAAAAAATTATTAGTCGTACGACTAGATATAAAGCTCATGATGCAGAAAATCATTGCAAAGTAGGAGACAGAGTTCGGATTAAAGAGTCTCCTCCAATGAGCGCTCACAAACGATGGACGGTTACAGATGTTCTCGTTCAGGGTATGAAATCTAAGGAGGCTGCAAAATGATTCAGCAAGAAACATTCTTAACCGTTGCAGATAACAGTGGTGCCAAGCGTTTGCAATGTATTAGGGTCTTGGGTTCTAATCGTCGGTATGCCCACGTAGGCGATGTGATTGTTGCTGCTGTTAAAGATGCGATGCCCAATATGGGAGTCAAAAAATCAGATGTAGTTAAAGCTGTTGTAGTTCGTACTAGAGCAACAATGCGAAGAGAGACTGGCAATTCAATTCGCTTTGATGATAATGCTGCTGTTCTTATCAATGACGATCAAAACCCAAGGGGGACCAGGGTATTTGGTCCAGTAGCAAGAGAATTAAGAGATCGCAATTTCACTAAAATTGTCTCATTAGCTCCGGAGGTTATTTAGCCATGCCAGCAATTAACAAAACCAAAGCTTCTGCTGAACGGGTCAAAATGAAAATCCGTAAAGGAGATACAGTTCAGATTATTTCTGGAAAGGACAAGGGTAAAACCGGTGAAGTTCTTCAAACACTTCCCTATGAAAATAGAGTTGTAGTCCAAGGAATTAACCAAAGAACAAAGCATGTCAAACCATCACAGGAAGGTGAAACTGGTCGAATAGAGACGAAAGAAACTTCTTTACATGCTTCAAATGTAATGGTCTACTCAACTAAGCAAAAAGTTGCTAGTAAGGTTGAAATTTTTGTAGATAAAGATGGATCCAAGAAACGACGATTAAAGAAGACAGGAGAATTAATTGATTAATTAATTCACTTTTCCTTTGTCTGAATTAACTAAAGCAGACTTTCTTTTTCTAATTGAATTCTGACCAAGACCAGAATCAACTTTTTTCCCAGCCATGTCACTAAAAAAACGCTATCGAGAGACAATTAGACCAAAGCTTTTAAAAGATCTTGGTCTGAAAAATGTTCATCAAGTTCCTAAAGTGCAGAAAGTTACTTTAAATAGAGGTCTTGGTGAGGCTGCATCGAACTCCAAAGCTTTAGAGGCTTCTCTAGCTGAAATGGCAACGATTTCTGGGCAAAAAGCTCTTGTCACAAGAGCTAAGAAAGCAATTGCGACCTTTAAGATTAGACAAGGAATGCCCATAGGTTGCTCTGTCACACTTAGAGGTGATCGCATGTACGCATTCTTGGAAAGGTTCATTAATTTGGCACTTCCAAGAATCAGAGATTTTCGTGGTGTGAGTCCAAAAAGCTTTGATGGCCGAGGAAATTACACTATCGGAGTAAAAGAGCAGCTTATTTTCCCTGAGATCACTTTTGACAAAGTCGATGCTATTAGAGGCATGGATATCACAATTGTGACCAGTGCTTCTTCTGATGAACAAGGTAAGGCTCTTCTTAGTGAAATGGGAATGCCCTTCCGTAAAAAATGAGTTTGATTAGCTAAATACTATGGCCAACCACGATCCAATTTCAGACATGCTCACTCGCATTAGAAATGCAAGTGAAAAGCGTCATGAAAAAACCAAAGTCCCTGCTTCAAGAATGTCTCTTAGTATCGCTAAGGTTCTTCAGCGCGAGGGTTTTATCGCAGAAATCAATGAAGAAGGAGAAGGCTTTAAAAAGCAGCTCATTCTTGGATTGAAATATACCGGTAAGCATCGCTCACCGATTATTCGTTCTATGCAGCGAGTAAGTAAACCAGGGTTAAGAATTTATAAAAACACTCGAGGATTACCAAAAGTTTTAGGAGGTCTTGGAGTTGCAATAATTTCTACTTCCAAAGGAGTCATGAGTGATCGTGATGCTCGCAAGCAAGGTGTCGGAGGAGAAGTCCTCTGCTACGTCTGTTGATTGATTAGGTATTTATTATGTCCCGCACAGGAAAAAAACCAATCTCCCTTCCTGAAAAGGTAGATGTAAAACTCGATGGCCTTTCGATCACTGTTAAAGGTCCAAAAGGAGAACTACAGCGAACTCTTCCTGATGGAGTGAGTCTTAGCAAAAATGAGAATACAATTGTTGTTAACCCATTAAATGAAAAGAGACAGGCCAGGGAAATGCATGGTCTTTGTAGATCTCTTGTGGCAAATATGGTTGAGGGAGTAAGTGTTGGTTTTACAAAAAAACTTGAGATAGTTGGAGTTGGCTCAAGAGCTCAAGTAAAAGGAAAAACACTTGTTGTTAGTGCCGGTTATAGCCATCCTGTTGAGGTCGTTCCTCCTGAAGGCATAACTTTTAAGGTTGAAAACAATACAAATGTGATCGTCACTGGACCTGATAAAGAATTAGTTGGAAATGAAGCTGCAAAAATAAGAGCAATTAGACCTCCAGAACCTTATAAGGGTAAAGGAATAAAATATGAAGGAGAAAACATAATTAGAAAAGCTGGTAAGTCTGGCAAAGCTTAATCTTGCTTATTTGTTTTTTAAAATTTTTTAGCCATGTCAAAACTCTCAAGAAAACAACAGACACAAAAACGACATAAACGCTTGAGGAGAAACTTAAGCGGAACAGAAGCTAGACCAAGACTTGCTGTTTTTCGTTCTAATAACCACATCTATGCTCAAATAATAGATGATGATGCTCAAAACACTATATGTGCTGCATCAACCTTGGATAAAGATTTGAAATCTTCTTTAAAAGCAAATGCTGGAAGTTGCGATGCCTCCACAGCGGTTGGAGAGCTCGTTGCAAAAAAAGCTTTATCAAAAGGCATCAAACAAGTTATCTTTGATAGGGGTGGGAACATCTACCATGGCAGGGTTAAAGCTCTAGCCGAAGCTGCCAGAGTGGCAGGCTTGAACTTTTAATTATTGCTTTAACAATGACAGACTCTAAAAACCAGTCCTCAAATAAAAAAACATCTGGATCATCAGATTCTCCTCCTGCCGCAGATGGTAGGCAGGAAAATCGTCGAAATCGAGGTGAAAAGCGTGGAGGAAGAAGAGATAGAAGAGGGCAAGAAAGAGATTCTGAATGGCAAGAACGTGTTGTTCAAATCAGAAGGGTCTCCAAAACTGTTAAAGGTGGAAAGAAAATGAGTTTTAGGGCAATAGTTGTAGTAGGGAACGAAAAAGGACAAGTTGGTGTTGGTGTTGGGAAAGCTGGAGATGTCATTGGTGCTGTTCGTAAAGGAGTCGCTGATGGAAAAAAACATTTAGTTCGTGTTCCTTTAACCCGAAATAGCTCTATTCCAACTCTCTCTAATGGCAGAGATGGAGCAGCCAGCGTGTTAATTCGTCCTGCAGCACCTGGAACAGGTGTAATTGCCGGAGGTTCAATTCGTACTGTTTTAGAGCTGGCCGGAATTAAAAATGTACTTGCTAAGAGACTAGGTAGTAAGACCCCTTTGAATAATGCTCGTGCTGCAATGGTTGCTCTAAGTGAGTTAAGAACTCATAAAGCCACAGCGAAGGAGCGAGGTATTTCACTAGAGCAGATTTATTCTTAAAAAATCATGACTATTAAATTAGAATCTCTTCAATCAAACAAAGGATCTAGACGTAAAAAAATGCGTAAAGGTCGAGGAATAGCTGCTGGTCAAGGCGCTAGTTGCGGATTTGGAATGAGGGGACAAAAATCTCGATCTGGTAGACCAACTCGTCCAGGCTTTGAGGGTGGTCAAATGCCTTTATATCGAAGAGTTCCAAAATTAAAGCATTTTCCAATAGTTAATCAGAAAAATTTTACTGTCCTGAATGTTTCTAGTTTGAATGCATTGAAAGAGGGAACAGTTGTGAACCTTGATTCATTGGTGAAAGAGGGTATTTTGACAAAACCCAAAAATCCTCTAAAAATTCTTGGAAACGGAAAATTAGAAGTAAAATTGACTGTTCAAGCTGCTGCATTCACAACATCCGCCCAAAAGAAAATTGAAGAAGTTGGTGGCAAATGCGAGGTATATAATTAATTTCGATATCCCATAAATTTAATTTTACATTAGCCTCTAATAAATTATCCTTATTAAATGTTAATAAGTCGTGGTCGAAACCCAAGTGCGGGAGAAGTAATTACCCAGCTATTCAGTAATGAAGAGCTTAGGGGGAGAGTATTTACCACCATAGGCTTATTGTTAATTGTTCGATTAGGAATTTATATTCCTATGCCTGGTATAGATAGAGAAGCTTTTAAAACTTTTATCGATCAGGGGGGGCAATTGATTGGATTTCTTGATATTTTCACAGGTGGTGGAATATCAACTTTGGGAATTTTTGCACTAGGTATTCTTCCATTTATTAATGCGTCAATAATTATTCAATTGCTTACTGCATCTTTACCACAATTGGAAGATCTACAGAAAAATGAAGGCGAGGCAGGGAGAAGGAAGATTGCTCAAATCACAAGATATGTCGCTTTGGGATGGGGATTGGTTCAAAGCACAGTTTTTGCATTGATTTTAAGACAGTATGCAGTGGAAGGCCTTGGTGAAACTGAATTTGTTATTCAAACATCACTTGCATTAGTCACTGGATCCATGATTGTGATGTGGCTTAGTGAGATTATTACTGAAAAAGGGATAGGCCAAGGCGCTTCTTTGGTTATTTTCTTGAATATTGTTGCTACTTTGCCTAAGGCACTGAGCTCCACTATTGAAAAAGCTCAAACCGGAGATAGAGCTGATGTTCTTGGAATAATAATTCTTTTGATCGTTTTTTTAATTACTATTATCGGTATTATTTTTGTCCAAGAGGGTGCCAGAAGAATTCCAATAGTAAGTGCAAAAAGTCAAATGGGCGGAACAGCTCTTTTACCTAGTAGGCAAAGTTATTTGCCTCTGAAATTAAATGCTGGTGGCGTTATGCCGATCATTTTTGCATCTGCATTAATATTTCTCCCTATAACAATCGCAAATTTTACTCAAAATCCTTTACTTATTAAAGCTGCTAGTTCACTTAATCCAGGTTCATCTAATCCATGGCCATATGCGATTACCTTTTTCGCATTGATTTTAGGTTTTGCTTATTTTTATGCTTCTTTAACAATTAATCCAATAGATATTGCTTCTAATTTAAAAAAGGGTGGTGTTGCAATTCCAGGCGTAAGGCCTGGCGGCTCTACTTCTCGTTACCTTTCAGGTGTTCAAAACCGCCTCACTCTGCTTGGTGGATTATTTCTTGGTTCAGTTGCCATTGTTCCTGCAGCAGTAGAGAGAGCAACTAATGTTCAGACTTTTCAAGGGCTTGGAGCGACTTCATTATTAATCTTGGTAGGAGTTGCAATTGACACATCTAAGCAGATTCAAACTTATGTCATTTCTCAAAGATATGAAGGATTAGTTCGTCAATAAAATCTTTAATATGATTTTTATTTAAATGAAAAAGAAATTACTATTCCTTGGCCCACCTGGTGCAGGTAAAGGTACTCAAGCAAATCTATTTTGCAATAAGTACGGATTAGATCATCTTTCAACCGGAGATTTGCTTAGAGATGAAGTCACTTCTGGATCCGAGTTAGGACTTAAAGCTGCGGAGGTTATGAATAAAGGAGAATTAGTAAGTGATGAATTGGTTCTCTCAATTGTTGAGGGAAGATTGTTAAATATTAATGAAGGGTGGTTGCTTGATGGTTTTCCTAGAAATGTGAATCAAGCTAATTCTCTAAAAAGTCTTTTAGAAAAAATTAATCAACCTTTAGAAGGAGTGGTGTTAATAAAATGTGCCGATGATTATTTAATTAAAAGGCTTTTAGAGAGAGGGAGAAAGGATGATAATGAAGAAGTTATAGTTAATCGACTCAAAGTTTATAGAGAAAAAACTTCTCCCCTCATTGATTTGTATTCCAAGCAGGGAATTCTTCAGGAGATAGAAGGTAATGCTGACATAGATGTTGTTTTTTCATGTATCGAGAACGCTTTAGGCGGATGATGTAGTAAAGTTATAGTTTGGAAATAGGAGAGTCTCACCAAATGAAGGTTAGATCCTCAGTCAAAAAAATTAGTCCTGACGATCAGATCGTGAGGCGTAGAGGCCGGATCTATGTGATCAACAAGAAAAGGCCTCGAAACAAACAGCGTCAGGGCTGATTCCTGACTTTCTTAAGAAGCCTTGAACGATTAATTTTCTTTTCGTTTGCTTCTTAAAACAAGGTCATCATTAAATTATGATGATTTTATTGTCCTCTTCGATTTATCCCTAAGTGGCACGGATCTCAGGCATCGACATACCTCGCGAAAAGCGGGTAGAAGTTGCCCTCACTTACATCTATGGTATCGGCTTAACCAGAGCTCAGACTATCCTCGAAAAATCGGGCGTTAACCCTGATATTCGTGTAAAGGATTTAGACGACAGCGATGTACAGAAGCTTAGAGCCGTTACTGAAGAATTCACTCTTGAAGGAGATTTGAGGCGCCAAGAAGGAATGGCCTTGAAACGTCTTCAAGATATTGGATGTGTTCGAGGAAGAAGGCATAGGATGAGTCTTCCTGTCCGTGGACAACGAACCAGAACTAACGCTCGCACAAGAAGAGGAGCGAGAAAAACCGTTGCAGGAAGAAAGAAATAATTTCTTAAGACTCCTGTTACCTTCTGGTAATTTACTAAATCTTTTTTTTAATCTAGGCACAGCCTAATGGCTACAACCTCAAAAAAATCCGGTTCTAAGAAGTCAAAGCGCAACGTTCCCAATGGAGTTGTGCATATTCAAAGTACCTTCAATAACACCATTGTTTCAATTGCTGACACCTCTGGTGAAGTCATTTCCTGGTCATCAGCAGGAGCAAGCGGTTTTAAAGGAGCGAGAAAAGGTACTCCTTTTGCGGCTCAAACCGCGGCTGAAGCTGCGGCCCGAAGGGCAGTAGAACAAGGAATGCGTCAAATAGAAGTTCTTGTAAGAGGACCAGGTTCAGGTCGTGAAACCGCAATAAGGGCGTTGCAAGTCGCTGGTCTTGAAATTACTTTGATCAGAGATGTAACTCCTCTTCCTCATAACGGTTGTAGGAGACCTAAACGCAGACGCGTTTAAAATCTATTCACTTAAGTGAAATTTTCTTTTTTTCCCACATCGCATTAGACCGTGTTGCAATACCAGATAGACAGGATCGACCATCAAGTTGCTAATGATCGTTCCCAAACAGGCGTTTTCCTGATTGGACCTCTTGAAAGAGGTCAAGCAACAACTTTGGGCAACTCTTTACGTAGAGTTTTGATGGGTGGACTCGAAGGCAGTGCAGTTACTGCTGTCCGGATCGCTGGTGTTAATCATGAATATGCAACAATCCCAGGAGTAAGAGAGGATGTTTTAGACATCCTTCTAAACTGCAAACAAATTTCAGTTGATTGTAGAAGTCAGGATCTTGAGATTGGAAGAATTGTTGTTACTGGACCTGCTGAAGTAAAAGCAAAGGATATTCAGTTCTCTTCTCAAGTTGAAGTTGTTGATGGGGAGCGCCCAATTGCAACAGTACATGAGGGCCACAACCTAGAATTAGAGTTGCATGTAGAAAGGGGTGTTGGATATAGACCAGTTGATAGAAGAAACGAAGAGACCAGCGCAATTGATTTACTTCAAATAGATGCGGTATTTATGCCAATAAATAAAGTTAACTTTACTATTGATGAAACTGCAGTTGCTGAGGGCGGATCTACTAGAGAAAGATTGAAAATGGAGCTAGTCACCGATGGATCAACCTCTCCAGATGATGCATTAGCCGAAGCTGCAAATCAATTAATTGAACTTTTTCAACCTCTTGCCACTGTCTCAATGGTAGAAGAGATTCCTGAAGAGCCTGAGCCAGCAGCAGAGGCTCAAATTCCCCTTGAAGAGTTAAACTTATCTGTAAGAGCTTACAACTGCCTAAAACGTGCCCAAGTGAACTCTGTTTCAGATTTGATGGGTTTCAGTTATGAGGATTTATTGGAAATTAAGAACTTCGGTTCTAAATCTGCTGATGAAGTGATTGAAGCTCTAGAGAGAATTGGAATTTCTATTCCGCAAAGTAGAACTTCTGCATGACTTTCGGTTTTATTACTACTAAATTTCCAAGCTAATCCAATGCGTCATCAACGTCGAATTCCACAACTGAGTCGCCCTGCAGATCAGAGGAAGGCACTTTTAAGAGGATTAACCACACAACTAATTCGTGAAGGTAGAGTTACAACCACCAAAGCAAGAGCGAAAGCTTTAAGAGATGAGACCGAGAGGATGATTACTTTAGCTAAAGATGGCAGCCTTTCTTCAAGAAGAAGAGCTATTGGTTATGTATACGATAAGCAGTTGGTTCATGCCCTTTTTGAAAAAGCTCAAGAGCGATATGGTGATCGTCAAGGAGGTTATACCAGAATCGTTAGAACTACTTCTAGGCGTGGTGATAATTCAGAAATGGCTATTGTTGAGCTTGTATAGCATACAATTTTTGCAAAAAAGTAAAACCATATTTTTAGTTGGATTTGAAGCGTAGAATTGCACTTGTTATTCAATACGATGGATCAAGCTTCAGAGGCTGGCAAAATCAAAAAGATTCAATAACTGTTCAAGGGACTTTAGAAGAAAAAATTGCAGAACTTGATCCAACAAGACCAGTTAAGGTAATAGCAGCAGGGAGAACTGACTCGGGAGTCCATGCTTCTGGACAAGTTGTTCATTTTGATTGTTCTGGCCCAATTCCTATTCATAAATGGTCATCAGCGCTGAATGGAAGACTTCCAGCATCAATTAAAGTTATTGAAGCTGCGAGAGTTCCCAGTAATTGGCATGCTTGCTATTCAGCCAAATATCGAAGATATAGATATACTATTTTTAATGGTTCCTACCCAAATCTTTTTCTGCAAAATATAAGTTGGCATAAATATAGATTTAAATTAGATGTCAATTTAATGAAGCATGCTCTGAATGGTTTGTTAGGTTTACATGATTTTGCAGCGTTTCAAAAAGCAGGAAGTAAAAGGAGTAATTCATTAACCACCGTGCAAGATGTTTCTATTTGTCGTGATGGAGATATAGTTACTGTTGAAATCCAGGCCAGTGGCTTTTTGTATGGGATGGTAAGGCTTTTGATGGGCCAATTAGTTGCTGTTGGAGAAAAACGACTTTCTCTGGAAAAATTTAGTTTTAGATGGAGAAAAGGTTTGCGCGATGAGGTGAAAGAGTCTGCTCCAGCGCATGGACTGTGTTTGATCAGAGTTGGTTACGAGGAAAACATCTTTTCAAAAGAGAAAAGTTTTGACACTTTCCCTAGGTTTTCTCTCCCAATATTTGAGTCTTCAAAATATGTAAATAAAATAAAAGATTAATAAATTAAAAATTGGGAATTTTGGTGAATCAGTAATTTAAATTTTATGCGAACAAAAAGGCCAGTTTTAAGCCATGAAAGTGTAGAATTATTTTTCTGAAGAATCAGTTCAATTTTTTGACTTGATAACTTCCTTAAACAGTATTATCAATCGATAATACTTATTCAGTGTTAAAGGTGTTAAGGAAAAATGAACAAGACATCCGTTCCATCACCGGACTCAATAGATCGCCAGTGGTTTCTGGTGGATGCAGAGAATCAGACTCTTGGTCGACTAGCAACTGAAGTTGCTAGTGTCCTAAGGGGCAAGACAAAGCCAAATTTCACTCCACACTTAGATACAGGTGATTTTGTTATTGTCGTAAATGCAGAAAAGATCAAAGTAACCGGCAAAAAATCAGATCAAAAGCTTTATCGCAGACACTCTGGACGTCCTGGTGGAATGAAAGTGGAAACTTTTAAAGCTCTTCAATCTAGAATTCCAGAGAGAATAGTTGAAAAGGCAATTAAAGGAATGCTTCCTCACACAAGGTTGGGTAGACAATTATTTACCAAACTCAAAGTTTATAAAGGCTCTGATCATCCTCATTCAGCTCAAGAACCTAAAATTCTCAATCTAAATTCTGAATCTGTTAAGAAATGACTACCAACACAAACAGAGTAGTTTACTGGGGAACTGGTAGACGTAAAACATCCGTAGCCAGAGTGAGATTAACTCCTGGAAAAGGTGAAATAATTATCAATGGTCGGCCTGGTGACCATTATTTGAATTTCAATCCTGCATATCTATCTGCTGTTAAAGCTCCTTTAAAAACTTTAGGATTGAGTGATTCATATGATGTTTTAGTGAATGTGTATGGTGGAGGATTGACCGGTCAGTCCGATGCTATTAAGCAAGGAGCTGCTAGAGCTTTGTGTGATTTATCTCTTGACAATCGTAAGCCCTTAAAAGTAGAAGGTCATCTTAGTCGTGACCCTAGAGCCAAAGAAAGGCGTAAATATGGTCTCAAAAAAGCTCGTAAAGCTCCTCAATTCTCAAAGAGGTAGTTTACTTTTTACCTTAAATCTTTCAATTTATTATTATGCCTAAATCAGATATACATCCCACTTGGTATCCAGAAGCAAAAGTTATTTGTAATGGAGAAGTTGTGATGACAACAGGTTCAACTCAACCTGAAATACAGGTTGATGTTTGGAGTGGAAACCATCCTTTCTTTACAGGTACACAGAAGATTTTAGATACAGAAGGAAGAGTGGATAGATTTATGAGGAAATATGGTATGGCCTCATCTGACTCAACTGAACAAAAAGATAAATCTCCAAAAGAAGAAAAAGAAAGTTGATAACTTTTTTTCTAAAGATTTAGGGAATATAAAGAATGGATTCTTCAACCCTAATTAAACGATTAGAAACAGCTAAAAGTAGTTTTCAAAACTTGGAGTTGCAACTGGCTGATCCAGATGTTGCATCAGATCCAAAACAATTAGAGAGAATTGCTAGAGAAAGATCCCGTTTAGAGCCTTTAGTTAATGATTATTTTAAACTTCAGATAATAGAGAGAGAATGTATAGAAGCTAAAGGACTAGTAAAAGAAAGTAGAGATGATAAAGAGATGGAACTGTTGGCTAGAGAAGAACTTGAAAATCTCGAAATCTCAAAAAATGAATTAATTCAAAAGTTGACTTTGGCTCTTTTGCCCAAAGATCCAAGAGATGAAAGAAGCGTGATGCTTGAAATAAGAGCCGGTGCAGGAGGGAATGAAGCTTGTTTATGGGCTGGTGATTTAGCAAGAATGTATGAGAGATATGGACAAAAACTAGGATGGAATGTAAAACCCATAAGCTCAACAGAGGCTGATATGGGGGGGTTTCGTGAAATGATCATCTCGGTAAAAGGGGAGTCTGTTTATAGTCAATTAAAATTTGAAGCCGGTGTTCATAGAGTTCAAAGAGTTCCTTCAACTGAATCTCAAGGACGAGTTCATACCTCTACTGCAACTGTTGCTGTAATGCCAGAAGCTGATCCAGTGGAAGTAAAAATAGAATCTACTGACTTAGAAATTAGTACTGCAAGATCAGGTGGTGCTGGTGGGCAAAATGTAAATAAAGTAGAAACAGCGATTGATTTATTTCATAAGCCCTCAGGTATAAGAGTTTTTTGTACTCAGGAACGTTCTCAATTACAAAATAGAGAAAGAGCAATGGAGATTTTAAGAGCTAAATTATTAGAATTAGAAATCGCAGAAGCGAATGCAAAAGAAAGATCTGCTCGATTGTCTCAAGTTGGTACGGGTGATAGAAGTGAAAAAATTCGGACATATAACTACAAAGATAATCGAACCACTGATCATCGACTAGGAATTAACTTTCCCCTAGAGCAAGTTTTAGCAGGTCAATTGGAAGATCTCATTGGCGCCTGCATTGCAGAAGAACAAAAAAGACAAATGGAAGAGCTAAGCAATCAACCTGAAGATTAAAAGAAGCTACGCCACCCATCCAATTACATATTTACTCCATTCTTTATGGCGACCAGAATGAATTTGTTTTGTGGTTTCAAAACTCATGTTATTGAGAGGTTTATAGGGTTTTGTTTTTAATGGCATCTTTGCTTCATCTGGAGTTCTATTACCCTTAATTACGTTGCATTGAAGACACGCAGTAATCACATTTTCCCAATTGTCGGTTCCTCCTCTACTGCGGGGTAAAACATGGTCAATTGAAAGTTTCTTATTTTTTTGACCACAATATTGACAACAGTTATCATCTCTTTGGAATATATTTTTTCTAGAAAGAGGAATATCACGATATGGAACTCTAATAAATTGTCTTAATCTAATTACTGTAGGGGCTTTGACATCTTGCCTAATATTGTGTGAATCATCTTCTTCAAGACTTTCAGCCTTGCCTTTAAGCATTAAAACAGTCGCACGACGCCATGAGGTGATGTTCAATGGCTCATAGGAAGCATTTAAAACAAGAACTTGACCCATGCAAGCAAGCCATTTAAGCGGCATGCTAGTGGTATTACAGCCTTGGTGCAGTTTCCCTTATTACATTGATTAGATGCAGAGCATGTCAAAGATCAATAAAAGAGAAAGATCTTTTACTTTTGGTGGGATCAGTAAAAATGTAATGAGCCCTGACCCTCGAAGTCGTGCATGGGTTGAGGTCGATTCAAAAGTTATTGAAAAAAATTCAAAAGTTTTGAAAAACTTTATTGGCGAGGATTGTTTATTAATGGCAGTAGTAAAAGCTGACGGATATGGTCATGGTGCAGAGACTGTTGCAAAGGCTGCTTTAATTGGAGGTGCTGATAGCCTTGGGGTTGCAACATTAGAAGAGGGGATTCAGCTAAGAAATGCTGGCTTGAAGTGTCAGATATTGATTCTTGGAAATCTAATAAATGCAGAAGAACTTTATTCTTCCTTTTGCTGGAATCTTATTCCTACGATTAGCGGAATTCGTGAGGCAATAATCTGTAATAATATCGCAGAAAATAAGCATAAAAAATTTGTTATTCACTTGAAAGTAGATACCGGTATGACGAGACTTGGTTGTGATTGCAGTCAAGTTGAAGAATTGATTTCTAAGATTGATTGCTTAGAAAATATATCCCTAGAAGGCATATATAGCCATTTGGCAATTGCTGATAAAGATCTAGAAAAGAATAATCAACTAAGTTTCACTCAGATTCAGTTAAATAGATTTGAGAAAGTTTTAAATAGTTTGGGCAAAAGAAATAAGCTCTTATGTAGACACCTAGCCAATTCCGCAGGGACACTTTCAGATAGTCGTCTCCACTTTGATATGGTTCGAGTTGGACTAAGCTTGTATGGTTACTTCCCAGTAACAGATTTTGAGTCTGATTTGAATCTTAGCCCAGCCTTGAAGGTTAAGGCCCGAGTTACTTTAGTTAGGGATGTTGAAAAAGGGATTGGAGTGGGGTATGGACATTTTTTTAAAACTCAAAGGAATAGTAAGCTTGCTGTGGTTTCTATTGGTTATGCAGATGGAGTAAGCAGGAATCTTTCTGGCAAAATCTCAGCTTCTATAGATGGAGTGTTGGTTCCTCAAGTAGGCGCAATTGCAATGGACCAAATGGTTTTTGATATAACTGATAAACCAGATATTAAAACAGGTCAGGTTTTTACCCTTCTTGGAACTGATGGTGAGATTTGCATCTCTCCTCAACATTGGTGTGATTTGTCTGGATCAATTCCATGGGAAGTTCTCTGCAGTTTCAGAAATCGACTTCCTAGAGTTGTCACTTAAAATTTGTAGAGGATCACAATACAAATTTTTTGAGCTTTGACTTGATAAGGTATTGGTAATGGAGAGGTGGCTGAGTGGTTGAAAGCGGCTCCCTGCTAAGGAGTTACAGGAGGTAACTTCTGTCGAGGGTTCGAATCCCTCCCTCTCCGTTCTTAATTTGGTTCAGGTTGCTTCATAAAGACTTAAACGCCTAACAGTGAATGGATATAACGAAATTGATTGATTTAGATGCACCCATACTTTTTCATATAGTTCAATTTTTTTGGTGAAATGTTGGGTGATGATATAAATGCAATTTTTTGTAGAAGGTTTTATTCAATGACTGGGAAGAAGAAGCGTGGTAGGAATCGTTAGAGGAAGAAATTAAAGGAAAAACTGAACAACCTTTTTAAGAAATTCATATCAGTGGGTGATTAAGCAGCATCAACACAGGCATTGAACTGATGCTCTATAAATTCCCAATTATTAGATAAAAGTTCATTCCAAGTTTCATGGGCAGATTCATAGTCCAATCTTCTTGTGTTCTTTAATTTGGTTGGTATGCCTTTTTTGGTGCAAAACCAAAGTTGAGTGAAGACAGTAGGAGAAACCATTAGCGACTTCGGGTCTCTAATAAACAGCAGACAAAAATCTCTTGCTGGGGCAACCAACCATCCTGATGGTGTTGGTAATGCTTCTCTAATAGGTTCATTCATGTAATTGATATCTGATGGTGGATACATTTCCTGTAAAGATTCTGATGAGATCAGCAGTCAAGGGAATCACGAAGTAGAGACAAAAAACACCGCTCACTGACGCTTTGATTGCTTGTGAGGGAGATACGCTAATACAAATGTATTACTAAAGGCAAGGACGTCAAGATAATTTTTTTTGCATTAAAGAAGGGGGTGAGATTTTGGTCGCCCCCTTTAAGATCAGTACTTGTATAATGGTTTATCAAGCCAAAGTGAGTTAAAACAATAATGAGTACGTAGTTAATTGAAAATGGATATTAAAGAATATGATTGGAACTTTGTATACAAGATTCGTGATTCAGGTGATGTGATTTATAAAGTCACTATTCCATCAGGACGAAAACAAGATGCAGTTGAAATATTTAAGAGAGAACATCCAAACGGATTAATCTGTCGTGGTATCAGGAGAGGTGATTTTAAATTGATACCATTTAAGGAACTATCTTCACATGATCCTTGGGAAGAGATTGCTTCGTAAGTGATATTCAAATCAAATCAAGGCAAATCCTTTACCAAAGAAGAAGCAATAGATCTAATGGTGTAATTGAGTGCAACTGACTCAAATTCAGAAAGGAAGTAGAGAGGTTTCTGCAACTCTTTATCGCAGAAAGAACTTCAGGATGAATGGGATGAGTATTGGAAACCTTAATTTTTTTGCAATAAGAAAGGGACCCTGCTGCTTAAGATCGCATTATTTTTTCTTGTTTGCAATGCTTCCGATTCCAACTGATAAGTCTCCTCTAATTGCTTCTAACCTCAACTTTTTGCTCATGGCTTTGGGCATATTTCCTCTCAGAACGGTTAAGGGAGAATGTTTGCGAAATCGCTCAAATTTACTTATTTGAATGAATCTTTAGGGGATTCAATTTCTTGGAACTTGAAAATAGTACCGTCATTTTGATAAAGACTTTTTTTGATTTCGAAGAGATAATATTGTAATTCCATAAGTTGATCATTAGTTTTATAAAAAATTCTTGCTTTTTTTCTAAGAAGAAATATATTAAATCAATTCAAATAATCCCATATTTTTTTGTTAATGGCAATTGCAGCAGTTCACTATGTATTTATAAAAAAATTAAGAGAGGAAAATATACTTCCTTATTTTAATACAATCCTGGAAATAGGAGAACAAAATTGGTATGGAGATATATCTCCAGAAGTTCTTTTTGATGATATAAAACTATTTGCTAAAGACTCTCAAAAAGAAGATCTTGTAACTGAATTAAATTCAATTCTAAAAGAAAATTCTAGAACTATTAGTTTTGATATTGCAAAGATATTTTATAAGATTTTTTTTCATGTTCAATCTATAGATTCAATTGACTTACATGGAACTACTTCTTCAAAGAGATTAGATTTAAACCTACCTCATGATCTTGGAAAGCAGTTTGACTGTGTAATTGATTTGGGCACTGGAGAGCATGTATTTAATATTTATCAATTATTTAGTAGCATTCATAAATGGATGAAAACAGATGGAATAGTTATACATTGTCTTCCTATGCATGGTGAAATAGACCATGGTTTTTATAATTTTCACCCTACTTTCTTTTGGGATTTGGCATTCGCTAATCAATATAAAAATATTGTACTTGCTTCATGCACTATGAAAAGTATAAATACTTATCAGGATAGGGAATCATGTGCAAAAGGGATACTATCTCTGGACAAAAATAAACCATATAGTCTTTTATCCATTATGAAGAAAATTTCTAATCAAGATTTTAAGATACCAAGACAAGGTGTTTATAATGATTACCTCGAAAATCAAAAACAAATAAAGGATCATTGGAAAAACCAAAGGTCTGTTACTGATTCTATTTCTTAGTTAGAAGATCAATTTATATTTGATTTTTCTATCTATCAATAAATAATTTAATGACATTAACTTTTGAATTAATTTCTACTTAGTATAATTAATTGTTTAGAAAGCCTAAATATTTAGTTACTTGTTTTTCCGTGCCACTCTGTCCTACCTTCTCCATGAGACACAGTGTCTTCCTAAGGAGATACTTTAGGAAATGTTCCATCTTCTATCCATCTGTAGATAGTCCTTGGGCTGAACTTCCCGCATTTCTCTGTAACTTGAGTAATGCAAAGCAGTTCTAATGTTTTTATAATTTAAAATTAACAGCTTTATTTTTTGTAAAATAGATTTAATTCCCTCTCTTGATGCTTTCAATTCTAGACCAAAGTTTTAGTAATACCAAAGGTTTTACTATCTTATTGTCTTGATAAAGAGAATTCCTAATTAATATTTTTAGAGTATTGCAGGAATTTCCCGTTTCTTTGCAAATTCTTTGAAAACCCTATTCATAGGTTGTTTGGGCGTGTCAGTTGGAATAACCTCCCGCTCCATTTTTCATGAGGTTCAGGCGGGTTCAGAAGAGTTCATGATCGCTTAAATCTACTGATATGAATGAATAGAGTAGTTCAATTTCATTTATGTGGATTCATGCTAATTCATTCATGTTTTTTGGGGACTGTCGTTGGGAAAAACCCATTTTTAACAATTGACAGGTTCTATTCAGCTCAGATGGGGCACAGAGCTTCAGATAAAAATCCTCTCTCTTCGTTTTATTAAAGTTAAGACCAGCAAATGCTTGTGAAAGCTTTTTTGTTTATATTGTTGTCAGGAACATTATCTACAATTAATATATTTCTAGTTTTATTTGTTGAATTAATTGAGTAATAAAGTCAGCATAGATGTAGCTATTCAGAAAGGGTTTAAAGCTCTTGAAGAAGGTAAATTTGGAGAAAGTCAATCTTTATTTCTTTCAGTACTTAAGGTTGATTCTACAAATGTAAGTGCGAATTATGGTATTGCACTCATATTAACAAGAGTAGGAAAGCAAAAAGAGGCATTAGGCTTTTTTTCATTTTGCCAGAATTTAGAAAAGAAAAATATTATATTTTTTCAAGGATATATAAAAACATTAATCCAATTAGGACAGATTACAGAGGCTAGGAATCACTTTCAGGCCTTTAAGAAAAATTATGAAAATAATGATCAATTAAATTCTTTAAACTTAGAAATATATCCATATTCAAAATTAGATTTTTTTTATAAGTATTTAGAAAGTTTAGGAATATTTTCATGTCAATTAGGGGAAATAATGAAAGTTAATGATCAACCTATACCTCTTTTAACGAATAGTTTTTTGAACTGGTTCCAAACCCAATCATGGTCTGGAAAGAAGTTGCTAGAATTGGGGAGTGGTAGCTCTACTTTATATTTTTCTAAATATTTCAGCGCTCTTACTTCATTTGAAACTAATCAAGATTGGTATTCAAAAATGCTTAAAGAAATACCAAAATCAGTTAATTTAAAGAAGACAGAGAGTATTTTACGATCATTAGAAGATGAATCTTTAAATGATTTTGATGTGATTTTAATTGATGCAGGAGAAAGCAGAGTAAAGATTTCCAGATTTTTGGAAAATCATAAATTTAAAGGAATAATATTTTTTGATAATAGTGAATGGTATAGAAAAAGTATTAAAATTTTACTTTCTCTAGGTTATATTGAGATCCCATTTTTTGGTATAAAACCAGTAGAGGATTGGGTTTCTTGTACTAGTGTTTTAATACGAGATAAAGATATTGCCAAGTTTTTTAGTTCTGATTGGAAGGAATTGCCTGAATTTGCTTCATTTAATTCTTCTAATGAATGGGATATAGAATGAATAAAATTATTTTACTTTAGAATTTTTAAAGTATTAATTTAAATATCTTGTATTTTTTAAAATTATCTTGTTGATCTTATAGATTTTTAGTGACTTTATTTATACTAATTTAAAAAGCGTTTGTATAATCTGTTGAAACTGAGTTGAAGGTTTTGCGTTTCATTTGAGTTTCCATGCTTTCCTATTATTTGCTCTAGAGAGCTTTTAATTAGATAAAGATCTTCTCTCTCATCATCTTTTGCGATTTGACTTTCTATCCATCCAACACAAACCATCCTTTCTCCATTAGTTACTTGCCTTACTTCATGTAAATACCTGGTTGGATATATAATTATATCTCCTTGATTAAGTTTGATTGTTTTCGTTTCAGGGGGTATATATAAAATTAATTCTCCTCCTTTATATTCATCAGGACTATTTAAAAAAATTGTAAAGGAAAGATCTCTTCTTCCAGTTGGAAGATATGGAGAATCCACATGGGGTCCGTAATACATTCCTGTACCTGTTCTTGTAAATAAGACATTGAAAACTTTATCTAGAAAGGTGAAATTATTGATTAATAAATTATTTTTAATCGCATTACTTATATCATCTGTAAGTCTTGTCTTTTCATCACAATTATTCAACTGAAGATTTCTCTTGGCTAAATTACTAGAGCCCTTAGCTGAAACCTTCCCATCCACCCAGTCACTTGATATAAGCAAACGTTTCCTAATATCATCTGATTTCTCACGGTTCAATAAATTACTTGCTAAGTAAAGCATAAAATCGAAGTATTTATATTTATCTTAGCTTAAGATATAAAAAATATTCTTATAATGTATTTAGACTTTTTTGATGATAAACTTTAGGCATTACTTTAAGTTTTAGATATTTTTTATGTTTGATCTCCTTTAATAAAATTAATCCGGGTCAATTCCCCTTGGTAAATATGATTCCCCGGATCTATAGTGATCGCTCTTTTTATTGAGTTACATGCTTGTTCATAGTTTTTCTTTTCTATAAAAATCTTACTCATTCTATAATGATTATCAGCTGAATTGGGATTAAGCTCAATTGCTTTTGCTGTTGAAATTTCAGCGTCTTCTAAATTGCCAAGATCTTTTAATATGGTTCCTAAAATAGAATGAGCATTAGCGAAATTAGGATTAAGTGCAATTGCTTTACGAGTTGAAATTTCTGCATCTTTTAAATTACCAAGATTTATCAATGCGATTCCCAGATTTAAATGAGCATTGACTAAATTAGGGTGAAGTTTAATTGATTTGCGTAGTGATAATTCAGCTTCTTCGAATTTGCCAAGTTTTATTAATATGATTCCAAGATTTAAATAAGCATTAGAGAAATTGGGTTCAAGTGCAATTGCTTTACGAGTAGATATTTCTGCGTCTTCGAAGTTCCCAAGTTTTCCTGTTAATCCTCCAAGAGCTAAATGAGCTTCAAAGAAATCTGGTTTTAGTTCAATAGTTTTGCGAAGAGGATATTCTGCTTCTTTTAGTTGATTTTTTTCCATGAGAATGTTGCCAAGAAGGAAATGAGAATTAAAAACATTGGGATTAAGTTCTATTGCTTTCCGAGTAGATGTTTCTGCTTCATCTAGTTGGTCTAGGTCTTTTAAAACTGCGCCCAGGTTTAGATGAGCTTGAAAGAAATCTGGCTTGATTTCAATAGTTTTGCGAAATGCTTTTTCTGCATCTTGTGGTTTTTTTTGCCCCATAAGGATGCTCCCAAGAAGAAAATGCGAATTAAAGAGAGTGGGATTAAGCTCCATTGCTTTCCGACTGGATATTTCTGCTTCATCTAGTTGCCCTAAGTCTTTTAAAACTGCGCCCAGGTTTAGATGAGCTTGAAAGAAATCTGGCTTGAGTTCAATAGTTTTACGAAATGCTTTTTCTGCTTCTTGTAGTCTATCTTGCGCCATAAGGATGTTTCCAAGAAGGAAATACGAATTAAATACAGTGGGATCAAGTTCTATTGCTTTCCGACTGAATATTTCTGCTTCTTGTAGCTTTTTTTGCCCCATAAGGATGCTCCCAAGAAGGAAATGAGAATTAAATAGTTTGGGGTTCAGTTCTATTGATTTTCGGCAAGCTGTTTCAGCTTTTAATGGCTTTCTGGATTGAGAAAAACCATTCGCTAGATTCAGCCAAGCAGCAGCTAATTTTGGATCAGATTCAGTTGCTTTTTTGAGGAAGGATAATGCTTTTTCATTATTTCCCATTTTGAGTTCAATGCTTCCAAGATTAGTTAGTGCATGGGCATAGGAACTATTAATTGCTAATGCTTTGTGATAGAAATCTTTAGCAGTTTTAAGATCTCCGATAGCTTGATAAGCATTACCTAGGTCTTTGATTAATTCATAATCATCAGGTTTCATATTCAACCCTCTATTTAGATATAACAGGCTATCTTCTATATCTTTTGTTGCTAATAAAGATTTTGCTATTAGCTTTATAGCTTCTATTGAGTTGCTATCATTAGCTAAGATTTCATTACAAATATCAATTGTTTCTTGATATTTATATTGTTGAAAGAAGGATTGAGCTATTTCTATATTTGCTTTCAAGTCTAAAAAAGCCTTTCATCTCGATTAATATATCAGATTTTTATTTGATTTTTAATAGTTTGCTTAGTTAGTATAAGAGAATTATTTCTCTTTGATAATATTTTAAGTTGGTGAGGTATTTGTGTATGGACATATTTTTTTTCTTTAATTCTCTTTTCTCTTCAGTTGCTTTTTTTATAGATCGCTCTCGAATGGACTTATTTTTCGAGTTAAGTTCAAAATATCTTTATTTATTTAAAGAAAATTAAATTTATTGCATTACTTCGTTGCAACTAGCCAATATTTTGAAAATGATTGTGATCTGGGTGCTTGAATAGGCAAAATTTTTCGATTT
>QCHU01000003.1 GCA_003279455.1 Prochlorococcus sp. AG-402-G19
CAGAGATCAACAAAAATCACACATAAATCAAATCAATGGATTAGAACGTAATTGTATTAGTTCTTCTAAGGATCACCCAAAAGTTTTTTTTATAAGAAATCTTAAATATAAACATGACAACAACAACTCGCCAAAAATCAAACTCAACTAATCTCCTTGAAGAAGCTTTGAATCAGCCTCCAATTGGAGAAACAGCTAATTTCGCATGGAACGCAACTCCATTAGGGATTGCAGCAATTTATAAAGGAATTTCTCCTTCAAAACCTCCCTATGAACAAGCAATTAAAGAAGGAGAGGAATTATCTATGGATTTAAGTCGAGAAGAAAGAGAATTTCATCTCACTCAAAAAGGTCTTGCACTAATCTTCTACTCTTAAAAACAAACAGAACTTTATCAAATCAAAAATCTTATATTTAAAAATTCAGCTATCTTCAACAGATGAGTCTATAACCCACTCTTCAGGCAATCCAAGAAGAACAAGAGCTTTATCCTCCCAATCTGTATCAATCGACCAATCGTAAGGTACTTCAAAAGATAGCTTTATCTCATTTTTATTTTTAATGTATGTTTTGCTTTTAGGAAAAGTACTGTTAGCTATATTATTTTCTAAAATAAACAAATCTTCAGAATTCACGTATTCAACATAACCTAAACTCTTTAAATTCTCTTCAAACTTTAGTTCCAGTCTTACATTAAAACAATGAGCATCATCCCAGTCAGAATAGTGAGAAAAATATTTATCCCAGGAGTTTGACATTCAAAAAAATAAACTACAAACTAGAATACTAGATTAAAAACAGATTCCAACGAGAATCATAAAAGAACAACTATTAAATTTATGAAGAACTTTTATTATTCGAAGAAGACATACGAAAAAAATTAAAAATTATTAATTGGTGAAAGTGAGAAAATTAAAATCATTGAGAACCCATGTACCCAAAGTAAGTAGGCCAAATCCAGCAATGAACATCATCAAGGCAACAATCTTATAGCGAGTAGATTCAGAGCCTCTCCTTAGTAAAAAAGTCTCAGCAGCAAAGGAGCTTGTTTGAGGAATGGCCTTTTGAACTTTGTTTTTTCGTGATGAAAACATTTTTAACTTATCGCTTCTTAATAAATTAATGGGATTTTGCTTCGACCGCGAAGTATGCATGAACTGAAAGTAAGAACAAAGCAATAAAAGGAGCTAAAGGGTTTTGCATAAAAGACTACAAAGACTTAAGTACATTCGAAAAAATAAACGCAGAAGCTCTCATGTTGAACTAGCCAAATCAAGTATCAAAAGGAACTGCTCTCAAAGGAAAAAATTAATCTAAGAATAAAAAGGTAAAAGTACGGATAAAAGAGAAAGACAAAAGCTATGAACATTTTCACAAAATGGTCTAAATAAGTGGCATTTGTTAAAATTTAAAATCAGACAAGGAGATGAAGCAATCAAGAATATCATTAATCTTATTAATTAGACTCCCACTCAGCTAAATCACATATCGGCACATTCCCATAGACATCTTAAAAAAACAAAAGGAATGAATACTTTGAATCATCATTCAATTCTGTAAGGAATTTATGAAAAGAGTATATCTTTTATACATTTATAGGAATTAATATATAAATTAGAACCCAAGAAATAAGTTAGAATAATAAACAAATATTTGGAATACTTTCAGATTATTACTACTACATATTTAGAAAGTTATTATTTAATGTTTTCAAATGATCATCTGTAATAATATTAGTTTCAATTATTGGATAGATCATATTCTGTTTATAAATTAATAATATATCTTTTACTACGCTGTTAGCAAAGTCTAGTGAATCCAAGAATTTAGTAGAGCAATATACACCTTTCCATGGCCTGAACTTAAATCTAGCTAGAAATTGCTTTGAAGGAATTAAAATACTCCCATAAAACTGTATATTTGAATTCTTAAATTTATTTTTCATGGTAATATTTACAATATTTCTTAATACTTTAATTCGGGTCTGTAAAAGATCATAATCAGTGCCAAATTGAATCCAGATAGAGCCTACCAGACCGGATTTAAGTTTCTTTTCCAGTCTAATTATCTCTTCTTCAAAAAGAAAGGTAGGCAAATAAGGATTGAATGCAACTCCAATAGATAAGTCTTCACTATGAGATACCTGATTCTCCTTAAGAAAGGATAAAGCTGAAACAGAATCTAAAGTCGACCTTTTTTGAGAACCAGAGACAAGAAGTACTTGCTTACACCCCAAATATTTTACAATCCGAAGAAATACAACAAGAGAATCCTGAGTATTTTGCCTATTTCGTCTGAATTCATGGAGAATACTAAAATGAGGGATAATATCTATACTTGGAAACTCCTCTTTTGTTATTTTAATAGACTTCAATAGAAAATCTTTTTTTAAATTATTTTTACATGGTATATTAATTTTAGTAAGATTATTTTTTTGATAAAAAGATAAAATCCTGCGAAGTTCATCAAATGATTTAAAAGATATTTCCGTCCTTATATTATTCAAATTAAATAATATTTCATTCATTTGCTGTACATAACAGTAGATATTTTTGTACAATCTAACATAATTTCACTAAAAAGGAGGATTAAATCTAAATTAAGTAGGAAGTATATATATAATATGCACTTAATTAGTTAAAAAATTATAAATGGCTTTAGTATATAATTATTATTCACATCTTATGATCTTGAATGGATATCAAACGATTAATAAGATTAAATAGTGCGAGCTTATTATTTTTATGGTCTATATTTATAGCAAGCAATAAAATGTAAATCACAATTCTTGCATAGATTACAAGCCAGGGCAAAATAAGATATTAACTTATTAAATAATTGATCTTCTAATTAATTACTTAGAAATGAACAATAGTGTTCTTCAATTTTTACTAGAATTTCAAAGATCTAAATTATTAATCTACTTTATAGATTTGTTATCAAATAATTCTTGATTATTGTCGGAAAAACGTTGATTAGCATCTTTCATCAACAAAATAGATAGATCCTTCACATTGTAAATAAAATTCTTTTGATTCAAATACATTTTAGTTATTAATTCCTTAATTTCTAAATTATATTTGGGATCTGATATCAAAACAATTGAAGTCCAAGAGGCAATTACAGCTAAAAATATAATACATAGCTTAAAAAGTTTATAGAACGTATATTGCAATTTACAAAATCATAAAACAAACAAATTGATGATAACTATTTAGCAGAAGAATGCAAAACCTTAAGTTTTTTTAAGCTGTCTTGGTCGATTTATAATCGAATTCAACCCAATTGGAATCAATCAATTGCTGCCAAGTCTTTTGAGAGTCTTGTTTTGTGACCTTTCTTCTGCTTTTAAACTTCATAGGTTTTCCATTTGGAACAACTCCCCACATGTCAATAGTGAAATCTGTAGAGCTCTTTTCTTTTTCATTCGATACCTTTTTAAAGTCAAAATGAATAGCCCATTTATTGTGAGGATCTATAAGCCAACCAATAGGAGCTTCTAAGTTTTCTACTTTTGCCATCAAAAAATAAAGTCTTCTTTGTTTTTTTAAATAAAAAAAGAGGCTTCGTCAAGTCTAAGAATCTAAAGTGAAGATGAAGAAGTAATAAAATAAATTCTTAAAGAGGTTGAAAAAATAGATATAATAATTTTACATAATCAACGGAAAAAGATGTCCTCAGAAGCTGGCAGCACCCAATGTCGAGGGTTAATAGAAGCCAAAGAAAGCCTTATAAAAGCCATGAACTCGCTTGGAGCAATAGATAAGACAGAGGAAATACAACAAACATTACGTAATATCTATAATGAACTGGAAATACTTCATGAATCCAGAAGGATAAAAGAATCGAATAATCTAAATTAAATAGGAGACTATATAGAACCTAACAATGAATTAAAAATAATTAAAATATATCCTTATAGAAAAGAATATGTATGTTTACATTAGACACAATAGGTTATATTTTTTTTATTCAGATTCTATTAGTAATATAGTTAGAAATAGTTTTAATAAAATAAACATAAAATTATTATTAACCAATTAAACAATAGAAAAAGTGAGAGATAGCTGATAAAATACTTAAAATGTCTATGTAAATGTCAAATCAAGATCTTAAAATATGCACATTAGAAGATCTTGATAAATTGAGATCTGCCCCTAAATTAAATAAAGGACAATCAATAAAACTTCTTAAAGAGCTAAGACAACTTATCAAGAAAACAGATTGGGTAACTATAGGAATTATGGCGCCTTCATTACAAAAAGGAATCAATGCAATTAGAAGGTTAGAAGAAAAATTTAAATACAAAGAGATGAAATGCATTACATTACCTAGCTCTGAAGGCCCAATCTTCTTAAAAGCGAATCAAAAAACAGGAGAAATTCACGCAAGAATTGAATATGGATTGGGAGAAGGGATATTAATTAGCTGTCAAAATTATGATAATTCATTGAGTTCAAAAACTATTGGTCCCTTTCCATTAGATTTCTTTGATTAAAAAAATTATAATTAATCAGTCAGAATATAATATGAATACATCAAAGAGATAAATCTAACAATAAACAAAAAAATAGAATCGTGTCAAAAGAAATGCTATTCTAATATTGATACTAAAAAATAATTTTTAATACATTACAAAACACTCAAATTCAATGAAAAGAAAATTAATCAAATGTTTAACCACTTAAAACCTATTAAAGAGAATTTAATAGCATTTTTTTTCAATCTAAATGGATAAAGAAAGAGGAAAATTTTATCAGTCTGGGGATGGCTCTTATTTTTATTCCGCTGATGATGCATCCAAATGGGATCTTCTTGATAGGGTTGGTCAACTAAATCTACTACATGTATTAAAAAAAGAATGGGAACCTGAGGAAACAAGTCAAAGTAAATTAAGAAAAGTTCTTCAAGAAATAAATATTGATGAGTTCGAGGATTTTATGGCAGATATACTAGGAATATGCGAGTCTTTCGAAGAGATGGTATATGAATTTGAAGGGAATATAAATCTAAGCCCCGAATATTTAGAGAGGTTTTACCCAGAAGAAAAAGAAAGTTTAGAAAAGTTAAAAAATCAAATAAAAGAACACAAAGAATGGAAGGAAAAGCATCAAGCGTCATATCCATACCTAACTAAAAAACTACTAGAGAGGCATGAAAAAGATAATAACGAGAATAATTCCTAAATATTTTGTAAATAGAAAAATAACTCTTAAACAAAAACAAAAAATTTAAATCACTCATAGTTGATTCATATAAAATTAATTTTTTGTATGGAATTTTAGGGTTAATTTATCTGGTTTACGCTTATCTAATAACTAAATAAATAAATGTACTTAAAATCATAATAGCCAAGCTAGCTTTTTTAGGGCTAAATCTATTTACCATATTTAATCTATACCTAAATACAAGATTTGTGGTGGATGAGCTTTAATGCAAAGCCAATAAACCAATTTAATACACAATATAGAACGGAAAGTGATGCACAATAATTGATCACTAATTATTCGCTGATAAGCTTGATATTGATCATTTTTGGATGAGAGGAGAAAACGAGCTTTTCTTAATAAGTCAATTAAATCCTTGATAGGCAGCAATTTCTACTGCCAAATTAAGAATTTGGATGGAAAAATCTTAATCAAGTGATTTTACCTACACAACCAATAAAAAAATCTACTATGATCTTTACAAATGTTTACATAAATCTTCACCATCGATTTCAGCATGCACCCCATGTGGTTAGGAACGACTTCCTTTCTCCAAGCTAATTAATCTTTACATAGATTTAGTAAGGCAAGATTTAAAAATTCATCTCAAAGCATCAAATTTACAAAACAATGACTTCTACTAATCCAAAACCAACAAATTTGATAAACAGAGAAGATGTGAATGAAATGATAGAGAACGCTATAAGAAGGCATAACAGAAGGTCAACTATAATTTCAGCAATACTGGGGTGGATACTTATTGGGGGATATTCATTTGGCTTATTTCACGTAGTTCAAAACATCTAATTAGACCATTTATATATATCCAAAATCTGGTTAACTTTGAACTAAAATGCAAGATTATGTATACTTTTTTTATAAGAGTATTAGACTATATATCTTTACTATATTTTTTAATTTATTGAAATTAAAAAATAATATCTAGGCAAGAATTTTTATCCAATACGGCTCCATTTGTCTTCATAAGGCAGTTGATAATCCTCCTTATTCATTGGAATCCAACTCCAATCAGAACATATTGATATTTGATACCCAATTACGTACAAAGCAAGAATTGCACTAGATAAATTGATATGAGAAATAGGTGTTTCCATAAACAAGTAAATTTAATTAATTTTAGCTAAAACAACTTTTGAATTAAACTTCCAATAAAAAAAGTGACCATTAACTTACAAAATACTATGAATAAACAATTAACTATTTAAAGATCCAATTATATTTGCAATTGAGTATATTTATTTTATATAATTATTGGATACTTAATATTTTATAAATAAAGATTTACTTATTATTAGTAATTGGAACTGTAGGGTGATCATAAGGATCATCATTCAAAATAGGTGCACACACTTGACGACAAGACTTTCCCTGCTCATCTTCAATACAAACTTCTAAACATTCAAAATATCTGTCTTGTGCAGTTTTCATATTTTTTTTTAAAACAATTAGTATTTAAATATACTATTGAACGATTAGATTTCTTGATAAATTAACAAAACTTTTTTAGGTAAATGCACTTATCAACGTTCTTTTAAGTGAAACAATATCTCTGAAGATCTTTTATTAGCATCACATGCCAACACACATTCTGTTAATTCCTTGTTAGCAAGAAGCCGAATTATTCTAGTCATATCAAGAGAAGACAATTCCCCATCAGGTCTCCATTTAAGAGTAGTTCTTCTTTGAATAGGTTTACTCATGTTCCTATATAAAACTAAATTATAGTTAGCATAATTTTTTAAATTTCAATTTTATTTTTAGATTGTCTTTGTTTTTGGAAAAAGATTAGGTATAAAACACTAAACAAATTTTTTTATTATTTTATTTTTTAAAAATTTTAATATTGCTTAAAAGAATATGAAATAACTTAGATTGAAGGGAAAGTAAATTATTTTTACTATAAAAAAATAATTTAGACAAGGGCCAATAATGAGGTGATTTACCGTTAATATGTATATTTTAAGATAAAAAATTAACTGGCAGATGAAAATTTAAATTCAGAGATTTCGACATTTTCGCTTTGATAATCAATTGTTTTAGTTTTTAAGTCTTTAAGAAAAAACTTCGCAAATTGCTGTGTCTCGTTTTTTTCTATCGGGATTAATCTTATTGACATTAAAAGTAGAATCTAAGAGTATTTAGAATTCCTACTAAGATAGCGAAAAGATTAGGATTCTGTGTGTAAAAACCGAACATCCCTTTATTGAAAGCTAGATTTAGTGGAAAATCTAAGGTTTTACAGATTTATCATGAAACTATATATAGATACGTATAAATAAATGAAGAATGAGAAAGATATTATATTTTCAATTTAATTCCATCTAATAAAAGATATTTATCTTTTATTTTAAATTTATAAAATCTAGTTAGTAGATCTAGTCCAGTTTTTTCTAGCCTTGGATTTTTTATCGCCTTTAAGTACAAAAAGCATTAGCAATGGAGCAATTCCCATTAAAGGCACGACAAGGTTCATAGCATAGTTATGAGTTTCTTCCATTTTAAAAAATAATAATATTAATTTTAAATTCTAATGTAATTTAAGAATGTGTTAATGCGTAGAAATCCTCATTACGGTAAATGAACAATTTATATTCTGGGCCATAAATTTAGAGTTTAAAAAATGAAATGAAATTCATACTTTTTCTATTTTTTTAGATATGATAAAAAAATTGATTTTTGTTTAATAGTAAGGAGCGCTAATTCTTTTTATATTAACTATTTATCTCATACAGTATTTAATGGTTTTTGGATACTATTCATAGGATTAATCTTTATAAGTGTTTTGTTCTATATCATCTTCTTAAGGCTTAATGAAGATTCATAAAAGCATAAAGAAATAATAGCTAGGCTTTATCCAAAATGAAACAATATCTATACATTAAACCATGGAATTAGAACCTATTTAATCAAAAGAGATTAAGTTTTTTTGAGCACCTAAAACTGCATAATTAACTTTTAATTTTTAGATCCCATATTAACTGATCATAAGATATAAATTTTATGATAGCTCAAACGAAGAGAAATTAGCTTTTAAAACAGACTGATCAAGCTTCTATTACATCTCGTTTTTCTTCAGAAGATTTTGGTTTTTTTGGGCTAATAAAAAGAGATAATAGGAGGATAAAAATAAAGCTTCTGATTAATGGGAGGCTATTTTAATTAAATCTATGGCTTCGAATCAAGCGAAAACTGGTATTGGTTTAAATGAAAAATCCTCATTTTCATCAACCGAGAAGCCTGTTCCCGCAGCTTTAACAATGATGATCGACTCAATGACGAGCATGGTAGAAAGAGCTAAAATTGATTTAGAGAATGCTGACCAACGAGCTAGAGCCGATCTTGAGAACATAGATCAAAGAGCAAGAAAAGACGTTGCACTTCTCGATCAAAGAGCAAGAGAAGATATTCAGAAAGTTGATCAAAAAGCCAGAAAGGACATTGCCATACTTGATAAAAGGGCACGAGAAGATCATGAGTTACTTAGAAAAGTTCGCCAAGCTAAAGGATTAGCCTCTTGAAATCAATTGTTCATATTGTCCAAAACGGAAGGTAAAGATAAAAAATATTTATACATAATTGATTAAATTTTTACTGACAATTTATTTTCTTTATAATTTGGGCTAATAGTAAGTACCGCTTAGCCGTAAAGCCCAAGAAGCATCGACCTGGAAGAACCAGAGGGGGAATCAAAGTGAAGCTTCGTTTCCAGAACCAGCTGGTATACGTTGCTTTCACGACAGCGTCCCCATATCGAAAGAGAGTCAGATCAGAGCACTTTAGAAGGCTTTTACCAACAAAGCAGTACTTGAACAATCTAAACCAAATATCATCAAAAGTTAGGCCAAATTGATCTTATGGTTTTTAAAACATCTAATGCTTCTTTTTTTCTAGACAAAGCATCTTTATTCTTCAATAGATAAGTAACGTGTCCAAGCTTCCTTCCTTTTTTTTCTTCCTCTTTTTCATACCAATGAACATTTATACCTGGAATAGCCCTTAAATCTTCCAACCTCTGAGCGAGTGATATTGGATAGTTTTTTTGCAAACCAAGCAAATTTGCCATCAAAGCGCCATTAACAAGCATTTCAGGCATAGGTACATCAATACCAGAAGTGATACATATTTGCTGATCAAACTGGCTGCTAGTACAAGCATCTATAGAAAAATGACCTGAGTTATGAGTCCTTGGAGCTATTTCATTTACAAGTAATCCTTCAGATCCATAGAAAAATTCAATAGCAAGAACTCCTACATAATCCAACTCAGCAAGCAAGGAAGATACGATATTTTTTACCATAAGATCAACGTCGTGATTTATATCTGCTGGAGCAAGGACCCAGTCACATACTTGCTTAGATTGGTATGTCTCTACGATTGGCAAACTTCTAACAATTCCTTTTGAATCCCTACTAGAAACAATTGATAACTCTTTATCGTAAGAGACCCATTTTTCTAACATCCATTGCTCATTCCTTTGAATCTGAAAGAATTCTTGAAGTTGTTTTAAATTTTTTATAATTTTAGTTCCTTTACCGTCATATCCGCCTTTAGCAGCTTTTGCCATCAATGGGAATTCCCAATCGGAAGGAATTTCAATTTTCGATGATTTTTCTAAAGGTATAGGGAGCCAATCAGGACAAGGGATATCAAGACTGTTTAATAACTCTCTTTGAGTTATTTTATTAATTAACGGTTTTATTGATTGAAGACTGGGGACAAAAGAAACTCCATTGTTTTGAAGAGAAAGTAAACTTGGGATATCAACCCACTCATTTTCAAAAGTAATCAAGCGAGACTTTTCCGCAAGAAGTTTTGTACCCTCTACATTAGTAGGATCAAGAAGAACTACTTGATTTGTCTTTTTAGCAGCAGGATCAGTTTTAGCTGCTGTCTGAACAACGACATCAACATCTCTTTTCTTTCCAGCCTCAACAAGAAGCATTGCCAACTGTCCTCCACCCACAACCCCAATCATTAGTTCAAGACCTCATTTTGAAAGCTTTGTGCACTTGTAGGCAAACAACAAAAATTTCGTACAAAAAATAGAAACAATTACAAATTTCGATTTTAATAAAAACATCCTTTATTCACAACCCAAAGAATATTCCACCATGTGATTATTATGATCCTGAAATAAATACTTAACGCATTCGAACATATATCATTGGTTTATTCAATATGTTCATCAACCATAAAGTTACTAACATCTTTTGGTGGTTTAGCCTAATAAATCATCAAAAAAAAATCTTTCATCCTCACAACTGTGAATAAAGACAACCTCCATATAAAAGTCTCTTTAACTAGCAACCCGTACGAGATAGTGATAGGGGAAAATAGTCTTGAATGCTTAGGAGATGAGCTGTGTAAAATTGGTTTTAAAGATGGACTAAAAGTATTAGTCGTTTCCAATAAGGAAATCTCAGTTCATTACAGTGATTGCATAATTAAAAGTCTAATTAAAAATAAATTTAATCCAAAACTATTAATATTAAAAGCAGGAGAAGAACAAAAAAATCAATCTTCTATAGATTTAATCCAAGATGCGGCCTATGAAGCCAGGTTAGAGAGAGGATCGTTAATGATTGCCCTTGGAGGTGGTGTAATTGGAGACATGACTGGATTTGCAGCTGCTACATGGTTGCGTGGAATTAATGTAGTCCAAATCCCTACAACTTTACTTGCCATGGTTGATGCTTCCATTGGTGGCAAAACAGGCATAAATCATTCAAAAGGTAAAAATCTTATAGGTGCTTTTCATCAACCCAGATTAGTGTTAATAGACCCCAAGACATTATTTACTCTCCCAGCAAGAGAATTCAAAGCAGGTATGGCTGAAATAATAAAGTACGGAATTATATCAGACCTAGAACTATTCGAACTTCTAGAAAAGGAAGATAATATATCTGATCTATCAAGAATAAATGATAGGCTGCTAATAGAAATAATTAAGCGTTCTGCAAAATCCAAGGCAGAAATTGTTGTAAAAGATGAAAAGGAAAGTGGAGTTAGAGCATTCTTAAATTATGGACACACATTTGGCCACGTAATAGAAAATCTTTGTGGCTATGGGACATGGCTTCATGGTGAAGCAGTAGCGATGGGAATGGTTGCAGTGGGTCAATTAGCGCTTCAAAGGGGGCTATGGGAAGAGATTGACGCGAACAGGCAGAAAAGATTAATAGAGAAAGCCGGTTTACCAACTAAGTGGCCTAGGCTTGAACTAGAAAGTGTTCTAAGCTCACTTCAAGGAGATAAAAAAGTCAAAAACGGCAAAGTGAGTTTCGTTATGCCCTTAAAAATTGGTGAGGTAAGATTATTTAATGATATCTCTAATGAAGAAATAGATGAATGCTTACAAAAACTTAGTTAATTGGCTCTTCAAGAAAACGATTGCTTAAAACCAGATCATAACTTTTCTCTTTTTGGAAAGCTAACCACCTAAATTCCCCCAATCCTATTGGATCAACAAGCCTCAACAATGACTCTCTTCGATTTAAAGCGTCCGACAAATCTTGGCTACTTATGTTTTGAAGAGAATAAAGAAATTTTGATAATCCTAATGCCAATAGAGCTTGTCCCTGCCTAGTCTCACCCATAAACTTCCATCCGTTGGTCAAGGCATAATGAATAGTTGATTCAATACATAAATGTGCTGTTAAATCACTTAAACCAGGGTCTTTCAAAATATTTGAATTAGCTTTTTGATTCCTGTAAGAAATAAGAGTACCGTCCTTTCTAATTGCACTGTAATATCGCTTCGATTCCATCGCATAATCAACAACTAATAATGAGCCATTGATTAATATCTTAGACAATCTTCCAAACAAATTCGGCAAATCACAATGCCATTCTGTAATCCATCTGTCACAAATACCCTTTGGTGGGAACTCAATATTTAAAAGACTACTCGAATCCCGCAAAAATTTCATAATTTCTGAAGTGGGGCTGAGGTCAACAAACTCCAAAAAATATTCATCATTTGTTTTTCTCAAAGAAACTCCTTGTCTAAACACATTATTTTCGGTGAAAACTAATCTCTCTACTGGTAAAGCATCTAAAACCTCATTTGCAATAACTACACCTGTCACTGGCCTTAGAATGAGGTCTTCGATGTTGCTCCAGCGAAGCTTAATCCCCTCTAAGTTATTAACTACTTTTTCTTGTCGTTTTCTCATCCCTAAATTTAATTCAATTAAAACAAGCTCAATTTTACTGATTAAAGCCGGTGAAATTTCAGCAATAGCTACTATTAAGTCCCTTGATAAAGTTCCTTCTCCTGGTCCAATTTCAACAAGAGAAAATTTTTCAGATTTGGTTCCTGATCTTTCTAAATCTTGAAACCAATCAACAATTTGAATAGCTAATAAACGTGCAAAATCATTCCCCAAAGATGGTGAGGTGCAAAAATCTCCATCCCTTCCAATATTTAATCTTCCAGTTGAATAAAATCCATTTTCAGGATCATTTAAAACCAAATCCATATACCTATGGAAGCTTATTGAGCCACCACAATCAATAATGCGTTCGATCAACCATTTTGGACATCTCGCAGTCGGGTCAATCATGATGGAGAATACGTTCAGAAAGAATCAAGCACATGCTAAAAAAATCATTTAAGAAAGTCATAATTTTCTGTCTGGGACTAGTAATAATATTTTCAATGGGAGGTCGAACATTTGCTTACGATAATCCTGAACTCTTACCAAAAGAACAAACACCAATAATCGATCTTGCAAAAGCTCTAAGTCAGAAACAAAGGTTAGATTTAGAAACCTCACTTAATACTTATGAACAAGAAACGGGATGGAAAATCAGGGTTTTGTCGCAATATGAACAAACCCCTGGCTTAGCTGTCAAAGACTATTGGGATCTTGATGAGACAAGCTTACTTATAATTGCCGACCCCAGAGGAGGGAATTTGCTTAGTTTTAATGTTGGAGATGCCTATTTTGCCCTAATGCCCAGAATCTTTTGGGTGGAATTACAAACAAGATTTGGAAACCAATTTTATGTAAGAGATAACGGTGAAGATGGTGCGATATTAGCTTCAATCAAAGCAGTAGAAACTTGTTTAGATCGTGGAGGTTGCGAAGTAGTACCTGGCTTACCTCAGGAACAATGGCAATGGACATTATTAACCTCTTTGTTAGGGGGGATTATTGCAGGTTTCGCGGCTTCTCCAAGAGAAAGTAATGAATCATTTTCAATAGGATGGCTATTGCTCCTCTCTCCTCTTTGGATAATACTATTTGGAATTTTTGGCATTGCTCCAGTAGTGACAAGAACTAATGATGTTTTGCCTTTAATGAGAAATATTTTGGGATTTATAGGTTCTGCTGTTGGTGCTTATTTGATCGCAGAAAAAAAATTTAAGGATCCTGATTTAAATCAAAAAATTAAATGAAAATCGTTTAGAGAAAACTTAAATTAAATCAATCCTTATTATTTTGATTCAACAAAATCTCTTTATAAGCTAATGATGCATCATTCCTGAACCATCTATGTGATGCGTGCATGAGCTTGCCATTCGAAAACTCAACCCAAGAGAAATGACATAAATTCTCACCTGCAGAATCAATACCTCTTCTGGGAACACAAGCTGCATTTAAATATGACGTTCCCCATAGATCTTGAGTAAAAGTTTTTCTTGTACGATTTCCTCCAATTCTTAATTGATGATGAGTGTGACCGAAGACGACTAATTCTGGGACCCTAAATTTACGAATTTGATCTATTGCGATACCAAGATCTTTATCTCCCCAATCCATTGATGGCAATTTCCAATCTCTGCCACAAAGGCTTGATGACTCTGACCCAAGACCGACTGGTCCTGAATGAGCAAGTATTAATAAAGGGAAATCTAATGGTGCAGACTTGGCAGCAGAAACGATCCTAAAGACAGATTCATCAAGGCTTACCGCCCCGAATACAGACTTAACTTCTTGTGTTAAGAAAAATCCACCACCACCACTGCAAGGTCTGGCTCCAACGACTGACAGCTCATTTAATTTCCATTTGGACAAATTCCAGGCACAATTCTTATCACCCAACAAATCCAGTTGAGCTTTTAGAATTTCACCAGATCCGTCTTTACCTCTATCGTGATTTCCAAGTATTACTGATGTTGGAATAGAAATTTTACTTATTGCCCGAACAATTCTTAAATCACCATCTGACAAGTCGCCAACAAATAAAACCCCATCTGGATTTAGTGCCAAAAGCAAATCCAGATCATCCTGACTCCATGACCCATGCAAATCCCCAGCAATAGCAATTCGGATATCTGACAGATTATTTAGGAAATTAACCTCTATACTGCCCCAACGAGTTCATTTGGAAACTAATTACCACTGTTTCCTATTACAAGACTGATATATCAGTCTCAAATAAAAGCAATAATCTCATTGATGGGATCAATTTTTTGCGAGAAAAAAGAAATGCAATAATTCTTGCTCATTACTATCAAGAACCTGCAATACAAGACATAGCTGATTTTATTGGAGATTCACTTGAGTTATCCAGAAAAGCCTCGGAGACAAATGCTGACGTAATTGTTTTTTGTGGCGTTCATTTCATGGCTGAAACAGCAAAGATCCTATGTCCAGATAAAACTGTTCTTCTTCCTGACTTTGATGCTGGATGTACTCTTGCAGATGACTGCCAACCAGAAGACTTCCAAAAATTCTTAGATAAACATCCAAATCATTTTGCAATCAGTTACATAAATTGCAGCGCAGCAGTAAAAGCAAAAAGCGATTTAATTTGTACAAGTAGTAATGCTGTTGATCTTGTAAAACAATTACCCAAAGATTTACCAATTTTATTTTCGCCAGACAGGAACCTTGGTAGATGGGTTGAACGTCAGAGTGGCCGAAAATTAACCTTATGGCCTGGAAGATGTCTTGTTCATGAGACTTTTAACGAAGAATCTCTTTTAAAGTTAAAAATAAAGAACCCAACAGCCGAAGTACTTGCCCACCCAGAGTGTCAACAAAATCTATTAGATTTAGCTGATTTTATTGGCTCAACTAGCAAATTGCTGCATTACTCTCAAAAAAGCAAGAACGATAAATTCATAGTGCTTACTGAACCGGGAATAATCCATCAAATGAGGTTAAAAGACCCTCTAAAGAAATATATTGAAGTTCCTGGATTAGATGGATGTAGTTGCAATGAATGTCCATATATGAGAATGAATACCTTGGAGAAAGTTTATGAGTGTTTAAAAGAAATGAGCCCAGAACTAAAAATGGATGAACACATTAGAGCAATGGCATATAAACCAATGAAAAAAATGTTGGATATGAGTAATTGATAAATCTTATGGATTTATCCCTTTTTATTGTTGTATTAGGGGGAAGAAGTTTAAAAAGTAATATAGAAATACACGATGTAAGATGGGTTATAGGTGAAACAATAGAGGATACATTTCCTGAACTGAGAAAACAATGGTTAGGGAAGAAAAGTGGACTTCATATTGATAGTTATAAGTGTATTAAATATGTTGATGGATATAAGATCATCGTAACTAAATCCAATAAAGATATTTTAAATAGTCCAAAAACAGAAAATTTATCCCTTTGGTTTGTTAATTTAGGCGGCTACAATCCAAAAAAGATGTATGAGGAACACGAATTCAATCTAATTGTTGCAGAAAAAGCAACTGAGGCAAAAAAAAGAGCAAAAAAAAATTGGGAAACAAATTTAAAAGACAAACATAATGATGACCACACAAGTATAAATTATTTGGAGCAAATTGACGATTTGCACTCTATTAAAATAAAAAATTGGGAAATAAATCTAATACTTGATCCTGAACAAAGAAATGAACAACTTATTCCTGACTGGTATGGATACAGGAGAATTGATAAGTCTTAATTATTTTTTTAAAGCGTAGCCTAAATTAGTTTTTAAGGGGTCATAAGAATTTTGATTACTTTTAATCCTAAACTTTTTAAGTAATATATTTTCAGCCACTATATATTGACTATCTTTTAAAGTTCCTAGATCTGAATTTGTTAATTTATTGTTATCATCTAATACAAGATCTGCTTTAATGTCAGGTTCTATTCCATTTTTATTAATATCTTTACCACTTGGTGTTAAATATTTAGCGACAGTAACTGTTAGGCCTGATCCATCTGAAAGAGACCTTACAGACTGAACTAGTCCTTTACCAAAAGTCTTTTTCCCAACCAATACTCCTCTTTTATTATCTTTAATTGCTCCAGAGAGAATCTCACTAGCACTCGCAGATCCTTCATCGATTAAAACCACTACTGGTCTATTAGTTAGGGCTCTACCTTTTGCTTTCCTAATATCAGTAATACCATCTTTTGTTTTAGTACTAACAATAATTCCTGTATTTATCCACTGTCTAGCTATTTCAATACTTGCCTCAAGCAAGCCACCAGGATTACTTCTAAGGTCTAATACATAACCAAAAGGTTGTTGTTTTTCTAATTTCTTAATCGATAAACTCATTTCTTTTGGAGATTTTGCATTGAATTGTTTTAACCTTAGATAACCAATTTTCGCACCTATAACTGTATTATTTATTCGACTATCAACTACATCAATTTCAATTCTATCTCTTATTAACGAGATATTTAATAACTTATTATCTCTAATTATACCTAATACAACCTTCGTTCCTTTTTTACCTCGAATAAGTTTAACGGCACTATCTATGCTCAGGCCTTCAATACTCTTACCATCTATGGATACAATAATATCTTTAGGCTTAATTCCCGCAATAGATGCTGGAGTTCCTTCTATGGGAGATACTACAACAATTTGATTAGTAACTTCATCTAGAGAAATTTGAATGCCTACTCCCATCAATTCACCCGTCGTATCTATTCTCATTTCATTGAATTCTTTAGGATCTAAAAATCTTGTATAAGGATCATCTAATCCTGTCAACATGTCCTTTATAGCAGCGTATGCATCGTCATCATCAAAATATTTAGTTGATAGAATTTCCTTCCTTAATTTAATCCAATCCTCTGCGTTATATTTCCCCGAATAGTCCAAAAAGTCACGATATATAATTTGCCATACTTGATCAATTATCTCCTTTGGATTATTAGTAATCAAAGTAGAAGAATTAGCCTGGAAGGAAAAAGATGGCGAAGGGAAGAAAGCTATTAATAAAAATATTTTTAAAAATCTCTTCAACATAATTATCAAATAATATTTCTAATCATAAAACAATTAAAATATATATTCTTTTTTTAAGGGTCTACCCATTTACCGTCTTCTTTAATTAAATCAACCAAGGCCTGAACGCCTTCATCCTCAGGCACCCTTTTGATTTCATCTCTATTCCTATAAAGAGCAATCGTGCCAACACCTTTCCCTACATAACCATAGTCAGCATCCGCCATCTCCCCAGGTCCATTAACGATACAACCCATAACTGCTATATCTAGTCCAGTCAGATGAACTGTAGCTGCTCTAACTTTTGCCACAACTTCTTCTAAGTTAAATAATGTTCTACCGCAGCTAGGACAACTAATATATTCGACCATAGTTTTTCTCAAACCAACTGCTTGCAAAATTGAATATGCAACCGGTATTTCCTTCTCAGGTGCCTCAGTAAGTGAAACTCTTATTGTGTCCCCAATGCCCTCTGACAATAATGTTCCAATTCCAGCAGTACTTTTTATTCTTCCATAATCTCCATCACCAGCCTCAGTTACACCTAAATGCAAAGGATAATTAAATCCCTCTTTATCCATAGTGTCAGCCATCATTCTATAAGCGGCGAGCATCACAGGAGGTCGAGAAGCCTTCATTGAAACTACAATATTGTGAAAGTCTAATGAATCACAAATACGAATAAATTCCATAGCTGATTCAACCATCCCAAAAGGTGTATCTCCGTAAGCAAATAACATTCTTTCTGCTAAAGATCCATGATTAACTCCTATTCTAAGTGCCTTATTTTGCTCTTTTAATGTATTAACAATAGGTTTAAATTTTTGGATAATCTTCTCTTTAATTGCTTTTATTTCATCATCAGTAAATTCAGTCCTATTAGGATCAGGTTTTTCAAAAACAAATAATCCGGGGTTGATACGAACTTTATCTACATGTTTTGCAACCTCTAAAGCTATTTTCATTCCATTGTGGTGAACATCCGCAACCAATGGAACTGGTTGATAAGTACTAGCTAAAAGTTTCTTTATTTCTCCCACAGCTTTTGCACTTGCAAGAGTGGGAACCGTTAATCTGACAATCTCACATCCAATTTCATGCAGTCTTCTTATCGCAGCGGTTGAGCCCTCAATATCCATAGTATCTTCATTAATCATTGACTGAACACGTACAGGATTATCACCTCCGATGCCAATATCTCCAACCATTACAGGTCTGGTATCTCTACGAATAATTCTGGTGCTATAACGCTGTGAAAAATTATTTTCTCTCTTATCTTTTTCCAGGGTCGCAATCATGAGTTAACAATTGAGCCTCTTTAATAATCAAGAATGACATATTTGAGGTCTATTTTAAAGTATCCATTTTTTCTTTGATTTTTAAAATATCAGATTTGGTCAAACTCATTGGAGCCCCTTCCTCTTTTGATTGATTTCTAAGTAAATAAGCTGGATGAAAAATAGGCATGACGAGTCTTCCATTCCAATTAATCCATTTACCCCTGAGAATGCTTATGGTGGACTTATTTTTTAAAATTGCTTCCAATGCTGTTTTACCAACAAGAACTATAATTTCAGGATTCACAAGTTTGATTTGTTGATACAACCAGGGAAGATTTTCTTGAATTTCAATCTTTGTTGGGCGTCTATTTTTTGGAGGTCTACATTTGACCACGTTGCAAAAATAAACATCTAAGCTGATATCAATACCAGCATTTTGGAGCAATTGATCAAGTAATTTTCCAGATCTTCCAACAAATGGCTTTCCTAGTTCCTCTTCCTTTGCACCTGGAGCTTCTCCAATAATCATTAACTTAGCGAAAGGGTTACCCCTTGATATAACGATTTTGCTTATCAAATTGCTTAAATCAGAAATTTTAGAAACGTATTTATCAGCGTGGATGTTTTTGGTCAAATTAAAGCTTCCTTATCTGATCCTTTTAAAAGATAGGGCACCAAAATTAAAAATTGATTGCCTTCTGGGTCAAGCATCCATTGCTCAGACCCAAAGTTTGCCAATGTTGGAATTCCCATTGCACTACCTCCTATTTTTAATATCTCAGATGTCCAGCCCTCTAAGATTTTTGATGGATACGCACAAGGTTCACGTTGAAAACACAATGAGGTTGAGTTTCCTTTCCTTTGCCATTCGTGATTTTCATTAGGTTGATAAAAATGTATTTTGGATCGATTACTTAATGAAATAAAATAATGAGTTGCATTAAAACCTTTATTCACCTTGTCAGAGTTGATCTTGGCATAAAATCCTGACAATTCTTTAGGGTTTTTAGAAGCAATTACAAAGTTTATGTTCATCAAAGTCATGCAAGTATCTAATTAAGTAGTAAGTTTGTAATTAGATGAATTCACTTTATAAGTGAATTCATCTAATAAAAACATTTTGAAGTTATGCTTCGAAGATGACTGACAAATCACAGATATCTATAAGAGCTCTCTCCATAAAACCTTCTCTAACCCTTGAGATCAGTGCAAAAGCTAAAGCTTTAAAAGCCGAGGGTAAAAATATTTGTAGTTTAAGCGCAGGAGAACCTGATTTCGATACCCCTAAATTTATTATCGATGCAACACTAAAAGCATTAAAAGATGGGAAAACTCGTTACGGGCCTGCCGCTGGAGATCCTGAATTAAGAGAGGCCATTGCGCAAAAACAATCAGATATAAATAAAGTCCCAACAAAAACAGATAATGTTTTAGTAACAAATGGAGGGAAACAAGCAATATACAATTTATTTCAAGTAGTACTAAATCTTGGAGATGAAGTCCTGATACCAGCACCTTATTGGCTTAGTTATCCAGAAATAACACTTTTAGCTGGTGCTAAGCCAATTAAAATTAAATCCTCAACTAAAGATAATTTCAAAATAGATATCAATTCACTAGAAGAAAACGTAACTGAAAAGACAAGATTATTAATTATTAACTCTCCAAGTAATCCAACTGGATGTGTTTTAACTGAGCAAGAGATGAAAACTATTTCAGATTTTTTAAGAAGGCATCCAAGAATTTTATTAATGAGTGATGAAATTTATGAATTTCTTATTTCTCCAAATCAAGTTCATCACAGTTTCGCTAAAATAGCACCAGATTTGAAAAATAGAATTTTCACAGTCAACGGTTTTGCCAAGGCTTGGGCAATGACTGGCTGGAGGATTGGATACCTAACAGGAAATACAGAGGTAATAAAAAAAGCCATTGCTTTACAAAGTCAAAGTACAAGCAATGTATGTAGTTTTGCTCAAAAAGGAGCTATTGCCGCACTTCAGGGCTCAAAAGATTGCGTTCATGAAATGGCAGAAATTTATAACAAAAGGAGATTATTGATAACAGAAAGACTAAAAAAAATAAAAAATATTTCTTTTGTCCCTCCTACTGGAGCTTTCTATGTGTTCCCAGAAATCAATCTAGAGGATATCGATTCAATAAGTTTCTGTAAATTGGCATTAGAAAAGGTTGGCCTTGCAATAGTTCCAGGGATTGCTTTCGGAGATGACAAATGCATAAGAATTTCCTATGCATCTTCAAATAAAATGATCAATGATGGAATTGACAGGCTAGAAACACTATTAAATGATTTTTAATAAAGAAAAAAAATGCATCAAGCCTCAAAAAAAATAAATTTCACGAAAATAACTATTGCTCTTTTATCAATAGTAAATTTATCTAATATTGGTTCATTAAAAGCAGATGAAATACTTCGCATTGGGGCGATACCAGATCAAAACCCAGAGCACCTGAATCGTTTATATAAAGTATTATCCTCTGAATTAAGCAAGCAACTCAATGTTCAAGTCCGTTATCTACCAGTTACTAATTATGCTGCAGCTGTAACAGCTTTTAGGACCGGGAATTTAGATTTAGTATGGTTCGGTGCTTTAACGGGTGTACAAGCACGACTTCAAAGCAAAAGATCAAAGGTAATAGCACAAAGAGATATTGATGAAAAATTCCATAGTATTTTTATTGCAAACAAGAAAAGTTCAATCCAAAAAATAAATAACATAAATGACTTAAAAACACTAAAAGGCAAGCGTTTTACTTTTGGCTCTGAAAGTTCAACATCAGGAAGATTGATGCCTCAATATTTTTTAAACAAAGCAGGCGTTCAACTTAAAGATTTCAAAGGTGCAAGCCCAGGCTTTAGTGGTAGCCACGATGCAACATTAATGCTTGTGCAAAGTGGTTCATATGAGGCAGGTTCTCTTAGCGAAGAAGTATGGAAGAGAAATCTTGAGAGAGGACGCGTGGACCCCTCAAAAGTCTTTGTGATTTGGAAGACTCCTTCTTATCACAATTATCATTGGCTTGCTCAAGGAGACCTAGATAAAAAGTTTAAAAAAGGTTTTACGAAAGAGCTTACAAATGTATTTTTACGTTTCAATGAAAAGTCAAAAAAACAAAAACAAATTCTCGAATTATTTAGCGCAAAGAAATTTATAATATCAAAAAACGAGAATTATAATAAAATAGAAAAGGTAGGTAAAGAAATTGGAAAGATTAAGTGACTAAGTTACTAGAATTAAAGAATATAAGCCATAGAAGTAAAACAAATATTAGATTAAAAGATATTAATTTAACAATAAATCAAGGTGAGAAGATAGCTCTTATTGGCAAGAGTGGATCTGGCAAAAGTACATTAATATCGATCGCGAATGGATCACTAATCCCAAAAGAAGGGGATGTAATATGGAAAGGTTCTCACATTAACAATATCTCAAATATTGAATCGTCAAAAATAGGAACTATATGGCAAAATTTATCTTTAATAGAAGAACTAAATGTCGCTCAGAATATAAACTGTGGCGCACTAGGTAAACACAATTTCATATGGGCTTTAAAAAATCTTCTAGGAGTTTTAGATCAAGGTTTATGCCAAGAATGCCTAGAAGCAGTCTCTCTGCCTAAAAAAACTATTTATTCCTATATAAATAAACTTTCTGGTGGGCAAAAAAAAAGAATAGCAATTGCACGTCTTTTAAGACAAGAACCAGAGATTCTTCTTGGAGACGAACCTTTCTCTAATTTAGACCCTCTATTATCAAAAAATATCTTAAATTTATTTATTAATCAAAAAAATTATCTTAGAATTAAAATCCCTGAGACCATACTTATAAGTCTTCACCAAATAAATTTAATAAATAATTTCAATAGAGTTATTGGGTTAAAAGATGGAAAGATTATAATAGATAGAGCAATTCATAATATTAATCAATCAGAGATTGATTCGCTATTCTAATTCATAATGAAATTAATAAGGCCAGTATCAACTTTATTAACATTAATCCCATCACTAGCTTACATTCCAATTCTAATAGAAATCAGCAAAGGATTTCATTTTGGGGGTCTAAATATCATATTTCTATTCATAAGCTCAGCAATAAAACCATCGTTAAATCAAGAAGTAGTTAAAAGCGCATGGGAAGGACTCCAAATAACAATTGCTACTGCTTTAACTAGTTGGGTTATAAGTATGTTTATTGGAATTCTTTTAGGTGTACTATCTACAAATTTATTTTGGAAAAGTATTCCTAAATTTTCTTATTTAGGTAAATTCATAAAATACTCATTAGCAATTCCAAGATCAATACATGAAGTAGTTTGGGGCTTGCTATTTATACAAATCTTAGGTTTGAATATTTGGGTGGCAATTATAGCTATAGTCATCCCCTATTCATCCTTAACAGCAAGAGTAATTTCAGAGCAACTAGATAGTTTTGACATACAACCCCTAATAGCAATTAAGAAAACTGGATCTAATGTTATGAGCTCATTTATAACTATTTTACTACCAAAGTTAATATCTATCTTATCTACATATGGAAGTTATAGATTTGAATGTGCAATTAGAGGTGTAACATTACTTGGAATATTTGGATTAGGAGGTATAGGAACAGAACTATATTTAACTTTAAAATCCTTTGAGTTCAATGAAATGTGGACTTGTTTGTGGATGCTTTGGTTAGTAATGATTTTATTAGAGAAATTTATAAGATTTTTAAGAAGTTATTTATCTGAAAATATTATTTTCAAAAATTCTTTCTTAATTTCAATATCAATATTTCTACTATCTCTATCGTTAGGTATTAGTTGGCTTTATAATCTAAATTTTGAGATATTTACTCCATTAAGCTTTTCGTATTTAGATTTACCTTCATTCGTAGAGATAAGAAATGGATTTAATACCTTACCTCTGTTTAAACTAATCACTACAACAATTTTAATAACTTTTTTCGCGTCTGGGATTGCAATAGGGACACCTCCACTTTTACTAGTATTATTCCCAGGTAAAATTCCTCTAAAAGTTCAAAATCTTATTTGGATCTTCTTTAGATTGATACCTCCTCCATTGACCACTATACTTATTCTTCTTTTTTCTAATCCTAGTACATCTGTAGCCGCATTATCACTAGGAATTACACATATGGGTGTCATGGGAAGATTACTTACAGACAACATACTAAATCAAGAAAAAAGTATTTATCGAGCAATTAAATGCAATGGTTCAAGCAAGAAATCAGCAACACTTTATGGAATATTAGCCCCCCAAAGTAATAGTTACATAGCTTATGGAGCATATAGAACTGACGTAATCCTAAAGGAAACAATAATTATAGGTGCAGTCGGAGGAGTAGGATTAGGTTGGCAATTACAGGAATCATTAAGCTCATTCGATTGGGCACAAGTCATGATAATAACTGCTACTTTCTCTTTATTAACAATGTCAGGAGAATTTTTATTTAACACTTCTCAAAATTATTGGTTAAAGAACTCAACCAACAATTTCATTAATTAGTGATTTTATTCAACATATCGACTTATGAATAAATATCAGAAAAAATTAATAATAATTGGAGATAGTGGTGTCTACGGATGGGGAGATCTAGAGGGAGGGGGATGGTCTGAGAGATTAAGACAAAACTGGTTGAATTTAGATGGTGCCCCTATCATTTATTCTCTTGGAGTAAGAGGAGATGGATTAGAGAAAGTTGCTATAAGATATAAGAATGAGTGGGCAACAAGGGGAGAATTAAGGAGAAAAGTTCCTGAAGGTATTTTGCTATCAATTGGATTAAATGATACAGCTAGAATTGGAAGAAAAGATGGCAGGCCCCAGCTTTCCGAAGATGCTTTTAAATTTGGCTTAAAACAATTAGTAAACGAAATCAAGAATGAAGTAGATATAATGGTTATTGGATTAACACCTGTTAATGAAGACTCAATGCCTTTCGCAGAATGTCTTTGGTATTCAAATCAAGCTTGTTCTAAATATGAAAATAAAATTGAAGAAACTTGCTTAGAATTAAATGTCCCGTTTTTATCTATCCATGAGAAAATGATCAACCTATTATCATTTAAAGAATTGCTCTCATCAGATGGAATACATCTAAATACTAAGGGTCATAAATGGATTTATGACCAAATTAGCGAGTGGCCAGCACTGAAGAATTGGGCTGATTTAAAATAAATATTTCAAACAAACTTCAAATATAAAAAGATAGAAATGATAGCGGCTATAGATGTCTGGATAGAGTTAACTAATTCATTAGTCATCCAATCAATCTGATTTTGAACCACTGCTCCAATATAACTTTCCAAAAAAGTTGCCAAATAGCCAGATAAGAAAACTATAAACGCAACAGAAAATCCAGAAATGATCGATAGATTAAGCATAAACAGAGTCATGATAAGACTTCCTAACAAGCCTGCTATCGAACCTTCGATGCTTATTGCCCCTTCTGTCCCTGGTGATACAGGCTTTAAAGTCGTAATTAGAAAAGTTCTTTTACCAAATCTTTTGCCAATTTCACTTGAAAACGTATCGGAAAGTTTTGCACTGAAACTGGAAGCAAAACCTACCATAAATAAATTTAAAAAATTTGGCCAAAGACAACTTAATAAGGCGAGCGAACAACCTGTTGCTGCAGACCCCCATACATTTTCAGGGCCACGTTGACCACCTCTTGCTTCAGCAATCCCTCGGGAAGCTTTATTTTTGTATCCAATTTTTGTAACTAAAGTTCCCAACAAGAGATATACACAAACTGATAGCCAACCATTCCAACCAACAGATCCTAATAACAGTGTTCCAAGTATTCCAGCATGAATCCAACCTTTCTTAGTTAAAAATGGAAGCCTATGTCCCAAAAATATCAACAAGAAATTAATCAAAAAAGCATTAATCCAAATACCACTAATAAAAGAGAAGTTAGCCATCGTTCCTAATCAGCATGCCTGTTTCTAAACAATAGACGGTTTTATGTTCAAAAATATTCAATCTTAAAGGGATGATTTAAGTCTTCTCCATGAAGCCATTAACTGACAGGCACTTACTGCAGCTGTTGATGTCCTCAAAATAGTTTCTCCCATAGATACCCCAGATAAGCCAGAGTCAAAAGCTAATGCCTCTTCATCTTTATTCCAGCCTCCCTCTGGGCCAACTACCACCCAAACTTGATTGACTTTATTTGGTGTTTTATTCAACCAATTCACACAATCTTTCAAGTTTTGAATGCGTGTTGTGGCAAATCCGATTTGGGCTTCGGAAGGCAAATCATTTATCCAATTGGGAAATGTCAATGCCTGCATTAGTTCTGGACTCCAGAGTCTTTCAGATTGCTCAACGGCTTCATGAATGATTTTTTGAAATCTAATAATTTTTTCGTTATTACATTCTTTAACTACTGAGCGTTTTGAAATTAATGGTTGAATTATGTCAACACCTATCTCACAACTCATTTGCAAAAAGTTTTCAAACCCTTTTTTAGGAATAACTACAGCAATGCCTATTAATGGAATCTTTCTTGAAACGACTTGAATAGGTCTATCAAAACCATTAGTAAATTTTATAGTTTTTTTTTCAACAATTTTTGCGTTCCAAAGATGACCTTTTCCATCAACAACCTCTAAAAGATCTTCCGATCTCATCCTCATAACCCTAGATAAATAATGAGATTCATTAGAGGTCAATATCAACTCTCCATTTGAATCGATTTCATCACTTAATCGATTTGGATTTATAAATAATCTTCTTTTCTCAGCCATAGAAAATTAATCTGTTGAAGAAAAAATTGCATCAGGATGTTCTTCTACTGGCCAATCTTGATTGACTCCTCCGATAATTAATTCCTCTATTTTCACAACATCAACATCCATTTGTTTTAGTACATTTATCAAAACATCTATTGCGATGAGGTCAGAAGTACCTAAATCGACCCAACATCTAGCCCAACACTCGTTAAATTCAAATTCTCCAAGATTATGCATTAATGATGGAAGACGAGAAGAGGTATCTTCATTTTCATAGCTCATCCAACTGACATCTGAACCCATTTCGTGCGTTTGCAAATTTTCAGAATTAAATCCCCCAAGCCTGCCTAGCACATACCAAGAATCAAAAATGCCGTCAACGTATTCTTTTTCTCCCTTACTTGGAACCTCTGAATATCTAAGCCATATCCAACAATTGAAAGGATCAACTTCACGAAATCGAACTTCCATAAACAATAGGTCTTAAAAAAGAAAAACTAAAAGCTATCAAACATAATCTAATGTAAATTGATTAAAGAAAATTAAAAAATCTTTATTTAGTTGATCAAAACCTCAATAAAAAAGAATGCTTTGTTTAAAAAATATTTATTACCATCCCTCAACAGCAGAGGACCCAATCCTTAGAGATTTGTGTTTAAAATCAAATTCTGGAAAAATTACAATAGTTAGAGGGCCCAGTGGAAGTGGAAAAACTACATTACTAGAAATCATTAGCGGTCTATCGGGATATCAAAAAGGAGAAATAACATGGTTCAACAAAGCTCTAAATGCACGTCAGCGCAGGTCGTTATGTGGATTAGTTTTTCAATTTCCAGAAAGATATTTTCTTGGATTATCGGTAGCTCAAGAATTACGTCTTGGACATAAGAGGTTAACGACTGAAGAACAAATTTCAGCTCTCACAAAAGTGGGGTTAATCCACTTAGATTTAAAGAAGCCGCCAGAATCTCTTAGTGGAGGACAACAACGACGACTAGCCATTGCTGTTCAACTATTAAGGAGTCCAAAAGTACTTTTATTGGACGAACCAACAGCAGGTTTAGATTGGTCAGTAAGAAACGGAATTATAGAATTACTCGCAAAGCTTAAAAACAAGCAAACGATTCTAATAGTTACACATGAACCCGAACTTTTTAAAAATTTTAATACCGAAAATTATGAGTTACACAATGGTCAACTGATCCCTGAGTAAAAAATTCAACTAATCAATGACAGATTCACTAGTTAGAGCTACTGCTGCGAAAGGAGGGATCAGGCTAGTTGCCGTATCAACAACTGACTCAACAAAAGAAGCAAAAGAAAGACATTCTCTTTCATATTTAACTTCTGCAATTGTAGGTAGGGCCATGAGTGCAAGCCTCTTACTTGCAAGCTCAATGAAGGTAAATCATGGAAGGGTGACTTTGAGGATAAGCTCAAATGGACCACTAAAAGGATTAACTATTGATGCGGGTAGAGATGGAAGTGTGAGAGGTTACGTTGGCAACCCAAGTCTTGAATTAGACCTAATTAAAAATAAAAACAATCACTATACATTTGATTTTAAAAAAGCTACAGGCATTGGCTATCTTCACGTTATTAGAGACGATGGGAAAGGTGAACCGCACAACAGCACAGTTGAATTAATTAATGGAGGTATAGGTGAAGACATAGCTTCCTATTTATTACATTCTGAACAAACTCCATCAGCTGTGTTTGTTGGAGAAAGAATTAATCAGGATGGAATAGTTTGTAGCGGTGGACTTCTAGCACAAATACTACCCAAAGCAGAACGAGACTATTCATTGATAGCCCTACTTGAAGATCGATGTAAAGAAATCAGCTCTTTTAGTGACTTATTAATAAAAAAAGGGACAAACCTTATTTCTCTAATTGAAGAAATTTTTCCTGATCTTGATCAATCACATTCAGATATTATTAGCACATCTCAAGAAGTTCTTTTTAAATGTAGATGCTCTAGAGAAAGAAGCTTATCAGCATTGAAAATATTGGGGGAAAAAGAGCTTCAGGAAATGATAAAACAGGATGGGAAAGCAGAACTTACATGTCAATTCTGCAAAAATGTTTATCTTATTAACGAAGATGAATTGTTATCTTTAATCGATTAAAGGATTAATCAAGGAAAATCACTCCTAACCAAAGTAAAAATACTGCGGGTATCGCCTCAAATTTATCTGAAGATAATGATCCAGCGTTGTCAATAAATGATTCAGCACCACCCAAAAGTAATGAACCAGATAGAAGTCCAATACTGAGAAGAAGAATGCACCAGATAATAGAGGAAAAGAAAGGCCTACCTCTGCGAGACTGACTAATGAATAAGCCTATTGTTGAGAATGAAAGTATTAATTCAACACTTTCAGAAGGCACAATTAAAACAAGTAAAAAAGCCAATATTCCAAAAGAAATTCTTATATTTAATTCTTGTCCAGAGGGCAACTCTAAGCTTGGTAAAAAATTAGATGTTGACGCCTCATATTTAGGAAGATTGAAATTTTTCAACCTAGTGAGAAGAGAACCAGGTCCTATGTCACCAACTTTCTTTGCTTCATTTTCTTTCTTTGATGCAGTTATTGCCTCGTTACTTGCGTTACCTAGTTGTCTTGACTTAAGACTTACCATTAACAATGAATCATAAGCAGCTTCTATTTTTGCTTTAGTTATTTGGTCTTGTCCTGCCTCTATTAACTTTTTGTCCCTTGCTTCTTGAATAGCATCAAAACTTGCACCCTCATTTATTCCAAGTATCAAATATGGATCTTGTGAATTTGAATTGGATTGTGAATTAGTACCCGGATCCATAGATTTTCAAAGAGAATTTATGAACTCTCTTCATTAGTTAGATATTAATATTAATCCATTTTAAAGGGAAACAGGATCAACACCACTGACAACCGGAGCAACTGAGTTTAATTCCATTTCAGGATGATCTTCCTTTAACTGATTTAGATTCCATTCATTTTTAAAAAGCAGTACGGGTCTAAGCCAAGCATCCTGAACAGTTTTGCAATTAAAAATCCTACCAACCTCCTCTAAAACCGGCCATCCCCCTTTTACCCATCTAGCAACTTGGAAACCCATTTGTTCAAGCCTAGTTTCCACTCCATATTCACTAGCAAGTCGATGTTGTACTACCTCAAGCTGAAGCTGACCAACTGCGGCCAAAATTGGATCTCTTTTGCTTTGATCTTTATCGTAAAGAATTTGGACTGCTCCCTCCTCTCTCAATTCATTTACACCTTTTCTAAAGTTCTTAAAAGCCGAAGGATTTGGATTTCTTAGCCAGCTAAATATCTCAGGACTAAAACAAGGAATTCCCTCAAATTCAACTCTAGGTCCAATAAACAATGTATCTCCAATAGAAAACATCCCTGGATTATTCAAACCAATAACATCTCCAGGGTAAGCATCATCAACAACGGCCCTATCTTGACCAAAAATCTTTTGGGGCCTTGAGAGTCTGATTTGTTTACCCGTCCTAGCGTGTTGAACTGTCATATCTTTTTTAAATCTCCCACTACATACCCGCACGAAGGCCACTCTGTCTCTATGTTTTGGATCCATATTTGCTTGTAATTTAAATACAAATCCACTAAATGATTTTCTTGTAGGAGAGATTGGTCCATCAAAGCTATTTCGAGCAACGGGTCCCTGAGATAGCTCAAGAAAATTATCTAAAAATGGCCTAACCCCGAAGTTAGTCATTGCAGATCCAAAAAACACAGGAGTTAATTCACCAGATAAAATTAACTCTTTATCTAGATCACAACCAGCCTCATCAAGTATCTCAATCTCTTCAAGTGCTTTTGTCAATAGTTCTTCTTCTACTAAATTTTTAAGTTCCGGATCATTAACTTTCAACCTTATTTCACTAGATTGCTTTCCTCTTTCTGCTCGAGAAAACAAAACAACCTCTTTGGTTTCACGCTCAACAACACCTCTAAAAAGCTCACCACTTCCGATTGGCCAATTGACTGCAAAGGTTGATAATCCTAATTCAGACTCAATCTCATCTAATAATTCCAGCGGTTCTTGACCTGGCCTATCCATCTTATTGATGAAGGTAAAAATTGGAATTTGACGCATTCTGCAAACCTCAAAAAGCTTTCTTGTTTGAGGTTCCAGTCCTTTAGCTGCATCCTCAAGCATCACAGCATTATCAGCAGCGGCAAGAGTCCTATACGTATCTTCCGAAAAATCTTGGTGACCAGGGGTATCTAATAAATTAATAGTCTTATCTTTATAAGCAAATTGTAAAACAGTTGATGTGATTGATATGCCTCTTTGTTTTTCAAGCTCCATCCAGTCAGAAGTGACTTTTCTCTGCTCTCCTCTAGCTTTTACTGCTCCTGCTTGTTGAATAGCTCCACCATAAAGTAAAAGTTTTTCTGTCAAAGTCGTTTTCCCTGCATCAGGGTGGGAAATAATCGCAAAATTTCTTCTTTTAGCAACCTCCGTACTTAAAGATATAGTTAGTTCCTCTTCTAAAGTTTGATCTAAATTAGTTTTGTCTTGGGGAGTTGATTTCATTATTGTTTTTGGTTGTTCAATTGTTCAGGGAAAAGATTAAATACACCCATTAATCTCAAAATAAAGCTCATCAACTTGAAAAACCTCTAATTGAGACAACCCTGCATCGACAAGCTGTTGAGATACTTCCTCAACTGTAAATGATGCCTTGAGAGATGCGTAAAAATCCTTTTTTAGAATTTCTGGAGAATTTGAAAGATGTTTTTCTTTTAGCTCAAATGCTTTTTTCAGAGAAGCAGGCCTTATTAAATCACGATGGATATGAATAGACTTTGTTTTACCAAGTTTTTTTAATGCATCCCAAAAACAATAAGGATCGTGAAAATGATGCAAGGCACTATTACTGACTAGGACATCAGCTTTAGAAGGAACATGTATACCACCTGAGGCTATCGAATTGATGTCAATCAATTCATAAGAGAGATTCTTCGTAAGATTGCCTGAAAGTCTGTTTTCTGCTTCTTTCAACATTTCCTTTGAGCCATCAATTCCAACAACATTTGCAAAAGGCCAATTCTTGGCAACTCTCTCTGCAATATTTCCTGGCCCACATGCCATATCAAAAATTAAATCATTTTTATTAAGAGTTCTTCCTGCATTTTTTAAATATTTTTCGAGCGATTTAACAACCATAGAATCACTCCTAGAGAAGTCCGCATCCGCATAAGCCCTTACCTGCGAAGGGATTTGCATAAGTTCTGGTTCGGGTGTTCTCTTCATTACTAAAAGAAAAAATTTGTTTATTTCTTTGGAGCCCTGTAGATGGTGTTAAAAAAACTTGCTAACGCTATACATGGCGTTACCGTAGTACTTACCAAAGGGATACAAAGATTTTGACAATCGCAACAAGCCAGCCCGAAACCAATAATTCAGAATCGGGTAAAAAAAATGTCACAACTGATTTTCCAATAACTGCACCTGCAGCCAATCCTGTCTTTTACAGAACTTATAGCAGGAAACTTCCAGCAGGTCGTGAAAGCTGGGAACAAGTAAATACACGAAATCTCAATGGTCTGAAGAAACTTGGAAGATTAAACGAAGCAGAAATTAATTTAATGCAAAGAATGCAACAGGAGAAAAAAGCACTTCCCTCAGGTCGATGGCTTTGGATAGGCGGAACAGAATGGATTGATAAAGAGAAGAATTTTTCTGGAGCCTACAATTGCACCTCAACAAATCTTGTTGATTGGCAAGCCTTCGGACTTATGATGGATTTAGCCATGATGGGTTGTGGAACGGGTGCAATAATTGAGCCTCACTTGATTGATCAACTGCCAGAGGTAACAAATACAATTAATATTCAAAATGTTTCAGATATTGGGTTAACTCCCTCTGAAGAGAGAAATGAAAAAACTACATTCTCCATTCAAGATAACAATGTACTTATCAAAGTTGGTGATAGTAGACGTGGATGGGTGGATAGCTATCAAAAAATCCTTGAACTAAGCAGTGACACTAGTTTTAATTCTAAAATTATTAATGTATCTATTGATTTAAAAGATGTAAGGCCAGCGGGTGAATCACTCAAAGGTTTCGGCGGCATGGCGAACCCCGTAAAATTAAAAGACTTATACCCTCGTGTAGCAAATCTTTTAAACAAAGCAGTAGGCAGGAAACTAACTTCCATTGAATGTTGTCTACTAATCGACGAAGCAGCGGTCACAATAGTTGCTGGCAATATCAGAAGAAGTGCAGGTATGCGTCAATTTTTATCGCACGATTTAGAAGCTGCTGGCGCCAAAGAAAATCTATGGAAGCAAGACTCAGATGGGAATTGGAGTATCGACCCAGAAAAGGATGCATTAAGGATGGCCAATCATACTCGTGTTTACCACACCAAACCTGAATTAAGTGTTCTTGTCGAAGCCGTTACTAAGCAATTTCATTCAGGAGAAGGTGCTATTCAATTTGCACCAGAAGCAATTGCTCGCTCTAATGCAGACATACTTTCAACAGTTGAACTAAGGAATGAATTTATAGATATCTATTGCGATCAAGGCAAAGAAGAAGCCTCTAAATGGATTCAATCAAATTACGGTCCATTTGAAGAAAAAGAACTGTTTCACAGACTCAGTAGATATGGTCTCAATCCTTGCGGTGAAATTTTAGGCTCAGATTTCCACTGTAATCTTGCTGAGATCCATCTTAATCAAATTGATCCATTAGATATAAATCAACAAGAAGATGCCTTCAAAGCAGCAGCCTTGTCAGTTGCATGTCTTCTTAACCATCGATTTGAAGTAGAGCGATACAGAAAAAGTCGTGAATGGGATCCAATTGTTGGGGTAAGCTTTACAGGACTTTTTGACTTTTTTGTTCATGCATTTGGGACACCCTGGTTGAAATGGTGGGAAGCCGGACGACCTGATACAAAAGAAGGGCAAGATTACAAAATTAAAGAAGCTACTTTTTTGAGTCGATGGAGAAAAATCGTCAACGATACCGTATTTGACTATTGTGATAGACATAATATCCGTCGCCCAAGTCGTTGCACAACAGTTCAACCTGCGGGTACTAAGAGCCTACTAACTGGGGCTTCCCCAGGATGGCATCCTCCAAAAGCGCAGCGTTTTATAAGAAGAATCACTTTTCGGAAGAACGATCCAGTTGCACTGGCATGTATGGATTATGGATACACGATTGTTCCTTCTCAGTCAGATAAAGATGAGAACGGAAAACTACTAGACAATCCATTTGATCCCAAATGTACTGAGTGGCTAGTTGAAATTCCAACTGAGGTAAGTTGGGCAAACATACCTGGTGCAGATCAAATAGATATAAATAACTTCTCAGCTCTTGCACAATTTGATTTTTATATGCAAGTTCAAACTAACTACACTGATCACAACACCTCAGCCACAATTGAATTCAGAGAAAATGAGATAGGGGATTTAGCGAAAGCTCTGCATATCTCTATAAATGAAAACAAAGGTTATATTTCAGCTGCTTTGCTGGCAAGATTTGATGCGAATGCAACCTTCCCTAGGCTTCCTTTTGAGCCTATTGATGAAGAATGCTACACAAAGCTGCAAGCAGAGGTCATAGAAAGAAGAGAAGATTGTGATTTCTTTGATGCTCTTAGTAGATATGATCAAGGTGAACTTACTGAGGCAGGTCCAGCAGGGTGCGATTCTGATAAGTGCTTACTGCCACTTGCTAAACCCTCTTGAGACCAGTTTGTCTATTTTTAATACGACCGATATTTTTATGTAAACTAAATTAATCAATTTATTAAATAAAATAATTTTATTCATAGAAGTTTTAAAGATAATTGTCCAAACGAAAAATTATGGCTAACTATTAAATAGGTCTTGTGTTCCTTAAAATTTAAATGACTACGACTAATAAACCATTAAATGCAAGTAGCACGAGTGCTAATGATGCACTTATCGACCAACTGAGAGCTTGTCAAAACCCTGAGGAAATTCTGAAATTCGAAAAATGGTTTAATTCAAATATTGAATCTGAAAAACTATATAAAAGAATTTGCAAACTGCTAAAAAACAGAAGTATATCTAGAGCATTAGCTTCAAAATGGCTACTAATACTTCTTGAAGATAGAGAAAACACTATAAATAAGTTGTCTGTTAAAGAATATTGAATTTACTCTACTGAAAAAAAATCACTACCCTATCATTTTTTTTAGAAAGGGAATGGTCCTGATGCACCGCTAGAAGCAGTAAACCCTGACAAAGCCCAAATACCAAAAGAAAACAGAGCACATCCAATAAAGAACATCAAGTGAGCTACATAGCGATATTTCTCTTTTTGACTAATGCCACCTTCCATAGGAAGGTCCCCAAGGAAACGAGATTGCGGGCTCTTGTTGCTTGCCATGAATGTGATTTACCAATGTCTGGAATTATTGCACAAATAATATCATTGATATTTATCCAGATAAAGAATCTATAGGTTCTGAAATTTTTTTTAAGGTAAAAAAAGGATCCTCTTTAAAAATGAACTAAATAGCTTAAAGGGAGGAAGTTATTATTTGAGTAATTTATTTAAAATTTCAGAAGTTAATAAGGTAAAATTATTAGTGGAGAGTTGGTCGAGTGGTTTATGGCTCTAGTCTTGAAAACTAGCATGGGGGCAACTCCATCGGGGGTTCGAATCCCCCACTCTCCGTTCTTATATGGAGAGTGGGGTATGCCTATCTATTTATTTGCTGGTTGATCGATTGAATCAGATAAGAAAAATTTTTAATTTATAAAGAAAACCCCAAGCTTTGAAGAAATGGTTCAAAGCTAAATAAGCTTAAAATTTATTTATTTTTAAGTCCACTAATATAAGAAAATCAAATATCTGATCTCAACAAGAATTCTCAAATTTCCATGATTTTTTTATTTTTTCGTTAATGTATTTTTAAATTTGGTTTTTTTTGATTTTCAAGAAACTGATCTAACATCAATTTAAACAATTAAATAAATCCCAAAGAGTTATTTAACTGTTTTTCTAAAAAATTCAGAAAGCCATACATTACTCAATCAAATCAAAATGAGAGAAGAGCGCTACCTAAAAGACAGAGAAGCTATTGTAAGAGCTGACATTTGGAAAGAGATCACTTCATCATGCAAAGGGCTAAGAACTGAGCTTGGCTACACAAACATTCAAATAGTGGAATTTTTAAAAGAAATAACAAAGACATTTGAAAGAGATCAACTTTAAATTCAACAAATATTTACCTACATTATTGAATTATTGATTATTTTATACTTTCTCATCTTTTCTAAAGTATAAAAAATACTTTTGTATTTTTTATACAAGCATTGTCAGCTATTAACAATAATTCTAAATAATCACAAAAACATACATTAACAACATTCCAATACTCACTAGTGCCGAGGTTTCTTCTAAAGAAAAATCTACAAATTCCATCGATGATAAATGATTCATAGAAGTTATTTGATAAAATTTATAGAAGATATAATTACCAGTTTTTTACTTTTAGAAAATGAATCTAAAATTGGTTGTTAACATAAAAGAGGGTCAGTAAGTAGTGTTTTCTTTTAGTAAACGTGACTTCGCAAGTCTAACTTTCATAGCATTTATTGGAATAATCCTTTTCTTTTGGGGGCTTGGAACTACTGGATTGATAGACGAAACACCAGCAAAATTTGCTGCGGCAGGACGTTCAATGAGTGTATCCGGCAATTGGCTAACACCCATTTCGAATGGAATACCGAGATTTGATAAACCACCCCTAATTTATTGGTTAATGGGATTGATTTATTCAATACCTAATCAATCCTCCTGGGATCCCTTAGGATCTTTTGCCGCTCGATTTCCCTCTGCTATTTCTTCTCTCTTATTGATGACAATCTTAGGAGAAACATTGTTGAGATGGCCTCAAAAGAAAAACATTAATCAAACAAGAACTGCTGTAGTAACTGCTCTTTCATTTGCTATTTCTCCTTTTGTGATGATATGGAGTCGTACAGCAGTATCAGATGCTTTACTCTGCGGGACATTTGGTTTAAGCATGCTTTTGCAATGGCGTTGTTATGTAAAACCTAGACCAAATTCTTGGGTTTATGCATGGATAATTTTAGGTTTTTCTATACTTGCAAAAGGTCCAGTAGCAATTGTACTAATGATGTTTTCACTATTTCTCTTTGGACTTTTTCAACATGATTTTAGTCGATTAAGAAGTAATATAAAGCCTGGATATGGACTTATAGTTGCGATGATTATAAGTATGCCATGGTTCATTATTGAATATATTTTAGAAGGCAATAAATTTCTCAAAAGTTTTTTTGGATATCACAATTTTCAAAGATACACAAGTATTGTAAATTCACACCAAGAAGGCATATTCTTTTTTGTTTTAATGTTAATCATAGCCTCTTTACCTTTTACTCCCCTTTTAATTCTAGGGATTATCAAAGGGGCAAAAGAGATAAGAATAAATTTCCTTAAGAAGACACTTAAACCATCAGATTCCTTATTAGTTTTCTCCATATCTTGGCTGTTATCTGTCTTTATATTCTTTACTTTATCCGGCACGAAACTTCCAAGTTATTGGCTACCTGCAATACCAGCAGCCGCAATAATTATAGGACAGGCTGAAAATTTCGAGATTAATCAAGGAAACAATAAAAGTAAACTATTTACTATTTGTTGGTGGTTATCTATTTTATTATTATTCTTGATCGCTATCGTTTTTTTATTGCCTGTATTGATACCTAATTTGAGTTTTTTTAATAAAATAAACGATAATGAAATGAATAATTTATCAACCCAACTTATTAGCAGTGGAATATTAACAATAGGAGGAATGTGTTTATTATTTTCTGGCATTCTAGGGATTGCCTCGAAAAAATCTTTGAAAATTAATTTGTTAAGCCTTCAAGTTCCAATTATATTATTTCAATTACTAGCTATTAATCCTTTATTTAGATTAATCGATTTTAATAGGCAATTGCCATTACGAGAAGCATCTAAGTTTATAACCAATTCAATGAAGCCTAATGAGGCAATTGCAATGGTTGGAATCAAAAAACCATCTGTTCACTTTTATACAAATAAAGTAATTTTATATGAATCTAATACAAATGTTAATGTAATTAATTTATCAGAAAGGTTATCTCTTGAAAAAAGAATCGGATGGGAAGGGTATCAAAATGGGAAACCTAAAGACTCAGATAGCCTATTAATTCTAATAGATAATGCGACTTCAAAATTAAGTCATTGGAAATTGCTTGATCCTGAAAAATTAGGTAGATTTGGTATTTATAATTTATGGCGTGTTGATATATTAAGGCTGGAAAATATAGCTAATAAGTTTAAAAAAGAAAATAATCTAAAATCATCTTGGACTGAACACGATCCTGAAAGGTATTAGAAATACTAAATGAAGCAGCAATTTAATTGTTATATTGATTTATTAAATTTTAACAGTCTAAAAAAGAATTTGTAATTGATTTAGCCATCATGTCTGAGATTCCTTCAATAATCCCTCTTCCATAAATTTGGTTGTTGTCATTTTCTTTTGAAAAGTCATCCTGACAATTTCTCTCTAACAAATTAAGAATCAAATTGCAGGTTTCAAGCATATATTTTTCCTCTTGAACTGAACCATCAGCACAAAAAACATTAGGCCCTAATAGCCTTCGCTGTGCTTCAGCAAAAGATGCATTAAATTGTGGACCTTTTCCTTCTATCTGAACAATTAACTTTCCTAAAATTGCTGCTTGTTCAGTAGCAGTTCCAGCCATACTAATTAAAACGTTACTGCTTTGAACAACTTTGACAAATGAATCCCTGTGGACATTAACAATGGAATGATTTTTTATTAATTTCAAAGGATAATCTTTATTAGTTGGAAAACACAATGACCATCCATACAAAGTAATTATGTTTCTTAAAGAATAGTCATCCAATGAGGGGACCAATGCAACATCAAAACTTATATCAGTATTTTTACTTTTTAAATTCGCGATATTCTCAATAACTTTCAGAATTAAACATAAATTCTCACCTACTTCAGGCATTCTGCTACCAGGCAATATTCCCAAACGCTTATTATATTTTGGTAAACTTTGGGGTTTAGTTAAAAATGGGTCCATAAAAGGATTGCCCATAAATTCAACTTTGCCAAATAATTTTTTTTTTAAATCATCCGCAGTAAGCTTATCTCTCGTATAAATTTTTAAAAATTTATCGCTAGACAAGCAACCATAACAAGGCCAAGGTAGCTTTAACTTTCCTTCATAATGACTTGAATATGCTACTAAATAAGTTACTACTGGCAATCGTGTTAACCATGCCACTGTTACGGGGAGCACATCCCCTACGACAACCAACAAATCATATCTAGATGAAATCAAAAATAAAAGGTAAATTCGTTTTATTAGATAAATTATCTGGCCTTGAATTAATTCAAGAATTCGACCTTTCAGACTTGTATATCCCATTCCACCTGTACTAAATGATTTGGTCTTACCAAGGACTTTTATCCCTGCCTTCAAGTAAGATTCACCATTGCCAACGAGGGGTAAGGCCTTTACTTCATGTCCGAGCTTTTTAAATGCCTTTCCCATAAGAGACCCTGAAAGGTCTTCTCCATGACCATTACTTAGGAAAAGGATTTTTGACAATTAAAAACTAAAATGTTTGAAAAAGTAATAAATCAATACTAGGCTCAAAATAACTAAAAGTGAGCAAAGAAACTATTTTATACGTGAATTTTGAAATAAAGTATTATTCTTCTAGATTATCTAGATTATTATTAAACAAAGAAATAAAAATCTATATTAGTAGAATAACATATTTAATACAGCTTTATAAATTACAAATAATTTAAATACTCTACAAAGGTATTAAGAATTTATAATAATGTTAAAATATTCTCCAACCTTATATGATCTCAATTCTTAAGTACCTAAATCCATTCTCTAGAAGCAAGCCGAAAATTATTTACACAAGTTGGGGAAATATTGAGCCAGCTGTAGATGTTTTCCCTATCGTTTATCTATTATTTATTTACGGTTTTATATATATCTTTCCTTATGGCAGAGACGTAGTAGGGATGAGCTGGTTTGATTGGTTTAGAAGCGAAGATGGACCTTTGGAATGGATACAGTTTATTGGATATTTTTTAGGTTTTGTATTTTCAAGTCTTATTCTTTTTAAACGCCGAAGAATAGGAATTAATAAAAGATGGATAGCTTGGTTGATTTTGGCTTTGATTTGTTTTTTTGTCGCTGGAGAAGAAATAAGTTGGGGAGAGCGTATAACGGGGATAGGAATAGATTCGATTAGAGCAATAAATAGTCAAGGTGAGACCAGCATTCATAATATTCACTTTTTTCATCATTATCTATTAGATCCATCTTTCGAGATTTCTTGTCTCTTTCTTGGATGGATTGGTTGGAGAGCATGGCCCTCAATTGATGCTTTCCCTTCAAAAAGATATAGTCTTTATTTCCTATTTGTAGCTTTATTTTATTTCTATTTTGATATATCTCAGGCCTCGACAATAAGTCAGATTCGCAATGATCAGGAAATATTTGAAGTACTTATGTCTCTTGGACTAGCTTCTCATTGCTGGAATAAAGCATTTCAAAAATGACAGACAGAAACTAAAAATCAATATTTATTGTGAGTAGATCATTTAAAATGATAATACAAATTAAATATTAAAACTTAACTTACAACTCTTTTAAATAATCTAGGCATAAATTACATATATAAAGTATTAGTAAATGATATAAATAAGAAAATAATCTGAGGCCATAATATGCCATCAAGATTATTATTATATTTATTAGAAAGCATCCTTTTCACTAACAATCCAATGATTCACTTGTTTTTTTATTAGTAACGTTATTTGTTCCATCTGCGATAATGCATAATTTTTTTTTCACATCATTAGCAATTAAAACGTCAGTAAAATCGGCACCATCAATAATAACGTTTTCAAATTTAGCATTATAAGCAAAAGCACCCTCCAATACACTATTTGAAAGGTTTGCACCATTAAGTATGGCCGCATCCATTGTCACATCTCTCATATTTGTATTACTTAAGTTAGCGTTTTCAAGCTTTGCATCAAAAAAGCTAGCTCCTTGAAGATCACTGCCTGAAAAGTCAGCATCTTGGAGATCACTTAAATAAAAAGTGGCCCCTTTTAAATCACTGTTAGAAAAATCAGCGCCTATCAAGGTTTGCTTTCCATAGTCCAAAGCTGCAAAAACAGGAAGTGAACAATAGAAAACCAGGATCGAGCTTACAAAAGCAAGAAGAAGTTTAAACATAAATTTCTTATAGCTACTATTGATTATATTTTAATTCCAACTGGATATAAAAGTTAAATATTGAATTTAATATATATTTGATCAAAAAGAATAATAATTCTACAATCTATCTTAAAACCATAAAAAAAAGCAAAGCAAATAAATATTTACTTTGCTTTTTTTTAATTCAATCTAATTATATTAATCCCTATATTATATAGTTTTTAGAGCATATATGAAAAACATTCCAACTAGAGCTGTTATAGTACCAAAAATAAAGATATGACTAAATAAAAATTTCTAACTAACTAGCATAATTGCTATATTTTAATATATATTTTATGTATAAAGAAAAATTAATTGACTAAATTTACCAAATCTAAAATATCAAATTCCCCATAAATGATTAACAAGCCATATGAAGTCATAATTATTGGTTCTGGTGCAACCGGAGGGATGGCGGCTCTAACAATGGCTAAGGCAGGAGTAAGAGTATTAGTAATTGAAAGAGGACCAGAACTTGAAATTAACAGAGCAAACGGAACAGAGCCTTGCAATATGATTCGGAGACTAATAGGCGTTTCAACTGGCAATTATCAAAATCAACCTCAACATCCAGGGTTCTGGAAATCAAATCCATTATTGTACGCAAACAAAAAAGCAAATCCATACACCCACCCACCAAAAGCTCCATTCATGTGGACTCAAGGAAATCAAGTTGGTGGAAGAAGTCTTACATGGGGAGGGATAACTTTAAGATTAGCCAAAGAAGATTTTGAAGCCTCAAAAGAAAAAGAATACAATCTTGAATGGCCTATTGGTTATAAAGATCTTGAGACACATTACTCAGATGTAGAGAATTTCCTAGGAGTATATGGAAACAAGGACGACCTAAATCAACTGCCTAATGGTGAATATATTGGAAAACTTCCATTCACAGAAAGTGAAGAAAGATTTTCCTCCAATATACAAAAAAAGTTAAATCTTCCCTTTATACACTCCAGAGGATTTGGGGCTAATAAAGATAAAACCAAATGGCCCAAATATAGTAGCTTAGGTAGCACATTAAAAGAAGCAATTAGATTAGGAAAAGTAGAAATACTATCAAATTATATTGTAGAGAAATTAGTATTAAATAAGAACAGAAAGTCTGCAAAGAGTGTTATTGTTGTTAACCAAAGGAATGGAGAAAGAAGTGAAATAGAAAGTAAATTAATCATATTATGTTCATCAACAATACAAACGATTAGAATCCTACTAAGTTCCGAAGAAAGCAATAATGAGAATGGCCTAATAGATCCATCGCAATCACTGGGAAGGAACTTAATGGATCACATATCAACTTGTAGATTTTTCACTGTGCCAAGTGATAAGAATTTGAAAAATTATTCTAATAAACATCATAAAGATCTTTTAACAGGCGCTGGGAGCTTCTTTATCCCAATAGGCAGAGGACGATCAACTAAAAAAAGTTTTGTTGGAGGATATGGAATCTGGGGAGGAATCGATAGATTTGAACCACCTGACTTGTTAAAAAAATACAATAATACAAAAACGGGATTTCTTATTGGTCACGGTGAAGTACTCCCTAATATTAACAATACTGTTTCTCTTTCAAAAAGCACAGATCAATACGATATTGCTATTCCACACATATCCATGGTTTGGCGTGATAATGAAAAACAAATGGTCAAAGAAATGAATAGAATGATTGAACTAATTATCAATTCTGGAAATGGAACTATTATTCCTGCAAGTGAAATCGTAAATATTCCATTTACTAAACAACTTCTAAATAAATCTGTTGCCGTAAATAACGATGCTCCACCTCCAGGTTATTACATCCATGAGGTAGGAGGTGCACCAATGGGAAATAATAAAGAGAAGAGCGTTGTAGACAAATGGAATCGTCTCTGGGAATGCCGAAATGTATTGATAGTTGACGGAGCTTGCTGGCCAACTTCTTCTTGGCAAAGCCCAACCTTAACCATGATGGCAATAACTAAAAGAGCTTGTGAAAGGGCAATTTTTGACTTTAAAGGTTAAAAATATCATTTAAGTATTTCTCAGTAACGGCCCTATCATCAGAACCATTTTGAAAAAGAAAATTTGCAATGGCTGAGCTAATAAGCTTCGACTGATCCCACTTCTCATTTCCACTAATAAAATCCTTCATGCCAATATATAGAGCTTCAGGCACTTCAGCCTCAAGACTTATAGACATATGGTCCAATTCATTTTCACAACATCTAACCTCATCGGTTTTTATTTCTTCAATACGAGTTTCAATTTGATTAAACTCCATTCCTTTTTAATAGTTCAAAATCTATGAGATAAGGATCTTAAATTTTCAATAAAACGTCAAAGATAAAGAAAAGCTATACCAAGAAAACGAGACAGAACTAGACTCATTTATCAAAAAGGTTTTTCGAGGAATAACCTCAAAAGAAATTGGTTTACCTCTCGAACGTATCTAAGTGTAAATTACTATTAAAATTTTCAATGAATCCCACAAGTCCTTCATTAAAGCTAGGATTTTAGTGTTTCAGAGTGGAAAACTCCATACTTGCTGTGGAAATCTCTTGGGGAAAAGAGCTGAAAGTAAACATTAAAAAAATATATAAATAACGAGTCCATTGAGTCCCAGCTAAGAAAGAGACAAATGAGTCTTCAGATTAAACCTATTTTTTTTAGATTTGGCTTTTGTTTAAAGTGCGAAGCGTGACAGGTCCTAAAGGATGCTGAGCATGTGGATAAGGAAAATGTTCGTGTGAGTGCTCGTGTGTTTTATTCTCTGAGAAACTTTTTTTCTTATTTTTGCCCTCATCGTCGAAATCAGTTTGATCGTCTAGGCATCCTTCAACATGATCATGATGACTGATCTGCTCATATCCAACCTCACTTTCAAAGCCTAATAAATTGGAGCGGTATTTACATAAGGCGCAATTCATAAAATTCTCTCCATTCAGAACTTCTTGAATTCTTTCCATAAAGGTATCTATAACTAAATCTTGGTCTGATAAGTAACTTGCGTTTAGAAACTGCACATCAGGATTATCATGTGAAACTCTCAAAGAATGTAATCTAACTCGACTTACCAAAACTCCAGAAAAAAGGAAATAAGGTAAGAGAATTACTCTTTTAAAACCCAATTTAAGTGCATGTCTCAAACCAGGATCAACAAGAGGGAATGTTACGCCTGAAAAAACGGTTTCTCCCCAACCAAAACCAAAACCTTCGACAAGCATCCTTGTGATTTTACAAACATTTGAATTAGAATCTGGATCTGAGGATCCCCTCCCGGCGACGACAAGCAATGTTTGAGAGAGCGGGAAAATTGGATTACTATCAATTGTTTCTTTAAGTCTTGCGCCTGCTGCTCCAATCATCAACGAATTCAGGCCAAGCTCCCTACCGTATTGAATAGGAATTCCACTTTCAGCAGAATATCTATTTAAAACCGCCGGGATATCATTTTTAGTATGTCCAGCAGCAAATAACATTGCTGGCAAAGCAATTATTCTTCTTATTCCCATATTTCTAAGTTGATCTAAAGCTTCACTGATGATCGGACGATTAAACTCTAGGAAACCAAATACAACAGGGATATCAGGTATTCTAACTTTTATTTTATCTACAACATTAATAAACTCTTTTACTGCTTGAGGATCTCTACTCCCATGCCCGCATAAAACAATCCCAATATCAGATGGATATTGATATTTAATTGAAGCGGAAGAAATCAAAATGATTTAGCAAAAAACTACTTTAATTAATTATATTTTTATAAAATATCAACTGAAGAAACTCTTTATAGAAAAAGGAGCAAATTATTAAAGATTTAATATCTCTACAAAATCAAAATTCCAATGACAGTGATGTCCTTGGCGTTTTTGAAGCTGTCAACGCAGAATTATTTCAATCCCAAAAAGGATCTGAACAAAAGTACAATCCTTTTTTAGTTTCTAGTGGAGGTACTACAAGTAGAGCTGCAGCAGATAAACATTGGATATTAGATTTAAGGAAGAACTACCAAAGCATATATTTCGATCCAAACAAAAAGCATGTAGAAATAGAAGCAGGGGTAACTATGGGCGAGTTATCCGATTTTCTAAAAAAGCATAAAAGAAGTTTTCCAATTGGTTTATCAGGGAAAACTGGAATAGGATATATTTTGACCGGTGGAATAAGTCCACTTAGTAGAAGCAGGGGATTAGCAATTGATCAGATCCTTGAAATAAAAGGGTTTTGGGGAAATGGGAAGGAGTTTCATTTATTTCAACCAAACACACAAAAAGAATCATTTTTCGAATGGAAAGCCCTTTGCGGAGCCGCTATATTTCTAGGCATCATCACAAAAGTCAAACTAAAGACTCAGCCATTAAAACCACTATTAAGTTGGACAGCAAACCTTTCATTTGCTCAGCTATCAGAATGTATTAATCAAGCCGAAAGTTGGCCCAATTCTCTTAGCTTTCAATGGATTTGTGGAGATGAGATTTTTGCTCATGCAATTGGTGAAGTTATAAATACTGATGATGAGTCCATCTTGATTAACTTTTTTGAAAAATTGCCATACTCTCGAAATAGAATAATTAATAAAGTCAACGATATGAATTCTTTACCAAATCTAAGTTTAGGAAAGACTAAAAATAATAATTCAAAGCACTCTGAAGTACTAGGTTTACTTGGTCCAGCTTGGCAAAAGAATAATCCAAAAGTATTAAAAATAATTCAAGACATAATAAATAAAAGACCTAACAAAAATTGTTATCTAGCTTCTCAACAATTAGGAGGCATAACACATATAAACAACAGAAATACTTCATTTATTCATCGTGAAGCGATATGGAAACCTTGGATTAATGGGGCTTGGGATGCCTTTGATCAATCAAAAAGAAAAACAACACTCAAATGGATGGAGGAGGCTTGGAATAACCTAGAGTTCATATGCCCTGGTGTGCATCTTGCACAAATACACCCTCACTTAGATTGGCATCAAAGAGAATTATCCTCAGCATTCAAAGATTGGCTCCCGACATTACAAGAAATAAAAGGGATTTATGACCCAAGAAATTTGATGCCACCTTTAAAATAGTTAACCAAATTTCATGAAGGTAATTACTGTCCTAACAAAGTTAATCGAGTCAAATACTTAGGCTTACACGTTGATAACAGAACCATAACCATTGTTGAAATAATAAGTTCCTGTGTGATCGCCATGAAGTATTTGATTTAGTCAAATCAAAATTTTCTGGGGGAGGGACGTCACCTCTTTTTTTATCTCTTTCCATCTCAGATTTCAATCGATCAACATTATATTCGGGATGTCCTAAATGCATTAATTGCCTTTGGTCAGGAGTTTCAAAAATTGTATAGCCTACTTTTTCCCCATGGGCCAATAATCTGAGCTTGCCATTCTTTTCTGCTTTTTCCATTTCAATATCTGATAAACCAGCATATCTACTTTGTGGGCAGAGGAACTCATCATCTTGTGTTCCCATTAAAGAATGGCCAGGTACAAGACTCCTCATAGGATATACACCAAATAACTTTTTATTAAAATTATTTTTCTCAACTCCAGCCATATATGCCATTGCAAAACCAGCCCAACATAAGCCTAAGGTACTTGCACATTTTAATTTTGATTCCTCAATTAGGCTTACTAATTCTTTCCAATAATTAACCTTTTCGAATGGGAGATGCTCCACAGGTGCTCCAGTAATAATCAACCCATCGAGAGGCAATGGAGACATTGCCTCCTCCCAATAAACATATAGGTTTTTTAGATGTTCTAAATCCCATGTTTTATATGAATGAGATTTTAATCTTATCCAAATAGGTTCTATTTGCAGAGGAGACAGTCCCAAGGGGTGCAATAAATTAAATTCATATTGTTTTCCCAATGGCATAATATTTAATATCCCAATCCTCAGAGGTCTAATATCCTGTCTTTCTGCTAGTTCAGGTTCAATCCACGAAATATGATTTTTTTCAATTGAGGATATTTTATGATAACTACGGGGAAGTATTAAAGCCATATATATCTACTTGGAAGTCAAATTAAATTTAGAGCCTGCTCAAAGTCTTCTACGATATCATCAATATGCTCAATTCCAACTGATACCCTTACCATAGTAGGAGTAACACCTGCGGATAACTGTTCCTCAGGAGATAATTGTTGATGAGTTGTTGAAGCAGGATGAATTACTAATGTTTTAGCATCGCCTACATTTGCTAAATGACTAGAAAGTTTCAAAGAATTTATAAAGGTCACAGCATCATCAAAGCCTCCTTTCAGAGAGAAAATCAACATGGAACCTTTTCCTCTATTGGTCGTATAAGTAGAGGCTCTTGAATGGTATTTGTCGGTAGGCAATCCTGGATAACTAACATTATCAACTTTTGAATGATTTTCTAACCACTTAGCCAACGAAAGTGCATTAGAGCAATGTCTTTCTATTCTTAAACTTAAAGTTTCTAATCCTTGAAGTAATAAAAACGAATTAAAAGGACTAATTGCAGGTCCCCAATCTCTTAAGCCCTCAAGCCGAGCTCTTAAAGCAAAAGCAATATTTCGATCGTGAGGGACTCCAAGCATTCCGCAAATATCACTACCAAAACCAAAAGCATCCCAATGAACCAAACCATGATAAGCCGCGCTGGGTTGACTCATTAAAGGGTATTTCCCATTTCCCCAATCAAATGTTCCTGCATCAACAATTACACCTCCAAGGCTAGTGCCATGACCTCCTATCCATTTTGTAGCACTTTGAACAACCACATCAGCCCCATGCTCAATAGGACGAATCAAAGCTCCAGCAGCTCCAAGAGTATTATCAACAATTAAAGGTATATTTTTCGATTTAGCTAACCTTGAAAGTCCCTCAAAATCAGGGATATTAAATCTAGGATTCCCCATTGATTCCACATAAATTGCTTTTGTAGATGAATCAATTTGTTCTTCAAAGCTCTCTGCATCATCCCCATCAGCAAACTTGACATTAATTCCTAAGCGTGGGAATTGAACTTTAAATTGGTTATAACTACCTCCATATAAAAACGAAGTTGATACAAAACTATCTCCCGCAGTAAGGAAATTGGTAATTGCTATAAATTGCGCAGACTGTCCTGATGCTGTAGCTAAAGCAGCGACTCCTCCTTCCAGAGCCGCAATCCTTTTCTCAAAAACATCAGTTGTAGGATTCATCAAACGGGTATAGATATTTCCGAATTCTTTTAAGCCGAATAAGTTCGCACCATGATCTACATCGTTAAATACATATGAACTTGTCTGATAGATAGGCACCGCCCTTGAATTGGTAGCAGGGTCTGGCGCTTGGCCTGCATGCAATTGAAGCGTTTCAAAACGTTGGGAAGTCAAAGAATTAATTATCTCTATTTTCTTTTTAGCCACATAAGTTGAAAAATGGCTACTTAATTAATCCAATCATTAGGAGGTAAAGATTTATCCGACTCGGCTAATGATGGCAAATTTTCTTTAATAAATGTCAAAAGTTTTTCATTCACTATTTTACGAAATTCAAGAACACTTGCTTTATCAATAATTTGATAATCTTGATTTCCTTCATAATCAACATCTCGAAGAGATCTCCAACTGGCATTTTCACCACTTGATTTAGCACTAGCCAAAGCACCCTGGAAATCAAATTGCTTTGTGATAACTGAGTCTTTATAGATTTCCAAAGCTGTTTTGACTAAATTCTCTCTAATAGGTCCAATTAATTTAGCTTTTATAGTATCTGGCAATCCTAGTACTGGTTCAAAATAATCAATAACGCGAAGTTCCTCCTCTAGAAAAATTGGCCAAACCCCTCTCATACCCTCAACTAAATTTTCATTTAACTCAAAATCATTCATTTCATTCAAGAAAAACTGAATCCAGCAATAATATGACTTTTCCTTGAGAGGTTTTTTTACTGAAACTTTGTTTTTAGAAATTTCAGGCAATAAAGATTCTGCTTTTCTTAGAAACAATCTATCTTCTCTCTCTAAATTGATAGAGCCCCACCTTTGTCTGTAATCCCATAATTCAATATATTTATACAAATCTTCCTGATTCCAACCTAATTGTTTAAGCTCATCGGCCCTATGGGTTAATTCCTTTGCCACAAGAAAAAATAAATATCAATTTTACTTTAGTGACAAGATGGGGTATATGAAAACCCTAAACAATTTTTTGTACATTTGAGACAAAAGTTTGGTTTGAGAAAATCCCAATTTCATGGAGTAAGTTTGACAAAAGAGGAATCTGAGCAACGAAACTTGAAAGTAATCTGTATTGAACCTCTGCTCTATATAGATTTTGAGTTTGGTACTTTATTTTAAAATACGTATTTGATTGCAAAAAGTCGTTCAAAAATCTAATTGTTAATTCAATTATTATCAAATAAATAAATTCAGGAATATATTCAAAATAGTAATTACCATTTTGATTTAATATTGAGAAATATCCTTTAAGAAAATACTTACAAGAGTTAACATCAAAGAATACATTCTCTATATTTTCTGGATCCCCGCCTGCTAGATTACAAATTGAACGAATACAGTCAGCCAAATCAACAAGAAGATAACCAGAAGAGACAGTATCTAGATCAATTAAAGAAACAACATGTTTTGAGTTAATATCAAAAAGAAAATTACTTAACTTAGGATCACCATGTATAACGGTACGATCTATTGATTTTTCCTCTAAAGATCTTAGAATTGAATTCGCATATAATAAGTGATTAGATAGACTAAAAATTAAGTTTTGAACCCTTTTATTTACTTTATAATCTAACTTTAGAAAGTTATAATCTTTAAGATTGATCATATATTGATCTATATAGTACTTAGTATTATGAAAATTCTTTATACTGATTTCTAACTTTGAAGAATCTACATTAGAGCAACTTATATGAAACTTAGCAAGGCCAAGTCCAGTCTGATAAGCCATTTTTTTGTCTTCTAAAGTTTTAACACTAAAAGTATCATCTATATATAACATTGCTCGCCAAAATTCCGAACAATATGGGAACGTAAAAAGGTTATTAGCTCTACACCTGATCAAGCTTGGGACCTCCCACCTTTGAGAGTCAAAAGAATGAATCTTTTTATTTATATTTTTACTAATATGATCTGTTATTAACTTATGATTCATATTAACTATCTCATGTGATTCAAATATATTACTAAGGCACTGTAAAATAAATTTAGACTTTATTCCATCAATAGAATGTTGAATAATATAGGTTTTATTTATAAGCCCAGAATCTACTAAATCTATCTTTAAGACTTTACTATCATAGAAGAAATTATGTGTAATCTTTTTTATCTTCTCATAATCCATAGCGTTTATTTTACGAATCAGATTCTATTAAGTTGGTTTCTATATAATCAATAACCTTTCTATAAGTCGCTTTTTCTAATGACTCAAATGGATCATGAGTATCTATCATATTAAATTCAAAAAACAATCTATTCTCTTCAGTAAGTGACTTAGTTATAAAATCAATAGAAGTTTTTAAGTGAAAATTATCTAGCGAATCAGATATTTTCATACTTTGGAATGATTTTATAGACTCTTGGCAATAGTTAGCTAATTCACGACTATTTGTCATGACAGTATAAATATCTTTTTTAATCCCAACAGGACCCATAATACACATATATAAAAGATTTATCATTGAAGAATTACTCAAAGGTATTGAATATTTCCTCAAGATATGTGGCCAATAATTTAAAGAATTTATTCCTTCTAAAGCTCCACGCTTTAGACCAGATTTTTCGCACCATTCTATAAACTCATCTGCACATTTTGGACATCTTTTTAATTCATTCATCCTCTCAGCAAGGACTATACCAGCCTGAAAGTTCCTAGTTGGCTTACCACTTACAGGCAACATCATGCTCCCTCTTACATCAGCAACCATAGCTGTCAACTGACTAAAAGTATGATCTCTTACCTGAACAAAGTCTCCATCCTTAAGGAAGGATGCCTCTATACGCTGGACACTATATCCAAGCTCTGTAATAGGAAAAGGTTGTTTTTTATATAACTTCTCTCTATCAGCTCGACGCATGGAAACATAAGCAGCCTGATCCAGACATTGATCTAATAAAAGAGTTAATAAAGTTGGTAGTAATCCAGGATTATTCTTATGGAAAGCATGACCAAAGCCCGCTAAAATTGAAGATATATTTTTAGCAGCTTTGATGTATTGACCCTCGACGTTATGAACACCTGCAGAAACTTGAATATTTGGGGAAATTTTATTTAATAATTTTGCACCTAATATTGCATTCATAGCATCTGGATGGCAAAAATTAGCAGTAAAACTATCTAATGGATTTCGAAGAGCGCCGTGTCGATGGAAGCCAGAAAAGAAAGCTAGATTATTTAATTTTTCACACAAAACAAAAGATTCATTCTTTTTTTCATCATGACAAAATGATCCAACCAAGCATGCAATTAAAACATTATCTCGATTAAGCTTTTTTCTAAGCTTAAATGCTAAACTAACATCGTTTATTATATGTTTACTATTTGAACTTAAAACAACCAATTCACAGTTAATTATTAAATCTTCAAGAGTATTATATCTTCCGGAATTATCAACATTTGAAATTGCCATAGATTCAATTTTAGTTTTTATACCATTATCCATTTCTGAAAGATCAACCTCAGAAAAAGCTCCAAAAAGTTCTCTACCTTCTCTAGGAGCTAAAAGGATGTTTAATCCTTGATTCTGCAATACACAGTTATAGGCAAGAGAGGCAGGATATAAACCAACACTATAAAATCCAACTTTTCCATTCAAAACCTCTTTAATTCTTTTAGATATATGCTCACTTGAATAAGATTCAGTAAAGAAGCTATTAGTTGAATTCTTCTCAAACACAGTTTATTTGCATTCAATTGCATTATATACAAAAAGAAGAAAATTTTAAAAAGAGTTTTTATAATACTGAATATATATCTATATACTTATTTAAGAATAAGAACTATTAGAAAGAGTATATTTATTTGAGATAAACTAAACTTACTTTTTAAAGCTTCTTTTATGAACGTTCGTAAAACGAAAGAAGAAATTATTAACACAATAATAAATGAAGAAAATATTCTAATAGTTCAGGATCTTGACGGGGTATGTATACCACTTGTTCAAGACCCTCTAAAAAGAGAGCTCGACACAGAATATGTGGAGGATGTTTCAAAATTAAGAGAGAAGTTTTCAGTACTTACCTGTGGCGAGCATGAAGGCAGAAGAGGCGTTAATCGTTTAGTAGAAAAGGCACTTAATTCAAGAACAAAAGCAAAAGAAAATGGCTTTTATCTACCCGGTCTTGCAGCTTGTGGAGTTGAGTTCCAAGATAGATTTAGCAATTCTTCCTATCCAGGGCTTAATGATAATGAAATTGATTTTTTGGCAAAAGTGCCAAAAATGATGCGATTAATGTTAACTAATGAACTTAAGAATTTATTACCAGATCTTTCAAATGACTTAAGAAGCAACTTAATTGATGTAGCTGTATGTGATACACGTTTCACTCCCACTCTAAATTTTAATCAAATCTTCACCTTAGTAAAAAATGATTTAAATAAAGTAAGAGGTTTGCAATTGATTATGGAAAAAATAATGAATAATTTACTAGAAGATTCTAAAAGTCTTGGATTAGAAAACTCTTTTCATTTGCATTTAATGCCAAACATAGGAGAGAAAAATGGAAGAGAAATAATGAAATATGCGACTCAAAATGATTTCGGGACAACAGATATCCAATTTATTATTAAGGGCGCAATAAAGGAGGCAGGTCTTTTATTATTATTAAATAAATATATTTCATCCAGAACTGGGATTTATCCTTTTGGTGAAAGCTTCAACGTTAGAAATGCTCCAAAAACACTTAATAAATTAATAGAGCTATGTAGAGATAAAATTCCTCGTGATCAAATGCCTCTGCTAATAGGTATTGGTGATACAGTTACTTCCGTGAAAGATGATAAAAACAATTCTTGGTTAAGAGGTGGAAGTGACAGAGGTTTCTTAACTTTGATCCAACGGCTGGGAGAATCATACAAGAAAGATAATCAAGTTATATTTGTCAACAGCTGCAATGAGCAGGTATCAAGACCAAGAGTTAATGGAACTGACATGAAAGGAGTTAGTGATCCTGATGATGATTTAAAATTCAATATGATTATCAATGATGGTCCACAGGAATATATAAAGTGGTTTAAACAATTAGCCAGCCAATTCTAGATTATTAAAAACATATTTTCACACTAATAAAGATTTTAACTATAATAAAAATATATATTAATCAGATATATAGTACCATGAAAATAACTAACATAAAGTTCCCAAAAATCAAAAGAGACTGTCTCAATACTTTACAAGTTAATATAGGATATAAATGTAATCAAGCTTGTAGTCATTGTCACGTTGATGCCAGTCCAAACAGGACAGAAATGATGAGTGACAATATCATAGAACTTATTCCAAAGGTTATAAAAGCTAACAACATTAAACTATTAGATATTACTGGAGGAGCACCCGAAATGCATCCTAAATTTAAAAAATTAGTAAAAGAAGTACGTAGTCTTAATGTTGAAGTAATGGATAGATGTAATTTAACAATAATTAAAGAACCAGGTCATGAAAACTTAGCAAGTTTTTTAGCATCAAATAAAGTACAAATAACAGCCTCCCTTCCTTGTTATATAGAAGGTAATGTTGACAAACAGAGGGGGAAAGGTGTTTTCAAAAAAAGTATATTAGCTCTTAAACAGCTTAATTCTTATGGCTACGGTATTAAAGATAGTGATCTAGTTTTGAATCTAGTTTACAATCCCAGTGGTCCACAACTTCCACCATCACAAATAGAATTAGAAAATACTTATAGACGAGAACTTAAAGAACGGTACGGTATATTTTTTTCAAATTTATTTGTTTTAGCGAACATGCCAATTAACAGATACGAAAAATATTTAAAGCTAATTGGAAAACTAAGCGAATATAATAAATTACTTAAAGACAATCATAACCCTGTCAACCTTAATTCAGTAATGTGTAGGACAACATTGAGTGTTGACTGGGAAGGTTATCTATATGATTGTGATTTCAACCAACAACTAGGGATGAGAAGAGATGGTGAAATAAAGCACTTGGATGATCTATTAATTCCATTGGTTTCCTTGAAGAACAATCCTATTTCAATAGGAAATCATTGTTTTGGCTGTACCGCTGGAGCCGGCTCTAGTTGTGGAGGAGAATTAACTTAAAAAAGGTTTATTTATTAAGACACATCGGGCAGACTGCTCTTACATTTAACGAAGATTCTAATAATTTAAATCCAAAATTTTCAGCTGCTGCTTTACCAGCATTAATAACTTCATTATTTTCAAACTCTTCTGTCCTACCACAGCGAATACAAATCAAATGATGATGATCTGGATGATCATGACTAAGCAATTCAAACCTATTTCCGCCCTCACTTAAATCAAGTTCATTAAGAAAAGTCATCTTGACTAAGAGTCTTAAAGTTCTGTAAATAGTCGCAAGAGAAACTTTCTCCCCAGAAATTGTCAGCTTGGAATGAACCTCCTCCGCACTGAGATGTATTCCGGATCCGATCTCTTCAAATAAAGAAAGAACTTTTTTCCTTTGAGGAGTCATTCTTTTACCATCTGATCGAAGGCCCGATTCAAAAGGAGAAGGATGAGTACGATAAGAAGAAGGAGAAATCAATATCAGCTTTATTTTCTCAATAGCTTAGCGTAATGAGAACCGCTTGCAACACAAAAGCTATCCAACAAAGTATTTTAGTTATAAATGATGTCTATTTTTATTATATGATTTATATTTAATTTAGGCAAAAGATATCCTAAAATGGATCAATTTTCAAGAGAGAATCCTCCCTTAAATAAAGTAAATAATAATAGGCAAATAATCATAGAGGATGAAACATTACTACTCATTATGGATATGCAACAAAAACTTATAAATAATATAAAAGGGAGTCAACTACTAATATTCAACATAAAAAAACTAATAGATGCATGCAATTTACTAAATGTTCGTATCGCTATTACGGAACAAAATCCATTAAAGCTAGGCACGACTTTAGAATCAATTTTAGACAATAATGAATATCCTAAATTTGAAAAAATGGAATTCAGTTGTAGCAAGAATGATAAGTTTATAAATTACATACATAAATATGAATTTAAAAATATAATAGTCTGTGGAATTGAGAGTCATATATGTATCCTACAAACATCGCTTGATCTTTTAACAAAAGGTTGGAACATCCTTATTCCAAGAGATGCAATAGGGAGTAGAAGTGGTATAGATAATGAGACTGCCTTTTTACGTCTCATATCATCTGGAGCAGTTGCATCTACTACTGAAAGTCTAATATGTGAATTATGTAAAAGTTCTAATAGAAAAGAATTTAGGGATATTAGTAAAATTTTAAAAAATTCATTTTCAAATTAAATAAAAAGAAAATCGCTAGACAAAAAATTTTTTTCAGGCAGTCTAAAATAAAAGTAATCTGTCATCATGGGCGAGTTTTATAAAAACATAATTATCTCATTACTTACTTTTAGTATAGGTTGCATTATCTCACTGGTGAGTCCAAAATTCCTAAAAAAGGTTTTAAGGAGAATAACCTCTGCGACACAAAGCCAAACAGATGACTATATAGCTACTCTTTTAATTGAAACTATTAAGCCTTTAGGCTTTATCTTAAGTTTCATTGTCGCATGGAAAGTTTTACTCATTGGTGGAATAGTAGATAAGACATTGATTGGTATAAGTAAGTTTTTATGCCTTATTTATATAATCAGATTTGTAAATAGAGTCTTTTTAAAAATAATTCAAAGATGGGCGAGCAAAATCAATGATCAATCTATTAGTGAAATGATTCGTTCTCTTAGTCCAATGGTTGGTGCATCTGTTTGGAGTCTTGGAGTGATTTTTTATCTTCAAAACATGGGCGTACAAATGGCAGCTATTTGGGCTCTTTTAAGTGCAGGGGGAATAGGAGCTGGACTCGCCTTAAAGGAACCCGTTCAAGAGTTCTTCGAATACATAACTATCCTCCTTGACAAACCATTTCAAAGTGGACAGTTTATTCATATTGATGGAATCTGGGCAAAAGTTGAGAGCGTAGGTGTTAGATCCACACGTTTAAGAAGTATTAACGGAGAAGCAATAGTTATGAGCAATAGCAGGCTAACGAATGGAGTAATCTCAAATTATGCTGAGATGAAGAAAAGAAGACTGGTTCATAAATTGGGGGTGGTCTATGAAACCACATACGAACAAACAAAAAACATACCTGAAATGATCAAAACTATCGTTGACAAAACTGAAAATGCAGTATTCGATCGATGTCATTTTGTCGAATTCGCTAATAGCAGTCTTGATTTTGAACTTGTTTATTACATTCCCACAAGTGATTATCTTCAAGCAATGTCAGCCCAACAAGAAATTAACCTAGAAATAATGAAGAAGTTCCAACATGAAAATATTAGCTTCGCATACCCAACTCAAACAATTTATGTTAATAAATAAAGTATATTTATCTAAGTTCTTTATCAATTATAAATTTAGATAACTCCCATAAGTTATCAGATAATTCTTCTCTCTGGGCATCATTACTTATGTCTGTTTTCTCAAAAACAAATTTACCTGATGAAATAATTTTATTACTATAGTAGTTAAAACCAGGCTTCTTATATTTAGTTGAACAAGCTAAATCACTGAGAAGTAAACCTGCTAGTTTATTAGAGGTAGTTATTCTTAAAATATCTCTAGCTAAAAAAGCGAATAATACCTGCCCTAATTGATTGTATTTTCTACTATACCTAAAAAAACCTTGACTGTCTCTACTAATGACTAAGCCTGGTGCCCATGCAATCACAGGGATTGAAAAATTTTTTCTTATCAAATTACTACTTAATTTCTTTGCAAAAAGAATATTACATAGTTTACTATCCTTATATGCTTTATCAGCATTAAATTTACTTCCATCAATCATCTCAAATCCTGCACCTAACTCTAATCCTTCTAAGTTTCCTAAGTTAGCCTTAGCTCCTACTCTCCCTCCTCCACTGCTAGGATTATGAACCTCTGATGAGGTAATAATTATTTTTGGATCATTACTTTTATCTATCAAAGGCAAAATCTTTTGTGTAAGATAGAAATGTGATAAATGATTGACAGCAAAAGTTAATTCAATGCCCTGAGTTGACCATCTAGGCTTTTTTGATCCAGTATATTGAAGCCCAGCATTCATGATTAGAACATCGATCTTCAATCGTCTTTTCTTAATTTCTAAACATAGAGAGTCAATACTTTTCAAGTCAGAAAGATCCATTATAGGAGTAAAGATTTCTCCTTTCTTAGTTAATTTAGCTGGAAATTGATTAAAAATATTAGTTAATAACTCATTCGCTCTAGAAATATTTTTGCATGGTAAAATTAAATTATGACCAAGAGAAATTAAATTTAAAGCTGCTTGAAACCCAATACCTGATGACCCACCTGTTATGAAAATAGTTAAAGGTTTATCCTTTTTTAAATTATCTGATTTATTTGCCATAAATTTTTAGTTTTAATAATTATATGATTTTGGGTTTAAATTCAATTGTTTATTAGTTCAATTTTCAATCAAAAAGTCTTCATAGATACTTAAAAAATAAGATAAAATCATTAAGTTGATAAAAAACATTAATACTATTCATTGTTAATGCCATCACGAGGTATTGTTGATTCTATAGGCAGATTTGATTAAAGTGGAATTCCTGGGAGGCAATCAAATAACTAAATATTATTACAAGAATTTAACTTCTATTTTTCGACTCCAATTGAACGGCAATGTTCCTCAAGAGGAACCATGAAGACTAGTGCATTAAAAGATGCTCTAGTACTAGGTTCAGGCCCAGGCGCACTATCAATTGCGGCAGCATTGGCAAGTGAAAACTTAAATGTTGAAATCTTATCGGAACAATCTCCAAAGGAGCCATGGCCCTTCACGTATGGCATTTGGGGTGAAGAGGTTGACGAGCTTGGACTAAGTCATTTGCTAGAACATCGATGGATTAACACCATTAGTTATTTTGGAGAGGGAGACAAGGATCCAAATTCTAAGAAAAACGAAGTTACAAAGCACAATCGAGATTATGGTCTTTTTGATAAAAATAAATTGCAAGATTATTGGTTACAACAATGCAATAAAGCTGAAATAGAATGGCATAAAGGATCAGCAATCAATTTAGAAACCAATCATTTAATCAGCACAGTTAAAACTTCCAATGGCAAAGAACTTAATGCTCGATTAGTAATTGACGCCACCGGTTACAAACCAGTTTTTATTAAAGCTCCTAACCAAGGGCCGGTAGCAGTTCAAACTTGTTATGGAATTGTAGGGGAATTCAATACCCCTCCAGTTGAAAAAGGTCAATTTGTACTAATGGATTATCGTTGCGACCATTTGGATCCAGAAGAAAGAAAAGAGGCTCCAACATTTTTGTACGCAATGGACATGGGAGATGGAAAATTTTTCTTAGAGGAAACATCCCTTGGCCTTTTCCCACCAGTCTCACTTGATGAGTTAAAAAGAAGACTTGAAAAAAGATTAGATACAAGAGGTATAAAAATAAAAAATCTTGAGCATGAAGAACATGGTTCATATTTGCCAATGAACATGCCTATCCCTTACTTAAAGCAACCGGTCCTTGGCTTTGGAGGTTCTGCTGGAATGGTTCATCCCGCATCAGGATATATGGTTGGCAGCCTATTAAGAAGAGCTCCTAAAGTTGCTAAAGCCCTTTCATTAGCAATGAAAGATCAAAAAGCATCCTCAGCTTCACTTGCGAAGAAAGGCTGGCAAGTATTATGGCCATCGGAACTTAGAAGGAAACAGGCTATTTATAAATTTGGATTAGAAAAATTGATGCGATTTGAAGAGAAGTTACTTAGAGGATTTTTTGTTGAGTTTTTTAGTTTACCTAATAAGCAATGGTATGGATTCCTTACAAATACACTTAGCCTTAAAGAATTAATATCTGCTATGTGGAAAATGTTTAGGAAATCACCTTGGTCTATCAAACAAGGCTTAATGAACATGCATGGTAGAGAATTAAGTTTATTATTGAAAGCATTACTAATTAATAATAAATGAGAAAGATTCTTATAAGTGGATCAAGCAGAGGAATAGGTAAAGCAATAGCATTGAAATTACTTAAGGAAGGACATTGCATAAGCTTAGGAGTAAGAAAAAAAGAAGATTTAATCAATACATCTTTAGATCCAATGCTAAATAATCCAAATAAATTAATTATAAATACCTATGATGCAACTAAAAAAAACTCATCAAAAGAATGGATAGAAAGAACAGTAAAAACTTTTAAAAATATTGACACTATTATTCATTGCGCTGGGATTTTCAGAAGAACAAGTCTTATTTTTAATGATAACGAAATAGAAGATATAGAAAATTTATGGAAAGTTAATGTCATCGGACCATGGATATTAACAAAAGATGCCTGGAAGTATTTATCAAACAATAATTCGGCACGAATAATTGTATTGGTGTCGATGAGTGGAAAACGATCAAAAGGTAACTTGGCTGGTTATTCAATGAGCAAATTCGCTTTAATGAGCTTATGCCAAACCATGAGAAATGAAGGATGGGAAAAAGGTATTAGAGTTACTGCTATCTGCCCTGGATGGGTAAATACAGACATGGCTAGAGAAATAAATCATTTTCCGAAAAAAGATATGACCCAAGCAAATGATATTGCAAATATATGTTCAAACTTACTTGATTTGCCAAACAGTGCTGTTCCCTTTGAAATCGCTATAAATTGTCAACTTGAAAAAATCATTTAGATCAAATGGTTTATTTCCCTAAATAGGATTAGTCGTTTTCTTAAATGTATTCAAGACCCCCAGAATTGCCTTACGGAGATACTTATGAAAGTAATTTCTATAAAAACTTCCAATGGCTTTACCTACAGAATATGTTCGTTGTATTAGGCCAACTATAAAATTAAATAACCACAAACATAGCAAAACAGTAATAGCCAAAGAAGCGATAGAGTATACCTTATTAAGTTGTTCTTGTATTGGTTCTAAAAACTGAAGGTAATCAGAAACGTTCATATTTTACAAAGGAAATTAACTATTAAATATCTTTATAGCCATAATTTGATTATCAAGCAATAACTTATAAATAATATGTATAAAAACGACAAGAAAATTAGATCAAAATGTAACTGAAAAATGGGAAAGGGTATATAGAACATATGCGAATGAAATCATAGAAATTGCAATCAAAAAACCTTTTAATCTATTAGAAACTGTCGAGAAGAGTGGCAGGTCATCAGCATCGTAGCCTCCAAAGCTACCAAGAATTGCAAGTGACCACATAGGAAGAGAGGAAAATAATATTGAAAGAAAAAAGCTAAATATAAACATTTTGTTTATTGGGAATGAAATCAAAAAAGCTATGGTTGCAAAAAACAAAGACCCATTTAACCCTATTCTCAACTCATCGTTTAAGCTTTTTGGTAATTTACTTTTACCTTCTAAATGTTTTTTACAATTGTTAACTTCTGCTTCAGATAAACGAAAATAGTTCGTATCAGGGATTCTTTTTTTCTTATAAAGTCTAAGTAATCTCACCTGAAAGGATTTGGAATCATTAGTTTTGAAATAAGAGATTATCTCACCTGGTTTCATTTTACTAGCCTCACTTTTCAAATCAGAAGTACATCCGAGTTTATATAAATCACCATTTTTCATTAAATAAACAAATTCTGACATGATTTAATTTTCTTGAGAAATGATGCGTTTGGGATTTAAAAATACTGGATTATATTTTTAAATTAAAATATAATTTAAAAATATAATCGTAAAGGATATAGTTATGAAGCATATTCTATTCTAGATTTATAGGATTGACTAAACATATATTGAAATAGGTCACAAAATGATTTTAACAGGAAAGTTATGAAGCACAATATTCTATATAGCTTCAGACGATGTCCTTACGCCATTAGAGCCAGATGGGCTTTATTAAATACAAATCAGATAGTGGAGTTAAGAGAGGTCATACTTAAGAACAAACCTGTTGAATTAATTCAAATTTCCAATAAAGCAACTGTACCCGTATTGAAAACCAGTTTAAATAAAGTAATTGATGAGAGTTTAGATATAATGATCTGGAGTATTGAAAGATCAAATATGCATGAATTGCTAGGTAAAAATAATGATCAATCACAAGAAATATTTAGTCTTATCGAAACAAATGATAAAATATTTAAATATCATTTAGATCGATTTAAATATGCATCTAGATACAATTTAGATGAATCAGAAACTCATCGAGCTGCTGGAATGAAAATTCTTTTATCTTTAAATAATAGATTAAAAGAATTTTCAAATAAAGGGAAACCGCTATTTCTTGTTGATGCAAAAGAAACCCTTGCTGATTGGGCTATCTGGCCATTTGTAAGGCAATTTAGGATTGCGGAAATTAAAAAGTTTGATCAAAACCATAAAATCAAATTTTTAAGAAGTTGGTTAAATTATTATTTAACTCACAAAAAGTATTCAGTAGTTATGAAAAAGAATGAACATTGGAGCAAGGGAAATGATCCCATTTTCCTTGATGAATAAATTAAAAAGTCATTCTGAGGACCTTCTTTTATCAATGATTCTTGATAGCTCTAAAAAATAGCCAGCTGTGCAAAATTTACCTAAATTTCTATCTCTATTTCCTATATCACTCCTAAACTCAGCAGTCTCTGCCATAACTAAATCCAACTGATCCTGAGGCAACTCATAGAGTTCTCTTAATTCAACCTCTTTTCCTAGAAGATGACTTTTAAACCATTTTTCTTTTAATTCTTGAGGGGGAATATCTTTGTAAATTTGTCGGTTCATATAAAAAAAGGGGTGAGGGGCATAGTTTATAAAACTAACATTTCTATAAGTTATAACTTCTCTTAAGTGTATTAATTGTCATGCTGATGCTTTACTATATTTTGACTGCAAAGATATTGCGACTGCGCATAAAGATAATGAAATTAATCCACAAAATTCTGTCCACTCCCTGAGCCCAAAATTACTAATAAACAAAGGTGCAATTACAGTAATCAGGCCTCCAGAAAGAAGTGGTTGAAGAAATAATTGCTTAATAGAAAATACAGGTAAAGTATTAGTAGAATTTCTTGGATCAGCCAATCTCAAAAGCAATAGTCCGCTAGCTGCAACCCCCGTTGAATTTCCAAACTCTGCTATTGCTCTTTCAAACCATTCTTCTTTAAAAAATAATTTAGAAAAAATCAACATCCCTGCAAGATTCCAAATTAATCCCCCAATGGCTAAAATAGTTATTGGTAACCAGTAATTAACCAATAAAGGTAAGTTCAATCCCGCCATTGCAGTAATTATAAGCAAATCTGTTGAGAGTATCCCAATCTCACGTTGAAAAAGTGATGAGACAAATTTTGTATTTCCAGTTTTTTCTAATGAAAGTCTTATAAGAAATGAACCAATTAAAGCCAATGGGAATACAGGAAAAGCTAATATCACTTGCTTACTGATATCTCCTAAGTATTGAGAAGAAAGTCTTAGACAATATAGTAAAAAAATACCAACCAATACTGCTAATCCTGCCAGAGCAAAGTTATACAAAAGCAACTTAAATTGTTCAATTGGTTTAAATTCTAAATCTATATCATTTAAATCATTTCTGATCTCTTCTTCAGCAGGTACTAGCCATCCAAAGAACCTACCTAGCACAACCAGACCGCTCCCTAACAAAGTTGAAGATAGTAAACCCACAGTTGCCATAGCAAACCCTAGATCTAAACCCTCAGGGAAACCCAAATTCCTAAAACTATCTCCCATTATTGCTGCAGCTCCATGTCCTCCTTCAAAACCAACTTCTATAATGCATCCCATCAGTGGATCTACCCCTAAATAAGGAAGCAAAAATGACAACACAATTATCCCGCCAACAACATATTGACCAAAACCCAGAACAAGCCCCAATAATGCCTGAGAAGCAACTGGTTTCCATAAAAGACTCATTCTCGGAATAGGTCTCCCTAACATTAAAGTCGCAAAAACTAAGGTGAGCAAAGGAGTTGGTAATTGCATCCAAGTATTCAGAACCCTTTCAGGTAATAATGACAAAGGTCCATAAGGACCAATTAAAAAGCCTAAGGCCCCAACTAACAGCGCTATTGGTATACCAAATCTTTCTAACTTCATCGCAGAATCTAATCTTCTACCAAGGGTTAAGAGAATTCCTATGATTCCAAGCAAACCCAAAGAAAGTACTAATGTTGGGATTGCATTAATTTTATATAGGTCTTCAAAACCAAAGATCAACTGACTCATCTATTAATTCACTTACGAAATAAATTAAACCTAAAAAATAATATCCCATATGAATATTTAATATCCAAATCAAATTTTGTTCTTATTATATCTCAACCAACTCATTTACTTTCCTCTAATTCTCAGTAAATATATGGTTAAGCAAGATTAGCTCAAAATTAAATAAATCTATTAAAGATCGAGAATAAAATCCAGACATACTAAATTATAAAAAAAATATTTGCATTTGAAATTAAATCAGCCAAACCACTTATTAATATTAAATCTAACTTATTGTTCTTCTTTATCTAGAAATTAAAACTCTCTAAGAGTAAATTTAAATAACTCATTCATCTTACTTAATCCATCACTTAAATATCAAGCAATAAAAAAAGACTACTCAATAAAAAGCCCCACTTAAAGTGGGGCTTTTTTATTGAGTTAATTTTTATTTAACTACTTTAATGATACAGAAGCAGTATCAAGATTACTCAAAGCACCTGTTACTCGTTTGAAATCGAATCCCATTGCCCTTAGAGCATGCCAAAGATGACCTTGGATAAAGAAGAACCCAAAGTAATAATGAACATTAGAAAGCCAAGCACGTGATGTATGTGCTCCGTTAGGGAGATCAACAGTATCTACCCAATAAGGAGAAATCCCAAACTTAAGGGCCAATGGTTCACCAAACCATTCAACAGGATAAACAGTAGTGTTTTGCGCGCACCAGAATGCTGCAACAACTGCCATCCAGCCAATACCAGCTAGAGACCAAGAGAGAATAGCTTCTGCGGAAAGAAGACCAGCTCCTTTGAACTTCGTATATTCTCCAACTTGCTTAGTAGCAATATGGAATGCACCACCAGTAATTTCCAAGAAAGCCAAGAAAGCATGACCTCCCATAACATCTTCCAAACTATCAATTGTAAGGAAGTCAAACTGGTGATCCCAAATATGACTCAAATTAAGGTCATATTCAACCTGACGAATAGCACCAACAGCAGGATCATAAATTCCGTGAATTCTTGCCCATTCAACGAACCAAATACAAGCAACCCCAAAGAAAATCAAATGATGTCCAAGGATGAAAGTCTGGTTGTCAGGGTTATCCCATTCAAGTTTAAATTTCCTGGCTTGAACTACTGATGAGTCCTGCATATCGCTAGAGAAAAGCAATGAATGCATTAATCCACCCGCGCCATAAACCATGGACAAAACTAAGTGTACGACTGCAATTGAAACGACTGCAGTACCACCCACAAAAGTACCTGTCTCATCAAAACCTAAACCTAGAGCTGCTAAATGAGGAAGCGCAATTAAAGGCTGATGACCCATTGGTATAGAAGGGTCAAAACGAGCCAATTCAAATAACGTGAAGGCACCAGCCCAGAAAGCAATCAAGCCGGTATGAGCGGCATGTGCAGCAATAAATTTGCCTGAGCGGTTGGTGACCCCTGAGTTGCCAGCCCACCACCCGTAGGTGACACCTGGATTTCCATAGGTCTGCATTAGAAGTGCAATTTTTTCAAAACCGATCGGAGATTACTGCAAATTCACGAAATAAACATGCAAGAGAAAGAATCTGTAAATTTTTTTTATTATTTAAACCCGACAGAACTAAAAAAATTATCAGAAAAATAATTTTTGAAATAGGAAAAACAGAACTCAGAGTATTAATTACATATCAAACCATGCATTCCCACAAACTAAGAATCTTTTAATTAAAGAATTAATTGATACATAAAATTTTTTTTATATCAGGCATTCGAAACCAATCAAAGGGAAAAATCAATACAATCGCACTCAAATATGTAATTAATATAAAAGATCAATTTGCTGTCTTTATTTACATCTATTAAATAATTAAATGCATTTATGTACCTTCCATGGCATTGAAACGATTTAATGGCCTAGAAATGGAGACAGAGGATCATTATAGAAAAAAAGCGAACTCCTATAGGACCTCGCCTCAATACGGAAAAATGATTTCTCTTTATCCAGTTCTTGAGTCGACCATCAAAGAATGCAAAGGAGAAAGTCTAGTAGCCTAAAACACAATATTTTTATAAAATCTACTTATTCAAATCTTTTATTGCTTCAGCGGCTATTTGATCAAACGAAGTATGATTGTCTTTCCATTTTTCAACAACTTCTTTACATAGACTTATACGATAAAAAGCTTTTGGTTTCCATGGTAATTGGCCTGGATCAGTAGAACTTCTCCAATGAAAGCCAGGTTTCAAATATCCTTCTTCTCTCAACACCTCTAACGTTTGCTCATTAACTTTAAAAAAAGCACTAGCTTCTTTTTTTGATAACCACATAGAAGGCTCTATCATCTTTGATAAATCTTTCTCTTTTTTTAACGTAAATATCTAAAGAAAGAAACATTATGTATCGCGAAACCAAGGTCTAATGAAATCTTTGGTTATGGGTATTGTTAAGCCAGAATCAATAGATAGATGAGTAAAAGTATCAGTTATTTTTTCAATACTATTAATATCTTCAAAATTCTTTGAACAATTACTTTGATTCCATCCACATTCCCAATAAGACGCATCAATTAATTGAGACCAAGAAACCTTTACAATCACACTCGATTCAAGAACAGAAATTAAGATAACCCACCTATCTTTGAGTGAGCCTCCATAACCTATGGCGACAAAATGTGTCTGTCCTTCAATTGAAAATTTACTAGTCCATGCTTTTAAAGGAGGCCAAACCATAAAAAATATACTTTCATAGCAATTTTAAAGTATCAATCTTCTAAATTAAATAAGTCAAAATTATTTTTTATTATTCTTTAATTTGATATATTCTTTTCTAATAGATTTCAATAATTCTTTTTTCTTTTTCATTGATTCATCCTTTTCCTTAGAATCTATTTCCAGCCTTTCTTCTTTAGATAGATCCATCCAGCCATATATATTAGAACTAGATTTAATTTCTTTCTTATTTTTTATTCTGTTTCTTTTGAAAATAAATTTAAGGATCATTTCTTTTGTAAAAAAAAATTAATTCAAAACAAACTATATTTTTGATTTAAGAATAAATAAAAAATATAGTTTGTACAGGATATTTTAGCTTCCTTCACCCAACTTCCAGAGATTTATGCCTGTATTCTCGATTTCTTGTCGATTGACAACAGATCTAGTATCAAAAATCCAAGCTGGCGATCTCATTAAAGAAGCTAAAGAATTCCAATCAAGTCCAAAGAATTCATCCCATGCAGTAAGAATTAAAACTGCATCAACATTTTTCAATGCTTCTGGAATGGAATTGGCCATATTCCAAGTCCCTTGATTATTTAACGAAAATTTTGCTAAATCTTCCTCTATTCTCTCAAATGAAACCTTAGGGTCATAAATTGATAAAAAAGCTCCTTCTTCAAGTAGGTCACTGGAAATGCTTATTGCAGGAGACTCTCGAGTATCGTTTGTATTTGCTTTAAAAGAAAAACCGAGTATTGCTATATTTTTGCCATTAACTGTACCGAAAAGCTTCTCAATGACAATTTTATAAATCCTATCTTGCTGCCAAGTATTAAGTTCCACAACTTGACTCCAGTATTTCGCAACCTCTGGCAACCCAAAATATCCACTTAAATAAACTAAATTCAAAATGTCCTTTTTAAAGCAGCTTCCTCCAAAGCCTGGTCCAGCACTAAGAAATTGATCACCTATCCTTTTATCTGTCCCTATTGCTTTTGCAACCTCCTTAACATCAGCCCCAGTAGCTTCACAAAAGGCGGAAATAGAATTTATGGAACTAATTCTTTGAGCAAGAAATGCATTAGCAGCTAATTTTGAAAGCTCACTGCTCCATAAATTCGTACAGATAATCTGTTCACTAGGAACCCAATTCAAATAAATATTAACTAGCGCATCCACAGCCTCAGGATCTTCTCCTCCAATTAAAACTCTATCGGGATTTACCAAGTCATTAATAGCAGTTCCTTCTGCCAAGAATTCAGGATTCGATAAGACAGAGAAAGTTTTTGATATTTCATTTTTTTTATTTTCTCTATTTGTTGTCTTAAGTATCTCTTTTATTGCTTGTGCGGTACGAACTGGAAGAGTACTTTTTTCTATTACTATTGTGTGACCTGTTGAATATTTAGCTACTTGCCTTGCACTAGCTTCTACCCAACTAAGATCACTTGCTTTTCCGGCCCCAAGACCTTTTGTTTTTGTTGGAGTGTTAACTGATATAAAAACCATATCAGCCTCAGATATTGCCTTTTCCATTTCCAAACTAAAGAAAAGGTTTCGTCCTCTTGTTCGTGAAATTATTCGATCTAATCCAGGTTCAAATATTGGCAATTTATTGAGATCTGAATCATTCCATGCATCAATCCGTTCTTTATTGATATCAACGACGCTAACTTCTATATCGGTACATTTATCTGCAATAACAGACATAGTTGGCCCCCCAACGTAACCAGCGCCGATACAACATATTTTTTGAATTTTAATAGAGCTCATTTAAAACTATCCATCATTTTATTAATCAATCAATTTTTTAATTAGCTGATCTAAATCCTCCTTTAAAAAAGTATATTCATTACTCTCGACATCCTTTGGTTTATGCCTTAATTTTTTTATCAATAATTGACCTTTTGATGCTTCATCCTCACCTATAATTAATGCCCACCTTGCCCTGCTCTTATCTGCTCGCTTAAATTGTTTAGAGAAAGATGAACCTGAGTAGTCCAATTCAATTTTCAAGTTGAATGATCTTAACTGACAAGTAATTTCCAAAGCAAGTTGTTCAGCTTTGTCACCTCTATGAATAACATAAACATCTGGAGATTTAGATTGTAAAATTTTTTCTCCAGCAAGAATAATCAACCTTTCCATTCCAATAGCCCATCCAATTGATGGAGCTCGCGGACCTCCTAATTCGCTTATCAACCCATCATAACGACCTCCACCACAGACAGTAGCTTGGGAACCCAAGTGTTCGCTTGTGATTTCAAAAGCTGTATGAGAATAATAATCAAGTCCCCTTACTAAATTATTGTTAATTTTATGTGGGATCTTTAGTTTATCGAGTAGATCCAATAAATAATCAAATCTAATTTTACTCTTATTCGATAAAAAGTCCTTTAAAGAAGGGGCCTCAAATAAAAGTTCCTTTGTAGATTTATTTTTAGTATCTAATATCCTCAGGGGATTAACATTTATTCTTTTCCGGGAATCTTCATCCAATAAATCAAATCTTTGATTAAGCCAGTTCTTTAACTCTTCTTTGAAAACATTTCGGTCTTCATTGCTTCCAAGACTATTAATTTCTAAAGTTAAATCAACTAGACCAACGTCCTTTAAAAAGTCCCAAGCAATTGAAATAACCTCAGCGTCACTCATAACAGAGGGCAATCCAACAAATTCAACTCCAATCTGATGGAACTGCCTTTGTCTTCCTGCTTGAGGTCGCTCGTATCGAAACATTGGACCTCTATACCAAAGCCTTTGAGGCCCATTATTTAATAATCCATGTTGAACAATTGACCTTGCAACAGAAGCTGTTCCTTCAGGCCTCAAAGTGCAAGAACGACCACCTCTATCGTCGAAGCTATACATTTCTTTTCCCACAACATCAGTATTTTCTCCAATTCCCCTTGAAAACAATTCTGTTTGCTCAATGATCGGTGTTCTAATTTCATTAAGCCCAGCTCGACTAAAATGTTTTAGAGCAATTGATTCGACCTTCTGCCAGCCCTGACTATGAGCAGGTAAAAGATCTACCATTCCTCTTAAATTCTTGAAATTGGTCAAAGTAGCTTTAGCAAAATTATTTGTTGTTTGTTTAATAATAATTGTTTACGTAAACTAGAAAATAATAATTAATAAGTGATTTTGCTAAACCAAATTGGTAAGTCTAAATATAGGAAGGGCCTTGAGCCTAATCCTCAAGTCTGGTAGCGCCTGAATATTTAACCAACCAATAGTTAACTCTTCTTCTCACATTATAAGGCATTTCATTTTGGAGTTGAATTAACTCAATAGCTCCAAGTCGTTTTAGTTCTCTTGACTCAAGACTCCACATTCTTTCCGCTTCACAAATCAAACGAGCCCAACTTCTTGAGTGCTGCCATTGTCTCAGTCGCTTTTTTAATTCGTTACCGTCAGTCTTACTTTTAACAAGAGGACACTGACTAACTATATTTTTCTTAGTGAAATATTTTCTCATAAATCAATCATGGAGAAAACTCTAAAGAACTCACATATCATTACATTAAACATTTAGCAAAGATTTGAAATGAGTACTTTATGAAAAATCCGCTTCAATCATAAAAGTCAACCACCTCTACAGGGAATTCTAATTTTTCCATATCCCTACGACTCATTTTTCTAGACCAGGCACCCTTAATTGCATCATTCCATCTAAAGCCAGCGTTTCTTGCTAAATGCCTTTTTTCATAGGAAATCTCAGCACGAAGCAAAACTTTTGGTTCTAGCGCTCTAATCAACAATTTTTCAAGTTCACCACATCTTTTGAAGACCTCTGCCAAATATATGCAATCTGTCAAAGCTCTGTGAGCGCTCCATACTGGTACACCATAAGCCAATGCGAGATCTCTTACAGAAGGGCGAGCCTTCAATTGTCTATCAGCTGGCCAAGTTATGTCATCCATAGAGCAAATCCATTTTTTTTCAATTTGAGGCAATTTATTAAAACCAAACCATTTCATATCAAATTCTGCATTGTGAGCAACAACCACATCTGATATTCGAACCAAAGATTCAAAATATTTAATTGCTTCAGATACAGGTTGTGGCAATCTGGTGATTTCAGCCGGAATATTGTTTATTTTTTCTGCTTTATTGATTTCAACGGGTAAAAGGAAGGATTGCTGCGCTAACACAGATCTACTTTTGACATTAAAAAGGATCGAACCTACTTCAATACAATCATCCTTTTCATTGTCAAGACCTGTAGTTTCGGTATCCAAAATCAAGATATTCTCAGGTGAACTCTCTTTCTTTAAGATTCCAAGCCCTTCATTGTGTAAGTTGGAAGAACTTTTTTCTGCTTGATACTTCTCTTTTTTATTGGCAATTTTTTTAGTTGTTCCATTTAGAAAGTCAAGCTGCTCACTCACTTTCTGATAATTTTGCTCTTCTTTCACATTAAAATTAATTAGTCATGTTTCTATTATTATCAAAAAAATAGAGTTGAATAAAAACTTAGCAGAACATTAAAAGAAAAGATACTTATATTTAATTTATAATCATTGTCTATATTTTTTTAAAGAGTGATTATTCACCGATGAGCACTATTAGACGTATAAATAATGTTTCTTGTCAATGGCCATCTAGACCAGTTGGTCTTATAGAAATAATTGGAGGTAGCTATATTTCAATAAAGCCAGAAGTTACATATAAAAGACTTATTTCTCGTCTTTTGAAAAAAAATTTTGCAGTACATTCATGGAGCTATGTCCCTAACTTTGATCATCAACTTCAAGCGAATCAAGCCTGGAAACAATTCCGTAAATCTCAAAAAGTTCTTGAGAGAAGAGTGGGCTTAATACCAAAATCAATAAGGTTGGGTCATAGTCTTGGTTGCAAATTACATTTACTAGCACCTGATGGAGGTAGGAATTGTGATGGTTTAGTAGCTATAAGCTTTAATAATTTCAAGGCAGATAAATCAATCCCTATGCTTCGGGAATTATCACAAAGGATAAACTTCCAAACTGAATTTAGTCCAAGTCCTGCAGAAACATTAAATCTTATTAGCCAACACTATGAGCAAAAAAATAACCTATTGATAAAATTCAATAATGATAACCTAGATCAAAATAATTTATTACTTAAATCACTAAAGGATAGAAATTCTGATAAGTCTGAATTATTGCAACTTGACGGTAATCATTTAACCCCAGTGAGCGTTGGCCTTAGAGAAAAATTCCTCAATTCTAATTCGCAAAGATTTTCAAAATACGAAAAAATTGATTTTATAGTCGATCAAATAACAAATTGGGAACTTTAATATTAACTTCTTAATTTGTCTAAAACTGATCTATCTTCAAGAGTACTTGTATCTCCGCTTATTTCATCACCCGAAGCCAGTGCTCTCAAAATTCTGCGCATTATTTTTCCACTTCTTGTCTTAGGAAGAGAGTCAGTAAATTTAAGTTCATCAGGTTTGGCAATAGGTCCTATTTCATTAACAACGTGTTTTTTTAATTGTGCATCAATATTTTTATTTCCTTCTACTCCCGTTTTCAAAGTAACAAAGGCTACTATTGATTCCCCTTTTAATTTATCGGGTCTACCAACAACTGCAGCTTCTGAGACGAACTCATGACTAACCAGAGCTGATTCTATTTCCATTGTTCCAAGCCTGTGACCAGAAACATTTATAACATCATCAACTCGACCCATAACCCAAAAATAACCTTCTTCATCTTTTCGAGCTCCATCTCCAGCAAAATATATGTAGCTATTATCTGAAGGTTTTAAATACTCCCAGTAACTCTCTCTGAATCTTTTTTCATCTCCATAAACATTTCTCATCATTCCAGGCCATGGTCTTTTAACTACCAAATAACCACCCTCATTATTAGCTACAGAATCGCCGTCTGAATTGACCACATCAGCTTCAATCCCTGGTAGAGGGAATGTTGCCGATCCAGGCTTGGTTGAAGTCGCTCCAGGGAGAGGACTAATCATCACTCCTCCAGTTTCTGTTTGCCACCATGTATCAACTATTGGGCATCTCCCTCCTCCAATTACATCTCGATACCAGATCCAAGCCTCAGGATTAATGGGCTCTCCAACAGTTCCTAAAAGTCTCAAACTAGATAAATCGTATTGATTGGGAATCTTTTCTCCCGCTTTCATAAAAGCCCTTATAGCGGTTGGAGCTGTATAAAATATAGATATTTTATGCTTTTGAATTACATCCCAAAAAGCCCCTGGATTTGATGGTCTTGGAACTCCTTCATACATAACAGTAGTTGCCCCATTAGATAGTGGGCCGTAAACGATATAACTATGTCCAGTTATCCAACCCACATCAGCTGTGCACCAATAAACATCATTTTCACGAATATCAAAAATCCATTTAAAGGTTAAATGAGCCCAAAGGTTATACCCAGCAGTTGTATGAACCACTCCCTTCGGCTTACCTGTAGACCCTGAGGTATATAAAACAAATAAGCAATCCTCACTATCCATTTGTTCTGGTAAACATTCTTCAGATTGACTATTAACAATTTCATGCCACCAATGATCTCGACCATCGTTCATAGCAATAAGTTTTTTAGTGCGTTGAACAACTATTACCGATTCGACCTTTGGACAGGCACCACCCTCCAATGCTGAGTCAACAGCATCTTTAAGAGGAATTACTTTATCTTTTCTAAAGCCACCATCAGCCGTAATTATTGCTTTCGCCTCTCCATTAATTAATCTGTCTCTTAGTGCCTCAGAGGAAAAGCCTCCAAATACCACTGAATGTGGAGCTCCAATTCTTGCACAAGCAAGCATTGCAATTGCGGCTTCAGGCACCATAGGCATATACAAAGCCACAAGATCTCCTTTACCAATACCTATAGATTTGAGTGCATTGGCGGCTTTGCAAACTTCTTTGTGTAGTTGTTTATAAGTATATTTTCTTTGATCACCTGGCTCGCCTTCCCAAATCAATGCGACCTTGTCTGCTGTTGAAGTATTTAAATGGCGATCTAAACAATTAAAAGAAATATTTATCTTACCTCCCCCGAACCATTTAGCGAATGGTGGTTTAGACCAATCGAGTACATTATCAAAAGATTTAAACCAATTTAATTCTTCTCTAGCTGCATCACCCCAAAACTTATTTGGATCTGATTTAGCCATTTGCGACAATTTTAAGTACTGAGAAAAAGAAGATATTCTACTTTTGCTGGCAAAGTCTTCAGAAGGAGGGAAAACTCTCTGCTCGTGAAGAACAGACTCTATAGAGTTAGAATTGTCTGAATTCATGAAAGATAAAAACAACTTTTCATTTATTGCATTCAAGCTATTTCTGAGCAAAAGGCTTGAATAGTGAACCTCTTATTTAAAACAAATTTACAATGAAAAAAGATTGGGTTTTTCCTAAAGCATTTTTGTTTGATCTTGATGGAGTTTTAATTAATTCAGAACCCTTACATGGACAGGCATGGAAAGAAACCGCTGCGTTTTTTGATCTGAATCTAACTCAAAGCCAACTAAAACTCTTAAGAGGCAGAAGAAGAATTGATTGTGCCAATGAATTGCTTAAATTGATTCCTAAGAAAGTTAAGCCAGAAGACTTACTAAAACTACATAAACCCATTTCAAGAAAGCTCATCCTCACTGCACAAGCAATGCCAGGTGGAGAGAGTTTAGTCAAAAGGTGCTACGAACACAATATCCCAATGGCACTAGTGACAAGTAGTAGCAATGAATCTGTCGATATTAAAACTTCCCCTCATGAATGGATGAATCTGTTTTCTATTAGGGTTCTTGGTGATGATGAAAAACTATTTAAAGGAAAACCTGCCCCTGATCCATATCTTTTAGCTGCTGAAAAATTAAACATTGCTCCTCATGATTGCTGGGCTGTTGAAGATTCAATTTCTGGTGTATCTTCAGCACTTAAAGCAGGATGTTTTGTTTTCTTTTTAAAAGAAAACAGTGATGAACTTCCGAAACAAGAATTTTTTGAACAAAACAAAAATTTAAGCGAAATAAATCATTTAGAAGAAATTGAGAAAATATTAAATGACTATCTGATTAATAAAGCCTGCTAATAACGAATTCAGGCAATTCAAGCAATGCTTTTTTTGATGGTGAATCTGGTAACCAAGAAATTGAATCTTTAGACTCTGAAGCAAATTTCTCTGCTAATTCTCTTGATTTCCTAATGGCGCAAGAATCCCTTACAAGAGAAAGAGCCTTATCAAGATCATCTTTTTGGGAGAATTTACCATTAATTAATTCGCCAAGAGTTGGATTCTCCTCCAACGCATAGAAAACTGGTGCTGTAAGATAACCACTTTGTAGATCACTTGCAGCTGGTTTCCCTAACTGTTGATCATTCCCTGTAAAATCGAGAATATCATCAACAACTTGAAAAGCTAATCCTAATTGTCTTCCATAGTAATAAAGCGAATCTAAACTCTCTTGATTTACATCGGATAAAACACCAATAGCCTTTGAGCTATTAGCAATAAGTGAAGCTGTTTTACAATAACTTTTCTCTAAATAACCCTCAAAGGATTGACTAGAGTCAAATCTATTTAGGCCCTGTTTTATTTCTCCTTCAGCTAGATCCATAATTACCCTGCTTAATAATTTCACAACATCTAAATTCTCAAGATTTGCTAAATGCCAACTCGCCTGTGCAAATAAAAAATCCCCTGCAAGTACAGCTATTCTCGAATCAAATCGGCTATGTACGGTTTCAACACCTCTTCGGATATCTGCTTCATCAACAACGTCATCGTGCACAAGGGAAGCGGTATGGATCATCTCCGTGATTTGGGCTAATTTTCTATGCTTCAAAGGAAGATCCTTTTCAGTAGTCAAGGCTCTTGAAATCAATAGGACAATTCCAGGTCTTAAACGTTTTCCGCCTGCACTAAAAAGGTGTTCTGCAGCAGCCTGCAAAATAGGGTGTCCAGCACCTATAAGGCTGCGTAGATCCAAAAGCAATGCTTCTAGATCAAGTTCTACAGGTTGAAGAATTTCCGTGACTGTGGTCATAAAACCGCTATGCTTTTTGATCTTAAGAGACACAACCCTTCTTCTGCAGTGAAACGAGATTAACTTCAGGAAACAAGTTTAACCACTGCTTAGCTTTGAGAGAAAAATATTTATGATCGGAGGTTGCATAAAACTTTGAATCAATTAAAAATTTTTTCTTTGAAAAATTGCTCATTTTTGAATCTATAAACAACTTTAATTTCAAAGAAAGAGCTTCAGCAGGGTCTACCAATTTAACACTGGACGGTAAAATCTTAGTGATTAAAGGGGTTATGAGAGGATAATGACTACATCCAAGAATTAAAGTATCAATTTTTTGATTTAAAAGAGGTTGTAAATATCCAATTGCAACATTAGTAAGATCCTCTGAATTAATCTTATCCATTTCAATCATTGGTACAAATTCCGGACATGGCTGCTCAATTACAAAAGTTCTTGGCTTAAATTCTAAAATCGCATTTGTATAAGCCTTTGTTCTAACTGTAGAGGGAGTAGCCATAACACCCACTCTTGATTCTTGGATAGTTGAGGCAACAGAACCAATCAAGTCAAAAACAGGAACATCTAAATTTTTCTTCAGCAAATCCAATGCTATTGCATTAGTTGTGTTGCAAGCAACCAAAAAAGCATCGATATTTTGCTTGCTAAACCAAAACGAAATTTCTTCAGCAATTTGAAAGATCTCATCGGTTGTTTTTAATCCATAAGGAAGTCTGGCCGTATCAGCCAAATATATAAATGAAGAATTTGGACATAATTCAATAACCTTTTTTAAAACCGTGAAGCCTCCAACACCACTATCAAATAATCCAATTCGCATCCTTAATTCGAGACCTTGAGATAATTCAGTATTCCCTTTGCAATAGCAAAAGACATTTTATCTCTGTAACTTTTTTGACGTAATAAATTTGCATCATACATGCCAGTAACAAATCCAATCTCGACTAAAGCTGCGGGCATAGAAGTTTTTCTAATCACATAAAAGCGAGATCTACGAACCCCCCTATCAGGACTTTGAGGAGAAAAAATTAAAATCTGTTTTTGAATATTTTTTGCTAGAGAATAGCCTTTAAACCCAGAGTAATAATAAGTCTCTAAACCATTTACATCTTTTCGCCTCCCTCTTGTTGCATTTGCATGAATACTTACAAAAGCATCTGCTTTTGAATTATTGGCTTTAGTTACTCTGGGTTGCAAGTCTAATGTTCTCTCATAGTTCCTAGTGAGTAATGTTTTAACCCCTTTTTTTGATAGGAATCCTGAAACACTCTTTGAAACCTCTAAAACAATATCAGTCTCTCGTAACCCATTTATTCCAACAGCTCCAGGATCTGTTCCACCATGACCTGGATCTAAAACAACCTTATACTTTCCATACGGGACATTAGGCAAGGAGGAAATATCTAAATCTTCATTCTTTATTTTTTCATAAGTTCTCTTTATGGAGTTTCTTAAGATATTACCCTCTTCTATAGAACGAAAAGAATTACTTTCTAAGCCAATTAATTTCAACTCCCAATTGTTTGGAGAAGTACCAATTAATTTTAATTTTGAGTGTTCTAATTGAACTGATGGTAGAAATTCAATTACAAGTCTTGTTTTACCCTTGGAAGGCTTACCTAGTCTAATTTCCTTAATTGATCCATTGCCTTTAATAGTTCTAGGTCTGCTTAATTCTCCAGGAAAATCAATCCATACTCTTTCACCTATATCTGTAGTTGAAGATTGATAAAAAGCATCTAGGTTAGTCCCAGAAGAAGTTCTCAATTTCAGGTTTCCATTACTGGTCAAAGCCCAAGCTGCAAGGGCACTAGCAGATCTGATTGGTAAAGAAATAAAAAGATTGGAACAAAAAATAAATCCCGTAAACAATGCTAATTTTGACTTTAAAGATTGATCTTTAAACATCAAATAAAAAGCTCTGTTTTTCGATGTTTTAGGCTAGGCATTTGTCCTCTAATCCTCTCAACTCTTTGTTGATCAGCAGGTGCTATTGCTGCTCCCTGAACCACCCCTGCATCTGCCAGGACTGTCCCCCATGGATCAATAACCATCGCATGTCCATGGCTTTGTCTTCTGCCATAATGGCGACCAGTTTGGGCTGGTGCAACAACATAAGCAGTATTTTCTATGGCTCTTGCTTGAAGCAATACTTGCCAATGATCCTTACCAGTAAAAGCAGTGAAAGCAGCAGGAATCATTAATAAATCTGCACCCTTATTGACCAAATCTCGATAAAGTTCAGGGAATCTTACGTCATAACAAATAGACAATCCGATCTTGCAAAGACCTGGAACATCTACGACAGGTGGAGATTGACCACCAGACACAATTGTTTCAGATTCTCTATAAGTATTACCTTCAGGAAGATCAACATCAAACAAATGAATCTTGTCATATCTAGCCAACGATTGACCATCTTTTCCAAATAATTCTGCTCTGTTTAGAGTCCTTTCCCCATCACCAGCAGGGACAGGAAAACCACCTCCCAGCAAAACAACTTGATATCTTCTAGCCATTGTGACTAAAAAGCTATTACATTTTTCGTAGATTGATGATGCAATTTTTAGTTTTTTTTGATCCTCACCCAAAAAAGCAAAGTTTTCAGGAAGCCCAACAAGATCGGCCCCACGCCTTGAAGCTAACTCAATTTGTTCTTCTGCCGCATTGAGGTTTGCATCTATATCTGAGGTACTTGTTAGCTGAAGGGCCGCAGCCAAAAAATCTGACACTGAGTTAAAAAATAAAAATAATTTAAAAGTTAGCTTGAGCGAAGAACGCCCATCTCAGTCTGTTTTGGAATAACAGAAAGATTGTCCAAAGAGGCGCAACAAGCGAAATCATCATCATGATTACCTATTCCTGCAAGTCTTTGTCCATGACTTGCAATACGTAAACATCCTTCAATATCATTCTCCCAAGTTTTCCACAATGCGATAGAGGCCATTAGTTCATCATTTAATACTCGTACGGACTCTAATTGATCGATTAAAAAATAAGCTAAAGCTCCTGCGGCCAAAGAATCTTCAAGAGAATAAGAGCCTTCCCATCCACTACCCACAATCCAAACTTCATTTGGATTGTCATTTTTCAATCTTTCAGCAATAGCTTTTCTGTTCGGAAGTGCCATTGTGTACAAACTTTTGGATTCCCTAACACGATGAAGTGATCTAGTTCCATTAGTAGTACTCATAAAAACTCTTTTACCTCTTACATTTTCAGTTGAAACTCCTAATGGAGAATTTCCCAAGTCAAACCCATCTAGCTTTTTCCCTCCTCTCTCACCTACGAGGATTTTATCCTTTTCTGCGAAAGACTTTGCCTCATTTTTAAGTTCATCAACATCTGCAAATACTTGTACTGAATCAGCACCATTTTCAAGAGCCCAAGCAATTGTTGTTGTAGCTCTAAGCACATCAATTACGACAGAAGATTCGGGTATAATTCCACTTGGCACATCTGCTGCTACTGAAAAATAAGAAAGTTTCATTTCCACAAACGCTGATAAGTTGCGTCACAGTAAATAGATAATTAGATTAAACGTGCAGACCTTCATGAAATTATTTCGTCAAGAACCTCTTACACGTGATATCAGAGATTTTCTCTCTCTTTTGGAGAACAAAGGTCAATTAAAGAGAATAAGCAGTGAAGTTGATAGTGATTTGGAAATAGCGGCAATAAGTGATCGGGTCCTGGGGATGGGAGGACCTGCTCTACTTTTTGAAAACGTAAAAGGTTCATCAATTCCTGTTGCTGTCAATCTTCTTGGAACGATGGAGCGTGTTGTATGGAGTATGGGATTGGAAAAACAAGAAGAATTGGAGGATTTAGGAAAGAAATTAGCACTTCTTCAGCAGCCAAGGCCTCCAAAAGGATTTAAAGAAACCAAAGCTTTTGCTTCAGTTGCTTGGGATCTACTTAAAGCACGTCCCGATATTGATCTCTTACCACCATGTCATCAAAAAGTCATAGGTGAAAAAGATTTGGATCTAAATCATTTACCACTTTTACGACCATGGCCTGAAGATGCAGGAGGAGCTATTACCTTGGGTCTGGTAATAACAAAAGATCCAGAAACAAGCGTCCCGAACGTTGGCGTTTACCGACTTCAAAGACAATCTGCTAAAAGCATGACAGTTCATTGGTTAAGTGTAAGAGGAGGAGCCAGGCATCTTCGCAAAGCTGCTGCCATGAACAAGAAACTAGAAGTTGCAGTTGCCATAGGAGTACATCCTCTTCTTGTTATGGCTGCAGCCACTCCCATTCCAGTGCAACTTAGTGAATGGCTTTTTGCAGGTTTATACGCAGGAGAGGGTGTTCGATTAACAAAATGCAAAACCATCGATCTTCAGGTACCAAGTCACAGTGAGATAGTTTTAGAAGGATCAATATTTCCTGGAGAAGAAATGATAGATGGTCCTTTTGGGGACCATATGGGGTTCTATGGAGGGGCTGAGTCTTCACCTTTAATAAGATTCCACTGCATGACCCAAAGAAAAAAACCAATATTTTTAACAACGTTCAGTGGTAGGCCTCCAAAAGAAGAGGCGATGCTGGCAATAGCCTTAAATCGAATTTATACACCAATACTTAAGCAACAAATCCCTGAAATTGTTGATTTCTTTCTTCCAATGGAAGCCTTGAGTTATAAATTAGCCGTTATCTCAATTGATAAGGCATATCCAGGACAAGCTAAAAGAGCTGCAATGGCCTTTTGGAGTGCATTACCCCAATTCACTTATACAAAATTTGTCGTTGTTGTCGACTCAACCATTAATGTAAGAGATCCTAGACAAGTTGTTTGGGTCTTATCCAGTCAGGTTGATCCTCAAAGAGATTTATTCATTCTCGAAAATACTCCTTTTGATTCCCTTGACTTCGCAAGTGAGAACATTGGCCTAGGAGGAAGATTAGCTATTGATGCAACAACAAAGATTGGTCCAGAAAAAAATCATGAGTGGGGGAAACCATTAACAAGGCCGAAAGAACTTGAAGACAAAGTTGATCAAAGATGGGCGGAGCTAGGATTATCCGAACTAGAAAACACCCAACCCAGTCCTGAATTATTTGGTTACGTCATCGATGAACTAATGCGTCAAAAACAAATAAACAATTCATAAATAAGAAATAAAGCATATAGGTAAATAAAATAAAGAAAATTCATTGTTTTTTAATTGAAAGTTCCCACTAAAGATCAGTCTTTAAGAAAGCTTCAAAAAGGAGGGGAACTCTGTGGGAAAGTAAAAGTACCTGGAGATAAATCCATATCACATCGTGCTCTTTTATTTGGTGCTATTGCCAAGGGAAAAACTATAATTGAGGGCCTTTTACCTGCTGAGGATCCTTTGAGCACGGCTGAATGCTTGAGGTCAATGGGTGTAAATATTACTCAAATTAAAAAAGGAGAAATTGTTGAAGTCAATGGCGTTGGATTAAATGGTTTTAAAGAACCTCAAGATATTTTGAATTGTGGAAATTCAGGAACAACCATGAGATTAATAATGGGATTATTAGCTGGTCAAGAGGATCATCATTTCATTCTTACAGGAGATAAATCGCTTCGAAACAGGCCAATGAAAAGAGTAGGACAACCCTTAAAAATGATGGGTGCCAACATTTCAGGAAGATGTAGGGGAGACCTCGCTCCTCTATCAATTATTGGGAGAAAATTAAGAGGTGCCATAATTGGTACTCCAGTAGCAAGTGCTCAGATAAAATCTGCAATCCTCCTTGCTGCTCTTAATGCAGAAGGTTCAACTACTGTTATAGAACCTGCCAGATCAAGAGACCATAGCGAAAGGATGTTAAAAGCCTTTGGCGCCAATCTAGAAGTAGGTGGTGAAATGGGTAGACATATAACGGTTTCTCCGGGGAAAGATCTAAAAGGTCAATCAATTATAGTCCCCGGTGATATTAGTTCCGCCGCATTTTGGCTGGTTGCAGCTAGCGTTATACCCGGATCAGAACTAATTATTGAAAATGTTGGTCTAAATCCAACAAGAACTGGAATACTCGACGTATTAGAAACAATGGGAGCAAATATCAATGTAACGAACAAAAGAGATGTTGCAGGTGAACCTGTGGGAGACATCGAAGTTTGCCACAAAGAAAACATGAAACCATTTAAAATTGATGGAGAGATAATGCCTCGACTCGTAGACGAGATACCCATATTGTCTGTAGCAGCATGTTTTTGTAACGGTATTAGTCAAATTAAAGGAGCAAGTGAATTAAGAGTCAAAGAGACTGATCGTTTAGCAGTTATGGCCAGACAATTAAAAAGAATGGGGGCAAAAGTAGAGGAACATCAAGACGGGCTAACTATTTATGGAGGGAGTGATTTAAAAGGATGTGAGCTTGATAGCGAAGATGATCACCGTATTGCCATGAGTTTAGCTATTGCATCGATAATGGCTAATTCTAATTCGACATTAAGACGTAGTGAAGCTGCAGCAATCTCATATCCTGATTTTTGGAATGATCTTATGAGACTTCAACAAAAAAATTAACATTTTTTAGAATTGAATGACTTTAAAATACATACGACAAAAGATGGGAGTTTAAGTCTTTATAGCTTGAGCCATGAAGAAGGATTTCATGATAAGGATGGAGCGCTAAAAGAGTCAATCGGCAAATATTTATTACCAGCTCAATTAGAAAAATTTTCCACCACAAAAAAAATAGTTGTTTTAGATGTTTGCTTGGGATTGGGGTATAACACAGGATGTATTCTCGAAAAATTATTTCAAAGCAATATAAAGACTGAATGGCATGGGCTCGAGATTGATCAAAGGCCTCTAAGTCTCGCTCTTAATGAAAAAAAATTTCAAAAAATTTGGTCTCCAAAAGTATTACATTTTTTTAATTGCCTAAAAACATCAGGGAAATGGACTGACGGTTTTAGCGAAGGAAGTATTCATTGGGGAGATGCAAGACAAAAGATTTATGAAATACAAGATTCTCTAAGGTTTGATTTAATTCTTCTTGATCCTTTTTCTCCACAAAAGTGTCCCGAGCTTTGGAGTGAGGAATTCATCTTTTTATTAACCGAAAGATTATCTGTGAAAGGCCGCTTGATCACATATTCAACTGCTGCCGCCATCAGAGCGAGCTTCATAAGAGCTGGTTTAAAAATCTATTCAATAGTTCCCTCAATCGATGACCAATACAAATGGAGTTCAGGGACAGTTGCTATGAAAAAGGTAATAGAACAACAAAATATCTCAGAAAATTGTCAGTTTAAAGACTTAAGCACCAGGGAAATAGAACACCTTGCCACGCGTTCATCAATTCCTTACAGAGATCCAACGGGGAAAGAAAGCTGTAAAGAAATTATTTCAAGAAGAGAAATAGAACAATCTAAAAGTCAATTGATAAACACTTCCTCATGGAGAAAACGGTGGAATACTGCGCAATAGTTATAAAGCGATTAGATTTCTTCAAAAAAGGATTCTAATGCTTGCCATCGCAATTTTAGCGGCTGGGAAAGGTACGCGAATGAAAAGTAAGCTGCCTAAGGTTCTTCACCCTTTGGCTGGAAAATCACTTATTGAAAGGGTTTTGTCTTGTACTCAAGGGCTCAAGCCAAACCGCAAATTAATACTTGTAGGACATCAGGCTAACTTAGTAGAGGACTCTCTGAAAAACCATAAGGACTTAGATTTTGTTCTTCAGCAACCTCAAAATGGTACTGGACACGCGGTCCAACAATTAAGACCTAGCTTAGAAGGATTTAATGGAGAACTTTTAGTATTAAATGGCGATGTTCCACTGCTAAAAGAAAAAACTCTAAGTTCGCTTTTAAAATTTCACAAAGAATCTAATGCGAGTGTAACTTTTTTATCTGCAAATTTAGACTCTCCAGCAGGATATGGGCGAGTATTCACAGATAAGTCGGGCCTAGTAAAACAAATCATCGAAGAGAGAGATTGCACTAATGAACAGCGAAAAAACAAATTAATAAATGCGGGTATTTATTGTTTCAATTGGCAACAATTATTAGATGTTTTAAACTTATTATCTAGCGAAAATAGTCAAAACGAAATATATCTGACAGACACAATAGGATTACTTAAAAAAGCACTACATTTTGAGGTAGATAATCCATTTGAGATTAAGGGGATTAATGATAGAATTCAACTATCTGAATGCGAACACTTCATCCAAGAAAAACTTAAATCTTCATGGATGAGAAAAGGAGTTACATTCGTTGATCCTAACAGCTGTTCGCTGAGTGAGGACTCGAGCTTTGGTACAGACGTAATTATTGAGCCACAGACACATATTCGTGGCAAATGTAGCATTGGTAATGGATGTCATTTAGGACCAGGTAGTGTCATAACAAATTCAACACTTGCGGAAAATGTTTTAGCCATTCATTCATTCATCAATGAAGCAAAGGTTGGGAACAATACATCCATAGGTCCATTTGCTAACATAAGGCCAGAATCAAAAGTAAGCGATAATTCTAAAATAGGGAACTTTGTAGAAATAAAAAAAAGTTTTATTGGTGAAGGAACAAAAATCAATCATTTAAGCTATTTAGGTGATTCAGTTCTTGGGAAAAATATTAATATCGGAGCAGGGACTATTACAGCTAATTTTGATGGCAAGAGTAAACATAGAACAATTATTGAGGATAATTCAAAAACCGGTGCTAATTCAGTACTAGTTGCACCAATCAAGATAGGATCACACGTAACCATAGGTGCAGGCTCAACAATAAGCAAAGATGTTCCTGATAAAAGCTTAGTCGTTGAAAGGTCAAAAGCAATTGTTAGAACCAAGCCTAATTAATTACAACAACGACTTTATTGCTGTAAAAAAGGTAAAACTTTTTCCAATTCTAACTTACGACTACCTTTAATTAAAATACTATCTCCTGGTAAAAGCCAGGACAATAGTGAGATGGCAGCATCTCTTGGTGTTCTTACCACACTATGATTTGGTAATTCTTTGATTGTATTTTCTATGATATTAGATTCCTCCTCACAAGAGACAAATACAATTCCCGTAAGACCTAATTCAATAGCTCTTTTAAGAACTTTCTGATGAAGCAAAGCACTCTCAGAGCCCAGTTCAAGCATCGTACCTAAAACTGCAAAATGTCTACCAGGCTTGCTTACCAATAACTCTAAAGATGCCATAACAGATTCGGGAGATGCATTATAAGTCTCATCTAAAACTAAATATTTTCCACAATCAACCAAGCTATTTCTTCCCATCGGCATATTTATTTTTAATTGATCAAGATTCTTTATTGATAGTCCTAATTCTCTTGCGACGGTCATTGCCATAAAAAAATTCATTGCATTATGCCTCCCTTCAAGGGGCAATTTAAATTTACTTCCCTCGAAAAACATGAAATTATTTTGCATATCAATTTGAGCAATATAATCTGGTTCAATATCTTGAAAAGGTAAATACTCATCATTACAACCTAACCAATTCAGAGAAAAGCCCTCTATCGCTACTCGAACAATGCGTCCTGACCATTTTTCTAATAAAGCTTTTTCTAAGAGGTTGTCACCAAAAGGAATAATCACAACGCCATCAGGATTTAGTTTTGAAGTAATTTCCGACTTCGCTTTTGCTATATTTTCTCTACTACCAAGAATACCAATATGAGCTTGTCCTACATTTGTAATTACAGCAATATCAGGTTCAGCAACTCGAGAGAGACGTTCAATTTGACCAAAACCACGCATACCCATTTCAAGAACAAATGCAGCATCTGTGTTAGAGCCTCTAAGCAGTGTTTTTGGAACACCTACATCATTATTTTCATTCCCTCTACTTGAAACAATTTCACCAAGAGGAGACAATATTGCCCGAATCAATTCTCTTGTAGTTGTTTTACCAACAGAACCAGTAACAGCCACTACAGGAATATTTAAATTCCTCCGATGCAACGATGCGATCTGTTGATAGGCGTACAAAGTATCTGGAACTACCCAGTGAGGCAAGTCCTTTGGGAGCAACCCATTAAATTGTTCAGAAACTATTGCTGCCTGTATACCAATATCAAAAGCCATATCTAAGTAATCATGGCCATCAAATGAAGTCCCTATTAAAGGGACAAAGAAATCACCTTCTTCAATTGTCCTCGAATCAGTAGATATACGACCAACAGGTACATCAAGGTCTATTTCCTTTTCATTACCTGGCTTCCCCCATAGTTTAGTTAAGTCCTTAAAAGTAATATCCATACATATATGAACAGAAGAAAAATAATCTAAATCCTCAAAATTACTATAATTTTATTGTTTTCCCTTTTCTTGAAGGATCTGCTTCTTGGCCATAAGAAAACTTTTCAACCTCTGATGCATCTGGAGAAGGCTCCTTAATCCCACACACATCTTTATACATTAATTCGTATTCCTTCGCGGATCTATCCCAGCTGTATTTATTTGACATTGCTCTTACTTGTAGCTCCTTCCAACTTTTTTGATGTCTATATGCTTCCCAGGAACGAACCAATGCTGTATAAAAATCAATTGGTTCATACCTATCAAAGCAAAATCCGGAACCTGTTTCGTTCATCGGATTATAAGGCTCTACTGTATCAACCAAACCACCTACTTTTCTAACGATCGGAATGGCACCATAACGCATAGCTAACAATTGACTAATTCCACATGGCTCAAAACGACTAGGCATAAGGAATGCATCAGCGCCTCCATAAATTAGCCGAGATAACGCATCATCGTAAGTAAGAAAAACAGAAAAACGACCAGGATACTCAATTGCAAGTTGCCACAAAGATGATTCTAAATATCGATCACCTGTACCAAGGACAACTATCTGAGAGTCAGTATAAGAAAGAAGCCTATTAGCCACTTGTAGTAACAGGTCAATACCTTTTTGATCAACAAGTCTACCAACCATTCCCATTAGATATTTATCTGGGTTCACTTCAAGTCCCATTCTTTCTTGAAGGACTTTTTTATTAATTGCTCTACCAGAGATATTATCTACACTAAATTTAGCTGGTAATGAATTATCCGTTTCTGGATTCCACTCATCTAGATCAACTCCATTTAATATTCCACGTAATTTTCCAGAAATATAATTTAAAAGTCCCTCTAGTTTTTCTCCATATTCAGATGTTCTAATCTCCCTTGAATAAGTAGGAGATACTGCATTCACTCTATCGGCATACAACATGGCTGATGCCATGGTGTGGTCACCATGCATATACCAAGGGCACCAAGTTATCTGATCAAGTTTCCATCTCCATGGTCCTTGATACTTGAGATTATGAATAGTAAATACCGTACTGATTTCGGGGTCTTGATGCATCCAAACTGGGATCATTCCAGTATGCCAATCATGGCAATGGAGGACTTGTGGTTTCCATGAGTTCCACGCAAATTCAGAGACTGCACTAGCAAAAAAAGTAAATCTCCAATCTTCATCTTCTCCTCCATAAATACGTTCAGAGTCAAAACATGGGTGTCCAACCAAATAAATTGGCAACCCATTAGAGGGATGTCTTGTTTCAAACACAGCGAAGTCAACACCCATTGTGTTGGCCCGAAAAACAGGTTCAGGTGCAATATCCATCAAAGTCCATAGTTTTCCATACCCTGGAATTATTAATCGAACATCATGTCCAAGTTTTTTAAGCGCAGGAGGTAATGAACCAACAACATCACCCATACCTCCAACCTTTATCATTGGAGCGCATTCAGCAGCAGCAAAAAGTATTCGCATTTAATTCATGAAAAAGAAAGGTTTATCCTTTGGATAAACCAAATAAAATCATGGAAGCCATTTTGATTCGGAGAAATCAGGATCCCTTTTCTCCATGAAAGCATTTCTTCCCTCCTTTGACTCATCAGTCGTATAAAAAAGATGTGTTGCCTGGCCAGCAAGCTCTTGGATACCTGCTAATCCATCAGTATCTGCATTAAAAGAATATTTCAAACACTTTATGGCGGTTGGACTGTTTTGAAGTATTTCTCTAGCCCATTTAACCCCCTCTGATTCAAGCAAATTAATTGGTGAAATGGCATTTATCAGCCCCATATCTAATGCTTCCTTCGCTCCATATTTCCTACATAGAAACCAAATTTCTCTGGCTTTCTTTTGACCTACAACCCTTGCTAAATAACTTGAACCTAACCCTGCATCAAAACTTCCAACTTTAGGTCCTGTTTGGCCGAACATTGCATTATCTGCAGCCAAACTCAAATCACAAATCAAATGTAAAACATGACCTCCCCCGATTGCGAAGCCAGGAACAAGCGCAATAACTACTTTAGGAAGGCTCCTAATTATACGTTGCAAATCAAGAACATTTAAACGCGGGATTCCATCATCACCGAGGTACCCTCCACTTCCGCGTATGGCCTGATCTCCGCCAGAACAAAAAGCGAACTTTCCATCTTTGGAAGGCCCTGCACCTGTAAATAAAACCACTCCTATTTCTGGATCTTCTCTTATTCTGATAAATACATCACAAAGTTCTGAAATTGTTTGAGGTCTAAAAGCATTTCTTTTCTCAGGACGATTTATCGCAACGCGAGCAATTCCTTCAGGACTAATGTCTAGCAGAATATCTTTATATTCACCAACAGCAGCCCATGAGGTAATAATTTCACCAGGGAGAACTCTTCTGGAGCTGTTTTTAGGGGTAACAGGTTTTAAATTCATTGTTTAAGTTAATTTAGTCAAAACTTGATAAATTCTCAGATAATGTTTTTTTTAGCTCATCACGTAAACTTACTCTCAATGTATGATCTTCAACAGAGTTAGTACAAACTCTTATTAATACATTTGTTGATAAAGAAAAACTCCATTCAATTGCTTGTTCTAAATCATCCAAGCAAGCAACTTGCTTATATCTCAATCCATAGGCTTTAACAAGTGTAAGATAACAAACTTGCTGAGGCATAAGAAAAATTTCTTCAAAATCTCCTTCTTGAATTATATCTATATTCAATTGATTAAATATTCCACCTCCTCCATTATCAATCATGATTACGATTAGACTGATATTTTTATCCTTTGAAAATAACCAAGCATTTGTATCATGAAGAAGTGCTATATCACCAGTTATCAATACCATCCTTCCCATAATTATTGATAATCCCATCCCCATAGAAAGTGTCCCATCAATTCCTGATACCCCCCTAAAACCAAAACATCTTCTAAGGAAAGCCCCATCTCCCGAATAACTTAACCAATCTCTTATTGGACTACTTGAAGCAAGCATCACAGGGGTAGAAGTTGGCAACAAACGAGGAAGTAATCTAGCTAAAGCAGGTTCAGTAATTAATCTATTTCTGAACAAACTTTTATCAAGCCAATCATGAATAAATAAATCATATTTTATAAGCTCTTTAGTAAACTTTTTACTAACAACTTTTTTATCTATTGCTGGCTTTATGGAAATAGCCTCAAGCAATTTATTAACCCAGCAAGAAAAACCTTCGCTAAATTGAATTGATCCACCTATTGGATCAAGATTTCGACTATCTCCCTCAGTAATAAGTATCTGAATTTTACCAGGTTTTTTAAGCCAAGTTTGTAATTCTCTGCTTGGTGGTACTGGACCCAAGCGTAAAACTTGAATCTCTTTGATTTTTTCAAATAAACCTGCTGAGAAACAAAGATCCCAGTGATTTATTAAACCTTCTTGATCATTTTCAACCCCAGAAAGTGGATCAGCAAGAATTGGCCATCCAGTTAATTTTTGCCATTTCTTTAATGCGCCCCTAAAAAAAACAAGTTGTTTTGCTTTTCCTCTCCATGGACCAACAATAATTATTCCTAAAGAAAATGGATCTAATTTTGGTGCTTTACAAGATGGAAAATAATTAACAGTCTCAATATTATTTGAAGTAATTACATCCTTTAAGAATCCTTCAGAAGCCCATCCATTAAGAACTTTTTTCTGATCAAATTCGCAAGGATGCAAAGGCTCTTCATAAGCAAGGTTAATATGTACTGGTCCAGGAATGTTAGTAGCCATTTCGAATGATTTTTCTACTAAAGATGTCAGTCTTTCTTTAGAAATCAAATGAATTCCTTCTTTTGGAGATTCATCAAAATGTCTACAAACAGACTTCAGAAAGTCCTGTTGATTAACTGATTGATTGGCTCCACATTCTTTTAATCGCAAAGGTCTATCTGCAGTCAAAAACAAGAGAGGATGGCATGATCTATCTGCCTCAACGGCCGCTGGTAAAAGATTTGCTACTGCACTTCCAGAAGTTGTAATAACAGCACTTACTTGTCCACTAGCAGCACTTATTCCTAAAGCAAGGAATGCAGCCGACCTTTCGTCAATTGATGTTATGAGAGTTAATTCCTTTTTCTTAGACAGACTTGCTACTGCTAAGGCTAGAGGTCCTGATCTACTGCCAGGGCATAGGACAAAATATTTCACTCCCTTTGCTACTAGAGTTTTAAGGAGCTCTAAACTTATAAAAAAATTGTAACGTGCTAGTGAAATTGCCAAAAGAACAACTATTTCGATTGTTGTGATGAGGTTGCCAAAGAGAAACTAAAACAAAAAAAATTCATGACATCCACAGAATCAAAAAAGAATCAAAACCAAAATAATTGGAAAGGATTGTTACTTTGGATATTAATTGCGCTTTTATTAAGATGGCAAGCAGTTGAACCTAGATGGATCCCCTCGGGGTCAATGATTCCAACCTTGCAAATTCAAGACAGAATATTGATAGAAAAAATAACTCCCAGACTCAATAATAAATTAAATAAGCATTTAAATTTAAATACAATTGTTATTTTCAAGCCTCCAAAAATTCTTACAGAAGCAGGCTACAGTGATGGTTCAGCGCTAATAAAAAGAGTCGTTGGATTACCTGGAGACAAAATAGAAGTTACAAATGGGAAACTATATAGAAATGAAAAAGAAATAAATGAACCTTGGATTAAAGAACCTATCCAATATGAAATGGAAGCAATAAATGTACCTGAATATTCACTTTGGGTTTTAGGAGACAACCGAAATAATAGTTTAGACTCTCATATATGGGGGGCTCTCCCAGAAAAAAATCTTATAGGTACAGCGCTAGCAAGGTACTGGCCACTAAAAAAAATAGGACCTATTCGGTTCCCATAACCTAAATTAAATTTTATTAGAGTACGTTTTGCGATAATGTGTAATTAAGTGGAAAAACTGAATGTTTAATCCTGAATTTTTAGCTACAGACAATAATGAGGGTCATGAGGCAAATGCTCTAATTCAATACTTACAAGATCAACCTGCTGACGTTTTGCAAAGAGTTGCAAAATCTGCCAGTCCCGAAATTCAAGAAATAATCCGACACAATGTTCAAGGTTTACTTGGAATGCTTCCTGGGGAACAATTTGAGGTAAAAGTAACTTCTAGTAAGGATAATTTGGCTAGTTTATTAGCCTCCGCAATGATGACAGGGTATTTCCTTAGACAAATGGAGCAAAGGAAACAATTAGAGGAAACACTTTTGTCCGATGAGGAAATGTCAGTCGACCCAGATAAAATTTAATCACTAAACTTTTCTAGAGGATCTTGAGGGACTACACCGATTTTCAATAATTTTTGATCCAACCAACCTAAAAATCCCAAATCACCTTTGCTATTAGCCCAATCTGATTTATTAATTTTATTTTTTAGAGCTTGTATATTATTTCTTGAGAATCTAACTTTACCGCTGTAATGAGCAGAAATTAGCCAAGAAATATCTTGCAAGGATTCAATTTTATTCAACCAAGTTATAAAAGCTTTTTTTGCTCTAGGGAAAACCAGCCTTTCTATTACTGGAGCAATTTGTATTAAGGGTTTGTTTTTTCCAACGAGTTTTTTAGCAGATAACTCCCAGCCTTCCTGCCAAGCAAAAGGATATATTCCAAAATGTGCTCTTTTGTTTCTTAAATTTGGTTTGAAAGAATTTATAAAAATTTCTTTTATTTTGGGTATCTCTAGTTTTTCAGGTCTTAAGTATGAAGCAAAGAGAACCAAACGAAGCCATCCTTTTCTTCTTGCGATTGGAGAGTCAATAAGCTCTTCAGACCCCTTCTCTCTTGCATGAAACAATAAAGGGGTCGGGTCTAAATCAAAGAGCTCTGGAGGAGTCTCTTCAATACCCACAAGTGCATCAGTAACCAACAAAGATTTTGATGGTTTATGAAAACAAGATATTTCTTGAAAACGTCCTAGTCCAATATTAATTGGCCCCAATGGAAGCCAGTCACAACAATCACTATGAGGAAATCCATCCGCCAATAAAATATTTGTTCTTTTAGACGGAATTCCCAACCAGTCGAAAGGCAATTGAAATGGAAAACTCCATTGACCTGGGCAAACCCATATTTTCGAATCAGGAAAAGCTCTAGCCAATGCAGGAAGAGCAATTTTATGTTCCAAACCAGAGGCCGTTGGTAAAACAATAGTTGTTACAGGACCAATTTTTTTTACAAGTATGTCGATGTCAGCAAGCAATTCTTCCGTAGGAGGAAGAGGATTAATTATCATCAATTTATTCTTTACTCTTACAACCAGAAGCCTCACAGGGACAGCAACATAATAAATTCCCTGCAGTTGTTCAAAACTCCAAATCTGATTGGGAACTAGTTCTCTGAATATTGTTCTTTTCCTGCCATATGGATAGAGCGGTAAAAGTGGCCACCAATTCCATTTTTGTTCAGAAGCTAGGTTAGTCATAAATATAATAAATTAATCATTATTTATTAGATATTGGTTTTTAAATATTCCATATCTTGGAGCGAATAAGAACGCAATTAAAAAGATTAATGTTTGCACTAAAACAATAGATCCTCCTGTTTCAATATCTGACCAATAACTTATATAAACACCTAAAACACTTGAAAAAGAGCTACTAATCACTGCCAATATAGTCATCCTATCAAAACGATCAGTTAGCAAGTATGCCGTTGCACCAGGAGTAATAAGCATTGCAACTACAAGGATAATACCAACTGTTTGCAGCCC
>QCHU01000004.1 GCA_003279455.1 Prochlorococcus sp. AG-402-G19
TTACGCGCATTAAAATTCCTAAGGAGAGTATTTCTAGATTTATAAGTATTCCAATTGAACTTCATGATAATGAATCAACAAAATACACAGGAATTGCCATTGAAGAAATCATTGCAAATAACTTATCCATGCTTTTCCCTGGAATGGGTGTTAAAGAATATTCGTACTTTCGCGTTACGAGAGACGCAGATCTAGAGCTGCGCGACATTGAAGCTGATGATTTAATGAGCGCGTTAGAAGAAGGTTTACGCAAGCGGCGCAAAGGAGGTGAAGTAGTGAGGCTAGAAGTCTCCACGAATACGCCAACAGTAATTCTTGATCTTTTACAAGAAGGGATGAATATAGACAAGGAAAATTTATATCAAATTGAAGGATTCCTAGCATTAGATGAATTAATAGAATTAACAACTTTCAATCTTCCAAAATTAAAATTTAAAGAGCATCAAGGCATTACTCATAATTCACTCAAACATAGTCAGTTACGAGAACAAGAAGAATTAGATACTAGAAATAAAAGTAATTTTAAAAGTATATTCTCCATAATTCGCCGTAATGATTTACTAGTTCATCACCCATACAATCTTTTCTCGACATCGGTCGAAGAGTTGATAAATCAAGCTGCGGAAGATAAGCAAGTCATGGGAATCAAAATGACTTTGTATAGAATTTCCAAAGACTCTCTAATTATTGATGCACTAATAAGAGCTGCTGAGAAAGGAAAGCAAGTAATGGCTCTAGTTGAATTAAAAGCAAGATTTGATGAAGATAATAATATCCAATGGGCAAAACAATTAGAGCAAGCTGGAGTTCATGTTGTCTATGGAGTCATTGGATTAAAAACTCATACAAAAATCGCTTTGATTATCAGGAAAGAAAAAAACAGATTACGAACATACTTTCATATTGGGACTGGAAATTATAATTCAAAAACGTCTAAAACATATACAGATTTTGGCTTGCTTTCTTGTCAACCTGAGCTTGGTCAAGATCTTATTGAGCTATTTAATTATCTGACTGGATTTGCCAAACAACAATCCTATAGAAAATTATTAGTTGCACCGGTAACTCTTAGAAATGGAATAGAAAAACTAATCAAAAGAGAAATCAATTATGCAAAAAATGGCTTGCCGGCTAGGATAATAGCCAAAATGAATTCCCTGGTAGATCCAGAAATTATAAAACTTCTTTATTTGGCATCTCAAGAAGGAGTCAAAATTGAACTTATAATTAGAGGTATGTGTTGCCTGTATCCCCAGAAAAAAGGGTTAAGCGAAAACATATCTGTAACAAGCATTATTGGTAGGTTTCTAGAGCATTCAAGAGTCTTCTGGTTTAATAACGATGGAGATGCAGAAGTATTTATTGGCAGTGCAGATTGGATGAGGCGTAATTTAGATCGAAGAGTTGAAGCAGTTACACCTATTGAAGACAATAAAATTAAAAGAGAAATTAAACATTTATTAGACTCTTATTTAGAAGCAAATAAAGACTCTTGGAATATGCAAAGTGATGGTAGCTACGCCAAAAATCAAATTTTGAATGATAAGAAAAAATATATTCAAGAAAAAATTATTAAGCTATACAAAAAAGAAGAAAATTAAAAATTTCAAAGCTTTTCGAAAAGCATTTAATCTATTTTTTTGATGCGCTTTATACCTAATTAGGCAAAAAGTCATAAATTTTTCGTTTCAATTAGTCAACTTCTCCTTATAAGTGCTAACTTCTTAATAAATCTAATTTCAAGAGGCCAGGGTGATGGGGATCCCGCTGGAATCTGCCAAGGAAATTTCTGATGTTTCATCAGAGAGTTCTAATTCGGCAAGCAAAAATCAAAAACTATCTACATCGACTGTTAGTAGTCAAAAATCTCGAAGTTCTAGAAGGCAAAGTAATCGTCTAGCAACTGATGCAATAGGTTTCTATCTCACAAGTATTGGAAGAGTTCCACTTCTGACACCTGCTGAAGAAATTGAACTTGCTCATCATGTTCAACAAATGAAAGATTTGTTGAACCTTCCTCTTGAAGAACGCACTGCCCGTCAAAAACACAAAATAAAAATGGGTAAGCGGGCAAGAGATCGCATGATGGCTGCAAATCTGAGACTCGTTGTAAGTGTTGCAAAAAAATATCAAAATCAAGGTTTAGAGTTACTTGATTTAGTGCAAGAAGGTGCAATTGGATTAGAAAGAGCTGTTGATAAATTTGATCCTGCAATGGGTTATAAATTCTCAACCTATGCATACTGGTGGATAAGACAAGGCATGACTCGTGCAATTGATAACAGTGCTAGAACTATTCGACTACCAATACATATCAGTGAAAAACTCTCAAAAATGCGCCGTATATCGCGTGAATTATCTCATCGATTTGGTAGACAGCCAAATCGACTAGAACTAGCAAACGCAATGGGAATCGAACCTCAAGATTTAGAAGATCTTGTGTCGCAAAGTGCGCCATGCGCGTCTCTTGATGCTCATGCTAGAGGTGAGGAGGATCGTAGTACTCTAGGAGAACTAATACCCGACCCAAATTCAGATGAGCCCATGGAAGGTATGGATAGAAGTATTCAAAAAGAACACCTTGGAGGATGGTTATCTCAATTAAATGAAAGAGAGCAAAAAATAATGAGACTTCGCTTTGGCCTTGATGGAGAAGAGCCACTTACTCTTGCTGAAATTGGAAGACAAATCAATGTGTCAAGAGAACGTGTAAGACAACTTGAAGCAAAAGCTATTTTAAAATTGAGAGTAATGACTACTCGTCAAAACGCTGCCTAACCATTGCCTATTCAAATAGCTATTTTTGTTATTGCATTATGGATAATTATACTTTTATTGATTGCATTTTTATGTAAAAGATTTTTTCCTAAAAAAGAAGAGTTAAGTAGAAAAATTATTCATATTGGCACTGGGCCTGTAATTCTTATAGCCTGGTTATTTGATATTCCAAAAGATATAGCTTTCCTAACTGCATTATTGATCACCATAGCCTTAGGTGTTAATTACCAATATCGTTTATTACCATCTATTGAGGATATCGATAGAAAAAGTTTTGGAACAATTGCATATGGTATCAGCATCACACTATTACTTTTACTTTTCTGGCCTCGCTATGCATCTTCTATTTCCATAGGAGTACTATCGATGTCTTTTGGTGATGGATTAGCAGGTTTAATCGGTAGATCTATTAACTCTCCAAAATGGTCAATCCTTGGACAAACAAAATCAATTATTGGAACATTAACAATGGCTACAGTAGTAGCTATAACGACATCAATTATTTCTTCACTCAATAATTTAGGCATACAGCCTCTAGAAATAGTAGTTATTTCGCTAATAGCAACTTTGTTAGAACAAATCAGTCCTTGGGGTATTGATAATTTAACTGTTCCTATTGGAGTAACTTGCATAGGGATATGGTTCATAGGAATATAAAAAAACCAAATTTATTTAACTGATTCAGCTAGTTCCTCTAATAAAACTTCCGTTGTAGAAAAGTTTATACATGCATCCGTAACACTCTGGCCATAAGTAAGTTTTGACAAATCTGAATTTAATTTCTGATTACCCTCAACAAGATGACTCTCAATCATTACGCCCATTACATTTTTTGAACCACCTTTTAACTGTGATGCAACATCCCGTAAAACTTCTGATTGTCTACGAAAATCTTTATTTGAGTTGCCATGACTACAATCAACCATTACTCTTCCAGGCATTTGTGATTGTGCCAATTCTTCTGCAATTAAATTAATTGCCTCAAGATGATAATTAGTTCCATTCTTACCACCTCTTAGAACAAGATGACCATCTGGATTACCTGTAGTACTGACTATCGAAGCGTGACCATCGTTATTAATTCCTAAAAAATGATGAGGTTTTGAAGCCGCTTGCATTGCATTGATAGCAATCGTTGCTGTACCGTCAGTACCATTCTTGTATCCAACAGGCATTGATAATCCAGAAGCCATTTCACGATGCGTCTGGCTCTCTGTTGTTCTTGCGCCAATAGCAGTCCAACTAATTAAATCAGCAATATATTGAGGAACAACTGGATCAAGTAATTCAGTTGCTGCAGGCATTCCTTTCTTAGCTAAATCAAGCAACAAACCTCTTGCTTTTCTTAAACCGGTATTTATATCGTAAGAATCATCAAGATGAGGATCATTAATCAGTCCTTTCCAGCCAACTGTTGTGCGAGGTTTCTCAAAATAAACACGCATAACAATTTCTAAATACTGACTATATTTTTCTCTCAATGGAGCTAAACGGTTTGCATAGTCAATAGCAGCATCAATATCATGAACCGAGCATGGTCCAACAATCACCAAAATTCTTGGATCGATACCATGAAGAATTGATTGAATCTTTTTTCGAGTAGTAGAGACAACCCCAGAGGCTGCCTTATCTAAAGGCAAATCTCTGTGAAGTAATGCTGGTGACATTAACGGGCGAGTCTCGACCACATGAAGGTCAGAGGTGCTATCCACCATTGAAAAATATGATGAGGTGGACATTTAAAGCGTGATCATAGATATAAGATTAGAGAAGTATCAGACATAGGGGGGTAATAAGTTGCATTATCTGAATGATTGTTCAAGAAACATGCAGTTGTAAACAATGAAAACAAAAGGCTCTCACTCAAATACATTCTCAATTGAGATTTAAAAATGTTTAAAAATTATTTATCACATGTTGCAGAAAGAGAAGCGTTAGGGATCCCTCCGCTTCCTTTAGATGCAAAACAGACTCAAGCTTTAACAAAATTATTAGAAAAGCCAGATAAAGAAATCGATCAAAACTTCTTACTTGATCTTCTTATTAATCGAATTCCTCCTGGAGTTGATGAAGCCTCTTATGTTAAAGCCACTTGGCTGAGCTCAATTGCTCAAGAAGAATCTAAAAGTCCATTAGTCAGTCCTTTAAAAGCAACTGAGCTTTTGGGTACAATGATTGGCGGATATAATGTAGCAGCATTAATTGAAATACTAGAATCTAATAATAAAGAATTAGCAGCTTCAGCCTCTGATGCCTTAAGTAATACTCTTCTAGTTTATGATGCTTTAAATGACATTTTCGATTTAGCTAAAAATAACATTTATGCAGAAAAAGTTATAAATAGCTGGTCCAATGGAGAATGGTTCACAAACAAACAACCTTTAGCAGAAGAAATAACAGTCACAGTTTTTAAAGTTGAAGGGGAGACAAATACAGACGACCTCTCACCAGCAACTCATGCCACAACAAGACCGGATATTCCTTTGCATGCTCTAGCGATGCTAGAAACCCGAGATCCAAATGGTTTAAGCACTATTGAAGAATTAAAAAAGAAAGGACATCCTATTGCTTATGTTGGAGATGTGGTTGGAACAGGCAGCTCACGAAAATCAGCAATAAACTCTGTCCTTTGGCATACAGGACAAGACATACCCTTCGTACCAAATAAACGTGGAAGTGGAGTTGTAATAGGAGGTAAAATTGCTCCTATTTTCTTTAATACTGCAGAAGATTCAGGTGCACTCCCAATTGAATGTGATGTAAGCAAGCTCAAAACAGGAGATATCATTACTATTTTTCCTTATAAAGGCGAAGTTAGAAGAAATGAAAACGACACAAACGATGGAGAACTTTTATCAAAATTTGACTTGAAGCCACAAACTATTACTGATGAAGTCAGAGCGGGTGGGCGAATTCCTTTAATGATTGGACGAGCTTTGACAGACAAAGTCAGAGCAAAATTAAAACTTCCTCCCTCTACTCTTTTTATTCGTCCTGGTCAGCCACCGGCATCAAAGCATGGGTTTACACAAGCTCAAAAAATGGTTGGAAAAGCTTGCGGTCTAGAAGGCGTTCTCCCTGGGGCAAGTTGTGAGCCAATAATGACAACCGTTGGTAGTCAAGATACTACTGGTCCGATGACTAGAGATGAGATGAAAGAATTAGCCTGTTTAGGGTTTTCTGCTGATTTAGTCATGCAGAGTTTCTGTCATACGGCAGCATATCCCAAGCCCGTTGATATCAAAACTCAAAAAGAACTCCCTGATTTTTTTGCTGAAAGAGGAGGAATAGCATTAAAGCCTGGTGATGGAATTATTCACAGTTGGCTAAATAGAATGCTTTTGCCGGACACAGTCGGGACAGGTGGCGATAGTCATACACGGTTCCCATTGGGCATCTCATTTCCAGGAGGTTCGGGAGTCGTGGCATTTGCTGCAGCCATCGGTTCCATGCCTTTAGATATGCCGGAGTCAGTTCTTGTACGTTTTAAAGGGTCTTTAAAAACTGGGGTCACTTTAAGAGATGTGGTTAATGCCATTCCGTGGATGGCTATCCAACAAGGACTTCTGACTGTCGCAAAAGAAAACAAAGTTAATGTGTTTAATGGAAAAATATTAGAAATTGAAGGTCTACCAAACCTAAAATTAGAGCAAGCTTTTGAGTTAACTGATGCAAGTGCAGAAAGATCTTGTGCTGGATGTACTATTCAACTCTCTGAATCGACAATAAGTGAATATTTAAAAAGCAATATTGTTTTACTTAAAAATATGATTGCTCGGGGATATAAAGACGCAAGAACAATAAGTAGAAGAATTAAAGAAATGGAAGAATGGCTAAAAAAACCAGATTTACTATCCGCCGACTCAAATGCGCAATACTCAGAAATCATCGAAATAGACTTGAATGAACTCAAAGAACCTGTTTTAGCGTGTCCTAATGATCCTGATAACGTCAAACTTTTAAGCGAAGTCGCAGGAACTCCTATTCAAGAAGTTTTTATTGGTTCCTGTATGACTAATATTGGACATTATCGAGCGGCTGCAAAAATTCTCGAAGAAGAAGGGAGGATATCAGCTCGATTATGGGTATGTCCGCCAACACGAATGGACGAGGAAATTTTAAAAAAAGAAGGTTACTACGAGATCTTCAAGGCAGCTGGTAGCCGAATGGAAATGCCTGGTTGTTCTCTATGCATGGGCAATCAAGCTCGTGTAGAAGATAATTCAACTGTTTTCTCAACCAGTACGAGAAATTTCAACAACAGATTAGGTAAAGGAGCTCAGGTATTCTTAGGAAGTGCAGAACTGGCTGCTGTTTGCGCTTTATTGGGTCATATACCTACACCTCATGAATATCTTGCAATAGCTTCCAAAAAAGTTTCCCCTTTAACTGACGAAATATACAGATACTTAAACTTTAATGAAATACCAAACTTTATCGAAGATGGTCGTGTAATAACAAAAGAAGAAGAGGCATCTATTTTACAAACTTAAATTAAGTAAATGATCAAAAGTAAAAGTAAAAATCCAATACAAAAAAAATCAACTCAGAGCATCAACAGGCTCCTTGAAAGGAAATGGCTAAATGTGATTCTTGCCCTAATCCTGACAGGATTGGGAGCAGCATTAACTGGAATATTATTTAAAACTGGAATTCATACATTAGAAAATTATCGATCAAATCTTCTTGGATATTTACCTAGATGGATAGTTTTACCAATTTTAGGAGGATTAGGAGGATTAATTGCTGGATCAATTATTCAAAATTTTGCCCCTGCAGCAAAAGGTGCAGGAGTAAGTCACATCATTGCGTTTCTTCGCCATAAACCAGTCCCTATGGGATTAAGAGTTGGTGTCGTCAAACTATTTACTGGAATAATTGCTATCGGCAGTGGATTCCCACTAGGTCCAGAAGGCCCAGCAGTTCAAATGGGAGGATCTGTCGCCTGGAAAATGGCCAAATGGCTAAAAGCACCTGTTTCATTTCGAAGAGTCATAGTTGCAGCAGGAGGAGGAGCTGGAATTGCAGCTATTTTTAGTGCACCTATTGGAGGCTTTATCTATGCAATTGAGGAACTTCTAAATTCAGCCAGACCAGTAGTCCTTTTACTAGTAGTAGTAACAACATTCTGGGCTGATAGTTGTGCTGATATTTTGCAGGCGATTGGACTAGATCAAAAAGCTGGTGGCTTCATTAATAATTTAGGTTTTCAATTAGAAAGAGCATATACACCAGTAATCAAATTCTTTCCGATAGATTTTTTATACCTAATAGTTTTAGGAATCTTACTTGGATTCCTAGCCGAAATGTATTGCCAATATGTTTTAAAAATGCAAGTACTAGGAAACAAATGGTTTAAAAATAAAAGTATACAAAGAATGAGTTTATCTGGTTTTTTACTTGGCTCAATGTATTCAATACTTCCAGAAAGCTTTCATAATATCGAAGGATTACAAAAAATCATTGTTAATGAAAGTAATAATTTTACGCTTGCAATAAGCATATTTTTAGTTTTATTTCTTGCTTCTGGTTTAGCAGCTTCCTCTGGGGCTCCAGGTGGTTTGTTTTATCCAATGCTCACCCTAGGAGGCTCTATAGGATTAGCCAGCGGCATAGGAGTAGAAACATTAACGGGCCATGTGCCAACAACTTTTATTTTTGCAGGAATGGGCGGATTTGTAGCTGGATGTTCAAGAACCCCCTTAACAGCAATGTTTTTAGCTTTCGCATTAACTAAAAATCTTTTAATACTAAAGCCACTATTAATTACATGTATAGCCAGCTTTTTAACTGCCAGAATATTTAATGAACATTCAATTTATGAAAGACAGATTACAATTGAACAAGGAGAGTTAATATAATACTTTTTTAAATTTTCTTTGATAAAATATTATAATTTATTGAATTATAGAACATACATCTAAGCCCTATCAATAATATCCAACCTAAAATATTTATTCTGCTATCAAACAATGGAATATCAGTCGCATGGAAACAAATAAGAATTAAAGTAGAAGTCCACCAAGCTCGATCAACTATTATATTCTTTTTTGAATTTAATTTATTGAATATTCTATAAAAGCCTGAAATTATTAATAAGCTAAAAACAAATATGTTAATCAAAAAAGAGACTAAAATACCATGGCTAATTGCTAACTCTAAAGGCAAATTATGGGAATGGCCATGAAATAAACCTGTCCTCAGAGGATAAAGAATTGAAAAAGCTGCTGCTCCCCAACCCAACCATGGCTTCTCAAAAATTAAATTAACTGCAACTTTCCATTGGCCAATACGTGTTGCTTCAAAAGTTCTAGTGTCTACAAACTGCATATCATTTAATCTCATCCAAATAGCATCAGGCACAATACTTCTTGCAAATTGTTGAATTCCAAAATCAAAAACAGGTAAAACCGCAATTATCACTGGAAAAATAAAAATGAGCATTAATGGGATTAACCAACTCCATGATGCAGAACCAAAAACCAATGGCAAACCTAAAACGATTGCACCCCATGCGTTTCGAGAATCAGTCAAAATCATTGATGAAACAAAGGCAACTAAAAGTGCACAGGGAATAACTCGGTTTTTTCCACAAATAAAAGGATGGAGAACTGAAGCCAAGCACAATGGCCATACCCCCGCTAACCAAGCAGCCGTGATATTTGCATAATCAAACAACCCAGACAATCTTCCTAAAGGCTCTCCTCCTGGAGATATGTACCAAATTATTAAACCATCAAAAAACTGCCAAGGACCCTCCCATCCAAACCATAACTGACCAAAACCAGTTATCAAAACAGGTAGAGTTCCCAATACAAGACAAGAAGCGCATTTTGTTCTTCTTTCAGAGGTCAACAAATATGGTTGCAAACCCCAAAAAAACCAAAAGAATGGCAACCAATTAAAAAGACCTAACCAAGCTAGCCAACCAGTATGAGAACGAAGACAACCAATTGTCATCAAACAAGTTACGAGCACTAAAGGATAATTCCAATATTCCCTCCAATAGCAATCCCTTCTTTTTAGAGATTCATCAAAGAGAGCTACAAGCAAAAACACACAAGAAAGTAATGCACTAGAAGGCAAACAAAAAACACCTAACTGAAAACAATTCCAGCCAATATTCTCTGAAAATTTATTTTTTTTAATTAAAGAGAAAAGCATTATTAATCATGTAAATACAGCCGTTCTACCTCTATAAACAATCACTTGTCGTCTTAAATGTAATCTTAAAGCTCTTGCTAAAGCGACTCGCTCCAGATCTCGACCCTTTCTTATTAAATCTGATACTTCATCGCGGTGACTCACATTAGATATAGTCTGTTCAATAATGGGACCAGCATCGAGATCCCTAGTGACATAATGGGCTGTTGCACCAATTAATTTTACTCCTCTTTCCCAAGCCTGATGATATGGTTGAGCACCTTTAAAAGCAGGAAGAAAAGAATGATGAATATTGATGAAATGAGGAAACTTCTCTAAAAATGAACTACTTAAAATCTGCATATATTTGGCCAAAACCCCTAAATCAATTTTATATTCGTTTAATAAATCTAGAATTTTACTTTCTGAATCCGCTTTATTATTTTTGTCTACTTTTATAAGCTTAAAAGGAATAGAAAAACTTGAGCAAAGTTCCTCTAAATCCCTATGATTTGAGATAACTAAAGGAACATTCATACATAATTCGCCTGCCTTAACTCTCCATAAAAGATCAACCAAGCAGTGACTCTGCTTACTAACAAATATTGCAACATTGGGAAAATCATCAGAAAAACTCAATACGGCTTTTCCATTCAATCTCTGCTCAAGTAAAATTACTTCAGAATTTATTTCATTTTTATCAAGGAGAAATCCATCTAAATCCCACTCTATACGACTGAGAAACAATTTTGCATCTGCATCTGTATGGTGATCAGCATGTCTAATATTCCCATTTTTACTTGCTATCCAAGTTGATAAATCACTTACAAGCCCAGGCTTATCAGGACAAATGAACTGCAAGATAACTGTTTTAATGCTCACTAAAGCGATATCCTTAAACTATTCTCTTTTTTAGACCACTCATTGCAAATTAACAAGCTGATTTCAAAACATCTATGCAAACGAATAGCCATAAAACAGACATAAAGCAAACCGAAATTTCAATTATTGGTTGTGGGATAGCAGGAATTACAACTGCGTTTTATCTTGGGAAAAAAGGTTATAAAGTAAATTTAATCGACCCAATTGTAAATTCAGAAATAAATAATTTAAATCCCTTGAATGGAACACAAGCTAGTTTAGGTGTTCTAATGGGAAATATCTACAAAAAATCAAAAGGAAGAGCTTTCTCACTTAGAAATAAAAGTATGAAATTATGGAAAGAATGGCTTACTGAAATAAACTATTCTGAGTTCAATTTAATATTTGAAAAACCATTAATTAAATTAGCAAGTTCTGAAAAAGAATATCAATCAATGATTGATTTAATAAAAAATAAAAAGGATTTCGGAATTGAACTTTTAGACAAAAATTCTTTAGAATTTTGGAATTATACATTTGAAACAAAGTTAATAGGAGGATTAATATCTCATGAAGATGGTCGATTAAATCCCATAGAATTAATAAAAGTATTAATGCATAGTCTTGATCAAATCAAAATAAATAAAATAGACAATAATGTTGTTCAAATAAATAAAAATAATAAGTTACATGAAAAAAGATGGAATATAAATCTAGGAAATAATAAATATATTAATCAAGATTTTATCGTACTTTGCTCAGCATTAAGTACTCAAAAACTACTAGAACCATTAGGTCATAAAATATTTTTAGAGCCAATATTAGGACAAGTTATTGAATTAGAATTAGAAGATAAAACAACTAATTGGAAAAATTGGCCTGGAATATTAAATTATCAATCTATAAACTTTATACACAATAGAGCCAATAATCTACTGATAGGAGCAACTGTAGAACGTGGCACTAGTCCAAGCCGACTTGAAAAACAAGTAATGTTAAAAATAAACAATACTGCTCCAAAATGGATCAGAAATGCAAGAGTCTGCCATGAATGGAGTGGCATAAGAGCTAGACCAACAAATGAACCTAGTCCATTAATAAAAGAATTAGAAGCTGGATTATTAATTAATACAGGACATTATAGAAACGGTATTTTATTAGCTCCTGCATGCGCTGAATGGATTGGCCTTAAAATAGAGAACCAGTAAAAATTAGTTATTTTGTTTCGGTAAAGTCGGCGTCAATAACATCATCTCCATCGGGCTTACTATCAGTGTTTGAATCCGCAGCTTGTGAAGCAGCATTTGCTTGTTGATATACAGAAGCTCCTAATGAATACAATTCCTGTTGAACCTCCTCTACTAAAGACTTCATGGCTTCATAATCATCTTTTTCAATAGCTTCTTTTAGTTTGACTCGTTTCTCTTCAACTTTTGTTTTTGCTTCTTCATCAACTTTATCGCCAAGCTCACCTATTTGTTTTTCAGCTTGATAAACAAGAGTTTCAGCCTGATTTTTAATATCAATTTTGTCGCGCTTTTCTTTATCAGCAGAAGCATTCATTTCAGCATCTTTAACCATTTTTTCAACTTCGTTGTCCGACAAAGTTGATGCACCAGTAATTGAAATGCTTTGCTCTTTGCCGCTACCTTTATCTTTTGCGGTAACGCTTAGAATTCCATTGGCATCAATATCAAAAGTCACTTCGATTTGAGGTACACCTCTGGGAGCAGGAGGAATTCCATCTAAACGAAAAGTTCCAAGACTTTTGTTGTCAGAAGCCATTTCACGTTCGCCTTGTAAAACGTGAATTTCTACATTCGTTTGACCATCAACTGCAGTTGAATATGTTTCGGCTTTTTTAGTGGGGACAGTGGTGTTTCTTGAAATCATTTTTGTCATCACCCCACCCAAAGTTTCAACTCCAAGAGACAAAGGAGTTACGTCAAGAAGCAAAATGTCTTTAACTTCACCAGCAAGAACTCCACCCTGAATTGCTGCTCCAACAGCTACAACTTCATCTGGATTAACTGTTTGATTTGGGTCTTTAGTAGTGACTCTTTTTACCAACTCTTTAACAGCTGGCATTCGAGTAGAACCTCCAACCATAACAATCTCATCTATTTCTCCAGTAGATAATTTTGCGTCTTTCAAAGCTTGTTCAACTGGAACCCTACACCGATCGATAAGATTTGCTGCTAACTCTTCAAACTTGCCTCTTGTGAGTGTCAAATCTAGATGTTTAGGACCTTCAGGTGTAGCTGTGATAAATGGAAGATTTATTTCGCTTTGTGTAGCATTTGATAATTCTATTTTGGCCTTTTCAGCTGCTTCAGTTAAACGTTGAAGGGCTTGCTTGTCCTGTCGTAAATCAATACCTTCATTACTCTTGAATGTTGAGGCTAAGTGGTCAACTATTGCACGATCAAAATCATCTCCACCCAAATGAGTATCTCCAGAAGTAGAGAGAACTTCAAATACTCCGTCACCAACCTCTAAAACAGACACATCGAAAGTTCCACCACCTAAATCAAAAACTAATATCCTTTCATTGCTTTTTTTATCCAAACCATATGCTAATGCTGCAGCAGTTGGCTCGTTAATAATTCTAAGAACCTCCAAGCCTGCAATCTTTCCTGCATCTTTCGTTGCTTGTCGCTGTGAATCATTAAAATACGCTGGAACAGTAATTACAGCTTGAGTGACTGTTTCACCTAAATATTTCCCAGCATCCTCGGAAAGTTTTCTTAAAACTTGAGCACTAACCTCCTCAGGAGAAAACTGCTTATCAAGTATTGGACATTTTAACTTTACGTTTGAACCTGCTTTTTCAACTCCATAACTAACTTCTTTGGATTCATCATTTACTTCATCTACTCTTCGTCCTACAAATCTCTTGGAGGAATAAAAAGTATTTTCTGGGTTCATTACTGCTTGGCGCTTCGCAATTTGTCCAACCAATTGATCTTGGTTTTTTGTATAAGCAACCACTGATGGAGTAGTTCTAAAACCCTCAGCATTTGCGATTACAGTGGGCTTACCCCCCTCCATTACAGCAACACAACTATTTGTAGTTCCAAGATCGATGCCAACAACCTTCCCCATGGGTGATTAACTCCTTTAATTTCTTTCTTTAAGCATCATCCTCGTCAGTGAAACCTATTTGAGGCGAGGCGTGGTTCCCGAACAGTCTCTTGGAAATTTCAAATCAACTTCTTAACGAAATGATTGCTATCACTGGAAAAACTAAACTGGTAGGACTTCTTGGACAACCAGTTAATCACTCTCTTTCTCCGATTATGCACAATGCCGCATATGAAGAAATGGGACTTGATTGGTGTTATTTAGCATTTCCTTGCGATAAAAAAAATATAGAGAATGTAACAACAGCCTTAAGAAATGTAGATTGCAAAGGATTAAATGTAACTATTCCACATAAGCAAGAAGTTCTTAAATCTTGCAATAAATTAACCAAAATTGCAAATGATATACAAGCAGTTAATACACTAATACCAGAAAAAAATAATCAATGGATAGGTGCAAACACTGATGTAGAGGGATTCTTAGTACCATTAAAAAGTCATAATTTAATGAATAAAAATGTAGTTGTTATAGGTTGCGGAGGCAGCGCAAGAGCAGTAGTTATGGGATTAAATTGTTTAAATGTTAAAAACATAACAATAATTGGTAGAAACGAAAATTCATTAGATATCTTTGTAAAAAACATGAAAAATTTATTATCTGAGAACGATATATCAATTGAAGCTATTAATAATAGAGACATAAATATTACATCACATATTGAAGAAGCAGATTTAATTATTAATACGACTCCAATCGGAATGAATAATCTAGACACTGAAAAAAACAACATTCCACTAGGTAATCAAATATGGGATAACCTCTCTAACAAAACTATTCTTTACGATTTAATCTACACTCCAAGACCAACAAATTGGTTAAAACTTGGGAAGAAAAAAAATTGTTTCACAATTGATGGTCTGGATATGCTGGTAGAACAAGGTGCTTTATCAATAAAACTTTGGAGTGGTTTTAGTAACGTACCTACTCAAATAATGAAATCATCTGCAGAAAAACATTTAATCGTTTAATCTAAAAAAAAATAGAGTTGCTTATGCCTTCACCAGGAGCAAAAATATTAGGAGTTATTCTCTATATGATTCCATGGGCTGATTCTCTTACGTTTGGTAATCATTTATATATAAAATATCCTTTTACTCAAATTATTCAAATACCAGCAATTCCTATTATTTTAATAGAAAGATCAATACCTTTTGGAAATTTATTATTATTTTTAGCTATCTTTATAGGACTAATTAGAAATAGTAAAATATCTTATTTTTTACGTTTTAACGCAATGCAATCATTGCTAATCAATATAGGCATAATCATAGTTAGTTTTATATTTGAAATTATTTTTAGTCCTTTTTTAAACTCATTAATTATCAGAACCTTCTCTAGTACTTTATTCATTAGTCTTTTTTCAGTGATTATTTATTGTGTTTGGTCTTGCACACAAGGAAAGGAACCTGATCTGCCAATAATTAGCGAAGCAACAAAAATGCAATTGTGAAAAGTTACCACCTCGGTATAAGATCATAACTCCGTCGCTCTTTATGAGCCTTTAAGTCCTAGTCGGAAATTCCATCCATGTCACAAAAACCCTATTACGAAACTATGTACATTCTTCGTCCGGACATCCCGGAAGAAGAAGTTGATAGCCATCTAAAAAAATATAGTGAAATTCTCGAGAAGTCAGGAACTAAAGTATTAGATAATCAAATGAGAGGCAAAAGAAGACTTGCTTATCCAATCGCTAAACATAAAGAGGGGATATATGTGCAATTGAGCCATCAAGGCAATGGTCAGCAAGTTGCAACCCTAGAGAAAGCAATGAGATTAAGTGAAGATGTTATTCGGTACCTCTCAGTTAAACAATTTGGTCCTTTGCCAACTCCAAAATCAACATCAAAAGAAGAGGAAACTGATAAATCTGAAACAGAAAAAGAAGAAGTAAAACCTATTGAAGAAAAAGCTGAATCCCCAACAAAAGAAGATAAGAAAGAAGAACCCAACTAATAAAGATAAGAGATAAATAAAATAAAGAATCCTATATTTTACTTGTTTATCAAAGACCAAATTCGACTGGGTAATCCCCATATATATATAAATCCTTCAGCAGATTTGTGGTTGAATTTATCCTCGCTTCCATAAGTAGACATATCTGAAACGTACAAACTGTTTTCTGGCGACTTTCGACCAATAACATCAGCATTACCCTTGAAAAGCCTCATCCTTACTGTTCCATTTACTTGCTTTTGAGAATGATTAATAAATCCATCTAATGCTTCTTTTAGAGGACTAAACCAGAAACCTTTATAAACTAGATCAGCCCATTGCCTTTCCAATCTGAATTTAGTATTTAATAAGTCAGCGGGTAAAGTTAAACTCTCCATTTCTTGATGAGCTTTAATTAATAAAAGCAATCCTGGTGTTTCATAAATTTCTCGACTTTTGATTCCTACTACTCTGTCTTCAATAATATCCAAACGTCCAAAACCATGTTTTCCTGCAAGGCTATTAGCTTTTTTTATAAGAGATACTGGATCCATCAATTCTCCATCAATTGCAACTGGATAACCATTTTCAAACAAAATATCGACCATCTCAGGTGTATTAGGTGAATCAGCAATAGAAGAAGTAATACCAAAGACTTCATCGGATGGCATCTCAAATGGGTCTTCAAGTGGACCTGCTTCAATACTTCTGCCCAAAAGATTCAGATCAATCGAGTAAGGGGTTTTTTTACTAACAGGAGGAACTATTCCATATTGTTCTCCATAGGCAATCGTTTCTTCGCGGCTCATTCCCCATTCCCTCGCTGGTGTAAGCAATTGCAAGTCAGGAGCTAAAGCTCCAATTGTCACATCAAAACGAACTTGATCATTACCCTTGCCCGTGCATCCATGAGCGACTCCATCGGCATGTAATTCCCTTGCAATTTCAACAAGTTTTTTTGCAATTAATGGTCTAGCTAATGCAGTTGAGAGCGGATATTTACCTTGATACAAAGCATTAGACCTAATTGCTGGAAAAGCAAAATCTTCAATAAAAGGCTTTACTAAGTTGCCGACTATTGACTGTGAAGCTCCTGCTGAAATAGCTTTTTTTTTGATTACATCCAGCTCATCGCCCTGCCCAAGATCTGCCGCGAAAGCAATTACATGCTCAACTCCATACTCCTTCTTCAAATAAGGAATACAAACACTTGTATCGACTCCTCCTGAATAGGCCAAAACAACTTTTTTAGCTATTCCCATACGGTTCTCTCCTATGAGGAATTCAATTCTTCTTATTAAATATAGAGAACTATTGGACAATATTTCTTATTTAGATTTTCAATGCTGATTCAAATTTTCAAAATCTGAAAATTGCAGAAAGATACACAATTCATTCCCAAGGCTGCTTAATAGATTTTTCTGATTGGCTTTCATACAAGAATCCTATGAGCCACACTGCAACAAAAGCCAAAGCAGTTAACCCGAAAAAAATAAGTACATAACCTAACCAAGCATCAATATCATGACCAAAAATCAATAAATCTTGAACATCATCATTTGAAGAAAAAATAAAAAAAAGAGATGCGAACATTAAAATCACTTAAAAATTTAATTTAAATTACCTAATTCATTGAAAAAGATCTCCTGGCCCAAAAATAAATTAAAAGAAAAATAGATGGACCAAAAAGCAAAAACCATACTAAAAAATGATTTATGGAAAAGGGTTGAGGATGAATAAAACCAGCCGCGCGAAGAGAGATACTTACCAATAAAGCCGCGAGCCAAGCACTAATCATCAGTGTCAGCTTTGAAGTCAGCATAAAGATTAGAAAATTAATCCATAATGCATTATGTTAATTGATCGATCATAATTCTGATATGAGCGATCTAGAAAAAATCAATTTATCTGATTTAGACGGTATTAACCCCGCACTAACACGCTATGGCAGGCAAGAGCCTGCCCCTGTCCTACCTCTGCGAGAGGAACCTGATTTATTATCATGGCTAGAAACTAGTGGAAGATTAGTTTCTGATGAAGATTCGAATGATCAAGAAATCAGCACAGTTGAAGAAGAAGAGCTTTCAGCTTTAATGGGAGAAAAAGAAGACTATAAAGCCGAAGAAGAAACAACAGATGAAGAGTGGGAAGATTAATTTACTTCTTAAGTTTTGGAAAAATATATCAAGCCTTTAAATAAAAAGAAAATATCATTTTTTAATAATATTAATTCCCAAATATTGATTTTATTTGGAATAATTACATGTGTATGTTTATTTTCTGATTTATATTTTAAAAATTACTCTTTAACTATTCCTTTTATAATTACAACTTTTGTATCATCTCTTATTACTTATATAGGTATTCCTATATTAAAAACAATAAAAATTCAGCAGATAATTAGAGAAGAAGGACCTAAGAAACATTATATAAAGCAAGGGACTCCTACGATGGGTGGAATTTTTTTTATTCCAATAGCAATCATAATAGCTAATATCTTATATTTTAAAAATCAAGACTATAAAATTATATTAACTTTGAGCTTACTTATTATATCTTTTATGTTGATTGGCTTAATTGATGACTTAATTAGTTTGAAAAAAAAATTTAATACTGGCTTAACTTCGAATCAAAAATTAATTTTTCAATTTTGTATCAGCCTTATTTTTATTATTTTTTGTGCCTCAAATAATCTTCTATCTAGTAATATTCAAATAGCAAATAGAATTGTTGATATAGGTAATTTACTTTATCCTTTAGGAATATTTGTATTATTAGCAGAAAGCAATTCGACTAATTTAACTGATGGTTTAGATGGCTTATTAAGTGGATGTAGCGCATTAATTTTTACAGGTTTAGCTATTACGATTTTAGTAGAGAATCAAGCCAACGCTGAAACCCTTGCTCCTCTTTGCATAGTAATGGCTGGAAGTTCTATGGGTTTTCTTGTTTTTAATAAACATCCTGCGAAATTATTTATGGGTGATTCAGGGTCATTAGCTATTGGAGCATCGCTTGGCGGTATAGCACTGATATCTAATAATCTTTGGTCTCTATTAGTTATGGGAGGAGTACTTGCAGCAGAATCAATCTCAGTAATAACTCAAGTAGGTATTTTTAAAATTTCTAAGAAAATAAAAGGGAAAGGGCATAAATTATTTTTGATGACTCCAATACATCACCATTTTGAGCTTAAAGGTAACAAAGAAACTCATATTGTGACTAGCTTCTGGTTGGTTACATTATTATTAATAATAATCAATCTAGTATTTATCACTAAACCTTAAATCTTCAAATTAAACTGATGACCTATTTTACTTGGAAAGAAGAAGGGTTAACAAAGGACTGTGAAACTCTAGATTCTATGGCTGCCAGGTTTGAAGAATCTGCAAGGCTTATGAGAAAAATGTCAGCAGAAGGCTTTAAAGTAGAAAAAAGAAACAAACAACAAATAATCACTCATATAGATTCAAAAATTTTTAATGACTGGGGCTTCGTTAGTGAAGAGCCACCATTTCAACAACTTACATTAATCCTTGAAAAAGATATAAAATAAATTTATTTATGTTTAAAAAAATACTAAAAAAATATAAGAATAGTAAAGGTTAATGACTTGAAAAAAATCGAAAATGTTTTAAACCATCTAAAACATCATCTTGATCAGCAGAAAAGAAAACTCTTTGTTGGGTTCTCAATCCATCTAATGATGAATCATGATCAAAAGGAATAACATTAGTAGTCAATCCTCTTATTAACTCATCATCACCTTGTTGACTTGCTACGACAAGACATTTATCTAATGATATACCCCAACGTAAAGTCAAAAATCTAATAGCTTCTGCTCGTGATGCTCGCAAAGGAACAATATCTAGATACCAATGACATTTAAGGTGAGGAGAAGCAGCAACTCCAAACTGCCTAAGTCTTTTTCGTACCAACGGTAAAATTGCATAACTAGGTTCTTTTAATAAATAACTAACCTTAAAAGGACCTTGAAATTCAGTTAATTGAAGCTCTAGATAATCTTTTAAATCAAACAAGACCTTCTCTACCTCACTACGACTCCAATCAACAGATATTGAATCTTGCCAAAAAATATCTGATTTCTTTTCATCAGCATAATAAATCTCTGTACCAGCTTGACATATCCACACAGCAGGTTTGGGTAGTTGTGTTTCTGCGTATCGATAACGAGCAGCTTTAATTGATCTACCGGTTAAAATTCCTACTTGGATATTTTGATTAAATGAATGATCTTTTAATTTATTTCTTAATATTGATAAGCCTTTAGATTCCTCAAGATAATTATCTAAATCAAGAAATAATAGTTTTTGACCAATAGGACTGGTTTCTTTAGTGTTTACAAATGTCAAATAACGAGGTGCAAGAAATTTCATACGCTTCTGCATCAATGCAATGTAATTACAAACATGTGCATCCCAACTAAAATGCCTGCTAACTCCCTCAAGTCCATTATTTCTCCAGGTTGTCCATAAGGATGGATTTGAACCAGCAATCTCTAAACCATCTCGCAATGCTTCCAAATCAGTTACATCTACAAGTAGACCATTTTCACAACGAGACAAAATATCCCTCGGACCTCCATCATCAGTACTAACCATTGGCAACCCACACGCAGCAGCTTCCAACAATGTCAAGCCAAATGGCTCAGTTAAGGCAGGATTAACAAACAATCCTTTCCTATTTGCAGCCCAACGATAAATTAAGGGGATTTGCTCTCTTTTATGTTGTTTTGGAAAAGCAACTTTTCCATATAAATTATATTTGTCAACCAATTCGAAAACTTGCTGAAATACTTCTCTTTGCTGTTTATCAAGCTGTCGTGAATCGTCTCGACAGCCTAAAATTAAAATGAGATTATGTCTTTGTTGTAATATTGATGAACGTCCATAAGTCTCAATCAACGCAGGAATATTTTTTCTCCTTACTGCTCTTGATATAGCCAAGAGAGGAGGAAGATTTAAATCTCTCAAAAAAGGTTTAAAAAGTTTATTTAATTCTTTCTCTTCTTTATCTAAAAAAGAATCTAGTGCATGAAAACGATTTAAATCAACACCAGGTGGAATTACCTCTACATTTTTAGAGCTAAATCGCCCATAGCGAGCGTATTGCACCTCAGCTTCCTGTTGGGTACTAGTTATGAGTAAGTTTGAGTGAGCTAAAGCCAATTCCTCTGCATCAATTCTTTTACTAATTGAGTAAGTTTGCTCTATTTGATCGTGATCTATGCCAGCAGCCAATAATCTTCTAAGTTTTTCACGACCTAATGAATGGCCAGTAAAAACCAATGGCAAGCCTAATCTTCTGCTGACTAATGATCCAACATAACCAGCATCGGCATAATGAGCATGGATCCAATGAGGAAGGTTATTTTCTTTATCTAATCTTTCAACTACTTGATCGGCTAAATCATCTAAATAAGGCCATAACAATTCTTTCCTGATGTAACGCTTAGGACCAAAAGGTAATCGAATAATTTCAGCACAACTGGATATCTTTTCTACTGGCTTTGAATAGTCAGAGGATACTTTCCTATCAACAATTAATCTGGTAATAAGTTCTACTTTTTCAACTTCAGGTCTTGCTGCAAGTCCTTTTACTAACTCTAAAACGTATAAAGTTTGACCTCCAGTATCAGCATCTCTGCCCAATTCAAGATGATTTGAGCGGATTAGACCATGCAAATTTAAGTGTAAAAGTCTTAATCCCAAGCAAACCCTCATCAAAGATTATGGATAAATAATTCATTTTTTAACCCTTAAACCTAAAGAAAAAATAATGATTTATTTAAATAAAAATTAAATTTTCAAATTTATTGCTATGACCTGGTTTTGACAATCTTTATAAAATAAAAGTAACAAAATCAATCCTATAGATTAAGGAATATGTACAAAGCCAATTACATATTCAACCTTTATTTGGAGGATGTAATTGCAATACTTTTTTTAAATAATTACCTGTATGACTATTTGAATCTTGCGCTACTTCTTCTGGCGTACCCATGACAATAATCTCTCCTCCACGATTACCCCCTTCCGGACCCATATCAATTATCCAATCTGAGCATCTAATAACATCCAAATTATGCTCAATAACAATAATTGAGTTTCCTTTATCTACCAATCTCTGTATGACATCCATTAATTTATGAACATCATAAAAACTTAAACCAGTTGTAGGTTCATCAATTAAATAAAGGGTTTTACCAGTAGCTCTTCTAGATAATTCAGTAGCAAGTTTTACCCTTTGAGCTTCTCCTCCAGATAATGTTGGAGCAGGTTGACCAAGCTTAATGTATCCAAGACCAACATCTAAAAGTGTTCTTAATCTATCTGCAGCTTGAGGTATTGCTGAAAAAACATCAACTGCTTGCTCAACTGTCATTTCTAATACATCTGAAATAGAATAATTTTTATATTTAACTTGTAATGTTTCTCGATTAAATCGAGCTCCTTTGCATACATCACATTGAACATAAACATCAGGAAGAAAATTCATCTCAATTACGTTTACACCCTGACCACGACAAGCTTCACATCTTCCACCTTTAACATTAAAACTAAATTGGCCTGCTTGATAACCTCGCGCTTTTGCTTCAACAGAAGTAGCAAAAAGTTGACGTATAGGATCAAATGCACCCGTATAAGTAGCCGTATTAGATCGGGGAGTCCTACCAATTGGGGATTGATCAATAACAATAACCTTATCAATAGATTTAATACCCTTCAGTTCTTTTAATCCTTTTGGAAAAGGAACTTTTAGACCTAAAGAGTGATTTAGAGCAGGGTGTAGTAATTCGTTTATCAAAGTACTTTTACCGCTTCCACTAACACCAGTAACAGCTACTAATCTGCCTAATGGAAAATCTACTGAAACATTTTTTAGATTATTTTTATTACAATCAATCAATCGTAGTTTTCTTTGAACTGAATCTCTTCTATTAGCAGGAGTAGGTATGGATGAACGCCCGCTAAGATAAGCACCAGTTAATGATTCTTTTGCAGTCAACAAGCTATCGAGAGATCCCTCAGCAATAATTTCTCCTCCATGGACCCCAGCGCCAGGACCTATATCTACTAAATGATCAGCCGCTCTTATAGTATCTTCATCGTGTTCAACAACAACCAAAGTATTACCTAAATCACGTAATTTTTTTAATGTAGATAATAATCGATCATTATCTCTTTGATGTAGTCCAATACTAGGTTCATCTAGGACATAGAGAACTCCTGTTAAACCTGCACCTATTTGCGTGGCAAGTCGTATTCTTTGAGCTTCCCCGCCAGACAACGTCATTGCTGGTCTATCTAGAGTTAAATAGTCCAATCCAACATCTAAAAGAAATTGAAGACGTAATCGGATTTCTTTTAAAACTAATTCCCCAATCTTTTTTTGTTTATAAGAAAGCAATTGCTTTGAACTTTGAGTTGTCTCATGACCCATTAACTTCTGAACATTCTCTAGTGTGGTTGAAACACTTGATGAAGTGAGATCAGTGATTGCAAAAGGGCCAAGTTTTACAGCAAGAGCCTCAGGACGTAATCTCTTGCCATGACAGCTTGCACAAGGAACTAATTCAAGATATTTTTCTAACTTTTGACGAACCGCTTCACCATTTGCATCCTTTAACTGTCTTTCTAAAATAGGCAAAATACCTTCAAAAGGTCTTTTAAATCCAGAATCTTGTTTATATCTACTATCCACCTTTATTAAAATTGGTTCTTTACTGCCATTTAATAAAATATTTTTTTGCTCTTCTTTTAAATCTTTCCAAGGAGTTTTAATTTCAAAACCAAATGCCTCACCTACAGAAAATAATAATGAAAAATAATATGAATTATCTTTATCACTCCATGGTGCAACAGCAGCATAAACGGGTAATGACGGATCAGGTATAACTCTCTCACAAGTGAATTTTTTCAAGTGACCAAGACCATGACAATCAGGACATGCTCCATAAGGACTATTAAAAGAGAATAATCTTGGAGATAGTTCTTCAATGACGGCCCCATGAACTGGACATGCAAAATTTTCAGAAAATAATCTTTCTCTATCAATACCTTTCGGAAGTTCTTCATTCTTTTTGGGTACCACTTCAACTATTGCTAAGCCGTCTCCCCTTTTCAAAGTAGTGCTTAATGAATCAGTTAATCTCTCTTCGATGCCCTCTCTCGCAATGAGTCTATCAACCACTACCTCAATAGAATGAACTTGATTTTTATCTAATTCAATATTATCTGCCAATTCTCTTACTTCTTTGTTAATTCTTACACGAACAAACCCCTCTGCAGCTAGTCCAGACAAAAGTTTTGAGTGTGTTCCTTTTTTACCTCTAACGACTGGTGCCAATAATTGATATCGAGTCCCTTCTGGAAGAGTCTTAATTTGATCAACCATTTCATCAATACTTTGAGGCTTAATTGGCCTAGAGCACTCAGGGCAATGGGGTTCACCTGCTCTTCCAAAAAGCAAACGAAAATAGTCTTGTATTTCCGTAACCGTTCCAACTGTTGAGCGAGGATTATGGCTAGTAGATTTTTGATCAATAGAAATTGCTGGAGATAAACCTTCAATTGAATCAACATCTGGTTTATCAACCTGACCTAAAAATTGTCTTGCATAAGCAGACAAACTCTCAACATATCTCCTTTGACCCTCAGCAAAAATCGTATCAAAGGCTAGAGAGCTTTTACCACTTCCACTAACGCCTGTAAAAACGACCAATTTATTTCTTGGAATAGATAAATCAACATTTTTTAAATTATGTTGCCTTGCACCACGAATAGTTATGACTTCTTCGTTGGAAGAACCAATATTTAATGTCTTTTGTTTTGAATTAGGTTTTGAACTTCCCATTAGGGAAAATTATTAATAGTTAATTGTATAAAAAAATATGCTCATCATGCAGCTTTATGTTCCAGCAAGCTCGCCGCATAAGCCTTAGCTTCTACAATCTCACCCCCAGCCAATAGAGCCAATTCTCTCTGCCTATCAGCGATTTCCTTTAAATCAATAAGAATTGATTTTGTCTTATCAGCGATAACTGTCTTTTTTAAAGAAAAATGATTATCAGCATATGCTGCAATTAATGGTTGATGAGTAACGCAAAAAACTTGCTGATATCTTGATAAATCCAAGAGCAAATTAGCTACGTAGCTACTAACTGATCCACTAACGCCTGAGTCAATTTCATCAAAAATCAAGAGCTTTGATTGATCATAGGTGGAAAAAATTGCCTTTATTGCAAGAAGAACACGGGACTTCTCTCCTCCCGAGGCTGTTTCTGCAATAGGCGCTAATGGAAGTCCTGGATTTGCTGAAAACATAAAGTTAATTTTATCAATCCCATTAATTGTTGCTTCACATTTTTCAAAAACAACTTTAAAACGAACATCAGGAATGCCTAAGTTTTTTAAAGTCATTAAAAGTTTATCCTCTAGTTGCAAAGCAATCTTCTTTCTAATTGCCGATAAATCTTTATTTGATTTATCTCTAATAATTCTTTTTTTATATTCAAAAGAAGAAAGGTGATTTATATCGATGGAACTATCATGAGAAGATAAGTAATTAATCAATTCAGTTTTATAGTTAATAAGATCTGGAATATTTCTATTGTATTTTTTTTGATAAAATTTTAGATTAGACAATCTTACTTGAAGATTATTTAAAATAGATGGATCAATATCTAATGTTTGTTCATAATCATTGATCTGAGAAATCAAGTGATTTATATTATTAATTATATTATAAAAATTATCAAAAATAGGTTCTAAAGAAGAATCTATTTGAGACAGTATTTTTAATTCATTAATACAAAAATTAGTATGATCTAAAACGGATGGATATTCGTCTATGCTTTCATTTAAACGAATCAATAAAACTTTGACTCCTTCTTTTAGTCTTAAAAGATTAGATAAACGATTCTGATCTCTTTCTAATTTTATTTGCTCGTCAGGATCCTCTAATTTTAATTTATTTAAATCTTCGTATATATACTCCATTTCCTCAAACTCTTTTTTTGAATCAGAGATTTTATCTCTTAATTTCTGTAGCCTTAAATTAGAATCTTGCCAAACTTTCCAATCATTCTTTACATTAGAAATGGATTCTTGAATTTCCTTTGCACCTAGGGAATCTAGCAAGCTTAATTGATGTAATGAATCATTCAAAATGTAAGTATCACCTTGTAGTGTAAAATCAAACAGAAATGATCTCAATTCAGATATTTGATCTCTATTAACTAATACACCATTAATTCTAAATCTAGATTTATATTTATTATCTTTTAAACGCCATTCCCGAGTAACAATTAATTCCTCATCAATATCAATTTCTTGATTGCTTAACCAAGCTTTTGTATTTTTCAAAACAGAAAAAACACCCTCGATTGATGAAAAATCAGACCCTTTGGCTACCAAGCGATTATTCAGAGAGGTTTTTTTATTTGCCAATAATGCATTTAACGTATCAAGAAATATTGATTTGCCTGAACCAGTTTGCCCTGTAAAAACAGTAAATCCCTTATTAAAGTCGATCTCTAAATTTCCAAATAGAGCTATGTTATGAAAACGAAGGCTATTTAGCATAAGTCAAGGCAATCAAAAAGACACAAAATAGGCGTAAAATGAATTAGAAGGGATGTAAAACATTGCCATAACAAAATGGCCGAAGAATTAAGCGATTTTATTGAAGCCTCAGGTCTACTTAAGTATGACCCTGTTGCTATTGATTCAATCTACAAAAAAAATCCAATTCGTCTACTCCGCAGACTTTGGCAGACACTTTTACCAATTGGATTATTTTTACTTGGAGTTGGTTGGGAAAAATTAATCGGTTCCTTAGAAAAAACCGAAAGAAAAACTTATAGAGCCAAAGAATTTACCCAACTCCTTGTGGATTTGGGACCAGCATTCATAAAAGCTGGACAAGCACTATCTACTAGACCAGATATTGTCCCCCAGGTAGTTCTAGAAGAATTAGCACAACTTCAAGACCAATTACCCGGTTTTGCAAGCACACTTGCTATGGCATGCATTGAAGAAGATTTAGAAGATAAAGTAAGTAACATTTTTAAAGAAATTGATAAAGAGCCAATTTCTGCGGCATCTCTAGGTCAAGTCCATAAAGCAGTACTCAAAAGTGGAGAAAAAGTTGCTGTTAAAATTCAAAGACCAGGCCTAAGAGAACAAATCACATTAGATTTATATATAGTTAGAAATATCGCAATATGGTTTAAAAATAATATCGGAATTATTAGAAGCGATCTTGTTGCATTAATCGACGAACTAGGAAAAAGAATTTTTGAAGAAATGGATTATATAAATGAAGCTAATAATGCAGAAAAATTTAAGGATCTACATAGCAAAAATAATAAAATCGCTGTTCCAAAAATCTATAGAAAAGCAACAAGCAGAAGAGTACTAACAATGGAGTGGATAGATGGCACGAAATTAACAAATATTGAAGCAGTAAAAAAATTAGGAATCGATCCAAATGAAATGATAGAAATTGGTGTAAGTTGTAGTCTTCAACAACTAATTGAACATGGTTTTTTTCATGCAGATCCTCATCCTGGAAACATATTAGCAATGAAGGACGGACGATTATGTTATCTCGATTTTGGAATGATGAGCGATATTACACAACAATCAAGAGTTGGATTAATTAGAGCAGTTGTTCATTTAGTTAACAAAAGATTTGATAAACTTTCTAATGACTTTGTACAGTTAGGATTTCTATCAGAAGAAGTCGATCTAAAACCCATTGCTCCTGCATTTGAAAGTGTTTTTACCAGCGCTCTAGAAATAGGTGTAAATAAAATGGATTTTAAAGCAGTCACTGATGATATGTCAGGTATTATGTATAAATTTCCTTTTAAATTACCGCCTTATTATGCCTTAATCATTAGATCATTAATCACCTTAGAGGGAATAGCGCTCAGTGTTGACCCAAATTTTAAAATACTTGGAGCAGCATATCCTTATTTTGCAAGACGTTTAATGGAAGATGAAAATCCAGAGTTAAGAAATAGTTTGAAAGAAATGCTATTTGATGAAAACAATCTGAAATTAGAAAGATTAGATGATCTTTTAACAAGTGCTAGTAAAGAAAAACAATTAAATAGTGAGAAAATTTTAGACCAAACTATTGATTTTTTATTTTCAAGTAAAGGTCATATTCTTAGAAATGAATTGGTAAATATTTTTGCTTCGAAAATTGATTCTATTGGATGGAAAACACTAATAAATATAAACAACAAGCTCCCATCAAAAATACGTTCAAAAACAATAGCAGGGTCATCAAAAGTTAATAGTAAACAAATTTTTAATCTATCATCCATTAATAAAATATTAAATACATCAAAAACAAAGCCAGGGTTTAAAAGAAAAATATTGTTTAAAAAATTACCAAAAATTCTAACAACTAAAGATACTTACAAAATGGGTTATGGTTTAATGAAAAAAACATCTGAAAAAGGAATAATTAGACTGGTTAAAGTTGCAGCTGGTGTAAAACAATAAATGAATTTAAATTTTAAAATTATTCTACTTTTAGTAATTTTATTTTTTATTCCTAGTGCAAAAAGTGCAGAGAACCTTTTTCTCTATAAAGGGAACTTTAGTAGAACAATAAAAATACAAGATTTAAATGACTTTAAAAAAACAAAAAGACCAAATAAAAAATTAAAAAATCTAATGAAAATTACTTTTCAAAACGATGAAGATCTACACAAAATCCTCTCTTACAAAATAGAGGTTCCACTAGAAGCAAGCAGTAGATTACTAAATAGTAAAATAGGTGAAGTATTTTTAAGTAGATTATCTAAAATTATTTATCCTAATAAAATATCAAATATAAAAACAAGTACAAAAGCTATAAGATCTGCAATTATTTTAAGTTCTTATAAAAAAAATGAAAGAATCAATCTTATAGATTTTTTTAAAGAATATCCAAATAAAAATATTGCCATAGATCTAAATGCATTGAATAAAGCTCTAGAAAAAGTAGAATCATTAAAAGAATTAATTGATTTCTATTCAAATTCGCCTTTTCAAAAGCTAAAAGATGGAAGGTCTAGCACTTAGATTGTTCAAAATTACTTGTAAAGTAAGTGGCATTTTCTAAAAAATTAAAGCAACTATTCTTTTCTGGCCAGAAAAAAAACAATTGGAATGGGCTAATAAACGCTTATAAACCTTGGCTACCAGTTACAAATAAAACTCCCATCATTTCTTTGAATGAAGGCGGAACACCTCTAATAGAAGTAAATTCAATAGCTAATCGAATTGGAAAAGGAGTAAAAGTTTATGTGAAATATGACGGTCTCAATCCAACAGGATCCTTCAAAGATAGAGGAATGACTATGGCAATAAGTAAAGCAAAAGAAGATGGTTGTGAAGCAGTAATCTGCGCAAGCACAGGCAACACCTCTGCATCTGCAGCTGCCTATGCGAGCAAAGGAGGAATAAAGTCTTTTGTGATTATTCCAGACGGATATGTAGCTCAAGGAAAATTAGCTCAGGCATTAGTATATGGAGCAGAAATATTAGCCATTAAAGGAAATTTTGATAAAGCATTAGATATTGTCAGGGAATTGTCTGAAAAATATCCAATAACATTAGTTAATTCTGTAAATCCCTATAGATTACAGGGACAAAAGACTGCCGCTTTTGAAATAATAGAAAATCTTGGAAATGCGCCTGATTGGTTATGCATTCCAATGGGGAATGCAGGGAATATAAGTGCTTACTGGATGGGGTTTCAAGAATTTTTTAATGCTAATAAATCCAAAAAGCTTCCACGAATGATGGGCTTTCAAGCAAGCGGTTCTGCCCCTTTAGTCGAAGGGAGAAGTATTAGCAATCCAGAAACAATTGCCACTGCAATAAGAATTGGAAATCCTGTTAATAAAGAAAAGGCATTAAAAGCAAAAGAATCAAGCAATGGTAAATTTTCATCCGTTACAGATTCAGAAATAATTGAAGCTTATAAAATTCTTGGAAAAGAAGAGGGAATTTTTTGTGAACCAGCTAGCGCAGCTTCTGTCGCAGGTCTATTAAAAGTAAAAAATGATGTTCCAATGAATTCAACTATTGTTTGTGTTTTAACAGGCAATGGTCTAAAAGATCCTGATTGTGCCATTAAAAATAATGATGCAATCTTTCACACTGGTGTAGAAGCTGAAATAAGTTCAATAACTAAAAAAATGGGCTTTTAAAGATATAGTAAATATCCAGATAAAAAACTGTCTGTTAATTTCGTCTTATTTTTCTTTTTTTTACTGTGGAAAAGAAAAAACAATATCTTCATTTTTTGTCTTTTTTTTCCACAATCATTTCTAAAGGTGGATAACTATGCTTTTATCCACTTTTAAGATATCTTTTCCACAGTAAAAAATTGAGAGATGTCAGTTAAGATCTTGGTTTTTTGAAAAAACCACAAAAACCACAAGACCTACTACTACTAATTCATTTTCATATCAAGAATAAAGAAATATAATAGAAGAAGAAATTTTTGTTTTTTTTAACGGTATTGCTTTTTTTAAATAGCTATGAAATTCTTATATCAATGGATTTTTTGAAATAACGGAATGAAGTTAAGTTGTTCACAATCAGATTTGAATACAGCTCTTCAGTTAGTTAGTAGAGCTGTTTCAAATCGACCGACACATCCAGTTTTAGCAAATGTTTTGTTGGCAGCTGATGAAGTGACAGGAAAACTACGCTTGACTGGGTTTGATTTAAGTTTAGGAATACAAACTTCAATATCAGCTTCCATAGATGAAAGTGGTGCTATTACTTTACCAGCTAAATTATTTGGAGAAATTATTTCTAAGTTGTCTAATGATTCACCATTAGTTTTAACTTCTGATGAAGTTAGTCAACAAGTTGAATTCACCAGTAAAAGTGGTACATATCAAGTAAGAGGACTGCTTTCTGATGATTTTCCTGAGTTACCTTTAGTGGAAAGTGGAACTTCACTTAAATTAAATCCTCTATTACTATCTAATGCAATCAAATCTACATTATTTGCAAGTAGTACAGACGACGCTAAACAATTACTAACAGGTGTTAATCTTACTTTTGATGGGTTTGGTATTGAATCTGCAGCTACAGATGGTCATCGATTAGCTGTATTAAATTTAAAGAATATTTTATCTCAAACAAATGATATAAATAATTCTTCTGAATTTGAAAAATTTTCTATTACATTACCTTCTAAATCTTTAAGAGAAATTGAAAAGTTTTTAAGTGCTTGTGATACTAGTCAACCTATTAATTTATTCATTGATAAAGGACAAGTTGTTTTTATATCTTTTGATGAAATTATAACTATTAGAGCTTTAGAAGGTTCTTATCCAAATTATTCTCAATTATTACCTGATACTTTTTCTAATATATTGGAATTTGATAGGAAAGAATTTATTGCTTCTTTAGAAAGAATAGCTGTTTTAGCTGATCAACACAATAATGTTATTAAAATAGCTACTGATAGCTCTGCAAAAATAATTAAAATTAGTACAGATGCTCAAGATATAGGAACTGGTTTTGAGTCTCTTTCAGTCTCTTTTAAAGGTGAATCATTTCAAATTGCTTTTAATGTAAGGTATTTATTAGATGGACTTAAAGTTATAGATTCAAATCTTATTAGGCTTAGTTGTAATGGACCTACAACCCCAGCTGTTTTTTCACCTATTAATAGTGATGTTAATTTTATTTATTTAGTTATGCCAATTCAAATACGAAATTAATTTTGGACATTCAAAATAAATTATTATTAAGTGATATATTAAAAAGCAATGTTCGCTGTGAGAATGGAATTGATCATGGACCAGTCGTAAATCCATGGATGCATCCTCCTGTTCATCGAATATTAGGATTTATCTCCCGTCCTTCTAATCTAAGATTGCAAAGAGAGGTTTGGAGGTTAGATCAAATAAAAGGATTAAATCAACAAGAAGTATTTGTAAAAGGGCCTTGTTCTATTTCAGATAATCAAACTTTAGAACGTTTTCCTACTTTAATTAATTCTAATGTTTTTAGCAGAAAAGGACAAAGATTAGGTTTAATAGCTGATTTCTTTTTTGAAATAAAAAATGGAAATATTGAATATTACTTAGTAAGTAGAACAAACCCACTTATTCCGGGAACAAGTCGTTGGTTATTATCACTATCTAAAATTATTGATAAACAACCAGGTTCTATTTCTTGTGATATTGATTCTTTTGAAGATTTACCTATACAAAAAGCAAGTTTTAAAGAAGAATTCTTAAGCAAAAGCAGAAAATGGAAAACACAATTTGAAGATCTTACTTATAACGCTTCTGATAGACTTGAGGGATGGATTGATGATCAAATCAGAGAGAGTGAATTTGAATCTATAAATGATACTTCTACAATTGATAGTGACCCCTCTTATGATGATTGGGTCGATAATTTAGATATAGATAGTTTAGAAGAATTTAATAGAATGAATAAACGATCAAAAAAAAAAGGTTTAACCCATGAAAGTGATCTTGATCCTTGGATTTAATTTATGACGATTTTTACAGAGAATAATGATTTTCAAGAATTAATTAATTCACCAAATTTTTTCGTTGAATACGATGTTTTAACTGCCTTAAGCCAAGAGGGTTTAAAACAATCTGATTATCTTGAAATTTGCAGAAGATTAAACCGATCACCAAATAGAAACGAATTAGGAATGTTTGGAGTTATGTGGTCCGAGCATTGTTGTTACCGAAATTCTCGCCCGTTACTTAAAAATTTCCCAGTAACAGGTCCTAGAATTCTTGTGGGTCCTGGAGAAAATGCAGGAGTTGTAGATATTGGTTTTAATCAAAAATTAGTATTTAAAATTGAAAGTCATAATCATCCATCTGCTGTAGAGCCTTTTCAAGGTGCAGCAACTGGTGTAGGTGGAATATTGAGAGATATTTTTACTATGGGAGCAAGACCAATAGCGATATTAAATGCCTTAAGATTTGGTCCTTTAGAAGACGAAAAAAATATTAGTTTATTAGAAGGTGTAGTAGCAGGTATTTCGCATTATGGGAATTGTGTAGGTGTTCCGACCGTAGGAGGCGAAGTTGGTTTTGATAGTAGTTATTCAGGTAATCCTTTAGTTAATGCTATGGCATTGGGTTTGATGGAAACAGATGAAATAGTTTGTTCAGGAGCTAGTGGAATTGATTTTCCAGTTCTTTATGTAGGAAATACAACGGGTAGAGATGGAATGGGAGGAGCAAGTTTTGCTAGTTCGGAACTTTCAAAAACTTCTATAGATGATCGACCTGCCGTACAAGTAGGTGATCCTTTTCTTGAAAAAGGATTAATAGAGGCATGCTTAGAGGCGTTTAAAACAGGATATGTAATTGCTGCTCAGGATATGGGTGCGGCAGGTCTTACTTGTAGTTGTTCTGAAATGGCTTCAAAAGGTGAGGTAGGTATTGAATTAAATCTTGATCTTGTTCCGGCGAGAGAAAAAGGAATGACTGCATATGAATTTTTGTTGTCAGAATCACAAGAAAGAATGTTATTTGTTATCAAGCCTGGTTCGGAAAAAGAATTAAGACAATTATTTATGAAATGGGGATTATATGTTGAAGTTGTAGGAAAAGTTTTAAAAGAAAAAGTTGTTAGAGTACTACATAAAGGGAAAATTGTAGCAGATCTACCAGCATCTGCACTTGCTGATGATACACCTGTAGAGAAACATTTATTATTAAAATCTACTCCTGATTATTTAAAAGATCATTGGAAATGGACTGAAGATTTATTACCTAAAAATTCAAAAAATGGAACTATTAATATAAAGAACAATTTATTTATTAGTTGGAATAATATTTTATTAAATTTATTAAGTAATCCCTCAATAGCATCAAAAAATTGGATATATAAGCAATACGACTATCAAGTTCAATCCAATACAATTATTGCTCCTGGAGAAGCGGATGCAGCTGTTATAAGAATACGTTCTCAAAATGAGTTTAAAACTAAATTAAATCAAAATAGAGGTATAGCATCTTCAGTTGATTGTAATGATAGATGGGTTTATTTAGATCCTGAACGTGGAAGTATGGCTGCTGTTGTAGAAGCTGCTAGGAATTTAAGTTGTGTAGGATCTGAACCAATAGCGATTACTAATAATTTAAATTTTTCTTCTCCTGAAAAACAAGTAGGTTTTTGGCAATTATCAATGTCTTGTAAAGGTATAAGCAATGCTTGTAAAGCAATGAACACTCCTGTTACAGGCGGGAATGTGTCTTTGTATAATGATACAAAATTATCAAATAATACTGTTATACCAATACATCCAACCCCTGTAATTGGTATGGTTGGACTAATAGAAGATATAAATAAAGTTTGTAAAAAATCTTGGATTAAAGCAGGTGATCAAATATGGATGCTAGGATTACCCTTAGAAACTAATAGTAATCAAGATAGTAGAATTTCACTATCTGCTTCATCTTTTTTAGAGTATATACATGGTTTAAAAACAGGAAGACCGCCACAAATAGATTTAGATTTAGAGAAACAAGTTCATTTTTTTCTTAGAAATATAATTAAAAAAAATATGATTAACTCAGCTCACGACTTAGGTGATGGTGGTTTAGTAGTAGCTTTAGCTGAATGTTGTATTTCTTCTGGATTTGGTGCAAATATTCAACTTCCTTCAAGTGAATCAAGATTAGATCGTTTACTTTTTGCTGAAGGAGGAGGAAGAGTTTTAGTTAGTTGTTCATTTAAACAAACTTTAGAATTAAAAAATTACTATAAGACGATATCGTTACAACAAACTACATGTTTTTCAATATCACATTTAGGTACTGTAAACGATCAAAATAAATTATCAGTTAATCAAGCTAATGATTCGATTATAGATGTTGATATTAATCATTTAAGAGATACATATAAAAATGCTATTTTAAAAAAAATAGTTAAATAAATTCTTTTATGAATTATAATTATAAAATTAAATCTATTTTACTTAACCAAGGAATATAATTATGTGTGGAATTGTAGGAGTTGTTTCTAGAGATCAATGTAATCAACAAATTTACGATAGTTTGTTATTGCTCCAGCATAGAGGCCAAGACTCTACTGGTATCGCAACGATGGATGGAAGCGTCTTTCACATTAATAAATCTAAAGGTCAAGTAAGAGAAGCTTATAGAACAAGAGACATGAGAAGTTTGATTGGAAAGGTTGGTTTAGGACATGTTCGATATGCTACGAAAGGCGCTGCTCATCGAGAAGAGGAGGCCCAACCTTTTTATGTGAATGCTCCTTATGGAATAATTCTTGTTCATAATGGAAATTTAACCAATACAAGAGAGTTAGAAAAAGAGCTTTTTAAAGTTGACAGGAGGCATACAAATACTTCTAGTGACACCGAAATGTTATTAAATGTTTTGGCAACAGAATTGAATAGTTCAATAAAAGGAAAAGATATAAATCCAAACGATCTTTTTACTGCTGTAAGTAGACTTCATGCAAGAGTAGAGGGATCATATGCTTCCATTGCTTTAATAGCAGGTTATGGTCTTCTAGCTTTTAGAGATCCTTTTGGGATTCGTCCCTTGGTAATTGGTAAAAGACTAAAAGAAAATAATAAACCCGAGTGGGTAATCGCTAGCGAATCATTAGTTATTGAAAATAATGATTATCAAATTGTTAGAGATGTTAAACCAGGAGAGGCAATTTTTATTACCTCAGAAGGTGAGTTTTTTTCTAAGCAATGTTCAAATCATCCTCAATTATTTCCTTGTTCATTTGAATATGTTTATTTAGCTAGACCTGACTCAATCATGAATGGCATTTCTGTTTATGAGTCAAGATTAAGAATGGGAGATTTATTAGCAGAAACAATCAAAAAACAAATTACATGTGGCGATGTAGATGTAGTAATGCCTATACCGGATTCCTCTAGGCCTGCTGCTATGCAGGTAGCAAGACAGTTAGGAATTGAATATAGGGAGGGATTTTTTAAAAATCGTTATGTTGGAAGAACTTTTATTATGCCAGGTCAATCATTACGAAAACGTTCTGTACGTCAGAAGTTAAATGCAATGAGTACTGAATTTCAAAATAAAAATGTTTTGATAGTCGATGATTCAGTTGTTAGAGGAACAACATCTCAGCAAATAGTGCAAATGGCAAGAACTGCAGGTGCTAATAAGGTTACTTTTACCTCTGCTGCTCCACCAATTAGATATCCACATGTTTACGGAATTAACATGCCAAGCAGGAATGAGTTGATTGCATATAATAGAAATATAAATGAAATAGAAGAGAATTTACTTATTGATAAAATGATTTATCAAGAAGTCGAAGATTTAACTAAAGCTATAACAAGTAATTCTAATATTAAGGAATTAGATTTATCTTGTTTTACGGGAAAATATGTTACGGGAACAGTTACAGATGAATATTTAAATTGGGTTGAAAAAACTTCTTTATCTTAATTTTTTTCTGGCGTTATCATTGAAAAAATTGATTTTATGAATTCATTATCATTTAATTCTAAATTCAACTTCTTTTCTTTTTTATATAAACTATTATCAATTTGACTTTTTTCTAATTTTTTATATCTATCTTTATTTGTTCTTATATAAACATATTTATTATTTATAAAACAATTAATTATTCGGTTATTTATTTTTGTATTATCTTTTAAATTGATACCCATTGTTCCTAGTTCTCCTTTTAGAGATTCTTTTATTTCTTTCGTTTTATGCTTAATAAAATTTCCTCTATTGGTTATTAAAACTAAGTCTTCAATTTGTTTCTCTGGAATATTTATTGCTTCAATTATATTTTCTCCTGGGAATAGTTTCATTATATTGGTTCCTTGAGCTAATTTTCCCATACAGGGAAAGCTTTTTTCTGTTATCTTAATTTTTAAAATTCTGCCAATATCACTTATTATATATAAATAGCTATTTTCTTGACAAAGTAGACAAGATTTTAGTGTAATATCTTTTTTCAATTTTACAACAGTTGTTGATCTATTAGATATTTCGGTGATTTCGTTAATTGAAACTCTTTTAAATTTTCCATCACTACTTATTAATCCTAGACTTATATTTTTTTGTTCTGGTAATGGAATAAGATTCACTATTTCATCATTTTCAAAGCCTGCTGGTAAAAAGTCTTCTAATGGTCCAGGTTTTTGTCCCGCAAATTCCCATTTAAGAATACCTATTTTACCTAGTCGACTCACCGCTAATATTTTTGGTTCGTTATTAATAGGCCATATTAATTTCGAAGGTAGAATATCTTCTCTTTCTTGATTACATTCTTTTAATTTTAATTTTTTAATTGTTATGGATGGTATTATTTTTATTTCATTATTTGATTGAATAACAATCTCAGAATCTGTTGGTAATTGTTTGAGAGCATTTATTCTTTGAAGTTCTTTATTTGGTCTTTGATTTGCAAGTCGTTCTGCAATTAGAGCATCACCGCCTTCTATTAACTTTGTTTTTCTATCACTTCCAAACTTTTTTTTAAGTTCTTTTAGCTCTTTAATCAGTACTTTTAATAATTTTTCTCTATCATTAATAATTGATTCAAGACTCTCTCTATTGTTTCTTAAATCCTCTATTTCTTTTTTTAATGAATTCTTTTCAAGACTGGTAATCTTTTTTAATGGCATGCCTAAAATTCCATCAGCTTGTCTTTCATTTATTTTTAGGCTACTGATTAAATTATTTTTCGCTTCAGCTGTATCTTTAGATTTTTCAATTAAGTTTATTATTTCTCTAAGATTATTTATAGCTTGAATTAATGCTTCAACTATTTCTTGCCTATTCTTGATATTTTTTAATAGATGTTTACTTCTAAGTAAAATAGTATTTTCTCTAAATTCTAAGAAATTTTCTAATAATTTTCGTAATGTTAGTTGTACTGGTTGACCATTAACTAATGCAAGTAAAATAGCGCCAAAATTACTCTGTAAAGAAGTTTTTTGATATAAAAAATCTAGAATTTTTTCAGGATTAGAATCTCTTTTTATTTCTACAAGAATTCTCATTCCATCTCTATCACTTTCATCTCTAATATCAGCTATTCCAGAGACTTTTCCATTATTTACTAGGTCTGCTAATTTTTCAATCCAAGTAGCTTTGTTTAGTTGATATGGAAGTTCAGTAATAACAATGCCACTTCTTTTGTGTTTCCCTTTTCCAGGGTTAATTTCTTCAATATGAGCTATACCTCTCATAGTTATACTTCCTCTTCCCTTTGTGTAAGTTTCTTTTATTCCATTACTTATTAAGATTTCTCCGCCTGTTGGAAAGTCTGGTCCAGGGATGAGTTCTAATAATTTTTCTTCGCTTAAGGAAGGCTTTTTTATGATTGCTATTAGAGCCTCTATTACTTCGTTTAAATTATGAGGAGGAATACTAGTTGCCATTCCAACAGCAATTCCAGCACTTCCATTTAAAAGTAGGAAAGGTAATTGAGCTGGTAAAACATCTGGCTCTTGTTGCGACCCGTCAAAATTTGGAGAGAAATCAACAGTTTCTTGATCTATTTCACTTAAAATTGCATCGTTAGATATTTGGGCTAGTCGAGTTTCTGTATATCTCATTGCAGCCGGGGGATCGTCATCAATCGATCCAAAGTTTCCGTGGCCATCAAGAATTGGGTATCTTGAACTAAAAATTTGTACTTGTCTTACAAGAGCATCGTAAACGGCTTGATCTCCATGAGGATGATATTTACCAAGAACGTCTCCAACAACACGAGCACATTTTCTATAAGGTCTATCAGGTGTAAGTCCTAATTCGTGCATTGCAAAAAGAATTCTTCTTTGCACAGGCTTTAATCCATCTCTCGCGTCTGGCAATGCTCTTCCGACGATTACGCTCATTGCGTATTCGAGATAAGAACGTTGCATTTCTTGATGCAACGATATTGGTTTCAGGCGTTCCTTGGCCATCTCTAAGTTCGTAAGAGGCCTAAATTTCTTTATTTAGGCTACTAACTAATCTGTTAAAAACCAGTTTTTTGTTAAACATTAATTTATTGACTTTTTTCTTTGGCATCTTTAACTGCTTTTTTCATTTCTTCCATTTTAAATAAAAGTTGTGCTGAATTTTGTAATTTCTTTCCCCATAATTGTTTTGCTTGATAGTTTTTTGAAACATATTGAGGATCAGATTTTAAAGCATTTTTAGCTAAGTTAAATGATTCAATAGTTTTATTTTCTGAGGAAAATAATGCTATTGCTAAAGCTAACATTGGCTCTGGATTATTACTAATTTTAAGTGCTGATTTAAATTTTAATATAGCCTCTTTTAAATTATTTAATTCATACAAGACAAGGCCTTCATTATTAATAGATTGCCAAAAATTTGAATTAATTCTTGAAGATCTTTGAAAAGCAATTAAAGCTAATTTATAATTATTTAACATTATTTCTGCATTTCCTAGCTGAAAATAACCTCTCTCATTCTTTTTATTGATTGATAAGCCTTTTTTTATATAAAATTTGGCTTTTTTTGGATTTTTCAAATCCATATATATATATGCTTTTCTGAAATATATACTTTCTTCTTTTGGTTTTAAATTAATTGCTTTATTTAATGATGATAATGCTTTATACTTCCTATTTGCTTTAATTTGCGCTTCTGCAAGACTTGTCCAGAGTTCAATTTCTTTAGGATTTAATTTAACTGCTAGTTTTAAAAGTTTAATTGCTTCATTGTGTTGCCCAAATTGAATTAGTTGTATAGCTGTCCTACCTATTTGTATGGATGTAGATTCCAGTTCTTTTTGACTCGGCTCGTTAATTCTAGGAATAAATGCATTCGATGATCTAGTTAAAATAGTAGATTCAAATAGAATTAAACAAATTAGAATATGATAGATTTTTGGAAAATAATTTTTCATTATAAATGATTATTTGAGATTGAATTTATATTTCTACGCCACATCCATGGCTTAATTCGTTTTAATGCTGATTGGTTTAAAGTTTCTTTCCACTTTGAGTCACTCCAAGATAAAGCATCTTTTTTGTTTATGTTCATAATCCATTCAGAGGGTTGTAGATCTGGTTCAGATGTATTTGGGATATTGTTTTCATTCCATGGACAGACTTCTTGACAAATATCACAACCTGCAATCCAATTCCCCATATTATTAACTATATTTTTTGGTAATTCTTTTTCTCTGTTTTCTAACGTGTGATATGCCAAACATTTATTTGCGTTAACAACAAAGGGTTCTTCAATTGCTTTGGTTGGGCATGCATCAATACATTTTTGACATTCGCCACAAATTGGTTTTGAAGGTTTGTCAGCTTCCAAAATCTCAGTAGATAAAAGATGACCTATGAACATCCATGAACCAATTTGAGAATTAATTATATTGCTATGTTTTCCAATCCACCCAATTCCAGCTTCTTCAGCCCATGCTTTATCTAAAAAAGCGCTTGTATCAACGCATATTTTCCATTTAGAGTTAGGTCTTTCTTTTTCTAAAAACATCGCGACTTTTTTTAATTTTTTTTCAATAATTTTGTGATAATCTTTTCCCCATCCATATCTAGCTATGGATATATCTTTAGGGGTTTTGTCAGTATCTACATAGTAATTAAGTCCAACTGCAAGAATACTTTGAACCCCTTGAAGCATATTTTCAACATTTTTTCTTCTTGGGCTTTTCATCCATTCCATTTTTGCTTGATGACCAGCCTCTAGCCATCTTTCTAATGCAGCCGTTCGAAGATTTAATCGTGAAGATCCTGGAACTTTTGCAATCCCTACTGCATCAAAGCCTTCTTTAAAAGCTTCATCTTTAATTTTTTTTGTTAGAGCAATCGATTTCTTCAAGTTCACAAGCAGCTTTTCATAAATAATTTTTTACCTTTACTAAAAAGGTTTTTTAGGCAATTGCGACTTTATTTGGGCCTTTAAATGCTTTCTTTTAATGTTTTATTTCTATTAATAGCTTAAATTATTTAATTAATGCACTGAATTTGGTTAGATTGTATATATATACATTGTTCGGACTCTCTTTATTTGGTGCAGTCCTCCTCTCCAAAAGAAGACCTGACTCTTGGCTCAAGGCTTCAGCAGGATCTTAAAAATGACCTCATAGCTGGTCTTTTGGTGGTTATTCCTTTGGCTACCACTATTTGGCTGTCTACAATTGTCAGTCGCTTTGTTCTGGCAATATTAACTTCCATCCCAAAACAATTAAATCCCTTTATTACTCTTAATCCTTTATTGCAGGACTTAATTAATCTTGCTTTGGGTTTAACTGTTCCACTCCTAGGTATTTTATTGATAGGCTTAATGGCCAGAAACTTCGTTGGGAGATGGTTGCTTGAGTTTGGGGAAGGAACGCTCTCTCGCATACCTCTTGCGGGCTCTGTTTATAAAACTCTTAAACAACTCTTAGAAACTTTTCTTAGAGATAATTCAACAAGATTTCGCAGAGTTGTGTTAGTTGAATATCCTCGTGAAGGTTTATTCAGCGTTGGTTTTGTTACGGGTATTGTTGGACCATCTCTTCAAACTGAGCCAGATCAACCTTTATTAAGTGTCTTTATACCTACAGCTCCAAACCCTACAACTGGTTGGTACACCTTGGTTCCAGAAGGATCTGTTAAGGATTTAGATATATCTGTTGAAGATGCATTTAGAACAATTATTTCTGCTGGAATTGTAAATCCTGATGATAGGAATAATTCTACAAATACTTCTTTTTCTAGTTTGTTTTCTCAGTTAAGAGCTTCATCTTCTTAAAGTGTTTTTCAATTATACTTATGCAATTAAAATCAATTTCCAGAGAATTAGCTCTTTTGCTTTTAGGACAAATAAACAAAAAAGATACGAAGAGCGTCAATATTGAAAGTTTACTTAGTCAAGCGATTGAATCTTTAACTCAACATTGGCGTGAACAATTAGATTTATGTGCTGCAAAATTAGAAAAAGCTAATCAGGAATTATTAGATAGTGAATTTCAAGAAGATGCAGGTTTGTTGAAAAAATCTCGTAATCATTTAAAAACTTGTTTAATTGATTCTGAGAATATACTTAATTGTTTATCTGAAAGTATTGAATTACCGAGACTAATAGCACTAGTTGATCAAAAAGAAATACGTGATTTAGCTCTTAAACGAGTTCATAAAGTTATTGACAAGCAAGACGAGATTGATAAAAATCTTGATAGTGTTATGGAAGGTTGGCGTTTAAAAAGATTACCTAGAATTGATAGAGATATTTTAAGATTAGCTTTGGTAGATTTAATTGATTTTAATACTCCTACTGCTGTTACTTGTAATGAGGCTGTAAATCTAGCTAATCGATACAGCGATGAACAAGGTCGCAGAATGATTAATGGGGTTTTAAGGAATCTTCAAAATTCTAATTTAATACTTAATACAAAATGAAAGACGATTTTTCTCAGGAAGGAAAAGCTCCTTTTAATCAGGATAAAAGTGAGGACTCTCTACCTGCTAATGATGATTCTTTAGATTGGGCAAAACAAGCTTATTTGCAACTTAAACAAAAACAAAAAGAGGAGAAAGAATCACGTCAAAAAGAAATTAGCGAAAAAGATGTCTTTAATACTAAAAAAAATATAAAAGATGAACTTAAATTAGATATTTCTCAAGATAGTAAAGATTTAAAAGAAGAAGATGAGCCTGAACTTGGCGATTTTGATGATAATTTTACTTGGTCAGCAGAAGTTTTAGCTGCACAAGGTAAAAAAATCAATCAATTTTCATTAGATGAAATTGATTGGCTTAGTAGATTAAAACAAGGATTAGAAAAAACTCGTAAAGGCTTTGTCACTGATTTACTTGATAAATTAGGAGATGATCCACTGACGCCTGAAGTTCTTGATGATTTAGAAACTCTTTTACTTAGATCAGATGCGGGAGTTTCTGCTACTGATCAAATTTTAGACTCTTTAAGAAAGAAATTAAACGAGGAAGTTGTTGAAGCTTCTGAAGGTTTGCGTTTTTTAAAAGAACAATTAGTTAATGTTTTAGAAAAGCCAATAAAAGATAGTGGTGTCGACTTACTTTCTCCAAAAAAAGGTTTTTTGAATATTTGGATGTTAGTTGGTGTTAATGGTGTTGGTAAAACAACGACTCTTGGCAAATTAGCAAGTGTTGCAAAAAGAAGTGGTTTTTCTGCAATGATTGCCGCTGCAGATACTTTTAGAGCTGCAGCGGTTCAACAAGTCAAGGTATGGGGCAATAGAACAGGGGTTGAAGTTATTGCAAACGAATCTAAAAATGCTGATCCAGCATCGATAGTTTTTGATGCTATTGGCGCATGTAAATCAAAGAATATAGATTTATTATTGGTTGATACTGCAGGAAGATTACAAACGAAAAATAATTTAATGGAGGAATTAAAAAAAATTAGAAAAATTATTACCAAACTTGCTCCTACAGCAAATGTTGAATCTTTACTAGTTCTTGATTCTAGTCAAGGTCAAAATGGACTGAAGCAGGCTTTAGCTTTTGCTGAGTCAGCGGAATTAACTGGTGTAATACTTACAAAACTTGATGGATCTTCTAGAGGTGGTGTGGCGATGGCTGTTGCATCAGAAGCGAAACTTCCTGTCAGATTTATCGGCGCTGGTGAGAAAATAAGGGACTTAAGACCATTTAACAGCTTTGAATTTATTGAGGCACTTTTAACTGTTCGATGAGTTCTAGAAATTTTTGGCATATGTTGCTAAATTTTAATTTCTTCATTGCTGGAGAATGGTGAAAGAAAATTCTCCGATTTCAGAAAAAAAATATCTACATTCAATTAACTTTTTATCAAGTGATGCGTCCAAGTCGCTTACAGAGTTGATTAATAGTCTTTCTCAAGAGCAAATCTTTAATCAAGACTTATTGCTTTCATTAAGCTTTGCTCTGCGAAGTTTTACCAATTTACAGCGCTTTCTTGAACTAATTCCACTTTTTGTGACTCAATTAGTTGGAGTTAAAGGGGCAATATTAATTCCTTTTCAAGATAATGGGAGTCTTTGGTGCGAACAATTACAAATGTTTCCTAGTGATGAGGATCATGAACTGTTCAGAAAATTATTTCTTTTAGAAGACGGAAAAAAACCGGGTTTTGGCATGGAGGAAAAGAATATTGCAATGATGGATCGCTTGGTTCAAAGATATTTTGATTCTTGTAATTTAATTACTACATCAATAGTTTCTCGAGGTAGAAAGAGAGGCCGATTGTACGTAATTGATAAAAAAGGGATTATTTTTGGAAGTGATATTCATAGAAAACATATTCAAATAGTTGCTGATTTGACTGGAGTAGCGATAGAAAATGATGTCATTTTTCAGGTGATTAGAAATCATGAAAAAGTCGATAGACAAATAAGTATTGGTGCTGAAATTCAATCGCAATTATTACCCGATCAATGTCCAATAATTGATGGAGTTGAATTAGCTGCCTGTTGTAGGCCTGCTTTTCAAGTAGGTGGTGATTATTACGATTTTATGCCTACTCGTTCAGACTTGACTGCAACTGCAAAATCCAGTGCTCGATGGGCTTTTGTGATTGGTGATGTTATGGGCAAAGGCGTACCTGCTGGATTGTTGATGACTATGTTGCGAGGAATGCTTCGAGCAGAAGTTCTATCAGGATTACCCCCTGATTCTATTTTGCATGACTTAAATCAATTAGCTCTTGAAGATTTAACTCAATCACATCGGTTTGTAACTTTGTTTTATTCGGATTTTGATGCTCAATCAAGAAAACTACGTTTTGCTAATGCAGCACATAATCCTCCATTGCTTTGGAGGGCTAAGTCAAAATCAATCAAGCGATTAGATGCTCCTGGATTATTGATAGGTCTTCAACCTGAAGCTGAGTATGGATGTGGTGAGATTGTTCTTCAGCCTGGAGATGTTCTTCTTTACTATACCGATGGCGTTACAGATGCACCTGGTATCTCAGGTGAACGTTTTGACGAAAATCGTTTGATAACTTTTTTAGATAAATTTGCTAGAGAAGGATTAGGTGCTAAAAAAATATTAAATAAACTTTTTGAAAGATTAGATGGGTTTGTTGGTGTGAGCGATCATCATCTTGAAGATGATGCGTCAATGGTGGTTTTAAAAGTGAATGAAGATCAACGGTTCCTGAATTAACTTAGTAGACCTCCTGACAATTGCTAAGACTCTTGCTTTATTTGTATTAGTGATTTGGAAAATGCATTGAGCAAAACTTGGAGCGATAGATTTGATAAAGGACTAAATCCTTTTATAGAAAAATTTAATGCTTCAATTGAGTTTGATATTTATTTATTAGAGGAAGATTTGGATGGATCAATTGCTCATGCACGAATGCTTGGAATTCAAGGGATTATTACTAAGGAAGAGGCTATAAAATTAGAAAATGGTCTTCAACAAATTAGGAAGGAGGCATCTAGTGGTTTGTTTCAACCTGTTATTTCTGATGAGGATGTACATTTTGCAGTAGAAAAAAAATTAATAGATTTGATAGGTCCTTTAGGAAAAAAACTTCATACTGGTCGTAGTCGTAATGATCAAGTTGGAACAGATTTGAGATTATGGCTTAGAAAGCGTATTGATGAAATTGATTTGGATTTGAAGCGTCTTCAGAAAGCCCTTTTTTTATTAGCAGAGCAAAATCTTCATACACTTATTCCTGGCTATACGCATTTACAAAGAGCACAACCTTTGTCACTAGCCCATCATTTATTAGCATATGTTGAGATGGCACAAAGAGATAGAAATAGATTAATAGATGTAAGAAAACGCGTTAATATTTCTCCACTGGGAGCAGCTGCTTTAGCTGGAACTTCTATCGCTATAGATAGAAAAATTACTTCTTCAGAATTAAATTTTCAAGAAATTTACTCTAATAGTTTAGATGCTGTCAGTGACAGAGATTTTGTTGTAGAGTTTTTAGGAGCCTCATCATTAATCATGGCTCATCTAAGTAGATTATCTGAAGAAGTTATCTTATGGGCATCTGAAGAATTTGCATTTATTCAATTAACAGATCGATGTGCTACCGGCAGTAGTCTTATGCCTCAAAAAAAGAATCCTGATGTTCCAGAACTAGTGCGAGGTAAATCAGGGAGAGTCTTTGGGCATTTACAAGCTATGCTTACTATGATCAAAGGGTTGCCTCTAGCATATAATAAAGATTTTCAAGAAGATAAAGAAGCAATTTTTGATAGTGTGAAAACTGTTAAGAATTCGTTAGTTGCAATATCAATTTTATTCGAAGAAGGTTTAATTTTTAGAAAAGAAATACTTAATCGTGCTGTTTTATCGGACTTTTCTAACGCTACTGATGTTGCCGATTATTTAGTGGCTAAGAAGATACCATTTCGAGAGGCTTATCAATTAGTTGGGCGAATTGTAAAGACTTCCATAGAAGAAGGAATTTTATTAAAAGATATTCCTTTGGAAACATGGAAAACATTTCATAAATTTTTTGAAAAAGATATTTATGAAAAGCTGTTGCCTTCAAGTGTGGTTGAGTCGCGTTTGAGTGATGGTGGGACTGGCTTTGAAAGAGTTCAAGAGCAGCTTGTTTTGTGGCGAGAAAAATTATTTAAGTAAAAAAATTGCTTTAAATCTATTTGAGGGCTTTCGGTATTAAAGTGGTTAATGATAACTCATCTTAGAGTTATTAATTTTGGCTATTCATAGCCTATTAGTTACATTTTATTTTCAGTCCAATTTTCAAGTGAGTATTTTTGTCGGCAACTTACCCTTCCGCGCTGAGCAGGAAGATGTCATTGAATTGTTTTCTCCTTTTGGGGAGGTGGCAAATTGTTCTTTACCTTTAGAACGAGATACAGGACGCAAAAGAGGTTTTGCTTTTGTTGAGATGGCTGATGAAGCAGTTGAAGCTTCAGCAATTGAATCTCTACAGGGTGCTGAGCTCATGGGCCGTCCTTTAAGAATCAACAAAGCTGAACCCAGAGGCAGTGCTCCCAGAAGAGGCGGCGGTGGCGGCTATGGCGGTGGCGGTTACGGCGGTGGCGGCCAAGGTGGCGGTTACGGCGGTGGCGGCTATGGCGGTGGCGGCCAAGAGCAATCAACTCAAGATAGACCTTCTGGAGCTAAAGGTTGGGAAGATCGTAGTCATGGGAATGCTTCTCAAGATGCTAGCGGCTTTGATCAAGGTCGTAGTAGAAGAAGAAGAGGAGCTTCTCCTGAAGGTGGAGATGACACAACTGCAGATTATGGCGGCGCAGAATCTTAAAGATTTTGTTCCTTTTTTAATGCCCAGCATCTTCAAGTTGCTGGGCTATTTTTTTTAAAATAGAAATATCAGCTTTATTATTTTGACATTTCTCGCTTAACTCTTGTCTCAATATTTTTGCATTTGGTATGTTTTCTATCAGGTTTAGGATGTGTTTAGCTATGTGCCACAGACGTCCATTCTTTTCTAGATGTTTTTGAGCAAAAGGAATAGTTTTTATTATTATTTTTGATCTAGATAGGTGTTCTTCTTGTTGTCCGAAAATCATTGAATCTATTTTTGTCCACATGAATGGATGTGAGTATGCTGCTCTGCCTATCATTACTCCATCAAATACTTTTAGAGTTTTAATACAATCATTTATTGTATTTATTCCACCGTTAAGTTCGATAATTAATTCAGGTCTGTTTTTTTTTAACTTCGCAACTCTTTCATATTGAAGAGGTGGAATTGTTCGATTTTCTTTAGGATTTAATCCGTTTAGCCAAGCTTTTCTTGCATGAACAATAAATCTCTCTGCTCCTGCAAATGAACAATTATCAACAAATTTCATAAGATATTCATCACTATCGAGGTTATCAATACCAAGTCGATGTTTCACTGTTATTGGGATATTGCATGAGTTTTTCATTGTCTCTATGCAATTGGCTACTATCTTTGGTTTTCCCATTAGACAAGCTCCAAAGTTGCCAGATTTTACTTTTGGACTTGGGCAGCCAATATTTAAATTAATTTCGTCATATCCCCAATCTTCTGCCATTTTAGCTGCTTCAGCTAAAAGTTTCGGATTGTCTCCTCCTAGCTGTATGGCAATAGGATGCTCAATCTCATCAAAATCTAATAATTTCCTTCTGTTTTTGCTGTAATGGAGAGCTTGGGCCACAATCATTTCTGTGTATAAAAGCGATTTTTTTGTGATTTGGCGCATAAGGACACGAAAATGCCTATCTGTGCAATCCATCATTGGAGCAATACTTAACCTGTAGGTAGTTATTTCATTTGTTTTTAAAGAATTGGAAATCATTGTTTATGAATTAATTTTTTTTCGACTTTTAGGGAGGAAATTTTATTAAGATCCATCGAATTGAGGAATTTCTTTGAAGCGTAGATTTTTTATGCTTGGACTCTTGAATAATCTTTTTGGATTTATTATCAAACCAAAAAGCGCTTTTGCTGAACCTAAACCTATGGAAAACTATAAGACTTTAACGGATAAAGAATGGGAAAATCGTTTGCCCAAAGACGCTTTTTACGTTTTACGTAAGGAAGGAACAGAGAGACCGTTTTCAAGTCCTTTAAATGATGAAAAAAGGAAAGGACTTTTTCGTTGTGCAGGATGTGGGCTTTCTTTATTTTCCTCAAAAACAAAGTTTGACAGTGGAACAGGCTGGCCAAGTTTTTTCGATCATTTACCGGATGCAATAGAGACAAAAACAGACTTCAAATTAATTGTCCCTAGAACTGAATATCATTGTCGACGATGTGGTGGGCATCAAGGCCATGTTTTTAATGATGGTCCAAGACCAACTGGTAAGCGATATTGCAATAATGGTGTCGCTCTTGCGTTTGAAGTTGATTCGTAAATGATTTTCTTTTCTATTTAATAGGTGTGGGCTTCCGTAGCTTGTACAATAAACCCTTTGCTATCAACATGGTCTAATAGCTGATCGATTTATATGAATTCAGACGTTTCTTCCTCAGAACATGAATTATCTCAAGATGATTCATCACAAGATAATTCCAATGAAAATTCTGTAAGTTCTCATACAAGTAATGAATCACTTAATCAAGTTGACCTTTCTGATAATCCTGAAGTAGAGCCTCAATTGAACAATGCTTCAGTAGATACAGCAGACGAACAATCTTCAACTAGCTCTGATTCAAATATTAAAGGTCCAGATACTGAAGCAAGATTACAACAATTAGAAAAAGAGCATGAAACTTTAAATAGCCAATATATGAGAATAGCTGCTGACTTTGATAACTTCCGAAAGCGTCAGACGCGTGACCAAGATGATCTAAAAATTCAACTTACATGCACTACGCTTAGTGAAATACTTCCTGTTGTCGATAATTTTGAAAGAGCAAGACAGCAATTAAATCCTGAGGGCGAAGAAGCTCAAGCATTGCATCGGAGTTACCAAGGACTTTATAAGCAACTAGTTGAAGTTCTTAAGCAACTAGGTGTTGCTCCAATGCGTGTCGTTGATCAGCCTTTTGATCCTTCTCTGCATGAAGCTGTTATGAGAGAGCCCAGTGATGAAAAGGCTGAGGATATTATCATTGAAGAATTACAAAGGGGATATCACTTGAATGGTCGTGTTTTAAGGCATGCTTTGGTCAAAGTTTCTATGGGACCAGGATCGAAAGCAGTTAATGAAGAGATTCCAGATCAGAGTGCTGCTAATCAAGAACAAAATCAACCTTCAGACGACTTAACTAAAGATGAGAATTAACTACATGATGATTGAAACGGAATTGAATTTATTTAAATGAACTAATGGCTGATTTTTACGATCTATTGGGTGTCAGTAGAGATGCTGATGCTGACACTTTAAAAAGAGCTTATAGACAGCAAGCTCGGAAATATCATCCTGACGTCAATAAGGAAGCAGGTGCGGAGGATAAGTTCAAAGAAATAGGTAAAGCATATGAAGTTTTAAGCGATTCTCAAAAGCGAGCTCGTTACGACCAATTTGGTGAAGCTGGAATCGGTGGAGCTGCTGGTATGCCGGACATGGGAGATATGGGCGGCTTTGCAGATTTGTTTGAGACTTTTTTTAATGGCTTTGGTGGTTCTGGGTCTCCAGGAGGTTCTCGCCCTCAAAGACGTGGACCTCAACAGGGAGACGATTTACGTTACGACCTAACGATTGATTTTGATAAAGCTATTTTTGGACAAGAAAAAGAGATCACCGTTCCTCATTTAGAAACTTGTGATGTTTGCAGAGGGAATGGAGCTAAGAAAGGCACTGGTCCTGTTACTTGTTCTACATGTAGTGGTGCAGGTCAAGTAAGAAGAGCTACTCGTACACCTTTTGGAAGTTTTACTCAAGTCGCTGAATGTCCAACTTGTGTTGGTACTGGACAAGTAATTAAAGATCCTTGTAATTCTTGTGGTGGAAAAGGGGTTAAACAAGTAAGAAAAAAATTAAAAATTAATATTCCTGCTGGAGTTGATAGCGGAACACGACTAAGAGTTTCAGGAGAGGGTAATGCTGGATTAAAGGGTGGTCCATCTGGAGATCTATATGTCTTCTTAAAGGTGAAAAATCATCCTAATTTAAAGAGAGATGGATTGACAATTTTATCTGAAGTTAATATTAGTTACCTTCAGGCAATTTTAGGAGATACTATTGAAATAGATACTGTAGATGGTCCTACTAAGTTAAAAATTCCAGCTGGAACTCAACCTAACTCTATTCTAAATTTAGAAAATAAAGGAGTGCCGAAACTAGGTAATCCTGTTGCTAGAGGTAATCATCAAGTCTCAGTAAAGATTAAATTACCTATAAAACTATCAGATTCTGAAAGAGATTTATTAGAAAAATTGGCTGGACATTACTCTGCACGGGGACCTCAGCATCATTATCATAAAAGTGGCTTATTTAGTAAGTTATTTGGCAAATAATAGTGGAGAAAAATATTTTCATTGATCACTATTTAGATTTGTGTGGCCTTATTTGTCCAGTCAATTTTGTTAAATGCTGTTTGGCTTTGGAGAACTTATCTTCAAATCAAATTTTAAAAGTTGATCTAGATATAGGCGAAGCTGAAACCAGTGTGATCGATGGTTTAAGAGAGAAGGGGTATAAAGTAAAAATATTGAATAAAGACTCTAAAAAAGTAACTTTAATAATATCGAGTGAAGAAAAATAAATCTAAGAATTTAAAAGGGATTGTTGTTGCACTTAAGGCAAATTTTTTAATCGTAGAGATTGACTATAAAGATTTTAAAGATGAGTCTTTTGATTATTTCTATGAAAAAATCAGACTTCTATGCACAAGAAGAAGCAAGTTAGATTATCAAGGTTTATTTATAGATGTAGGTGATATAGTTTTAGTAGAGTCTATAGATTATAAAAACAAAAGAGCTGTCATTTCTGAAGTTGAGCAGAGAAAAAGCTTTTTAAAACGTCCAGCTGTAGCAAACGTTACATTAGTTGCTATTTGTATCTCAGTTGATGAGCCTTTATTTGATATTGAGCAAGCTAGCCGTTTTTTATTAACCGCTGAATGTGCAAATATAAAGCCTTTGATAGTTTTAACAAAAATAGATTTAATTACAAAAAATGATTTGATGTTATTTATAAATAAATTAAAATCTTGGGGTTATGATTGTATACCAGTATCTATTCATACTTCTCAGGGTATTGATTCATTAATAGAACGATTTAGAAAAACAAAATTAGCTGTACTTGCTGGTCCATCTGGAGCAGGAAAGACAAGTTTAATTAATCAAATAATCCCAAATGTTTCATTACCTACTTCATCTGTTTCAAAAAAATTAAAAAGAGGTACACATACGACTAGACATGTCGAACTTTTTTCTATTGGAAATGGATCACTTCTTGCTGATACACCAGGGTTTAATCGTCCAGAAATAGTATGCGAGCCATCTGACTTTGCTTATTTGTTTCCTGAGTTTCGAACTCAGTTAAGTAAATCAAAATGCAAGTTCCGTAATTGTTTGCATAGAGACGAGCCTGGTTGTGTAGTTAATAAAGATCTTGAAAGATATCCTTTTTATCGTGAGAATCTTGAGAAAATGATTAATCCTCATCTCCCATACCAGGCAGGTTAAGCTTAAATCCACCAGTTAAATCTTCCATTCGATCTTTCATAGTTGATGTTGAAAGTTCGTGAGCAGATTTCATAGCATCTAGTATCGCTTCCTCTATTATTGCTCTGTCTTCAGAAAGAAGAGATTGATCAATTTCTACGCGTAAAGGTTTTTGATTTCCTGACATCCATATTTTTGCTCGATTGTCATTATTCTTTCCTTCTATTTCCATAACTTCAAGTTCTTCTTGAAGTTTCTGAGCATTCTGCTGAATTTGTTGAGCTTTTTTGAAAGCTTCAGTGAGTTGTCCAAAATTTGGTAGTCCGAATCCAGCCATGAAAATTACCTATTGATATTGATTTTAGGGTTTAAATTTAAAATCCACATTGTTTGACTTCTGTTTCTAACAAGATTCCATAAGAATTAAATACTTTTTTTTGAATGTATTTAATCAACTCTCTGACGTCACAAGAAGAAGCATTGTTTGCATTGATTATAAAATTTGAATGTATTTTGGAAATTTCAGCTCCACCAAAACGAAATCCTTTTAAACCAAGTTCATCAATTAATTTTGCAGCTTTTAAAGGTTCTGGATTTCGAAAAACACTTCCGCATGTTTGTGATTTATAAGGTTGAGTTCGTAATCGATGGTTTAGGTTTTCATTAGTAACCTGTCGAATTTGTTCTGCGTGACCTGATACCAGCTTCAGTCGGGCAGATATGACAATCAAGTTCTCATTTTGAAGCAGACTGTGTCGATATCCAAAATTGAGATCCTTTCCTTTGATCATTTTGTATTCTCCTTTCAAAGATAGCGTTGTAATACTTTCGAGATAGTCGGATATGCAATGTTCTTGTGCTCCTGCATTCATAACTACTGCTCCACCAATTGTGCCTGGTATCCCTACAGCCCACTCGAGTCCATGAAGTCCATTTGCAGCAGCTTTTCTGGCTAAGGTAGGAAGCATTTCACCACCAAGGACTTCGATAATTCCACTATTTTTATCAATTTGTATACCTTTGAAATTACGCATACATATGCTTAAACCTTTAATTCCTTTGTCATTAATTAAAAGATTTGATCCGGCACCAAAAATATTGCAGGGAATGTTTTTCTTATTTATCCAATTAATTAGATATTTTATTTCTTCCATATTTTTCGGTTGAGCAATCCATTCTGCTGGCCCTCCTATTCGCCAAGTAGTAAAATTTGATAATGAAATATTTTTTTCTAATTGAATGCAACTCATTTATTAAGCAGCCAAATTGTTTTTTATTGATTTATTATTGATTAATTCTATAAATAGATTTGAACATATCATATTAATATCTCCTGCACCCATAATTAAAAGTAAATCTTTTTCCATTGTATTTTCTTTTATTAGTTTAATTAGATCTTGATTATTATCTGGATTATATACTTCTAGATTAGGCTTTAATTTTCTTAACTCATTTCCAATAGTCTTATTATTTATTCCTTCGATTTCATCTTCTCCAGCAGAGTAGATAGGAGCTATAAATACTAAATCAGATTTACTTAGACTTCTTGCAAATTCTTTATGAAATTTTTTAGTTCTACTATATCTATGAGGTTGGAATATTGATATTAATCTTTTTGGTAGAATTTCGGAAAAATTATTTTTTGTATTTTGCATAGTAGAAGCAATTGAGATTGCAGCATCAATTTCACTGGGGTGATGAGCATAATCTTCGACTATTATTCTTTTTTTCCATAAACCTCTATAATCAAATCTTCTTGAAGGAAGTTGTAAATATTCAATTCCTTTTTTTATATCTTTAAAATGAATTCCAGCTATTCTGCAAGCTGCTATTGCAGCTACTGTATTACTTAAATTGTGTATGCCAGGAATAGGCACACTTATGAGATCAATAAATTTTTCTTTTTCATAATATTCTGCAATAATTTCACATCCATTAGATTCTTTTGGAATTAGAGCAAAATCTATATTATTAGTTTCTTGAATTGAAAACCATTCAGAAGCTTCTATATTATTTTTGAGGTTTTGACAGTCATAATTTGCAATTAGGTTATCAGAATTTTTTGCAAATTTTTTCATTGTTCTTATTAAATCTTCTAGATCTTGATAATGATCAACATGTTCGAGTTCTACATTTGTAATAATTCCAATATTAGAATTAAATGTTACTAATGATCCATCTGATTCGTCTGCTTCTGCTATTAATGTTTCACTATTACCAACGTTGTAATTTTTATTATACAGAGGAACAATACCACCAATTATAGCAGTAGGATCTTTATTTAAAATTGAAAAAATAGTTGTTATGTAAGTACTTGTAGTTGTTTTACCGTGAGAACCTGAAATAACTATAGATTTTTTTTGATCGATTAAGAATTTTAGTATTTCTGAACGATGTTTTATTTGTAAATTACACTCTTTAGCTTTTTTTAATTCGAGATTGTCAGGACGTATTGCAGAGCTGATTACAACTAAAATATTTTTATTTTTTTTTTCAAGAATTTTATCAATGTTTGATTCTGTTTGAGTGTTAAATATATTTACATGATCATTAGTTAATTCTTTTAAAATATGGCTATTTTTTATGTCAGATCCTGAAATGGAATATCCATTTTTAGCGAGAATCATTGCGAGGGCAGACATGCCAATGCCTCCAATCCCAATGAAGTGGATATGTGGAGGTAAGATTGGTAACTTCTTCAATTTCACTTTGGTGTCGAGTGAAAGATAACTCTTCATCTTTCAAAAGGCACATTTTTTAAAGAATTAGAGTGATTTTGTACTTTTTTATTTGCTGAAGGCATCATATTTTTTTCAAAATGCTCATCGTTCTGTATGATCAGCGGCCAGTAGCTTATGCGGTTTAACCGTTTTTGAAATGACTTTGCGTGTTGCGATTAATGGATTCGGAAGAATTGGACGCAATTTTATGCGTTGTTGGCTTAGTAGGGGTGCTAATACAAATATTGAGGTAGTCGGTATCAACGTTACCTCTGACCCAAAGACCTGTGCTCACCTACTTAAATACGACTCTATTCTCGGTGCAATAAATGATGCTGAAATTTCACATACCGACGATACATTTGAAATTAATGGCAAAACTATTAAATGTTATTCGGATAGAAACCCGTTAAATCTTCCATGGAAAGATTGGGGTATTGATCTAGTTATTGAGTCAACAGGTGTATTTAATACAGATGTTGGAGCCAGTAAGCACTTACAGGTAGGAGCTAAGAAAGTCATTCTTACTGCTCCTGGAAAAGGTGACGGTGTGGGAACATATGTGGTTGGTGTTAATGCTGATCAATATTCTCATGGAGATTTTGATATTCTCAGCAATGCAAGTTGCACTACCAACTGTCTAGCGCCAATAGTGAAAGTTTTAGATCAAAAGTTAGGCATAAATAAAGGTTTAATGACCACAATTCACAGCTATACCGGAGATCAAAGAATATTGGATAATGCTCATCGTGACTTGCGTAGAGCAAGAGCTGCCGCAATGAATTTGGTTCCTACTTCAACAGGTGCAGCAAAAGCTGTAGCTCTTGTTTACCCAGAAATGAAAGGGAAGCTTACAGGTATTGCTATGCGTGTACCAACTCCAAATGTTTCTGCCGTTGATTTAGTTTTTGAATCAAGTCGTAAAACCAGTGCTGAAGAAGTAAATACATTGTTGAAAACTGCTTCGGAGGGTGAAATGAAAGGAATAATTAAATATGGAGATTTGCCTCTGGTTTCCTCTGATTATGCTGGAACTAATGAATCAACTATTGTTGATGAAGCATTAACAATGTGTATTGATGACAATATGGTCAAAGTTTTAGCTTGGTATGACAACGAGTGGGGTTACAGCCAGAGGGTTGTTGATTTAGCTGAAATTGTTGCTCAAAAATGGCAATAAAATTTATTTTCGATATTTAAAAGTGTTGAAATAGGCTTGCTTGGTCAATATTAATTTCTTCTAGGTTGTCCCAGAAAATTTTGGGTTTACCCTTTCGAGTAAATCCTATTATTCTGGCACTTTTTAATTGTTTTGATAACTTTTCAGCCCATTTTTTAGGCAAACTGAGTATCAATTCATAATCTTCGCCTCCATATAGAACCCAGTCATTCCAATTTGGATTTTTTGGCCAGTGAGGGTCTTTTAATAAAGAAGATTTTGACAAAACTGCTTGACAATTACTGCTTTGGCAGATCCCTCTAATTGATTCAATGAGTCCATCGCTACTATCAGTTCCTGCCGCTCTCCAGCTCGTTAGAATAGGTTTACAACTAATTAACGCTTTAAGCTCTTTCAAGGCGGGATAGGGCCGTTTGTGAGCCTGTATAGCTCTATTGATTAGCTCAGGACTTATTTTGTCTGTACTGGGTAATTCTTCTGATCTTAAGAGAGCTAAACCTAAGCGACTTAATCCATGATATCCAGTGCTAACGATGTAATCCCCTGGTAAAGCATTTCCTCTATGAAGTCTGGCTTTGTTCATTTCTCCAACTGCCGTAATAGAGATCATTTTTGTTTCTCCCGAAGTGCAATCTCCACCAATTATTTCTCCACCAAATTCCTGAATTGCTACCAACATCCCTTCGTATAGTTCTTCTACCCATTTCCAATCTGTGCTTGGTGGTAAAACAAGTCCAACACTGAAGGAGATTATTTTTACTGAACCGCTGCAAATCAGATCCGAAACATTTGTTGCAATACATTTCCAGCCAATATCTTTAGCATCCGAAATACTTTCACAAAAATGAATTTTCTCTACAAGTAAATCGGTATTTATAAGTAAATTTTTTTTTCTTGTTTTTATTTCAGCAACATCATCATCTATTTGTTTGTCACGCATAAACTTTTTTATGCGATTGAGTAGCTCTATTTCTCCAATATCTTTTATCGTAGTTGTCACTTTTTTATATTTAAGCGTTAAGTTTTAGATTTTCTGAGCCATTTAATACTTTGATTTCAATAATTTTATCATCTACTCCTAATTTATTTAATATTTCAGAACCTTCTATTACATAACCAAAGGCTGCGTTCCTTCCATCTATAAGGTTACGCCCAGCGGGATTTAATTCGGCTTCATATAAGAAGAAGAAAAATTGTGATGAACCATCATTTAAATCATATTCAGAATGAGCCCAGCCAAGAGTTCCTAAGGTTGCAAATGGAAGAGTAGGTGTTTCTGTATAGAGGCCAACATCTTCAAAAGTTTCTCCATAAAGTGTATCGTCAAAATTAGGTGTTCTTATTTCTAATGGAACTTTTCTCAACTCATTATTATCAGGGTTTATATATCCAATAGCTTCTCCTTTAGGATCACCAGTTTGAAGAATAAAAAATTCTTCAGCTCTATTAATTGGTAAACCATCGTAAAAACCTTTCAATGAAAGATCTATAAATGCACCAGCTGTGAGCGGAGCATTATATCCATCAATAATTGCGGTCATATTTCCTTTTGATGTTTTTATTTCTACATTTGCTCTACCTAAAAGTCTTGGTAGATTGTCATATTCCATAGGTATTTTATATGGAAATTCATCAGTGATTAAAAGAGATTCAATATCATCAATTGTTTTTAGACCTTGACGTCGGACATTAAGAAATGAGACTTTATTTTTTTCGTTTGTTATTTCTCCTAAGTCATCAAGCTCTTCTTTCAATTTAGAGAGCAGATTACCTGCTTTTTCTCTATTTTCCTCTGGTATTGATTCAAGAATTTGATTTTTTCTATTACTTACCAAGAATTGACTTCTTGAGGTGGCTTTGCTGATAGCTGACCATCTACTTCCTCGAAGATCGTCGCTGGTATCCTCTAGTTTGTTTTGTAATTCACGTAATTCTTTTTGGTCAATCGGTAAAGAATTTCTTAATATGGCATATGGATCTTTGAGTCGGTTACCATTTGGAAGGCTTGCAACAGCAGGGTCAATCCATGGTGAGCTCAAAGAAAATATGATTGTTACCAGGGCAAGAATGCAAATCTTTTTTGCCATGTTAATTCTATGTTTTGCATGACTTTGGCACAGACTTATGATCGATAGGTATATTTTGTGTGAATGATTTCAAGTAACGACTTTCGCACTGGCACTACGATCGAGTTAGACGGTGCAGTTTGGCGTGTAATTGAATTCCTACATGTCAAGCCTGGTAAGGGTTCTGCGTTTGTCAGGACTAAATTAAAAGCTGTTGTAAGCGGAAGTGTTGTCGAAAAGACTTTTAGAGCTGGTGAAATGGTCCCACAAGCTCTTCTGGAAAAATCAAAATTACAACACACATATATGGACGGAGATGATTTTGTATTTATGGATATGACTTCTTATGAAGAAACACGTCTAACAGCTAAACAAATTGGTGAAAGTAGGAAATATCTAAAGGAGGGGATGGAGGTTAATGTAGTGTCTTGGAATGAAAAACCTCTTGAAGTTGAATTGCCCAACTCAGTTGTTTTAGAAATAAAAGAAACTGATCCTGGGGTAAAAGGTGACACTGCATCGGGAGGTACAAAGCCTGCAATCTTGGAAACAGGAGCCCAAGTTATGGTCCCATTATTTATTTCAATTGGTGAGAAAATTCGAGTAGATACTCGAAATGACAGTTATCTAGGCCGAGAAACACAATGACAATGAATCTTGATCACGAAGAGCTACATCGCTTATTAGCAACTTTAGCTGAGAGCGATATTCAAGAGTTTCGACTTGAGGGACAAGACTTTTACTTGGAAGTTAAACGTAATTTAGGAACTTCCTCGGATTCAATTATTTCTCAAAAGAAACAGATATTAGAAGAGAGTGATTCAGCACCACCTCAACGTAAAATTGAAGCTTCTGCAGTTCCAAGCACTCCTCCTCCTTCAGTCCCTGGCTCCCGCTCTGATTTGGTTGAAGTGACTGCTCCTATGGTTGGAACCTTTTATCGCGCACCAGGGCCAGAAGAACCCCCTTTTGTGGAAATAGGATCAAGAATTAGTGTTGGACAAGCTGTTTGTATTCTTGAGGCGATGAAATTAATGAACGAATTAGAGTCAGAGGTGAGTGGTGAAGTTATTGAAATTCTTGTTGAAAATGGAACACCAGTTGAGTTTGGACAAGTTTTAATGAGATTAAAACCTGTTTAAAAGTTCTGCTTATCTAGAAAGAAGCCAGGCATTATTAATTGCAGCAACCATACTTGTTTCTCTTGCCTTGAACTTACCTGCAATATCAAGAGCAGTTCCATGATCTGGAGATGTTCTTACAAAAGGTAGTCCAAGAGTTGTATTAACAGCTTCATCAAAGGCAATCAGCTTTACTGGTATTAGACCTTGATCGTGATACAAAGCTAGAATTCCATCAGGTGCATTATTTTCATTTGAGGGGCGATTCCATGCATCTGCTGATGAAATCCAGCAGCTATCTGGAGGTATAGGTCCAATAATTTTGATACCTGGATTGTCTATTTGCCATTCATTCAAAGTGGGAATAATTAAGTTTTGTTCTTCTATTCCAATTTTTCCTTCTTCTCCTGCGTGAGGATTTAAGCCTGCTACATGTATTAATGGTTTTTTTGTGAATTGACGACAAAAATTCAACAAATCGTCTAATTTATATTTAATTAACTCTTTGGTTAAATTATTATTTATTTTATTAAGAGAAATATGTGTTGTAGCTAATAAAGTATTAAACCTCCAACCATTTTTCGGTGATATTGCTGTAAAAAGCATAGATGTTTTTTTATTAGTTAATTTACCTAATAACTCAGTTTGTCCTGCAAATTTATGCCCCGCTTTATGCCATGCGATTTTTGAGATAGGTGCTGTTATTAGAGCTTCAGCTTTACCTTCTAAAAGGAGATTTGTCGCATTTATAAGCCATTTAAAGCTCGCTGAGCCAGTGTTCTCGTTTACTATTCCAGGAATAATTTCTTTTTCTAAAGGAATATCAATAATATCAAGTTCCTTAGGGTCAGGAATATTATATATTCCATGATTGATTAACTTTATATATGTTTGATAAATATTTTTTTTACATCCTACTAGTAAAGGATGTATATTTTCATGTAAGCACTTAGAGCCAAGCGCTTTTAGTGTTATTTCAGTTCCTATTCCTGCGGGATCACCCAACGAAATAATAAGAGTATTTTTCTTTGATTCTGGTGTTTGATTTCTTGTCATGTTTCGATGTGATTTTAATTTTTTACCTAAACTAAATGATTGAGTAATGTAAGGCTTGTGATGAATCTGAGTATTTTTTTGATGTTGGATCTACTTTATTAGACTCTAGTGATACATCAAAGTTAAGTGTTTTATGAAAAGAATAGAAATTAAAGATCATTTATAGTCTAAAAACTATTTATTCATTTTTAATCTAGAGAAACAATTTTTTAGACCAGATTTAAAATCTGGATAAATTAGAGAATATCCAAGCTTTTTACACAAAAGCTTGTTATCAACTTTTCGATTTTCTTGCCAAAAAGATAGTGCCATTGGACTCATCTCTTTTTTTGCAATTTCAAAAGGAATTGCTAAGGGAACAGATTTTTTGGCTATTTTTGCTGCGAAATTAATTACTTCAAGATTATTGGTTGGCAAGTTATCGGCTATATTTATCACTAGTGGATTCTTCCCTTGAGAATAGAGATTGATTAAAAATAATACAGATCCAGCAATATCATCGACATGAATTCTTGAAAAAACTTGACCGGGTTTATCTATCATTTTTGTTGTTCCTTTAAATAGATTTTCAAATGCAGATCTTCCAGGTCCATAAATACCTGGCAATCTAAGGATTTGAATAGGAAGCTTAGTTTTTATCCATTGTTTTTCACAGGCAAATCTACGAATACTTCTTTCTTGTTGAGGATTAGGAGAGGTATTTTCATCTACCCATCCTCCTTTAGAATCCCCATAAACGCCAGTAGTCGATAAATAGCCAACCCATTTTAAATTTTTTGAATTTAATAATTGAGTTTTAACTTTAAGTAGTACTGGATCTTCTCCATTCAATAAAGGAGGTATGCAACTTAATACATGTGTTGCTCCTTCGAGAATTTCATTTGATAATTGTTTTTCTGTGTTGAATATAAAATCAGCTCCTTCGCTTTCTTCACTTCTTCTGCTGCACAAAACCTTTACCCCTAAACCTCTTGCTAAATTTGCAATTCTCTGCCCACTAAATCCACCTCCAAAAATGATGAATTTTGATTTAGGTGGTAAAGGATCAAATCGCTTGACAATATCCAGATTCATTAGTACAAATGTATTATGTTGTTATTGAGCAATGATTGCTTCTTCTTTTAAGCCTAGTCTGAATCCCATCAATGGTCCTAGCAAATTAAGGAACCATGAAAGATTATCTGGACAGAATCAAAACCAAAGCTTGATAAAACCTTTGCTTGCTTCAATTTGCTTTCTTCTTTGTATAGCTTTTGTTCCTCAAAAGTCTTCTAATTTAGTTTCTATATGTGAAAAATATAATTCTTCTGTAGCTTGTCAAGTTTGGTAGAACCCTAGGCTAGTTTCCAAGAATAATCTTCATTTAAAATTGATCTTGATTTATCAATGTTTTCATTCAGTTTAGGTTCAGCCCATTGTAAAAGTCTCATAGCCAGACGTATATCACCCTCTGTCCATGCTCTGATAGCCATTGAACGCCTTGGGTCGTAAAAACGTTGTTTTCTATACCATTCAAAAGCATTATTGTCTGTTTTGCTCCCGTTACAAGATAAGCAGGCTGGTACGCAATTTTCGGTGATACTTAACCCACCTTTGCTTTGCGGTAAGACATGATCTATTGATTCTGAATTTTTTCCACAATATATACAACGGTTACCAGTGAATTCATGCAATGATTTGCGCCATCTTCTATCACTTAGTTTTGGGCAGAGATCTTCTAAGAAAACCGCATCCCTGTTGTGCATACGAATTTATTAATTAGTTTAATTTTGCCTTGATAGAGCAATAAGTCAATGTATCGAAAATAACGTTTTTTGATTTTATAAGATTTATTTTTTAATTGCGAATGATTGATTCCTTGTTTTTTTGTCTTAGTACAAAAAATAAACTAATCAATAATTATATCGATCAATATATTTTCCTTTAGGAGTTTTTTCCGTGCTGTTGATTGATGTAGTTGCTCCTTTTTCTAATTTTTTATCATTATTAACTCCCATTGAGCTCGATTCTCCTGTATAAAGATCGCCTAAATAATTAATACAATCTTCGTATTTTACAGGATTTTGAACTACTTGCTCAACAATCAATGAGGCAGCTTGTTTGGGTGAGGTCTTGAATAAACCTTGTTTTTTGCTTTTTATAAATTGATATGCTGCTTCCCAGCTTGGTTCATGTGTATTGCCCCCATTCCTCATAAAGCAATATATGTCTGCTCCGTTTGTTACTGCTCCATTAACTTTCAACCCTAAAGTAGTACTGCATACTAAACAAATTATTGAAATTGGTAAGAAGTTTCGCTTTATCTCAATTGGCATGATTTTAAGAAAATTATCAATCTTAAATTATCTATTTTTCTTTCCTCTGTCTAGCTTTATTTCGTAATTCTATTTCCGCTTTATTCATTAATCTTATTTTTTTTTAATTGATTAAAAATTTTATTTAAAATTCCTTAAATTAAATATTAAGTTGTTGACATCACTTGTTTTTTAAATGTGACTATGATGACTATCTTTTGATATAGTCAGATTGCTAAATTTTTTGTGCAAAAAATTTAGCAATGAATTAATTATTAGTCAAGAAATAAGCATTTTTAAAAGAAGCTGTTTATTTTGTAAAGAATTCATCATTTCATTCTGATGAAGGCGATTTGCAATTATTTGTTGGTTTGATTTTGAAAGCACTTGAGCAAGAGGGAAGGGTTATTAGTTGTGCTAAATCAGTTTTTCTTCTTATTAATAAAACTAGATAGTTATTTTATAGATTATTTAAATATTATTCGTTGTTTAGCACTGAAATTGTTTTAGCAATTCCGTTACCAATTGGCACGTTTAATTTGCCTATTTTATCAAGAGTGCTTTCTAAAGCTGATATGACACTAATAATGTCTCTATCATTTACGAATCCTAAGTGACCGATTCTAAATATTTTTCCTTTCAAGTGGTCTTGTCCTCCAGCAAGGAGTATGTCGAAGTCATTCTTTATTACTTTTCTGATTGTTTCTGCATCTATATTCTCAGGTTTAACAGCTGTTATAGCTGGGCTTCCAAAATTGTCTTTTGTAAATAAGTTTAAACCCATTGCTTTTATTCCTTCTTGCGTTGCTTTTTGATGACGAGCGTGGCGGGTGAAGATATTATTTAGGCCTTCTTTTTGCATCATTGTTAGTGATGCTTCCAAAGCAAAATATAAATTTACTGCAGGAGTAAATGGATTACTATTTTTATTAGCTGTTTTTAAATATTGCTTTAAATCTAAATAAAATTTAGGTAAATTTGATTGTTTATTTGCTTCCCATGCTCTTTTGCTCATGGCAACAAAACTAAGACCCGGCGGAATCATATAACCTTTTTGAGATCCCGAAGCTATTACATCAATTCCCCATTCATCCATTGGAATATTACATGCACCAAGACTTGTTACACAATCAGCAATAGTAATTGCTGAACCATGATTTTTTACCTCGTTATTAATTGATTTAAGATCATTAATCACTCCTGTTGAAGTTTCTGAGTGAGTTACAATTACAGCTTTAATTTTTTTATTAATGTCCTCTTCGAGAAGTCTTTTGAATTGATTTGGATCAAGAGGTTCCCCCCAATCAGCTTTTACAATTTTTACATCTAGCTCATATGCTTTTGCAACCTTTACCCATCTTTCACCAAATTTTCCATTATCTCCACAGATGACTTGATCACCTTTGCTTAATGTATTAATTATCCCTGCCTCCATTGCAGCTGTTCCGCTGCCTGTAATGGTTAGTACGTCTGCTTGTGTTTGATGAAGCCATTTGAGTTGCTCAGTCGTTTTTTGAACAATTGTTTGAAAATCTCCACTTCTATGACCGATGGGATGCTTACTCATAGAATTCAAAACATTCTCTGGTACCGGAGTTGGACCAGGGATCATTAGATTGAGTTTGTCTTGCATTTACTTATTTAAATCTAGATTATTATTATTTTAAAAAATTATTTATGGAATTTCTTTTATCGTCAGCTCTTCCAATGATTTGAATGAATTTACTCTTCCAGTTTGGGTAGTTGCGGCTACAAAGTCTGCAACGAATATTCTTATTGGCAATAAATTTAAAGAGACTGAGAGAATTGATTTACCAAATCAAGAAGAACCACTTACTGTGCCTATTTGTTCTTCAGCTTTACTTGATAATGGTACGAAATCTTTAGCAATCACTCATTGTCAATCAGGGTTGCCTTTGGACATTACAAGAGGAGCAGAAATTTGGGCTTTTGTTCAATTCAGTAAATCAAGTTTTCAATCTGGGAAAAGAGTTGAGGATGGCTTTCCTGATTGGCTTGAATTTCATGCCGGTTTTGGAGTAGGTAAATTTCAATCATCTGGTCTTCCATGTATATCTAATTTTGCACGTGATTTACTGTGTATAAATCTTCACCCTCTCTTGCCCAAAGGTAATTCAATTAAAGTAGAAATTGTTTTACCTCAAGGTAAAGATCGTGCTTTGAAGACTAGTAATGAAGCGTTTGGAGTAGTAGATGGGTTGTCCCTTATAGGGACACAGGCTGAAGCTCAAATCAGTTCTTCTCCAGATCAGTTAAAACACTGTAAAGATATTTTGCACTACACATGTTCTAAACCAACATTTGATGGATTTTTAGCTTTTGTGATTGGTGAAAATGGAATGGATCTAGCACTAAAATTTGGACTTCCAGCTAATCAAATCATCAAAACGGGGAATTGGCTTGGACCTCTTCTTGTTGCTGCTGCAGAAAATGGTGTGAAGAAACTTTTATTATTTGGATATCATGGAAAATTAGTAAAACTTTCTGGTGGTGTTTTTCATACCCATCATCATCTTGCGGATGGAAGAATTGAAATTCTTACGTCACTTGCAGTTAGAGAAGCTATTTCTTTTGATTTAATTCAGGTTATAAGTAAATCAACGTCAGTGGAAAATGCTTTATTAACCCTTGAAGAAAATAGCCCAGAGGTAGTACCTTTGATTTGGGGTAGGATGGCTAAAGAGATTGAAATTAAAAGTCTGAGCTATGTAAATAGATATATTTCCTCCTCATCGATGAAAGTAGGGTGTGTTCTATTCGATCGTAAAAGACAAATTCGTTGGGCTGGTTTTGACGGTTTAAATCAAATAAACTCTTTAGGGTTAATGCTGAATGGTTAGGCATATACAAGCATATCCTCTTACTCTTTATTAGTCTATTTGATAAGAATGTTTAATAAGGATTTATTAGGTTGATATGGCTTCAATGATTTTCGATGAGAAACGTAATCCAGCAATCGTAATTCTCGATTTTGGTTCTCAATATTCAGAATTAATTGCTCGAAGGATTAGAGAGACAGAGGTGTACTCATTAGTTATGAGTTACACAACATCTGCTGATCAATTACGTTCTCTTCAGCCAAAAGGCATTATTTTAAGCGGAGGACCCGGATCAGTTTATGAAGAAGGTGCTCCATATTGTGACCAAGAGATTTTCAACTTAGGTGTTCCTGTACTTGGGGTTTGTTATGGAATGCAATTAATGGTTCATCAGCTAGGAGGATCTGTAAAACCTGCCACTGGCAAAGCTGAATATGGAAAGGCACCTTTAGAAGTTGATGATCCAACAGCTTTATTAACTAATGTCATAAGTGGATCCACAATGTGGATGAGCCATGGAGATTCAGTTCAGGAATTACCCAAGGGATTTGTCAGATTAGCTCATACTTCCAATACTTTAGAAGCAGCAATTGCTTGTCAAGAAAAGAGCTTTTATGGAGTCCAATTTCATCCTGAAGTTGTTCATTCTACTCAGGGAATGGTTTTATTAAGAAACTTTGTGTACCATATTTGTTCATGTGAGCCAGATTGGACGACAAATTTATTCATAGATGAAGCTGTTTCTCAAGTTCAACAACAGGTAGGTGATAAAAAAGTTTTATTGGCTCTATCGGGTGGTGTTGATTCATCAACTCTTGCTTTTTTATTAAACAAAGCAATAGGAAGTCAATTGACGTGCATGTTTATTGATCAAGGTTTTATGAGAAAAGGTGAGCCAGAATTTTTAATGTCTTTTTTTGATGAGAAGTTCAAAATTAATGTTGAATACATTAATGCTAGAGAAAGATTTATTGCAAAATTAAAAGGAGTAACTGATCCTGAGCAAAAGCGTAAAATCATAGGTACAGAATTTATCAGGGTTTTTGAAGAGGAGAGTCTACGTTTGGGCCCTTTTGATTACTTGGCTCAAGGGACTCTTTATCCAGATGTAATAGAAAGTTCTGGAACAAACATTGATCCTAAAACTGGTGAACGAATAGCTGTTAAAATAAAAAGTCATCATAATGTAGGAGGCTTGCCAAAAGATTTACAATTTAAATTGGTAGAGCCTTTGAGACGTTTATTTAAAGATGAAGTCAGAAAAGTTGGTAAATCACTAGGATTGCCGAATGAAATTGTGAGAAGGCATCCTTTCCCAGGTCCAGGGTTGGCTATAAGAATTTTAGGAGAGGTTACCCATGAAAAATTAAATTGTTTAAGGGATGCAGATTTAATTGTGAGAGAAGAGGTTAATAATGCTGGTTTATACAACGAGATATGGCAAGCTTTTGCTGTTTTGTTGCCTGTTTATTCAGTTGGAGTAATGGGAGATCAAAGAACTTATGCATGGCCAATTGTTGTGCGTTGTGTTTCCAGTGAAGATGGAATGACGGCTGATTGGTCACGTATACCGTATGATGTTTTAGAGAGAATTTCTAACCGTATAGTTAACGAGGTTGAGGGAGTTAATAGAGTTGTTTTGGATATAACAAGCAAACCTCCAGGAACTATTGAGTGGGAATGACTTGTCTACTAAAAGGTAGATATAGTCTAAACAATAGGGTTTGTCACAAGTTCGCTTCCTGATATTAGGTGACGAAATAACAGGGATTTAACCCCTTGTGTTTGTCACGGGTTTGTTTTATGACCTTGTCAGCGTCTTCATGAAGAAATCGTAGAAATGTATTTTTCCCTGAAAGATTAAAGATTTTTATTCTGTAGAAATTGTCAATTCTCCGTTTTAGAAACCCAGAACTGATACATTCCTGCAAAAGTGTTGGGATGTTTTTCTTCAAATTTTTCCCAGTTTTTTAAGTTCATTTGTTTTTTATCTTCTGGGAAATATTGCGCATAGAGAGATTTAACTGGTTTGGGAAGCAAGAATCCAAGAAACTCTAATTCATTAGATTTGAGGGTTTCTTGTATTTGGTTAATCGTGAATCTATGTTCTTGTGCGTGAAAGCAAAGATCTCTGAATTCCGATAAAGAATAAAAGTCAGCAATTATTTTTAAAGAGTTTAAATTTTTTAACGCATCTGAAATAATTTTTTGTCTAAAATTACGAATATTTTCCTCATTTGTTTGAAGTTTCCTGCCGGAAATATAATTCCTTGCTTTAACAATATCTTCTCGTGCTAGTTCGCTATATAAACCTAATTTAAGAAAACCATTGTTTTTTAAAACACCTACTAATGCTTTCAACCCTTTTGAAGGATCATCCATATGGTGTAACACACCTCCACATTCAATAATGTCAAATTGTTCTTCTAATAAACTAACTTCTAAGATATCCATCTCAATCAGTTCAACATTATCAATTTCCAGTTCATTTATCTTCCTTTGGGCATAAGATAAACTAGATAAACTTAAATCTATAGCAGTTATTTGAGCGTTCTTATACCTCTGTGTTTGTAAGATTTGATTACCTGTGCCACATCCAGCAATGAGGACTTTTAATTGATGTTCTCCTTTGTTTTTATTAATGTAGTTAGGTTTTATTTCATTATTAATTGCTTGGATAATAGTTAACTTTTGACTTTCTTGATGACTTCCATATCTCCATCTAGGATATGGATTTTCTTCGTATTGAGATTTTACTTTTTGAGAAATGTCATCATTAATTGACCCTATTTTTTTGATATTTTTGGATAGTTCAATTTCTTTTAAAGGTTCTGTTATTTGTAAATCTATTAGTTCTTGGAAACTTTGATTAGAAGAATGAAAAGATGTTAAATATGGTATTTGATCAACAAGTTTATATAATGGAAAATAACAAGATAAAATTGAAATATTTGCTTCATTCAGTTCACCATCTCTACATTTATTTATAATGTTATTAATAGATATATTTTCTTCTTGAGTAGATGAATAAACATATTCATTTAGGAAGCATTGCTCTCCTAATGCAATAATAAATTGTAATTCAGAGGAGTTAACAGTCTTTATATTTTTAGAGATAAAATGGCATATATTTCTTCTTACTTTAGTTAGGACTTTCTCTAATTTTAGATCACAAAAGATAATCTTTTTAAGTGCATTAATTAGGATTTGATCATTGATAAGTAATTCTATTTCAGAAAAGTCTGAATCAATTTTTTCTAGATTATTGATTATTTCATTGATATATACAAAGTTAAATGCTTTTAATAATTCCTTATGAGTAACATCATTTCTCTCTAGTAGCAGATTTAATATATTTCTTAATTTTGATTTATTTAACTGTGACGGGTCTGAATCTCTTAGGAATTCAGTTATACAGTAATAAATATTAGGATATGTTGGATTTATTTCAATTACTCGTAGGTAAGAATCAAAAGATTCTTGTAACTTACACAGATCTCGCAATATGATTCCCAGATTGTAATATGCCTCTGCGTAATCAGGTTTGAGTTCTATTGCTTTCCAGTATGATAATTCTGCGTCTTTTAATTTGCCAAGATCAATCAATATGTTTCCAAGGTTGTAATGTGCCTCTGCGAAATAAGGTTTGATTTCAATTGCTTTACGGTATGAAAATTCTGCTTCTTGTAATTTACCAATATTTTTTAATAAGACTCCATAATTATAAAAAACTCGGTGATCATTAAAACCTTGTTTTATACAATACTGATAATATTTGGTTGCTTCTGAAATGTTTCCTTGCGAATGAAACTTAAATGCTTGATTAATTATTTGTTCTTTAGACGGTTTGGAAGGGGAGTTTGTATTAATAGAGAGGTTTTCTTGATTTTCTCTTAAAGCAAATGGAACTGTAAATGTTTTTACTTCAGTAATTTTCTTCTTTCCTTCTTCTTGACTTGAACTATCCATCTTCTCTTATCTTTTCTCTCTTGTTGTTCTTCCGATTTTACTGCTAATCTTGTCCCTTATTAATTCTTTCTGAAATCATTGATCATTTATAGAGCGAAATTAACTAATATTTTCATTGAACTTTCTACGATTATTAATGAAATCAACTCATAGAATAGAATTAATCCTGTTCATGCCTGAACTTTGTCAGTTTGTCACGGGTTTGTCACGATCAAATAATTCTTGAGAATCCAGTTATATCTTCATTCTTTTTGGTAGGGACTATTGAGTGGGAATAGTTTAGGGGGGCAAAACCTAGTCCACCACTAAAAAACCCACTTCCACGTGACTTCCACGTAGAAATTCAAGTGCCAAGGTGACAGGGATTTCAAATGTCACTTCCACTTCACTTCCACGTGTCCCCTTGTCACCTTCTCTACGGAGAAATCGTAGAAAGTTTTTTTCTCTACACTTTGGGTTGTAGAGAAGATGTAGAGAAAACGTGTTAGCTAACTATTTTATTTTCTAATTAATTATTCTGAAACGTGTGCTTTTTATATTAACTACTTAAATGAGACTATTATAAACCCCCTTTTCATTCTTTTTACGAGAAATATTTAAAATGGTTTTGTTCTATACACAGGGAATATTGATTTGATCTCTGCAATCATATTAACTCAGAGTAATTGCTCTTTCTCGAGAAAAGATAGAAATCCAGGAAAAAGATATTCAGAGTTTGCATAGTCTGAAAGATGGTGTTTATCAACATAAAGCGGTTTTGATTGTTTGTCTGTCATTGAGCAAATGTCTTCGAAGCAGATATCGGGAAGTGGGTTATAAACCAGTATTGACTTATCAAGATACTCATTGATCAGAAAATAAACGTTACTTCTTTCTTTCTTTATTTGCTCAATCGTTTTGGTGCATTTGCTATTGGGAAATGGTCTAAACCATTCGAGGTTGCATTCTTCAATTGAAACATCATATTCGGGGGTGGGAGTAAAAAGTACCAGTCTTCCTCCTTTAGATAAAACCAATCTATTGAATTTATTGATTGCTTGGATACTTCTTACGTCTAACCAATTGTATTTTCTCTTAGGTGAAGGATTCGTGTTATGCCTATTGGAAATAACAACAACATCTCTTTGCTTTATATTTTCTAAGATCCAATCACTAATTATATATTGAGAGTTTTTTTGACATTTATCACTAAGGTTATTGCCAGGGAACATACAACTAGAGATTGTTGCTGAAAATATGTTTACTCTGTTTTCGTTATGTAGTTTGTAATGAAGTGTTCTATGGTGATCTGTATGTGAGTTTCCCGCGAAGAAGAAAGTTTTTTGTACCTTTTTTGATTGAAGTAGACAGTTTTCCAATGATGAACTAAGTTCAAAATTTTTATCTTCGTAATGACAGTTTCTTTGGTTATATGCTCTATCACTATTATCAAAATCTCTTGACCTTGTGATTAGTTTTGGAAACTGATTATTTCCTAAATAAAATTTTCCTTTAAGCGGTTTACAAAGTGCAACGAGACCTGCAGAAAGAGTAATCAAAATTCCTCCACCAACTATCAAGGTCTTCCATCCCGTACCAAACCAATTGCCCTTGCGAAGTGGTATTTCTATATATCGATATGAGGCAACCGCAAGACAAAATATTAGTCCTAACTGGAAGGGAACTGACCACCAATGGATGCCAATTGTCCAACGACTGATTGAAAGAACACCCCAGTGCCATAGGTACAGAGAATAAGAGATGAGACCTATATAAATGACTTTGGGATGGGTGAAAAATGCAAATGCTGTTGTTTTCTTTTTCAAAGAGGAGATGAGTATTGATGAAAGAGCAACTACTGCAACTGTCGATGTTGCCGCCCACGACATCGGCAGGTACATAATTCCAATGATCAGGGCTAGTACAAGTAGCGGTGGCACCTTCTCAAGGAATTTCACTATGGATTCTCTCTTCTGAAATCCAATAAAAAGTAAGCAACCTGATGCCATTTCCCAGAACCTTGACGGCATCAGAAAATATGCTGCTGGTTGGTTTATTGGATACAAATAAATAAATCCAATCAACGAGGCAATTGTTAGTGCTACAACTGTCAGAAATAAATTGCGAGCACCATTCTTGGTTTGGCGTCCAAATCCAGAAAACCAAATCAAAAAAGGGAAGAGAATGTAGAACTGCTCTTCAACTCCAAGAGACCAAGTTTGAGTAAATACATTGAGTGCTGTTGATTGGGAAAAGTAGTCTGTTGATTGTTTGAGTAGGTATAGATTTGATAATCCAAACAAAGAAGTCAGACCTGTAATTAGTGTTTTCCTTGGCGATGGATTGACTAAGCAGATTGCAATACTTGTGATAAGGACAAACACTGAAAGTGCTGGGACTAATCGCTTGATTCTTCGCTCGTAAAATCCGCTGATGAAATCCTTGAAGTTTTTACTTGGTCTTTGATAAAGAGATGATGTTATGACGAATCCTGAGATAACAAAAAAGATATCAACACCAAGGTATCCACCAGGCAAGATGTCTTTGTTGAAGTGATTGATGATGACAGCAACTACTGCAAATGCTCTAATACCATCAATCTCTGGTCGGTAACTACTACTTTTCGACGAAATATTTTTGGAAGCAATATCTATCACATCAAGGTTGTTGCTCTATTCAATATAGATTATCTAGTTTTTTATAAAAAATTTACTATTATCAATTTCTTTATATTTCTTCTACTGCCTTTTCAATATTCTGTGAGGTGGTTTCTTTTCTATTTCTTGATACTCCTGCAAAGCAAAAGCAGTCAGGAAATCTAATACTGTCTTGTTCTTCTTTTTCAATATGCTCAATCATTCGATAGGTCATATTTTCCATATAAACTGCTTTCTTCATAAGAAGTCCTCTCTGGTTTTCTGTTTGATCCAATCAGATCTTTTGATGTATAACTCCTTCTCAAGTTTGTTCTCTAATACTCGTAGAAGTTTCTCTTCTCCCTCACCAAATGTAGGTGGAAATTGCTTTAGATATTTATACTAAAGGTTCAACTCCTCAGTAGTACCAATTACTCTAAAGGATCTGAATCTCGAAAATACCAATAGAAATATTGAGTGGTAATAGTATTGACTGCTAAAAGTTAGTTATAAATTAAAAGATATACTTCATGGTGGAATCTTTTCAATTTTGAAGTGACAGAGAGACGAGGGATTTCAAGTAGACACTTCACCGTGACTTCACCATGCTATTATTAAAGAAATAAACCCTGTCTATGACTACGTTTTTGCCCCCCTATTTTCCACAGGAACTATTGAGTGGGAGTGACGGACCTCAACATTTTTGAGACGTAGTTATGAACGTTATTTCATATACTCAACTTGTTATAAAAGAGAACGGAAAACAAATTCAAAAAGGGATGAATTTTGCCATTCAAAAAACATATTCTGTTGTTTTGATGTCTACTCAAAAAAACGCTCCATACAATGATCATATTTTTGAGGATGGTGTAATTGAATATGAAGGTCACGATGTTCCTGCAAATATAAATCCTGAAAAAAAGTTGGTTGATCAATCCTTATTGACCCCTTCTGGAACTCTGACTGAAAATGGAAAATTCTTTCAAGCAGCACTTGATTATAAAGAAAGGTTGCGAGAACCCTCGCAAATACAGGTTTATAGAAAATTGAGAAAAGGAATTTGGGTTGATATGGGTTTTTATGATTTGATTGATCCTTCTCAAGATGATCAAGAATACTTAGATATGCTTCATAACAGACAAATACCAGGTGAAGTTCAAAAAGAAGTATATGAACGAGATATGGGTAAATGTAGAATTTGTGGTTCTTCAGATAATCTACATTTTGATCATATTTTGCCTTTTTCTAAAGGTGGATCTTCTAAAGTTGCATCTAATATTCAACTATTGTGTGCTCGGCATAACCTCAAAAAAGGAGCAAAATTTATCTAGAAATAATTTCTTTGAATAGTCACACATAGATCACACATAGGTTTTTTATGGTAATTTGAATTCGTAAACTCCAGTGATACCAATTGTTTTGAGTTTATTTGTTTGCTTTTTCTTGTGTGGGACTACTGAGTGGGAATAGTTTAGGGCAGTAAAACCCAGTCCACCACTCAAAGTGCTTGTTCCACGTGAGTTCCACGTAGAAATTTAAGTGACAGAGTGACAGGGATTTGAACAGTAAGTTCCACGTATGTTCCACGTGTCACCTTGTCACCTTCTCTGTAAAGACATCGTAGATAGTTCATTTTCTCTACACCTCAACCGTAGAGAAAGTGTAGAGAAAACGTTTTAGAGGAATTGGTTATTTTCTTATCAACTATTTGATAATTTATATTTTTGATATTGACTACTTTTATAAGACTAGTCAGAAAATATAGATGTATGAATATGAAATGTATCATTTATACAGACTAAGGATTGATACGTATCTTTGGATTTAGACTATTAATATTCTTCTAATAACCTATCAATACTGAGATCTTTTGAGAATATTTTAGTCGCAATTTTGAAATCAGGTCTTGAACTCACTACCCCAATCTAATCAGGCAAAGAGATTTCAAGCGATAAGGAAAGGTACGTATTAGTCATTTCGTCGCAATATAGTCGCAATTTGTTAGACGTTTGTAGTCTTCTTTTGCATCTAATTTCCAAAAGTACAAACCTGATCGATAACACCCAAAATCAATTTATCTCCATTGGGATCTTTCCATTCAGAATCTTGATTCTTGAACTCATTAAATTCCTTTGCTCCTACTGCAACATCTCTAAAAGAATTTTCCGAACAGTTGACATCCATCGTATACAGAATGTCTTGGGTAATGTCAGTAGTGCTTTTAGGAATAAATTTGCTGAATACTCGTATAGATCCATCTTGATTTTTTTGCACGCTGTTCTTATCCCATAATTGCTCTCCATACTGACTCTTTGGAACTGCCACCCATTCAGGCGATAAAGCATCTATTTTTGACGGGTAGAGAAAAAGTAGAAGCGCGAAGCAACTAAGACAAATACTTTTAATAGTTTTGAAGGTCATTGAATAAAAAACATTATTGTTATCGTTGATGGAAACTTCACATCAGTACGTCAATTTTATGAACAGACTGCTCTCTGGTGAGAGATCTAAATGGATCTTTGTAATTGGACTTGTTGCGATAGGTGCTGGATTTACAGCAAAGAATGTGATCTCATATCCAACTGAATGCACTACTCCAGAAATGGTCACTTTGAGATGAAATACAACTGGAAAGATCTTTTAGTAGATGCTGCAATCGTGGCGGTTGTTCTTGGAGCAGTGGCACTCATTGTTGGTTCGTTTCCAGCGACCTTCAGTAAGTTGCTTCCATTTCTGAAATAGGGGATCGAAAAATGTATAAAACCAAAAAAGAAATAGAAGATTGGATAAAAAAATTCAATCCAGAACAAGTTGAGAGGATGAGAGCAGACAATTATTTGGATCACATAAACGATGACGATTTAGATGGAAATGAAAGGTTTAGAAGTGGTGGAAATTGGTCAGTAGAACTTGTTGCTCCACAAGCATTACTTGATTTGCTACCAGAATGGGAAAGTAAAAATTGGTGGGAAGTCAGTGTTGTTATTGATGGTGACGGTGAAGGAGTTTTTGATTCAGAGCAAGAAGCATTAGATGAATATGGGGTTAAAAGTATTGATGAAATAAACGCACATTTCGCAAGAAGGTTTTATGACGTGTCATTAGACGAAGAGGAATGGTGGATCTCGTTAGAGAAAGAAATCGAGGGTAAAACTGGTCTGCCTTTTGAGCAATTTAGAGTTAATTACGGTTAAGCAGCATCAACACGTGCATCGACAATTTTTTCCATTAAATAAGGGAGCGAGATTTTGGTCGCCCCCTTTGAGTCCATCACTCCAGACCTATTGAAGTGCGTTGACTCCTGAATCTTTTATAACCCATTAAAATAATTAAAACTAGGGGTAAAAGCACCAGAGTATTATTACTAAAATATGGATATTAATTATCACTTACTTATAGATATAATTCTTGTTTCAGGAGCAGTATCTTTTATCTTCATTGCAAGGAAAATAAAAAAGGAAAACCCCTGAAATGAATCAGGGGTATGGGTTGTTCCGACCATTGCAGAGACCGCACGAAAGGTGTTCTCTGTCCACTCAGGAGGTGTGAGATGCCTCCTTAGAGTCAATGCACATTTCCCCTCTTAAATAACTTCGAGAGTGCTATGACTCTTGATTTATTTCTACTCCTACCACATAAAAATATCTATGGTATTTACCACACTTAAGCAGCATCATTAATTTGATGTTCCATTAGTTCCCAATCTTGAATTAAGAGTTCATGCCAAGTTTCTATAGCAGATTCGAGATCAATTCTTCTTGTATTTTTTAATTTGGTTGGAGTGCCATCTTCAAGGCAATACCAGAGTTGTGTATACACTCTAGGGAATGCCATTTCGGATTTTGGATCACGAATAAAGAACATGCAGAATTCTCTAGTAGGTGATACCAACCATCCTGTTGGGGTTGGGATTGCTTCTCTAATTGGTTGATTCATACTTCTTTCCTTTAATTCAAAGCATCAAAAAAGCACCTTGCTCACTGGTATTACGCAGGTGCTTTATGAGTTAGGACTGCTTGCGCGAGGAATGTCCTAGTACAGATATACTATTAATTCTTTTTGGTTCCGTCAAGTAATTTAAGTAAAAATCTAGCAAGATCGATATAGGTTGTATCTATGAATGATCGACTTGGATTCTCATGAATAGTTTTCGGCGAAAACTCAATTACCAAATCACTAATCAGAATGAAGCAAGTGGAACGTCCTTCTGGAGTATTTGTCTCTAAGGTTAGATAAATATGTTCAACTAAGCATTACAGAAGAAATTGACATTCATATCAAATAACGGAAAATCCTTCACCAAAGAGGAAGCAATAGATTTAATGGTGTCATTGAGTGCAACTGACGCAAATTCAGAAAAGAAGTGGAGAGGTTTCTATAACTCTTTATCGCAGACAGACTTGCAGGATGAGTGGGATGAGTATTGGAAACCTTAATTCCTTCCATTAAAGAAGGGGGCGAGATTTTGGTCGCCCCCTTTGAGTTCAGCACTCATAATTCCAACTGAACTTTCCATCCGGACTAACCAACTTTGATCTAATGGAACAAAAGTGCTAGAACTCCTGATTTATTTCTAATTCTTCTAAGATTCAAATTCAATCTTTAGAAGCACCTGATTAGTTTTTATGGCAAAAACCGAAAATGATCTTGATATTTACTATGCAGTTGGGAATGCCAATACCTCTAGGCAAGAAACTGAGATCGGAGAAATTATTAAAAAACGAAATTCACTGGGATGGAAATTAGTCTCTACCAGTACTGCTGTGGTTGACACGTCTAATCAATTCTCTAATTTATATCTCTTTTGGGAAAAACAATATGAGTAAGGAAAAAGAGAAATTCAACGTGACGCAGGGTATGACTCTTTTGCTGCTAAAAAAACTTTCTTTGCCTGCAAACGTAGTTTTTCTAATGATTCTCTTTATTACTAACCCAGCAAACAAGATAGGTTATGAAGATGAGTAGGCACAACAATACCTGCCATCAAGCAGGTGTTGTTGAAGATCAGTCGCAAGTGTTTTCTTACTCTAATTTTTTTAATCATCAAAATAAGAGCATGTGTAGTTTACTAATTCTAAAACCTCTAAACAAAATGAAGAATTTTTGGGGACATTAAAATCCATACCTTCTGTTATTAATCTCCAATCTTGATCATCTGCAATTTTGACATTTAGTTTTCCAGAATGGATTTGCATGAGTTCTCTTGACGCAGTTTTAAATTCGTATCCACCCTCCAACATCACTCCTAATGTTTTTTTTGAACCATCTTTTAAAAAGATGTTCCGACTAATAACTTTACCTTCAAAATAAATATTTGCTAATTTATCAACATCTACATTTTGATAGTTATCCATTTAGAAATCCTGAGTCTAATTTTCTAATCACTAATCATAATCTATAGATGTTTTATTTCATTTATGCACTTGTTATCCCAGTTCTGATCTTGGGATTGCTTTATCTATTCATCATTGAAAATAATGGTCTTCCAGATTGGATGGAACGTGTTTCAAGAAATAGTGGTTCCGTTTGGACTTATGGAATTATTGCCATCGCCCTAGTTGGAATTCTTAGATATCTGATTCGATGACTAAGCAGCAGCATCACTTATCTGATGTTCCATTAGTTCTCAACCTTAAGTTAAGAGTTCATGCCAAGTTTTTATAGCAGATTCGAGATCAACTCTTCTTGTATTTTTTAATTTGGTTGGAGTGCCATCCTCAAGGCAATACCAGGGTTGTGTATACACTCTCGGAAATGCCATTTCGGATTTGAGATCACGACTAAAGAACATATAAAATTCTCTAGTGGGTGGACACTTACCATCCTGTTGGATTTGGCAATGCATTTCTAATTGGTTGACTCATAATTCTCTCTTTAATTCGAGGCATCAAAAAAGCATTTTGCTCACTGCTATTACGCAGGTGCTTTATGAGTTAGGACTACTTGCGTGAGGAACATCTTAGTACAGGTATACTATTAAGATTGTTTGGAGCTGTCAAGTGATTTGCATTAAAGAAGGGGGCAAGATTTTGGTTGCCCCCTTTAAGTTCAGCACTTTTGGATCCGTGTGAACAATCCATTTCCTTTACTAACCACTTCCCTGACCTACGGGAACAAAGTGCTAGAACTCCAACCCAGTTTTAATCAAACTGAATGATTGGAACATGAGAGAAAACACCTGTTTTATGGCATTAAGAAAGGGACTCTGTTGCTTCAGCGACCTTGAGTCCCTCTCTTCATGTACAGAACGAATTTTGGTAAGGAGTTGTTCTGCTTTTCCTTTTCTAATCAATTTTGCAAAGGGTTTGCATCCGAAAAAATTCCTAATTAGATATCGTCTTCACTGTTTCCGAATGGGTTGTATCTGATATCAAAAATCAAAACCACTGCTGTACTTAAAAGCAGTAATCCAAAAACAACTTGGGGAGGTGGAAATATCATTAGACCACTCTAGAAAAGGCACAAAAAAACCGCCCAGTTCTGTTCGGGCGGTTTCTTTGTGAGATCAGGCGCAAGTGTTTCCTTGTTTCCACTGCGGAGGATCTCAACTCCTCACAAAATTCAAATTAAGCAACGTCACGAAAAGAGAAATGCTGAGTATTTGAGTTCTTCAACTGTCACATGTGCCAATCCTTGAAAATCAACCATTAAAAAGCACCCTACTTATGCGAAGTCGAGTGCCTTTTTACAACAGAACTATTGTGTGAGGAGTTGTTCTGTTATTTCTTTTCTACTCCTGTCTGCACCTTTTGTCACTAGGGAAAGACAAACTGATGAGACCCTGCAAAAAAGGAACAAGAACACATAAATAGATCTACAGTTCAAAAGATTGTTGAAAGAGAAGGAGTGGCAGCATGATTAAAAAAAATAATTATGCAGATGGATTATCTAATTACATTGTTTTGAAGGAAGAGAAGGAAGTTATTTTTTATTTGCATAACCCTTATCCAGATTGCTTGGAAATTCCAGCAATCATGAAGGCACGCTTCCCTGAGGATTACAAGACCATAGTTGTCAGTTCATTGGATGAGTTTAAAAAATATGGAGGGAAAGTATAACCACCAAATGGGATGACACCTCATGGCAAGAAGAGTTCTTATAAATTAAGACACATAATCCTTAAGTAGTGAGAATGCTAATGGAAGGTCAAAGAGGATTCTGAGACGCATGGCAACTGGGTTCACTTCATGAGGAATACAAAAGATTGAAGAAGAGATATGAGCAACTAAAACTGCAAAAAGAGGAAGAGGAATAACAGCAATGAGAGAAGAAATAGATTGGAAGCAAGAACTACTTGATTCAGCAAACTTCAATGGCAAGCAAGAAAAGATATTGAAGCATGGTCAAAAGTCTTTAACTGAAAGTTGGTTATTAGGTGCGTTGTATACCCGTTGGAAAAAGATGAAAGGATATAGAGAACCTCCTACTCCTAATTGTCAGAGGTCATTTCTTGAATGGGAAAAGCGACTTGCAAAAAAAGAGTTTTATGTCCTTATTGAGGACGATGTTATCTAGCTAGATTCGTAATGAGGTTTCAAGTCACGATGATCGACAAGGAGGAGAAGACTTTTGAAGAAACAATCGTTGCAGGAAATATGGACGAAGCAAAAAAAATTGCAAAAGAAAGTAATCCAGAAGCAAAAGTAGTTTCTGCGAACTGGGTTTATAAGTGATTTATTTTTACGATTTATGAGTCCCCACTTTTTCTTTGGATAAACGTTCCACGTGAGTTCCATGTGTTATGGTGTGGTTAAGAAACCCTGTCTATAACTGTATTTTTGTACCCCATATATGGTGGGAACTATTGAGTGAGAGTAATGGAAACGTTTACTTTCTAGTGATAACTTTCTTATTATTATTTTATACTGAATTTACTTACTAATCATTGGTAATAATAGCAAGAGTTTTGAGGTATGCGTTGCACAAATTTTTCTCAAAAACTCTTTTTACTATCTCTACCATAAAATCGTAGAAAGATTTTTTTCTATAAAATCAAAATATTTTAATTCTCTTGAAGTAGTCAGATTTTGTTTTGTAAATCCAGAATTGAGATATTTCTATGAATGTATTTTTATACTTCTTTTAAAGCTTTGCCGAATTTCTAAATTGATCTGTGTTTTACTTTCTGCGAAAAGTGTTTATATTGTCTTAGATTTGAAATTTATTTAGCAAAAATATACCAGTCATCTACTCCTGATATGACTGTTGACTTTCTTTGATAACCTTTACTAATTAAAAGATCATATATATTATCTCGCATAGGAGTGAAATTATGTTCACAAGTGATCACTCTGAATTTATACTTATCAAAATCAAAAGCCTTCAATATCTCATATTCACTTCCTTCTGTGTCTATTGATAAATAATCTATAGTTTTTGGTGCCTGATATGTTTCTAACAAATCTAATAATGAAATCGTTTTAACTTTATATATATTCCCTTCTTTAAAGTATTTTTTATTTTTATCAGAAAACATATTTATTGAAGCCATTTGTTTGTAAGAAATAGGCTCGTTAAATAAAACTTCATTTCCAGATGATTTCCATATACATTTAGTTTCGATATTTACAGATCGGTTTTCTTTTAACTTTGTATGCCAGAAGATTGCTGGTTCAACTAGTATTCCATCCCAATTAAAAAATTTTTCTAATAAGTAGGAATTGGACCCTACTAAACCATCGCAAGATCCAAATTCTACGAAAAAACCATTTCTTTTAAAATTTAATTGACTTAAAGCAAATAAATCTTGTCTAAATTGTGATTTTGAAAGGCTTAAGTTTTTTAAGCAATCTTTTTTATATTTAGCATCAATATGGTGGATAAAATTTATATCAATTCCTTTTTTTTCCTCATCATCTGCTTCTTTTAATTTACCAAGATCTTTTAATAATACTCCCAGATTGGAATATGCCTTTGCGTAATCAGGTTTAAGTTCAATCGCCTTGCGATAAAAGTGTTCTGCTTCTTTTAATTTGCCAAGACGTTTTAATAATACTCCTAGATTGGAATGTGCTTCTGCGTAATTAGGTTTAAGTTCAATCGCTTTGCGATAAAAGTATTCTGCTTCTTTTAATTTGCCAAGATCTTTTAATAATACTCCCAGATTAGAATGTGCTTCTGCGTAATCAGGTTTAAGTTCAATCGCTTTGCGATAAAAGTGTTCTGCTTCTTTTAATTTGCCAAGATCTTTTAATAATACTCCCAGATTCGAATGTGCTTCTGCGTAATTAGGTTTAAGTTCAATCGCTTTGCGATAAAAGTGTTCTGCTTCTTTTAATTTGCCAAGATCTTTTAATATAATTCCATAATTAGAAAAAACTCTGTGATCTTTAAAACCTTGATTTATGAAAAGTTGATAATATTTTGCTGCTTTTTGAATGTTTTCTTGTGATTGATACCTAACTGCTTGATTGAGTATTTGTTCTTTAGAGGGTTTAGAAGGAGTGTTAGTGGAAATAGAAATATTATCTTTTATTTCTCCTAAAGTAAATGGAACTGAGAATATTTTTACTTCAGTTACTTTCTTTTCTTTTTGATCTTGCTTTTCCCACTTCATCAATTGTTCTTTTTCTCTTTTGATTTCAACTATATTACTATTAATTCTAATTTTTAATCTTTATTCACTTTGTCTGAAGTCAATTCTGCAGTTTTAAAGGGAGACTAACAGTAGATCTTTAGATTATTTTTCTACGCAGAGAACATAGGAAAAGGTGATAAAATCACCAAGAGGAAACAGGATTTAATATGATTTACGCAATCTCGATATCAATGTCTAAAATGGATATATAAAAGAGCAAATATGTCTCCTAGATGTTACACAAGCGTTTCACAAAATTATTGAGTCAAAATAGATTGACTGAGGGACACGGATATTAGGAGGATTTGGGGTGGCAACCATTGAGTAGGTGTGCTGCTAACGTCTACTTTTAAGTGATAATTTAATTTATATGGCTTTATCTGCTATGTTTAAAAATAAAACTTATTGGCATGAACGAGTTTCGAGGACACTCTTTTGTGAAGGACTCTTGAGGCTGATAATAATGTGTCTATTTAATAGTATGTATAGTCTAAAAAACAAGGGTTTGTTGTATGTTATTTGGTGACAAAATGACTGCAATTTGAGACCAATGTTTGTCATGAGTTTGTTTTGTGACCTTTCCCTTATCTTTATGAAGACATCTTAGAAAGATTTTTAATCTCTGTAAAATTAAATATTTTAAGCGCTGGATGTAGTTAATTCTAAGTTTTACAAACCCAGAACTGATACATACCTGCGAAGGTCGTGGGATGTTGCTTTTCAAATTTTTCCCAGTTTTGTAAGTTGGTTTGCTTCTGATCTTCTGGGAAGTAGGTCTTGTAGATAGATTTAACTGGTTTTGGTAGTAAGAATCCCAGAAACTTTAACTCATTAGATTCGAGAGTTTCTTGCAGTTGGTTAATAGTGAATCTATGTTCTTTGGTGTGAAAGCAAAGATCACGGCAGGAAGAGAGTGTATAAAAGTCAGAACTCTTTGAGAGAGAGTTTAATTCTGGTGCTTTACCTGAAAAGATAGTTTCTCTAAAATCACGAATACAATCTTCATTCGTCTGAAGATTTTTGTTGGCAATATAATTTCTTGCTTTAACGACATCTTTTCTTGCTAATTCACTATATAAACCTAACTTAATGAATCCAGTCTTTTTTAAAACACCTAATAATGCTTTCAATCCTTTTGAAGGATCATCCATATGATGTAAAACACCGCTACATTCAATAATGTCAAATTGTTTTTCTAATAAACTAACCTCCAAGATATCCATCTCTATAAGTTTAACCTTATTAATGCTCAGTTCATTTATCTTCCTTTGAGCATAAGCAAGACTAGATAAACTTAAATCTATAGCAGTTATTTGAGCATTTTTATACCTCTGTGCTTGTAAGATTTGCTGACCTGTTCCACATCCAGCAATCAGAACTTTTAATTGCTCATCTCCTTCAGTTTGACTTATATAATTAGGGTTGATTTCACAATTAATTCCTTGAACAATAGATATCTTTTGAATTTCTAAATGACTTCCATATCTCCATCTAGGATATGGATTTACTTCATATTGAGATTTCACCCTTTGAGAAATATTATTATTAATTTGACCTAATATTTTAATATCTTTAGATAATTCAATTTCTTTTAGAGGTTCTTCTATTTGTAATTCTATTAATTCTATGAAAGCTTGATTAGAAGACTTAAAAGATTTTAAGGAAGGTATCTGATTTAGAAGTTTATATAGCGGAAAATAACAAGACAAAATTGAAATATTTGTTTCATTTAATTCACCATCTCTACACTTTCTAATAATGTTATTAACAGATAACTTTTCTTCTTCAGTCAATGAAAAAATATATTCATTAAGGAAACATTGTTCTCCTAATGCAATAATAAATTTTAATGCTGATTGATTACTAATCTCTCTATGATGAGCAATTTGATTGCATATATTTCTTCTTTCTTTCGTGAGAATATTTTCTAATTTAGGATCACAAAATATTATCTTTTTAAGCGCATTAATTATAATTTTGTCATTGATAATTAATTCATTTTTGGAAAAATCTGAATCTAATCCTTCTAAAGTATTTATTATTTGATTTCTATATAAAAAGTTAAATCCATTGAATAATTCTTTGTGTTTTAAATTATTTTTCTCTAGAAGAATATTTAATATTTTTTTTAATTTAGATTTGTTTAATTTTGAAGGATCTGAATCGCTTAGAAATTCCGTTATAAAGTAATAAATTTTAGGAAATGTTGGATTAATCTCAATTACTTTCAAGTATGAATCAAAAGATTCTTGTAATTTGCCAAGATCTTTCAATAT
>QCHU01000005.1 GCA_003279455.1 Prochlorococcus sp. AG-402-G19
TTGTCATAGGTTCTCTATGCAATGCCATTTCATTAAGACAAAGGGCTTCCCATCTACATTGATCGCCTCTCATAACACTTACAACTAAACTCGTTCTCTCCTCAATATTCCATTGCCTTGAAGCTAGACATTTGAAAATTTTATCTATATCTGAAAGGTACGCCTCCGCTAAAAAACCTAAATGTCCAGTATTAATGGTGAGTATAGGAATGCCAATTGGTGCAGTTTGTCTTGCTGCAGATAAAACAGTGCCATCACCACCTAAGACAACTGCAAGCAAAATTGAAGAATCAAATCCATCAGGGATACAAGAGTTATATCCTTGTGAACTCATATATTGATCAGGATTAGCAAAACCTAATAAACCACCTGAGCTGCTAACTCTGATAACTTCAAAGCCAGAATCTTCTAGTCTTTTCTGAAAAGTTTTTGCTGTCTTAACAGCAAGCTCTTTCCCGTCATTAACGATCAGTCCTACTCGGGGCACCGATCATACTTACAAAGAATTTTTCAATATTAGCAATTAAATGTGAATAATATTTATTTAATACAATAAAAAATTAATTCCAAAAAAATTTAAATTTAAAATTGTTCTAAAAATCTCAAATCACTTGTATATAACTTTCGAATATCATCTATACCATGTCTGACCATACAAAATCTCTCAACTCCGAGTCCAGCAGCAAACCCACTATATTTTTCTGGATCAATCCCTAATCCCTCTAAAACAGCAGGATCAACCATTCCACAGCCCATCACCTCCAACCATTTTCCTCTCCATTGAACATCAACTTCTGCAGATGGTTCTGTAAATGGGAAATAACTAGCTCTGAAACGAATAGGTAAATCTCCAAAAAACGCTTTTAAAAATGCCATTACTGTCCCTCTCAAATGACTAAAATTAATATCTTCGTCAATTGCTAGTACCTCTATTTGATGAAAGACCGGAGAGTGAGTTGCATCAACTGCATCTCTTCTATACACCCGTCCAGGCGAAACAATCCTTACAGGAGGCTTCTTACTTTCAAGACAACGAATCTGTACAGGAGAAGTATGAGTTCTTAAAAGATATTCACCTCCCAGATAAAAAGTATCTTGCATATCTCTGGCAGGATGGTCAGGCGGTATATTTAATGCCTCAAAGTTGTAGAAATCATTTTCTATTTCAGGACCTTCTGAAACTTGATAACCAAGACCCAAGAAAAGATCAATTATTTGCTCAGTAGTTGATATTAAAGGGTGCCGATGTCCTTGAGAAATACCAGTTGGAGGAGCTGTAACATCTATAGTTTCTTTTATTAGTATCTGATTTAGGGCTTGAGCTTTTAAAATTTCAAGCTTTTCCTTTATTAATTCTTGCAATTGAGTTTTTAAAACGTTTCCTCTTTGACCAATTAAAGGTCTTTCCTCGTTTGAAAGATTTTTCATCCCTCCTAATAGAAGTGAGAGTTTTCCTTTCTTTCCAAGAAAAGCCAACCTCAATTTTTCTATTGATTCATGACTTTCAGCAGCAGCAATCTCTTTTGCAGCCTCGTTTTCTAAAATATCAAGCTCATTAGTGAGCTGTTTTAGGGATAATGTTGAACTCAATGAATTCCAATCTCGAGTATTAGTTTAATCCGCAACCAGTCTTGTTCTAAAAAACAATAGCTAAAAAATGAAACCTTTGAGAATTTTAATTAGTAATGATGATGGAGTTTTTGCAGAAGGAATAAGAACACTTGCCTCATCTGCAGCGAGCAGAGGTCATAAAGTTACTGTTGTTTGTCCAGATCAAGAAAGATCAGCAACTGGACATGGATTAACTTTACATTCGCCAATACGAGCTGAAAAAGCAGATGAATTGTTTGGGGAAGGTATTAAGGCTTGGGGATGTAGCGGCACTCCCGCTGATTGTGTGAAACTCGCACTTAATGAAATTCTTGATCAAAAACCAGATTTAATCCTCTCTGGAATAAATCATGGACCAAATCTTGGTACAGATATTTTTTGCTCAGGGACTGTTGCTGCTGCACTTGAAGGGACTTTGGATGGGATCCCATCTATTGCTGTGAGCATAGCAAGTTTTCAATGGAAAAGTTTTAGTTTTGCTGGAAAACTAGCCTTAGATATCGCTGAGAAAGCAATCGAACAAAGTTGGCCAAAAAACTTATTACTAAATTTAAATATTCCCCCTTGTGAAGAAAAAGAGATGAAATCTTTGGTTTGGACAAGACTTTCAATCAGACAATACGAGGAGCAATTCATTCGTCGTGTAGACCCAAGAGGGAACACCTATTTTTGGATGGCTGGTGAGGCTGTAAAAGATCTTCAATCAGCTGGCGAAGGGCCTCAAGCCTGGCCAAGTGATGTATCTCAAATCGCATTATGCTCTCCTTCCTTAACCCCTATTCAGCCTGATCTTTTTTGGAGAGGCGATTTAGATGATTTGCCAAAACTTATATAAAACTCAGTTTTTCCTATAAATCCTCTGTAACAACCACAAAGAAAAAATCAAACCTATTAAGTGCGCAAATAGAACTTGTGTATTACTCAAAACAGAGAGCATTTCTAAAGAGGTAATTGGATAATTTTCCATTGCCCTCATTCCTGCACCTATGGATATACCAGGAGCTTGCATTGAAGCTTGAACAAATAAAGCACCTGCCAAGGATTGGTATCCAACCGACGAAAAAACTAATCCCACCAAATCGACAAACAAACCTCTCTTAAGTAATCGGCTTGTTTCTCCTCTTCCCGGTCTTGCCTCACTATCGAGGGCTCTCCCAGTCTTTACAATTAACCACCCTTGCCAAAGGCTAAATAGCAATAAAATGAAAGCCAATGTCGTGAGAGACAAACCTGGACCTAGTCCTAATGCTCGCTCTGAATTTCTAGCTAAACTACTTCCAACATTATTGAACAACAAAACGCCCACTACTACTACACCCAAAATTGTTTGAATCCAAAATCGAATCCAACCAATTCTTCTCATTCCCAAGGAAAGCAATTGAAAGTCACGTTGATCTGCCATCACGATGAATAAGGCGATAATCCAAATTTGCCATCTAAGCACAAAAATTGCACGCTTATCTTGATTCCTCTCTGTGCTCCTGAAAATGCGAAACTACCTACTGCACTGGCTTTAGGTAGTTTCGATGGCCTACATTTAGGTCATAAAAAAGTAATAAAAGCTATTTTAAAAGAACCTATTGGCATACCAACGGTTGTCAGCTTCTGGCCTCACCCACGCGAAGTTCTTTTCGGAGAATCAAGATTAAGGTTAGATTTACCAAATGAGAAATTATCTTTACTCGAGCCACTTGGAATAGAACAATTAGTTTTAGTTCCATTTAATAAAAATCTTGCTTCTAAAAGTGCTGAAACATTTGTAAATGAAATCCTAGTAAAGACCCTTCAAGCTAAGCACATATCAGTTGGAGAAAATTTCAGGTTTGGTCGTAATAGAGAAGGTGACGTCTCTACTCTGAAGAAAATTGGAGCATGTCTGGGAATAAAAGTTTCTATCACTCCAATCATTGAAGATAATGATGGAAGACTAAGTAGTAGCAGGATACGCAAAGCACTTAAAGAAGGTGATCTAAAACATGCCAAATATTTATTGAACCGTCCATATAGCTTCACCGGAACGGTGGAGAAAGGTAGAGGGTTAGGTAAAACAATTGGATGGCCAACAGCCAATTTAAAAATAGATGGGCGAAAATTTCTTCCATCATTGGGGGTTTATGCAGCCTGGGCTTCAATAGCAAACGGACAAGAACGTTTCTCAGCCGTAATGAATATGGGACCTCAACCTACTATTGATCCAAACTCATTATCAGCAGTAGAAGTTCACCTTCTAGATAAAGAAATCAACCTTTTAGGAAAAGAGTTAAATATTGAACCTGTACAAAGAATTAGGCTTCAAAAAAAGTTTGAGAATATTGAAGCCCTGAGCGAACAAATAAGTTTAGATGCCATATTGGCAAAAGAAATTTTGACAAGCAACCTCTAAATTTAAGTAATTGTGGGATAAGCGTTGGATAAACCCCACACAACAAATAAACCTATGCCCCCTAATAAAAAAACGCCCCAAATAAGCACAGCCATATTGTTCTCAGAATCATTTTCCACAATAAAATTTAAATACATATCATCTAATAAAGGATGACATGAAATCAATGACTGTCACCCCTCCATCTAATAATCGTATTGCTCAATTGATTGACGCGAACCTTGATAGAGCCAGGGAAGGGCTTCGAGTTATGGAAGATTGGTGCAGGTTTGGTCTAAAGAGGAGTGATTTTTCTATTCAAATCAAAGACTGGAGGCAACAATTAGGAGTCCATCACCACAATATTTATAGAAAAGCAAGGCTTACCTCAAAAGATCCAGCCATGGGGGTTTCGCATCCGTTACAGAAACTCAGAGCAACCCCTAAGGCTGTATTTATTGCAAACTCATCCAGAGTTCAGGAAGCCTTAAGAGTAATTGAAGAATTTACTCGATTAACAGATCCGAAGCTTTGTGAAATAGCCACCAAAATTAGATACGAAACTTATGAGATCGAGATCAAAGTTCTTAACACAACTGAAGGTATAGATAAAAGACAAGCCTTAAAAGATTGTTCAGTATATTTAATTACCGCAAACAGAGAAAATCTCGAAGAGATAGTTCATGAAGCTCTTAAAGCCGGAGTAAAAATAGTTCAATACAGAGAAAAGTTTTTAAATGATTTTGAAAAAATTTCTCAAGCGAAATCTTTAGCCTCTCTTTGTAAAAAATACAATTCACTGTTTATAGTCAACGATCGAATCGATATCGCACTTGCTGTAGATGCTGATGGAGTTCATTTAGGCCAAGAAGACATACCAACAAAAATCGCGAGAGAGCTTCTAGGGGATGGGAGGATTATTGGGCGAAGCACGCACTGCCTTGAAGATATAAAGAATGCCGAAGAGGAAGGGTGTGATTATATTGGCATTGGGCCAATTTTCCCATCTAAGACAAAGAAGCAACTAACTCCAATTGGAACTGACTACCTTAGGAAGGGATTAACTGAGACTCCCCTAACGGCATTTGCTATTGGTGGTATCAACAGCTCAAACGTCAACCAATTAAATAAGGTCAATAATCTACGTATCGCTGTGTCAGAGGCAATTATTAATTCAAATGATCCCTTTTCAAAAGCTGAGGAGCTTCTTAAATTCTTAAAATGAACTTGAAAATAAACGGAGAAAGTAAAACCATTGAAAACCATGAGGAAAACTTTCTACTAGAAGATTTAATTCAATACTTAGGGTACAAACCTCAATTGGTTGTTGTTGAGTTAAATGGTTCGATTATCAACCCAAAAGATTGGATAAGTACAAAAATAAAAAATGGCGATTGCCTAGAGGTTGTGACAATTGTTGGTGGAGGTTCCTACAGTTAATTAATTCCGATAAAAATAAGTGTTTAATTTTACTTGCTTCAACTTGTTTAAAAGAAAAAGATTGTCTTCTTTTCTGGTTATTTCATTATTAATTTCATCTTTTTTATTGATGAATCCAAGCTTAGCGTCAGCGGCCAGTGGAGGACGCATCGGTGGAGGAAGTTTTCAGACCCCTACGGCACCACGAAACCAGAATTACGGAGGAGGTTATGGAGGGAACAACTTTCGAGGCTATGGAAGTGGGTATAGAGGCGGTGGAATTGGTTTCCCTTACTTATTGCCTATATTTGGCTTTGGTGGTGGTGGTATTTTTGGTTTTTTAATACTTATGTCAATAGTTGGCGTAATTGTCAATTCAGTTAAAAACTCTTCAAGTTTTTCCAACTTAAGCAATAGTTCAATTGTTTCTCAACCAGCGAACCCATCCAAAGTATCTTTAATACAGTTTCAAATTGGCTTATTGGCGAGTGCAAAAGAGATTCAAGTGAAACTTAGAGAGCTTGCCACCCAAGCCAATACCTCTACTTCATCTGGTCTTCAAAGAATTCTTCAAGACACAACTCTTTCCTTACTGAGGACGCCTGAGCTGTGGGTCTATTCAAATATAGAAACAGGCTCCGTTCCATTTGCCTTAGCAGAATCAACATTTAATCGGATATCAATAACTGAAAGAAGCAAGTTAAAAGCAGAACTCACCTCAAACTACTCAGGTCAAATAACTTCATCAACAAATGATGAATCTAATCCTGGTGATTCTGATTCAACAAATGAATACATCGCTATTACTATTCTTGTGGCGACCAAAAAGAACTTAAAATTGAATAACTCTGTAAACAACGAACAAATTACAGATGCTTTGAGAAGCTTAGGGTCAATCTCATCAAATGAGCTAATCGCTTTAGAAGTTATCTGGCAACCCGACGGAGAAGGAGAGACTTTGAGAGAAGAAGAGCTAATTACTCAATACCCAAATCTTAAACATTTATAAAGCCAAGAAACAAGGCAACCAAAACCTGATTTCTTTATATTATTTTCATCTTATTTACGTAAACAAGAGTCAAAAATCACACAAATAACAGTTAGCATTCCGTGACAGTTATTCAATAGAAATAGAAGTGTCGGCTTCTTCGCAACCAGAACCTCGCTCAATGAAATGGGAAAGCTCTGGAGAGCTTGCTCAAAGAGATTTATCAGAATTAGTCACTCGTCTTCTCGATGTTGAATCGAGTAACAACAGTGATGAGTTAACAAGACTTGGTAGCAAATATGACGAAGATTCATAAGACTATTAATTTGCTCTTGCGCTCCTTGCGTTCATAGCACAACGTAGGAAAAAGAAAAAAGTTTTAATGAGCAGAAAGACTATTCAGTGGATAAATACCCCTGTTATTACTGAAGCGATATTTCGTTATGAGAAAGGTCTACTGCCTAATTCAATGAAATTATGGTTAGAAAAGGTACTAGAAATTGATTCATATAAAAATTAGGCTAGTAAAATCCTAATTGCAGCCATCGCAGCGCCATAACCATTATCAATATTCACTACTAATAATCCTGGAGCACAGCTTGCAAGCATCCCCTCTATGGCGGTTTTACCACCACCACTAACTCCATATCCAACTGAGACAGGAAGTCCAATGATTGGCTGAGGAATTAATCCTGCGAGCACCGTAGGCAAAGCTCCCTCCATGCCAGCACATGCAATCACTACTTTTGCTAATTTTATTTCTTCAAGCCTGTCTAGCAGCCTGTGAAGTCCTGCTACACCGACATCAATCAACAATTTAGTTTTTATTCCATGCAAATTCAAAGCTACTTCTGCTTCTGACGCCACTCCTACATCACTTGTTCCTCCAGTCAAAATAATTACTTCTTCTTCACAAGAAGTACATTCCTTAAACTCCCCCATAGTTAAACAACCAGATATTTCATGAAATTCTGCAGAAGGAAATTCAACTAACAGTTTTTCTCCTTTCTCTTTGGAAAGTCTTGTCACCAAAGCTGTTTCAGATTCAAGTTGATATTTTTTCAAAATTTGAGAAATTTGTTCAATTGTTTTATGCTCCCCCCATATAGCCTCAATGACACCAAGTCGACTTCGCCTCTGGAAATCAATAATTGATTGATTCATGTTTACTCTGGATTTAATTCTCCTTCAAAAACCAATGGAAAAGGATTTTCACTGGTTTCACCTGTTTCCTTTCTGGCAACCTTTTCAAAATCCTGCTGGACAAGATTTATTTCTTGTTGAGAGATGTTTTTCCAAACTTCTCTTGACTCCCAACCTATCAATAGGGTTGCTTCCTCAGCTTTAGGATCCCAAAAAAGTTGACGTCCTAAAAAACCATCTTGTTTCAGCAACCATGGTTCCCAACTTTCTTCTTCAGCTTTTAACCAAGCATGTTTAAATTTTTTTGGGACATCAAGCTTAAGGTGCTCGACAATAGATTTTTTTGGGAAACTCACTTTCAATAAAGACTCAGCTTGAATATTTGTCACTTTCCCAAAAATAGTAGAAAGAAAAAACAAACTAAGAAAAAGGAAACTAAATATTTTTTCGATAAAGTTTTTCTTTCTACTTGTTTTCATTTCTTTTAATCAAAACAACTGCATGACAACATATACCCTCCTCTCTACCCTCAGCACCTAATTTTTCATTTGTAGTTGCTTTAACTCCTACATCATCAATTTCAATTCCTATTTTCTTAGATATTTTCTCCTTCATCAAGTCAATATAAGGTTTTAATTTTGGCCTTTCAGCGACAATAACTGAATCAATATTTTGAATTTGCCAGCCTTTCTTCTCAATTAATTGCATTACCTGTTCAAGAAGAATCAAGCTATCTGCATTTTTCCATTTAGGGTCTTCTGGAGGGAAATACTTCCCAATATCACCCAACGATAATGCCCCTAAGATGGCATCCATAATTGAATGAGTAAGAACATCAGCGTCACTATGCCCATCAAGACCTAAACCTTCAGGATGGGTCAATTTAACCCCTCCAAGAATTAAAGGTCGACCAGGCACCAATCGATGCATGTCATAACCGTTGCCGATCCGTAGCTGAGGAAAATTATCTGTCATATCAGCGGTTTCCGGGGAAGGATTTCGACTTGTGACTCAACTGTGATTCAATTACGTAACTTTGTGAAGTAATTGTTTAACAAGAATTGTCGATCAATTTCATCATAGTTCAGCGAAGAGCGTGCAACGAAAGATTTAGATAAGCCTTATTTAATACTCAAGGGTTAGCAAGTGATAAATAAGAAACGCTGATTGTTACATAGACCCATATCAGAACAAACATAACTTACATACCCTGCATCCATGGGATCTCTAATGCTAATGCTCCTTTACCTAATCTCTTTTTCTCTACTTATTTAGATTGCTAACACAATTTAATCCTTTATTAGATAACTATTACTAATAAAATGAAATTTTAAATGATATAATCATTATAAAAATCTAACGCTGAGAATATCAATCATAGTGAACTTAGGTGTATTAAATTTAAACAGAGACTTAAAACTTAGCGAGCATAATAAAATATCAGGACAAGCTAGAGCGATCATGAATTGACTTATTGAATTTAAATATCATATTGATATACGCAAGAAAATAAGAAATTGCGAAATGTCACTAAATATACACCCTATCTTCTAATACTTGCGGGAAAGACTTTAGACATATTTATAAAATTGGTTATAAATATGAATAGTTGTAGATTCTAAGATAATGATTGAGGTAAATGATATAGATTAATTTCTTTTGTGGATTTAGCTGCTTTACCTATCAATAAAAATCTAGTCAAGGTTAAAACAAAATTTTTGCTTTTCAAGGAATATAATCTTGCTAGTTGACTATAATAAATTAAGATACTAGAAATTTATATTTCTTATGATAAAAAATATATCACAGATATTAATTACAAGTGAACCTGAAGATATTCCTCCATTAATAAAAGGTGCTGTCTCGACCGTGAAGAGTTGCTTTCAGGATAGTTCTTATACTTTGTATGATAATGAAAAAATTATCGAGTTGATTAAATATGGGTTCGGAGATGAAACCCTGAAAGCATTCAATAAATTAAAACCCTATTCTTACAAATCAGATTTGGCTAAATATTGTATTTTATATTTAAAAGGTGGATGGTATATAGATATTACATTGAGAATGTCATCTTTTATGATAGGGAAATGTATTGATTTGCCTGATAATATTGACTTCGTCGGATTTAAAGATTTTGGGGAGGGGCTTATGCCAAAATTGCCCTTACCATACAATCTACAAGCTAGCATTTTCTACAGTAAGCCCACAAATGAAATACTAGAAAAAGCAATTGAACTTGTAATAGAAAATTGTAAAAGCGAAAATTTCGGAGTAACACCTGTATGTCCAACTGGTCCAGGTGTTCTTGGACGAGCATTTGCAAATGTTGGAGCTAAAAATTCACACGTTTTGGGAATGTTTATGCCTCTTACTCCTTTTCATGAAAACAAAAACAGATCATATATTTTCCCAAGTGGAAATATTGTTGCATTGCATAAAGATGCTTGGATGCCTAAAGCCCTTCCAGCAGATATAAGTGTCTTTGGATTTAAGTCAACTAATAATTACTGTAAGATGTGGCATGACAAAGATATTTATGATACTTCAATCAGCATATCCTAACCTATATTTTTTGATGACCATCTTGGTTTATCAAGCTCGCGAAATAGGGAATTTAATATATATAAATAATTTCATGAGAGTAGGTTTTATAAAACGTAAATCATTTTAAATAAATAACTCTAAGTAATTATCTTTCTTAGAGTTATTTATTAATTCAATATCCTTAGTCAATCATTTTTGATAACCTAATTGCTTTTTTCTCTTTTGAATTGTTGTTATTTACCTGTTATCAGAGTGAATCTTTTTTGTAATTCTCCTGTGATTTGTGATAAATTTCCCTCCTTATTAAACACACTAGCAATTAAAAGATATACCGTCTTGATTAATTGATAGTTTTAGATAAGTTGCCAATTAAACCTAAATATTTATTTTGAAATTTAAAGACTTTCCAATTTGAAATATTATTTTCATTTATGTAGTCATAAAAGAATGAATTGTCCTGTATGTCATCCATGACGATAACTGAATTTTCATTTAATAGATGAGATATTTTTTTTAATGTTTTCGCCCTACCAGAATATGTTTTATCAGAATCATAACTAACCATATCTAGTTTATTTACTCTTTTGCATATCTTTGACAAATTATTTTCATCCCCTTCAATAAAAAGATGCCAATTTTTTCTTAATTTTTTTTCTACTACTATTCCAATATATTTCTCAGGATCTTTAATTCGAAAATATGGGAAATCACTACTATAAAGAACTCCACTTCCGTTTTTATCTAAGGCAGATAATATTGAATACGAGGAAAATCCTGCAGCGACTCCTGTTTCTAAAACATTTTCGGGACTCAAATATCGCGTCAAAAAATAAAGTAGAGGATATGCAGCACCACCTCCAAGATTATATTTTATATTTTCCAAAGTTTTATTAGCATTCTGTTCTAAAATTTTTGATTCAATTTCTGCCTCTGCCCAAAGAGTAGAAGAAATACTATTTGCATAAGAATAAATTTCAGTAGTATTTTTCTTAATCCATTCCAAATTTTGTTCTTTACTTAATGATTCTTTATGTGGAAAAAACCTATTGTAAACTTTATTAACCATCACTAAAAACCTTGATGGTTTTAATGCCTGAGAAACAATACTTTCGAAATTAAATTTTTGCATTCTCAAAATTTTACTTTCTAGATAGTCTATTAGTCTAGATTACATAGATACAAAAATACATTTAGAATAAAAAACCTTAAAAATATATTCTACAAAATTTTTCTTAAAGAATGTATTTGATCTTAGATTTCTACTTTTCATAAGAATGGCATGTAAAATTAATGCAATATTTTTGTTGAGACCCATAATACTTATTTAAATAAAAATATTTTTTCGATTTAATTTACTACTATATACATTCTATGACCTCTGTTTTAAACAAAAGAACCTAGCACTAAATCAATTCTTAATATGATTAATGCATTCAATATTAGATTTCATTTTCCTGAGAACTTTCTTTTCCTAAATCAATTATTCCTATAGAGGCTGTATCTTCAAGGTAAAGTAAAAGTTTATTTTTATAAAGAGCTAAATCCCTTATCCTCTCACCTATTTCTAAGCGCTGCAAATTTTCAATTTGATTAATTGAATTTAGATTTATAATATATAAGCCTTTATCTCTTAGTGATGCTAAAGCATATTCTTTTTTCGGAGATATTGCTAAAATATCTGATATCCCAATACTTGGAGTAAAGTATTTTATAGGTTCAACGAATCCATATTTCTCGTGATTTTTATGTAAAGGATATTTTTTATATTTCAAATAATCATTTTTTCCTGAATAATGCTCCCCATAAGAAGAGATGGGCCAACCATAATTAGGAATCTCATTGGATTCCATTTCTATTATGTTTAATTCATCTCCACCTTTAGGGCCATGTTCTGTTGTAATCACATAATTATTATTATCATCAAAGAATAAACCTTGCTGATTTCTGTGCCCTTTACTAAAGATAGAAAAGTCTTTGGTAATTAAATTTATTTTAATAGATTTACCATTAACACTATTATCATCTTGTGATAAGTTCCTGCTTCGATAATCTCCTATAGATAACAAGATATGTTTATCATCCAATTTAGTTATCCTACCTCCAGACTGAATAAGCTGAAATTCATTGCTTTCATTAAATCTAGCGTCAACACATTTATTAGGAATAAATAATGGTTTAAAATCTATATAATCAAAATCTAAATCTCCCTCTAATAAGCTTGTATTCCAACAATCTTTTTCTATTTCTTGTGTTAAAGATAAATAAACCTTACCGTTAAAAACTTTTATATCTTTAAAAGAAACATCACCTCCCAGACTTCGATTCTTATCAAATGCAATATAATCAGATAAGTTATGTCTTATTTGCTCAAAATCTATGTTTTCTAAAATGTTTTTAGAATAACCCAAAATTCCTTTTGAAGATAAAATATAAATATTATTTAAGTCAACATCAAGATATGCACTACCAGGATAATCATTAGTAATTCCAGTTGCAATTATTAGTTCTTTAGGGTTATAAATCTTAAGTAAGTAATCGGTATTTTTCAGATCAATTAACTCTTCAGAGGCCTCAAATTGTAAGGGTATTTTCATTTTCTTTGCTAATGTTTCAATCTCATTAGTAGCCTCTCTCATCTGCCTCGATAGTTTCCCAATCTTGTTTTCATATTTTTGTTTTATCTTTCTTAGTGTTTCAATTTCACTATATGGCGCTAAATATTTTTTCAATTTATTCTTTTGAGAGGTTGTCAAGCCAGCATCTAAGATTGATTTACCATGATTATGGTAAAAAAGCACAGATATCGTAATCAAACCTAACGATGAAAATAGAATAAATATATTTTTGAAGTTAATACTTTTGATGTTAAATACCTCTTCAATTCTTTAACATCCTAGCAAGTGAATATATAAGGAGCTATTTTTCTAAATTGGTTTGGTTGAGCTTCCAAAGTTCATATAAATCTGGTCTGCGTGACCGTGTTCTAACTTCTCTTTGCTTCTGTCTCCATTCTTTAATTAATTTATGGTTACCATTTAAAAGAACATTAGGAACTTTTAAACCTCTGAAATTAGAGGGTCGTGTGTATTGAGGATGTTCTAAAAGAAAGTCATTATGACTTTCTTCTTTTAATGATTCAGAGCTGCCCAAAGTTCCGGGCAATAGACGTACTACTCCATTAATAAGAGTTATCGCAGGTATTTCTCCACCAGTAAGAACAAAGTCTCCTATAGAAATTTCTTCATCAGCTAAAGAACGAATCCTCTCATCAAATCCTTCATAGCTTCCACATATCAATATCAGCTGATCTTCTTTTGACCATCTACAAAAATCAGATTGAGACATTTTACTGCCTTGCGGAGTCATCAAAAGGACTCTTTTTTTATTGAACTTTGGAATTTGATCAAATACAGAAAAGTAGGGTTCTGGCTTTAAGACCATTCCAGCTCCTCCGCCATATGGTTCATCATCAACTTTTCTATAGTTATCTATTGCATAGTCACGAGGATTGTGTATGTGAATTGATGCGATCTTCTCCTCAAATGCCTTTTTTATAGGTCCATGATTAAAAAAATTTTTAAATGCTTCTGGAAAAAGGCTTACCACATCGAACCTCAATTTACTCATATGAATTAGCTCCCTTCATAACCAAACTCATTAAGCCGAGAAGATTTACTTCTCCAATCAGGAACAACTTTAACAAATAATTCTAAATAGACATTTCCATTAATTAAAGTTTGAATTTGCAGTCTTGATTCCTGGCCAATTTTCTTCAACATCGATCCCCCTTTACCTATTAAAATTCCTTTCTGACTTTTCTTCTCAACACAAATAGTTGCAAGAATTCCTATTCTTGCATTCTCTTTAGATTTTTTTTTCGAGGGTATTTCTTCAATTTTATCAATAGAAACTGCAACACTATGTGGAATCTCTTCACGTGTATTTATTAACACTTGTTCTCTTATAAATTCAGCCATTAAAAACTTCTCAGGATGGTCACACGTCATATGACTTGGATATAACTGAGGCCCCAAAGGTAGTGTTTCTTCTATTTGATTAATCAATTCATTACATCCTTGTCCTGTAAAAGCACTACAACAAAAGACTGGCCAATTTGTACCCTCAAAAAAGTCTAAATATTCTTTCTTTCTCTCTTTAAATTGATTCAACTGAACAAGATCCCATTTATTCAAAGCAACAATCACTGGAATTTGTAAATTTCTAATCAAATTCAAAATAAATGCATCACCCCTACCTGGTGAATGATTGGCCTCAAAAATGACTAAAACTGCATCCACCTCTCCAATAGATCTCTTGGCACTCTGAACAAGTCTTTCACCTAACAAATGATGGGGTTTATGAATACCAGGAGTATCTACAAAAATAATTTGAGACTTTTTTTTAGTAAGTATTACTTTTAGTCGATTTCTAGTAGTTTGAGCGATGGGTGATGTAATTGCTATTTTCTCACCTATAAATTTGTTTATGAAAGTTGATTTACCAACATTGGGTCTGCCGATTAAGGAAATGAATCCTGATTTAAAATCGTCTTGATTTAAATTTTCCAAGGACATTTTCTTTCTCTACGATTATCTATAGCCTTACTCTAAAAGAGCAATAAAACCATGAATGAACAGAAACCAACTTTTAAAGAGGCTATGCAAGCAACAATGATATGGTGCAAAAGTTGGGAAAACGATGAAATAAGTGACGAAGTTATTTCTGATCGTATTGGCGAGCTTATTAAAACATTAGAAGGCGCTAGAGGATTTTTGGTTGTAAGTCTCTCAATAGATTGTCCTTTAATGGATAGATGTCCTGATGCATTAATTTTTCAATTAAGAAGTTCTGGAGCAATTATTGTTGATTTAATCGTAAAGAATCTTGCCATGAGTTCGGCAATGATAATTACACATCGAAATAATGAAGATCCTCAAGAAATTCAATCAGAGAGAATAAAAATTCGGTGTATTGAATTACTTAAGCTATTAGATTCAACTCAGGTAAAAAAGCGTTTAAATACTCTACTAGAAGCAACAAAAGGGATGGGAACGGACTTGAAATTTTTTAATAAATGGGGGTATAACTATGAACAAATCAATGCAATATCAGAAAGTATTTATAAAGTTGCAACATAAAAAAAGAGCCTTTCGGCTCTTTTTTTATATTTAGTTTGATATCGTCTCAATCTCTTCTACCACCGCCTTGAAGAGCAATAATCAAGCGAAGAACAAATACAAATAAATTTATATAAGTTAGGTACATTCCCAATGCTCCTGCTAAATACTGCTCATCGTTGTACCTTCTTGGCATTGTGTAGAAGTCTACAAAAGACATCGCAACAAAAAGTACCGTTCCAAAGCCAGCAATCATCAATTCAAAGCCACTGCCTCCAAACATCCCTGGAGCAAATAAACCACCAACAAACTGGAAAACCATTGCAATAATTAGACCAAGCAAACCAAGACCAACTGCGCCTTGCAAAGCTTGACCAACGTTATCACTCATTTTTCTGCCTACAGAAGATGCAATCACAAAAGTGATTCCAGTCGCAAATACAGCAGTTCCTATCGCTCCCATTCCTGCAACTTGAATTGCCAACCCAACTATCCCACTTAGAGTAAAACCAGTTAATAAGCTGAATCCCGTCAATAGTGGAAGCGCTTTAGAATTATTAGCGTTGTTGGCAGCGCTGCTTGCCATGAAAAACAGAACTATTTCTGCAATAAATGCGACTATAAATAGTGGCCCAAATAGAGGATTGTTTGTTGCTTGAAGAGAAAGTCCACCTAAAACACCTAATCCGGTTAAAGCCATTCCTCCGCCTACATAGGGCAAGGCTTTATTAACTACATTAGGGCCTATTAATGCACTCGATTGTGCTTCACGAATAGCTTGTTGAAAATTGCTGTTTGCTGGCATAACGCACCAGATAATTATTAATACCTATTTTGACACAAAAAAAATAACTCTTCACAAATGTGAATGCGGATCACCCTATCGTCTTTTTTTATCTAGTTCTGCATAGGCATCCACAACACTTTGAACAAGTGGATGTCTCACTACATCTGCTGAGGTAAGTCTGCAAACTGAAATCCCATCAACCTTTTCGAGTAAATCTGCTGCTTCAACAAGTCCACTCATTTGTCCGAATGGCAAGTCTACTTGAGTTACATCCCCAGTTACTACCATTCTTGATCTTTCGCCTAACCTAGTAAGAACCATTCTCATTTGTGCTTGAGTCGTGTTTTGAGCTTCATCAAGTATCACAAAAGATTCTTCTAAAGTTCTGCCTCGCATGTATGCCAAGGGAGCCACTTCAATTACGTTTTTTTCAATAAGTAAATTAGTTTTTTCTTGACCAAGTAGATAGTGTAGAGAATCATACAAAGGTCTCAGATAAGGATCTACCTTTTGTTGTAGGTCTCCAGGTAAAAAGCCCAATCTTTCTCCAGCCTCAACTGCAGGTCTTGTCAAAATAATTTTCTCAATTTTTCTCTCAGTAAGCATTCGCACAGCCAATACAGTTGCCAAGAATGTCTTACCAGTTCCTGCCGGACCTAAAGCAAAAGTAAGATCACTCTTTTCCATTGCTTCTACATAAATTTTTTGTCTAATAGTTCTTGGCCTTAAAAGATTTCCTCTTTGACTTCTAGCTAAAACCTTTTTTGTTGATTTGGCATGATCATTTTTTTTTCCATTATCTAATGCTCCAGCAGCGGCATGTAAATCAACGCTTGAGACCATTTGACCTTCTTGCCATATTGGTCTAACGAGTTCAACAATTGCTGCAGCTCTCTCTAATTCATAAGAATTTCCTTTTATTTCAAGTTGTAATCCCCTTAAAGAAAAAGATGCTCCTGTAAGGGTTTCCAAGTTGTGAAGTGTTGACTGACCAGTCCCTGACAAAGCTGTAGCAGCATCAGAATCAGGCAGATCTATAGAAAAGCGACCTTCAGTGGTTGCTTCAGACATAAATTTTGTTGAAATTCTTGATATTCATCAAAACTTCTTATTCAGAAGTTTCCGATGCTGCTGCACCTTTATTCTTAGCTAGTCTCTCTTTTTCTTGTTTTTGCTTACCTAGAACTTCTGCTGGTCGAACTTTCTTTTCAAGAAGTCCTCCTTTTTCTAATAAAGTTCTTACTGCATCAGTAGGCTGTGCTCCTTGTCCTAATCGAGTTCTTAAAGCCTCAGTATCTAATCGAGTTTCTTTGGTTCTTGGATTGTAAAAGCCTAGTTCTTGCAGAGGTCGACCATCACGCCTTGATGTGCTATTACAGGCAACTAGACGAAAACTGGATTCACGCTTTTTACCAAACCGCTTAAGGCGGAGCTTGATCATCTTCTATTTATACGTAAGTGGATTGAACACAAAGGTTCTTTGTTTTAATAATACTCCACAGATGATTAATTTAGCCTTTTGTTATCTCTAAAGATCACCAAAACCTTTCTTTTTCTTAACTGGTCGCTGTCTCCGAGGCGCAGAACCTGGACCGCCTCTTCCTTTTCTTGATTGATTGGGGTTAGCACCTAACGAAGACATACCAGGAAGTCCTCCCATACCAGGAAGTCCTCCTTCCATGCCAGGAAGTCCGCCTCCAGTAGACATTTGCTTCATCAAACCTCGCATCCTCTGGAAATCAGCAAGGACCTTATCAACGTCTGCTGGCTGATGCCCACTACCACTGGCCACTCTTCGTCGCCTTGAAGGTTGTGCTGCCAATAATTCAGGCTTATTCCTTTCCTCTTCTGACATTGAACCAATCATGGCCTCGATTTTTTTAAGTTGATCTTCGCCACTTTTAATCATTCCATCATCAATTTTATTCATTCCAGGAATCATTTTTAACAAGCCACCTAACGAGCCCATTCTCTTTATCATCCTCATCTGCTTTACAAAATCTGAGAAATCAAAAGTTGCTTCTTGAAGCTTCTTTTGCATGATTTCTGCATCAGCAATTTCAACTTCTTTCTGTGCTTTTTCAACAAGAGTTAAAACATCACCCATTCCTAAGATTCTGCTAGCCATCCTCTCGGGATAAAAAGGTTGCAATGCCTCAACCTTTTCTCCAGTCCCAATAAATTTGATTGGTTTCCCACTGATTTTTCTAATAGAAAGAGCAGCACCTCCTCTCGAATCTCCATCTAGTTTTGTGAGAACAGCTCCTGTTATTCCAACTTTTTCATGAAAGCTCCTAGTAATGTCAGCAGCCTCTTGGCCAATCATTGAGTCAACTACCAATAAAACTTCATCTGGTTGAACGGCCTCTTTAATTCGAACCATCTCACCCATCATTTCTGTATCAATTTGAAGCCGACCGGCAGTATCTACAACAAGAGTGTCAAATCCTTCTTCTCTGGCTTTCTCCAAGCCTTTTCTTGCAATCTCTTCTGGATTTAGATTGGAACTTAAATTAAAAACCTCTACATCAATTTGATTTCCCAGAGTTACTAATTGATCAATAGCTGCTGGTCTATAAGTATCAGCAGCTACCAGTAATGGTTTTAGATTTTTTTCTTTAAGGAGCAATCCAAGTTTTGCGGTGGCTGTAGTCTTTCCAGCTCCTTGAAGGCCAGCCATTAAAATCACGGTTGGTTTTTCATCTGAATTAGCCAAGGGATCATTCTCTCCTCCCATTACATTTACAAGTTGTTCATGAACAACTTGAATAAATTTCTGGCCAGGATTTATACCTCTGACAACTTCCGTACCAACTGCCTTGACTCTAACTTCTTCGATAAATTCTTTTACAACAGACAAACTGACGTCTGCCTCTAAGAGAGCTCGCCTTACTTGCTTAAGTGCTTCATCAACATTTTCCTCTGAAATCTTAGCTTCACCCTTAAATGCCTTTACGGCATCTTCAAATTGATTGGATAGTTCCTCAAACATTTTCTTAGAGTTTCAGAATTAATTTTAAAAATTTATTTTTTAATTACCACTAATATAATCAACTATTTGCCAGTTATTTTTATTCTTACCTATTATATACTTTACTTTTAAAGAAGGGTAAACACTTGACTCTAAAATATCACCAGAAGAATTAATCTTTTTATCTTTATATTTCATTTCAACATCTGCTTCTATTCTTTTATTTGTTTTTTTAACTATATCAATTGTAGTTATTCTCGCATCAATAATAATATCCTGGCCTAGTTTATTGTATTTATTCCTTCTTTCAAGTTCTATATTATAAAGATTAGGAGATGCGACAGAAGAGAGAATTTCGCTTTCTAAACCACTTAAAATATCTGCTTTTCCCTTTAACCATGATTCAATAAGAAATTGAATTTCTTCATCCGTAGGGGCGGGAGTAGTAAGTGGAATTGATTTGTTTATATCCAACCTTTCTTTATCATTAACTGTTTTATTTGAGCCACTATCTTTGTTTTTAACATCTTCTGATTTAACGACTTCAGAAGTCGAAATATTTTTGAGATTAATAGTTCCAGATGGTTTTCTCTGTGTCAGTATCCCAAAGCTGGTTCCAATAATAAATAAACCAATGAATGCAAAAGCACTTGTATAAATCGGTTGTTTCAATAAGAAGGATTTGAAGTCTGATCTTTTGATCAATTCAACAGTTGAATGATATTTCGAAAATATTTTTTTAACTATATCGGTTCCCAAGAAAGCTTCTTTGCTTTGCAATCGTGATTTAAAAGACTTTTCTTTCAAAATATCATCCAAAGACCCACCTGGCATTGGCAAATCAGCTTCTTCTTCATCCAAGTTTATTGATGACTTATTCTCAATTTCTTGTTCAGGGGTCAAGGAGGATAGGAAAGAAAATCCTGCTTTTGCTATTGCTAATGCACCTTTTGTTTCTAACTGTTCTACATATATTTGTACTTCTTGATTAGAGAACCAATCATCAAGATTTACTGCTTGTATTTGAATATCACTAAAACCTACCAACACATCTTTACTTAACCAATTTCTGCAGTAGTCACAAAGTGCAGCCAATGTTTCACCTGGATAATTATCTAGCCAATCTTTTAATTTCTCATCTGAACTGCTTCTAAAACGAGACTCTGCTTGCTTTACATCGCCTAATAAAAGATCAAGACATCCAATTAATGGCATAGCGTCAAAACCATTAATGTTTATATTTCGAAGATATTTGCGTGCCTCTTGCAAGAGTTCTGGTTTTCGATAAGAAAAACCGGAGGCAATTAATGCAAAAGCAGCAAGAAAACCAGCATCTTCGGACCCCCTTCGGTACCAATTCAAGTAAAGTCTTGACTGATCTTTTGCAGTTAAAAATCTTCTAATTTGGAGAAAAAATAGCTCAAAGTCATTTTGATTTAATCCTGCTATTTTTGCTGAATTTCTTTTCCCTTCAAGTCCGCCCCTTTTGTTAACAAATTCTTCCAACAACATCAGGCCTTCCTGATGAGATTTTTCACCTTCACTCTCTCTACTTAACAAATCAAGAATTCTGTATGGAAGTAAGGTCTCTAGATCAGACTCGAGGGTTTTTCTTTCCTCAACAAGCTTTCCCATCCTTTGAAGCAACTGAATACCTTCTTGGAGCAGATCTGCCCCTGAGGCGTATCTTCTGCATGCCTGCTCATCAATAGAGGCGTCTCTACAAGATAAAGCTGCTATTAATGTTAAATCTGACTCTCTTCCGCTACCCAAGGCAGGGGCTTGTGGCGGCTGCAGTGCTTTCTTTGCAAGCTTAAAAGCTTGAAAAGAAGAATTTGATTCCCACAGAAGAAGCAAACCTGCTACTTCACGATTTGAAGACAAGTCAAGTCCTGAAGAGCCCTCAATAAGAGCAAGTTCGTAAGATTGGCGTTCAGTAGGATTGGATAAAAGATCGGCAGAAAGTCTTAGCAGCTCAGCTCTTTGAGCTAAAACTTCATAAGTAAAGCCTTGCTTGGGAGGACGATCTAGCCTTAGCTGAAAAGCTCTGAGGACTTCTTCAGCATTTGCAGAAGGGCTAACCCCCAATAAGCGAAAATGATCAATAGGTAATTCCAATCGCTACTTGGTAATTAGGAAAAAAGCTCTAGGCATCGTAAGGGGTTTTATCCATTTTGCATCCATTGACGCTTAAAGTCTAAAAAGGATTGATACGTGAATATGAACAAAGTCATGTCTCACAACAAGGACAAAAGCAGCCAAGACCCTGTTCAGCACAGGGAACACGCCGACAGACTAAGCCATTTAGCTAACATCAAACCCGCTGAAATCAATAGAGAAATTGGTTTAAATCTTTTCAAAGATATGACTTTGGGAAGAAGATTTGAAGATAAATGTGCAGAAATGTATTACAGAGGAAAGATGTTTGGGTTTGTTCATCTTTACAACGGGCAGGAAGCAATAAGCACAGGTGTTATTGGTGCAATGAAACGCAAACACGACTGGTTTTGCAGCACTTACAGAGATCATGTTCATGCTTTAAGTGCTGGAGTTCCTGCAAAAGAGGTTATGAGCGAGCTGTTTGGCAAGGAGACAGGCTGCAGTAAGGGGAGAGGAGGTTCTATGCACCTATTTTCAAAAGAACATCATCTTCTTGGGGGTTATGCATTTATTGGTGAAGGTATTCCAGTCGCGCTTGGAGCTGCTTTCACCAGCAAATACAAAAGAGAGGCTCTTAGAGAAAATAGTGATTCTGTAACTGCAGCTTTTTTCGGAGATGGCACATGCAATATTGGTCAATTTTATGAATGTTTAAACATGGCTCAATTATGGAAATTGCCAATCATATTTGTAGTAGAAAATAACAAATGGGCAATTGGGATGGCCCATGACAGAGCAACTAGTGAAACAGAGATATGGAGAAAAGCTTCTGCATTTGGAATGCCCGGAGAAGAGGTTGACGGGATGGACGTGCTAGCTGTAAGAGGAGCTGCTCAAAGGGCTCTAGAACGGGCAAGAGCTGGGGAAGGCCCAACTTTGATAGAATGTCTTACTTACAGGTTTAGAGGCCATTCACTAGCCGATCCAGACGAACTTAGGTCTGAAAAAGAGAAGGAATTCTGGGCTAAAAGAGATCCAATTAAAAAGCTAAAAAATGATTTAACCAGTTCTGGATTCGTCTCGGATGAAGAGTTAAAAAATATCGAGAAAGAAATTGATTTAGAAGTTAACGATGCTGTTGAATTTGCTCTAAATGCTCCAGAACCTGACCCTAGTGAATTAACTAAATACATCTGGGCTGAGAGCTAAAACTAAAGTAGATCAAATTCAAATTCCACTTGGAAGCTTTCTCGTGAGATTTCTCAATTTTCTTAAAGCTTTTAACTCAACTTGCCTAACCCTCTCACGAGAAACCTGTAACAATCTTCCTATCTCTGCGAGAGTATGTCTTTCATTGCCCTCTAATCCAAATCTAAGCCTAATAACATGCTGTTCTTGTTCGCTTAGATGACTTAGCCATCTTCCAAGTTGCTCTTGATGAATTTTTTGTTCAACTTTATCTAGCGGTTCTTCTCCAGAGCCGTCAGCTATTAGATCACCTAAAAAACTACGACCTTCATCACCATTAACGGGTGCATCAAGACTGCTAGTAGTAAGAGCTTGTCTCAAAATCGAATCAAGTTCTTCTAACTCAATTTCCATCGCCTCAGCTATTTCAATACGACTAGGCATTGCTCCGAGCTTATGAGCTAAATCCAAACTGACTTTTCTTATAGTCGCTAATCTCTCACTTAAATGAACAGGTAATCGAATTGTTCTTGACTGACAAGCAATAGCTCTTGTCATGCTTTGCCTTATCCACCAAAAAGCATAAGTAGAAAACTTATAACCACGAGTTGGATCAAATTTTTCTACCGCCCTTTCTAATCCAAGAGAACCTTCCTGGACTAAATCCAAGAGTTCCAGACCTTTTCCTTGATATTTCTTTGCAACACTTACAACCAGTCGAAGATTGGCTTTCATCATTCTTTCCTTTGCCCTCCTTCCAATTCGAATCAATCTTCTTTGATGTGAATTAAATTCTTTGCTCTCTTCCTTAATCTGACCATCTTCAGTAAGGCTCATCATTGTTTGAACCTGGTTACCAAGTTCAATTTCTTCCGCTGGAGTTAAAAGAGGAACTCTTCCTATAGAAGAAAGGTACCAACTAATTGGATCACTGCTGCGTCGTTTTTGGGATTCAGCAGGCTTGGGTGCAGTTGAAACCATTGTTTCTAGACCCGTTTTTCAAAGTGATAAGACTTTCCTACAGAAATCGTAAAAGATGGCTGGGTTACAGGAAGGCTTCAGATTCTGTTGACGATTAGTTAACAAATGACACCAAAACAACCATTTAACGCACTTTAAATGGTTGTTTCAAAACATTTCAAGTGCTTTCCTTTTTTATTAATTCACTAAGAAAAGTGCAAATAGTGCTTGCGGTGCTCCCTTTTACGCAAAAAGCCCCTGCATATGCATGCATCAAAGCTGAAGCAGCAAGCAAACTTGTATCCAATTTTTTATCACTTGCGAGTCCAGCAGCACCCATCCCTGAAACAAACCCAGCCAAAACATCGCCAAGGCCAGTTCTTGCAACACTTGAATTAACTTGCCCTATTTGCCAGGTTTTCCCTTCTGGATCTGAAATAACACTATGAGCAGATTTCAATAAGACAGAAGAACTGCTGATTTTGGCAGCTTCAATTCCAGCCTTCAATGGATTCGAGCAATCAATTAAAGGAAATAGCCTTTGAAATTCTTCAAGATGAGGGGTAAGCCAGGTAGGACCTTCTCGATTATTTAGCCATTCCCAACCTTTCCAAGTTATCGAAAGCCTATTGATTGCATCAGCATCAAGAACAAGTAGGCCTTTGAAATCCTGCAATTCAGAGCCAAAACAATCTTTTTCTTCTGCAATCCCTAATCCAGGTCCAAGCAAAATCGAGTCAAACCTATTCAAATCAACTTCATTTAAAACTTTGGAAAAACCTGAAGAACCGTCCTGAAAAGTATTTAGATCTCCAAGCAATAAGACCTCAGGGTGAGAACTCCAAAGGGCAGATGCAACTGAATTAGGCAAAAAAGCGCTAACACTACCAGTTCCACTTGCTAAAGCCCCACTCAAAGCAAGGGATGCTGCTCCTCTGTATCTCTCACTTCCTGCAATCACCAGAACTCTTCCTCTTTTATATTTACTTTTACTTTTGCTTGGCTTAGGCCAAACGAAGGTAGATAAATCTGAAAACGAAATCCTCAGAGGCTGGGTTTCAGGTAGATCAGCCAAAATCTTATCTGGAATCCCGATATCTACTCTCTCTAAATCGCCCACAAAATCAATAGCCGAATCTTGAATTAACCCAGTCTTAAAGAGGCCTAAAGATAGCGTAGAAGAAGCTTTAAATGATGTATTTGATACTGTGTTTCCATTATCTGAGTCTAATCCAGCGGGGATATCAATACTAATTAATTTACCAGGACTAAATTTCTTCTTCATATTCAATAAGTGAACTATTTCATCAGAAATAATTCTTGATTGACCTAATCCAAATAATGCCTCAATCCATAATAAATCAGAATTTGAATCAGGTTTATGCTCCAAGTTTTCAATACCTATTCGCATTGCATAGTCGAAATGTTTTTGTGTTAATTCTTTTTTCAATGGGAATGGACACCAAATAGAGATATCAACGCCTGACATATAAAGTTCTCTTGCAACAACGAGTCCATCGCCTCCGTTGTGCCCTGGACCTACTAAAACGATTGCACCATTTTCAATCAATCCTTGTCTGTCTAATATCCATGTAGAGATACCAATCCCTACTTTTTCCATCAGAGCTTCAACAGGCATACCCATAGAAAACATTTCCTTTTCTATGTTTTTCATCTGCTCTGAAGAAACCATCAAATGTTCCGAATCAGATTTAGGCCAATTCAAAATCAAAAAGCAACCCAACCACTATGAATAGAAGCTACTATCAATGCTCATGAATGTGGACACAAGAGAAACAAAAAAAGTTTTAAATGATTTGACTTCAGAAGAAACAGTCGAGAAAACATTAAAAAGACTGCAATCATTTTCTGGAAATCATTCCGTTGTCGTGGGGCTTTCTGGAGGTGTAGATAGCTCCTTAACGGCTGCTCTACTCTGTGAAGCTGGTTGGGATGTAGTGGGATTAACTTTGTGGCTAATGAAAGGGAAAGGATCTTGCTGCTCAGATGGATTAATTGATGCAGCAGGGATATGTGATCAACTTGGAATTAAGCATCACATAGTCGATTCAAAAGAAATTTTCCAAAAAGAAATAATCAATAATGTCATCAAAGGATATGAAGAAGGAATCACTCCTTTACCCTGCTCTCGCTGCAATAAATCAGTCAAATTCTCAGAAATGCTGAAATGGGTTAAAGAAAATAAAAACGTCGAAAAGATCGCTACTGGGCATTACGCAAGGATTAAATATTCAAATGAATCTTTCGACAGAAATGATCTTCCGAGTGATGGAATTAAAAGACATAAGCTTTTAAGAGGGAAAGATCTCAACAAAGATCAAAGCTATTTTTTATATGATCTCCCACAAGAAATCTTAGGAAAAACAATTTTTCCTCTTGGAGAATTAACTAAAGAGACAACACGAATCGAAGCTTTTAAACATTCATTAAAAACTGCCGAAAAACCTGAAAGTCAAGACCTTTGTCTTGCTGAACATTACGGATCAATGAATGCTTTTATTGATAAGTATCTACCCCAAAAGGAAGGAGAGATTGTCCTTAAAAACGGGGAAATAATAGGGTCCCATAATGGAATTCAGCATTACACGATAGGACAACGAAAAGGATTAGGGATTGCATGGGAAGTACCTCTACATGTTGTTGAAATTGATGCCTCTTTCAACAGAGTAATTGTTGCCCCAAGAGAAGATTCTGGTAAGTCAGAGTGTATTGTCAAAGATATAAATTGGGTATCAATTGAAGCGCCTCAAAAGCCAATAGAAGTTGAGGTCCAAATCAGATACAGAAGCAGAGCAGTGAAAGCAAAGTTAACACCAAATATTGATAGTACTAAAGAAAATTATTGTAATAAATGTCATATTCATTTTAAAGAAGATCAATTTTCAATTACTCCTGGGCAAGCAGCAGTATTTTATAAGGGTGATTATGTATTAGGAGGAGGAATTATTTCGAAAGAGTCTTAATTTGAATCATACTTACGTAATCGCAAAACGCCTATTAAACTTATAAAAACAACTGAAATTAAAGGGAATTCAGAAATCAAAGTATATAGTGTTTTCTTTCCATTTAATTCCAGATCAACGAGTTTAACAAGTTCTCTTTTTGGTTCAAGGAGGGTATCAATTCTTCCATTACTTTTAATCAAAGATGTTGGTCCGGTATTGGAGACAGATATTAAATTTTTTGATGTTTCAATACTCCTTAATTGAGCAATAGATAAAAATTGTCTTTGCAAAGAAATAGGATAGGGATCTAAATTTGCAATCACTAAAATCCATTTAGCTCCTTGATTTACTGCTTTAGCTATAGCTTTCCCATTACTCAATTCATAACAAATAGCACCTGCAAAAGAGGGACCATCCCAATCAAGAAGTCTTGACGGATTCCCACTTTCAATTCCGCCTACTGCAGAAAGGCCATTTTTCATAAAGTTGGGCAATGCAGGAATCCATTCGCCCAGAGGGACTAATCTAGATTTGTCCAATACATCCGAAAAAGACACATCACCTGGATTAAAAACCAATATTGAACTTCGTAGAGAACCCTTTATTTTCCTGAAACCTCCAGAGAGAAATTTAACAGGAAAATCTCGAATCTTTCTTCTATCCAAAGGCAACGTTCCTTCTGGAGCAATTAAAAAAGATGCATTCATTTCAACAGCATCAGTTAATGCTTTATCTACTTTTGAAGGCAAAGCATTTATTTCTTCCTGACTAAATTTTTGTCTTATTGGAATATTTGTTTGCCACAAAGCAACCTGTTTTAGCGAATCAGTTGGAGAATCCAACAACAAGATAAATCCAATTAAATGAGCTAACGAAAAATAAGCAACACCTAGAATAATCAATTTCTTGAGTTTTTTTCTTGCTTGAAAAGCAATTGAAAGTTGCCAAATCCACCATCCAGCTAAAAGATGGATAGAGGCCAAGCCGCCCGAACCTATCCATCTTGCTAATCCAGCCAAATATCTATCTTGTGGTAATAAACTTGGCCCTACACCCATCCAAAACAAAGGGCCTCTAGATAGGATTTCTTCAGTTAGACCCCATATTGTTGATAATAAGACGGCATAAATAAACTTATTTTCTAATTTAGAAAACTGCATTCTTCCTTTAGCCAAAAAGCCACTTAAAGCTGACCAACTAAAAACCAGAGTCCCTCCAAAGGCTCCACACAAAAGCCATATAAAAATAGTAATGGGCAAGCTTAAATTTGAGTTTATTCCTACCCAACTGAGTGGATGCAAAGATAGCAACCACTTATGACTCCATAAAATAGCCATCGCACCCCAACAAAAGCCCCCCCATGGATTCTTACTAGCAGGCCAAAGTAAAGATATTCCCAAAAGCATGAATACATAATTGCCTTCACCAAGGGAGATTCCTGCTAGAGCTCCACCAGCAAAAGCTTTAATAAAAAGAGAATAGATATTATTCATAAATCTAATTTAATAAAATACACACCAACAAAATTCATGCTCTCTGGTTAGTTATCTTTTAAATAGATGTAATTTGGGTATTAATCTGTAAGAATATTTCCGACTACTTAATATTGCTGTGAGAGAAATCTTAATTAGCTTTTCTGTTTGCCTTAGCTGCTTGATGATTGCAGTGATCAGCCAAATCATCTCACCGACTCCAACGAATGCCTTACAAATTGACCAACCAATCCAAGCGGATGTAAGGCAATCCACAAAAAACAGAGAATCTGTAACTAATCCATTTGAATTAGACCCAGAAGACCCAAATCCATCACTTTTTACTATGGCTTCAGATAAAACCAGTGCAAGTAACTCTCCTCTCGGAGGAGCTGAGATAGGAGCATCTCAAGTAACTTCAAGTGGGCTTAAACTTACTGAATTAATTTTAGGTGATGGTCAAGAAGCCACCCCAGGGACAAGTGTCTCAGTAAATTACAAGGGTACTCTTGATGATGGGAAAGAATTTGACAGCAGTTATGGAAGAGGTCCTTTTGAATTTACTTTAGGTGCAGGGATGGTGATAAAGGGTTGGGACGAGGGAGTCGAAGGCATGAAAGTTGGAGGCAAAAGAAAATTAGTCATCCCACCAGAATTGGGGTATGGCAGCAGAGGAATAGGTCCAATCCCCCCTAATTCAGTTTTAATTTTTGAAGTGGAATTATTAGCTGTTAAGTGAATTTCTTAAATTATTCAGAAAGCTCTAGAAAAAGTTATGGCGTTTGTTGACAAACGCCATTAATGTAAAAAAAAATGTTCACAAATTATTTTCAGATGTTGAGCGAAACACTTACATCAATCTTTAACAAGCTTCCAGCAAAATCTGTTCACGCTCACTGTGACGGACCTTGCGGTGTATATGACCCTGCTTCTGCGAGAGTTGCGGCAGAGGCAGTTTTATCTATGACGAAAAAACTTATTGCTCTAGCTCCAGCTGGTAACGATCAGTCTTCTATTTCAGCTTATAACAACACTTTTTCTCGCTTCGTTGCGATTAAAGAAGAAGAGTCACAAAAGGCCAAAAAAGAACTTCTAATCCTCTGGACTGATTACTTCAAGCCTGAACACTTAGCTACATATCCAGATCTTCATGACACTTTTTGGAAAGCAGCAAAGCTTTGTAGTGCATGCAAGGTAAATATTGATCAAAGCAAGGCAGAAGAATTATTAGCAGCTGTACAAAAGATTCACTCTATGTTTTGGTCATCAAAAGGTAGAAGTGATAGCTGGGTTACCGCAAGCTAATAAAAGTCTTTTCCACAAGCCAGACTTATTTACTTTATTTACTTTAATAATCGGTTACCGACAACATTTACGTGTTGTCGGTACTTCTATGGAAAGAACTCTTAAAGAGGGAGATTTAGTAACATACAAAAAGTTAAACAAAAAAAATATTGACTTAAAGATTGGAGACATCGTAGTTGCCTCTCATCCAAAAACAAAGAACAAGTTAATCATTAAAAGAATTCATAGAATTTATCAAAATAAATTTGATTTAAGGGGAGACAACTCCTTGAAGAGTACCGATAGTCGAGAATTGGGTTTGATTGAATTAGATTTAATCATTGGGAAAGTAGAAAAAATTTTCTCTAAATAGTCTCAAGTGATTGGTATGAATCTTTTCCTTAGTTTATAACTTACCAATTAATTTTTTAACTCCACCTAATATATCTTCCTTTGACATAAGAGATTCACCAACCAAAACAGCATCAGCCCCATAACTCTTTACTAAATCCAAATCCTCACGAGTAAATAAACCTGACTCGCTTACCAAAGTAATAGAATTTTCCTTGATTTGGTTAGCATATTTCTTAGCCAACTTCTTTGTAACTTCAAGATCAGTTTTAAAACTCTTTAAATTTCTATTATTAATACCTATTAAGTTAAATACATTAATTTTTAGGACTCTTTCAAGTTCTTCTGAGTCATGAACCTCTACTAATATTGTTAGTCCCAAATGTTCAGCAACCTTAGATAAGTATTTTAAATCTGAATCATTCAGGATTGCTGCTATCAAAAGTGCAGCATCAGCGCCAGCAGCTCTTGCTTGGTAAAGCTGATAGGGATAAAGAATAAAATCCTTACAGAGGATTGGAATTTTTATTTCCTTTCTAACTTCAACTAAGACATCAAAACCACCTTGAAAAAATTTTTTATCTGTTAAGACTGATATACAGTTAGCGCCTCCATCTTGATACATTTTACCTATCATTTTTGCGTCAAAGTCCTCTCTAATTATTCCTCTACTTGGACTAGCTTTTTTTATTTCTGAAATTAGTGCTGGTTTCGAATTACTATTTCTTAATGCATCTATAAAATTTTTTGTTTTGGGTAAATCCTTGATCTTTTTCTTTAAATCTTCTAGCGAAACTTTTTTTCTTGCAATCTCAACTTCAAGATGTTTTTCCCAAACAATTTCCTCCAAAATATTTTTAGGTTTTGAATCTGGGTGAGGGATTGCATACTCTAAATTAGCTACTTTTATACTTGGATTAGGAGGTCTTCTTCTGATTTCCATAATTTAAATAATTAATGATCTATAAAATAAAATTTGATTTACTACTTCTTTATTTGTAAAGATGCCTGTTTATAGGCAACCTCTACAACTTCGCTTAATGTTGGATGCGTATGAACTTCTTTTGCTAAGTCTTTGACTCGTTGTCTTCTAGAAATTGCATTAGAAACTTCTTGTATCAGATCAGCCGCATGTAGTCCATAAATATGAGCCCCAAGGACCTCTCCCGTATCTTTATTAAAAATCAACTTCATAATTCCATCACTTTCTAATTCAGCCAAGGCCTTAGAGTTCGCTTTAAAATAACTTCTAACTATTCCAAGTTCAAAGCCTTCATTTTTCGCTATGTCTTTTGCTTCTTCTTCCGAAAGTCCAACGGAACTGATCTCGGGGTGAGTAAAAGTTGCGGCAGGAATACTTCTGTAGTCAATTTCAATTTCTTTTCCTAAAATATTTTCTACAGCAATACTCCCCTGTGCTGCAGCGGTATGGGCCAACATCAACTTACCCGTAACATCTCCCACTGCCCATAGATTAGGAATTGGTTTTTCATTTACCAATACTCTCATCTGATCATCAATTGGAATAAAACCTCTTGTTGTTTCAACTCCAACGGATTGTAGATTTAGATTTTTAGTCGACGGTACTCTGCCTGTTGCAACCAGAACAGCGTCAACTTGTAACTCCTCAATAACTTCTCGACTCTTTGCATCTGTAAGCTCGACCTCTACGGGACAGCCTGGCTTAACTTTAGTAGCGAACACTCCAGCTCGAGTTTCAATATCTCTTTTATCAATTAAATTTCTTGAAGCAATTTTCGTGATATCAGGATCAAAAGTAGGCATTACTTTATCGAGAGCTTCAATCATGGTTACCTCACAACCTAAAGCTGTATAAATATCAGCAAATTCCAAACCTATATAGCCACTACCAATTATTGCAATCCATTTTGGCAACCACTCTAAATTAATAGCCTCATCACTTGTGAAAACAGTTCGTCCATCAATTTCAATCCCAGGCGGTACAAAAGGGTCAGAGCCTGTAGCCAAGATAATATCTCTGGCGGAAAAGATTCTATCAACTCCATTTGTTTCTCGTAAACCGACCTTTTGATTTCCTTCTAAACGTCCTTCTCCTCTAAGTATCTCAACTCCCGATCTTTCTAATGTTTTAGTTAGATTTTTTCGAATTGTCTCAACTAAGTTTTTTGCATGTTCGGCAATTTTTTTACGTTCAAATCTGACCGGAGCGGAATGTATACCAAATTCAGCAAGATGGGGAACATTAGCAAGCTCACGAACTTTACCACTGGCTGCTAGTAATGCTTTAGACGGGACACAGCCTCTGTTGACACAGGTTCCACCCATATCTCTTGATTCGACAATCGCCACTTTCAAGCCAGCCTCTGCTGCATGTTTAGCAGCATCAAAACCTCCATATCCAGCTCCGACAACAATTAGGTCAAAGTCAAAAGAAATTTCACTCACGGTTTTTTTTGAATACCCTTAACCATTTTTACTCTTTGTCGCTCCAACAACAGAGGAACTGCCGCAGATGCCACATTTAGTGAATCAACTAATGAGCTATGAGGCAACGTAACAAAGTCTGAACAACAGGCTTCAATTGAAGAATGAACACCTGAGCCTTCATTACCAAGAACCAATACAGTAGGGAGATCCCAGTCTAATTCCCAATAAGGTTTCACTTTCTTATCAGTAATTTTATTCGGTGAAATCGTTCCTACTACTTGATAATTTTCATCAATTGCAATATTGAGTTTTGAAACAAGCATTTCAATACTTGAAGAAGATGAATCTCCAATACGTTGAAAAGGTAAATGAAGAACTGTGCCAGCTGAAGATCTTAAAACCTTTTGATTTAGGGGATCTGCTCCCGAAGCTAACCAAATAACTTCATATTCAGCAGCAAAGGCTGATCGGAATAAATTTCCCAAATTGCCAGGATCTTGAATCCTATCTAAAGCTAAAATGTGTTTTGGAGCTTTTCCCGGTTTTGGCAACCCTGACATTGGGAATATCGCTGCAACACCATCAGGAGTCACTGTTGACAAAGATGCTTCTAAAACATGTGTAGTTACACGGGTTAATAAAGATTTTGAAGCTATTTTTTTTAAAACATCCTCATGCTTATCACACCATTCAGGAGTTGCAATAACTTCTTTTGGCAAAAAATTTGTTTTCAAAGCCTCTTCTAACAAATGAGACCCCTCAAGCAAAAGAGAAGAATGCTCTTCTCGCCCAGTTTTTTTTAAAAGGGCCCTCAATTTCCTAACCAAAGGGTTCCTTTTACTTGTAATCAATGGAGAATATGAATTATTAATTTTCCAACCTCAAATTATTTAATTTTTAAAAGCAAAAAAGTTTCTTGCGTTGAAATAAACATTGAATTTTCTAATTAAATTCAATAAAAACTATTTTAAAAATTTTATTCAAACTTTCAACATTATCAATATTTAATTTGAACCCATCAATTTTCAATAAGGTTGACTGGACTATTTGAAATCCACTTGGCATTATGGCTGGGTAAGCAGTTCGCTCCAATATGAGTAGTGTGGCGACAATTAAAAGGAATATTATTCCGCCACATCTGGAGGTAAAAGGAGGGTATCCGCTTAGTGGGGGCTTAAGAGTTAGTGGGGCAAAAAATTCTTCACTAGCTTTAATGGCTGCATCTCTTCTTACGAAAGAAAAACTCCTCATTAAAAATGTCCCACAACTCACGGACATTGAAGTCATGTCAGAGATTCTCCGTAATTTGGGCGCAAAGTTAACTAAAACAAATAATTCTATCGAGATTAATTCGGAGTCCATTCATAACGTTGAATTACCCTATCAACTAGTTCATAGTTTGAGAGCAAGCTTTTTCTGTGTTGGCCCCATACTTTCAAGACTTGGAGAAGCAAAAATCCCTCTACCCGGTGGTTGCAATATTGGAGCAAGACCTGTTGATGAACATATAAATGGTCTAAAAGCTTTAGGAGCGGAAGTTGAAGTTATAAATGATGTTGTAAAAGCTCAAGTCTCAAACAAAGACAAAAGATTACGTGGAGCAAATATTACTCTCAAATATCCCAGCGTTGGAGCGACAGAAACCATCTTGATGGCATCTTGCCTTGCGTTGGGCAAAACAACAATATCGAATCCCGCTAGAGAACCAGAGATCCAGGATCTTGCAAAAATGCTTAATTCAATGGGAGCAAAAGTTTTTGGAGCTGGAACAAAAAGAATCACAATCCTTGGAGTGGAATCTTTAAGCGGGACTTCTCATTGTGTTATACCCGACAGGATAGAAGCAGGAACTTTTCTTATTGCAGCAGCCATAACACGCTCGCCCCTCATTATTGGTCCAGTAATCCCAAATCATTTGAGCGCTGTTATTTCAAAATTAAAAGAATGTGGCTGTTCAATATCTCAACATGGGAATCATCATTTAAAAATCATTCCAAGAGAAATTTCAGGAGTCGACATTACCACAAGTCCATTCCCTGGCTTTCCAACTGATCTTCAAGCTCCATTTATGTCATTAATGGCCACAGCTAAAGGTTCCAGCAAAATCAAAGAAAAAGTTTTTGAGAATAGGATGCAACATGTTTTGGAGCTAAACAAAATGGGCGCTTCTATTTATCTAGAAAACAATACTGCCCACATACAAGGAGTAAAACAACTCATAGGTAGAAAGGTAGAAGGTGGAGATTTACGTTCATCTGCCGCCATTATCCTTGCATGTCTCTCTGCGAAAGGTAATAGTATTTTCACTGGTCTCGAGCACTTGGATAGAGGGTATGAAAAATTAGAAGAAAAATTAACTAATGCAGGCTCGGTTATTTCTAGAAAATTCGATCAAACAACCTCTAAAAATTCCTTCCCCAGCAACACAATTAGTGAAGACAATATTAATACTCAAAAAAATGCAGCTTAGTTTCATTTTTTTGCTAGTTTTGACATAAAATAAATGTATGGGAGCGTGGTGGAATTGGTAGACGCACCGCACTCAAAATGCGGCACCTTCGGGTTTGTCGGTTCAAGTCCGACCGCTCCCACTTCATTGATCAAAACTTACAATCGTTTTCCTTTAGACCTCGTTAAGGGTAGAGGTTCGTGGGTATGGGACAAAGAAGGTAGAAAATATCTTGATGCTGTAGCTGGCATTGCCACTTGTTCCTTAGGCCACAGTGATAAAGCATTAAATAAATCTTTATCAAAGCAATTAAGAAAACTTCAACATGTATCTAATCTTTACGGGATACCAGAGCAAGAAGAACTCGCTCAGTGGTTAACTTCTAATAGTTTTGCCAAGAGTGTATTTTTCTGTAATAGCGGTGCAGAAGCAAACGAAGCGGCAATTAAATTGGCAAGAAAATATGGGCATATTGAACGTAATATCGACAATCCAGTTATTCTTTGCTCAAAGGAAAGCTTTCACGGAAGAACTCTTGCAGCTGTAAGTGCGACAGGGCAGCCGAAATATCACAAAGGCTTCGAGCCAGTTGTTCGGGGATTTAAGTTCTTTTCTTATAACGATAATGAGTCTTTTGAAAATCTTTTTGATGATTTAGAAAAAACAGGTCCAACAATTGCAGCTGTTTTAATTGAACCCATACAAGGTGAAGGAGGAATAAATATTGGAAAAAAATCATTTTTTGAGCTTTTAAGAAAAAAATGTACGAACAGCAATGTTTTATTGATATTTGACGAAGTTCAAACCGGAATGGGAAGGACAGGTACTCTTTGGGGATATGAGCAACTAGGAATTGAACCTGATGTTTTCACATTAGCCAAAGGCCTTGGAGGAGGTCATGCAATTGGAGCCTTATTGGTAAATACGCTGGCTGATGTCTTTCAGCCCGGTGATCATGCAAGCACTTTCGGAGGGAATCCTTTCGCTTGTAGAGCAGCTCTTACCGTTGGAAAAGAAATTCAAAAAAGAAACATCCTAAATAAAGTCAAAGAAAGGGGTGCTCAGTTAAAAGAAGGATTAATTAAAATATCAGATAAATATTCAGATATATTTATCTCCACCAGAGGCGTTGGTCTTATTCAAGGTCTCGTCTTAAAAGACAATATCAAAATAACATCTCTTGATATTGTGAAATCCGCCTTAGAAGAAAAACTTCTTCTAGTGCCAGCCGGTACAAAGGTATTAAGAATAGTCCCACCTTTAACTATTACAAAAAAAGAAATCAAAGAGCTTTTATTGAGACTAGACAAATCTCTGATGAAACTTTCATAACAAAATCGAACTTCATATTTGAAAGCATGAGCACAGAATATAAAGATATGAATCTGGGTATAGATCGTATGTTATTGGCTATAAATGCGATGGGAGATCCCTGTAAAAAAATACCTGCTATCCATATTGCCGGAACCAATGGGAAAGGCTCTATTGCAGCTTTTATTAACAGTGTCCTTAGCTTAGTAAATATAAAAACCGGAGTTACCACTTCTCCCCATTTAGTTGATTGGGTAGAGAGAATATGTATAAACAAAACTCAAATACCAAAAGAAGAATTTCAATCATTGAGTCGGGCTCTTGCTCCAATTGTAGAAAAATATAGTTTGACTCCTTTTGAATGTGTTATTGCAATAGCACTTAAATATTTTACTTTAAAAGAAGTTGAACTTCTTATTCTTGAAGTAGGGCTTGGAGGTAGACTTGATGCAACAACCGCACATAATTATAGACCTATTATTGCATTTGGAGCTATTGGTCTTGATCATTGCGAATACTTAGGTGATAGTCTAGAAAAAATAGCTACTGAAAAAGCAGCTGTAATAACTTCAAAGAGTGTTGTCATTACAGCTGCTCAAGACAATATTGTAAAAAGAATTTTAGAAGAAACTGCTCTCAAGCAACAAGCCGTCATTCATTGGGTAGATCCACTACCATCAGACTGGGAACTTGGTCTATCAGGAGCGATTCAAAAAGAAAATGCAGCTGTAGCCAAAGGAGTTCTTGAATCCTTAAAAAATATTGGATGGAGTATTTCTAGAGAACAAATTCGAGAAGGTTTCTCTCTTGCTAAATGGCCTGGAAGACTTCAAGCAACAACATGGAAAGGATTGCCAATAGTTGTTGATGGTGCACACAATCCTAATGCGGCAAAGCAATTATCCATTGAAAGAGACGCATGGACTAATCAAGAAAATGGAGTTATTTGGATACTAGGGATTCAAATAAAAAAAGATATGATAGGCATTCTGCAAAAACTAATCAGAGAAAAAGATTTAGTATGGCTAGTTCCTGTTCCTTACCAACAAAGCTGGTCTAAAGATCAAATTTTAAGTTTTTGCCCTGAATATAAAACCCAAATCAAAGAAGCTTTTAGTGTAGAAGAAGTTTTATCAGCACTTAAAAAACAAGACCGATGGCCATCTCCACCACCTATAATTACAGGATCACTATATTTAATAGGTAATCTTTTTCAAAGGCAATTATTGATAAGTCAAAAGGGTAGAAATAGGGAGTTAAATTAATCCTCTTTTAGATTCCACCCTTTGAGTTTACCTGGATTAAGAATCCCTTTTGGATCAAAATTACTCTTTGCTTGCACTTGATCAGAATCAATTACACCTAGGCCTCCATCTTCAACAGTGATTGTATGTGGATTAAAAATTACTGCACCAAGCTCTTTGCATTGGCTCATTAAATGGTTCATCGCCTTTTCTCCTCGCCATTTCACAAGAGGGAGTGAAGCTAATCTTTGAACTCCATTTTGACGAACACATTCTAAATGCCATAAAAGATCTGATCCCCACTCGGATTTTAATTTTCTCATAATCTCATACTCAGGCTGAGGAAGAAGCATTTGCAAATATGTCCAACTTGGATCAATACCACGCATATGCAAAGTTGTATGGTTCCAAGAAAGCTCTCGCAGACCTGTCCCTGCCCTCAGGTTTTCAGGTCCTAAGTCATCAAAATCAGCTTCAGCCGATTTTGCAAGCCGGGCAATTGTACTAACACCATCTGGCGAGACCAAAAGTAAAATCCTATGCTTACCTGAAGGTTTACCAGACCAATCTGGAAGACAATTAACAATTTCTTTTTCTAATAAGGTTCCCAAGTAAAGATCCAGTGCAGCACAATTAAATTTAGCTAACAAATCAACAGCCTGATTCCAGTCAGCACAATCGACAACTATTTGGTGCCAATTAACATATGGAGCAGTTGTTAATTTCAAAGCTGTAATAATTCCGTTAGTTCCATAAGCATGATTCAAAGCCTCTGAATTATTTGCATTCAATTCAAGTTTTCTTGGTGAAGCCTCAGTCGTAATTATTTCTAAGGATTGCAAATGCCCAGGATCTCGTAGGAATCCCCAACGAACAGATCCTATTCCACCTGAACCACCAGCAATGAAGCCACCAATAGAGGCGCTTCTCCATGTGCTTGGAAGCAACCGCAACTGACGACCATGCTTAATCAACTCATCATTAATATCTCTAAGCAAACAACCAGATTCAACTGTAATTTCACCTGATTTTGAATCGAAATTTCTAATTTTCTTAAGACCAGACATAACCATAACAACTCCACCGTTAAGAGGAACACACTGCCCATAGTTTCCTGTTCCAGATCCTCTAAGGGTCAAAGGAGTTGAATACTTGTTACAAATTTGAGCCACAAAAATAATTGCATCTACCGAAAGTGGTCGAACGACTATTTCAGCCAAACAATCTTTTAATTCATTAATCAATATTGGCGAGTACTCAAAGAAATCTTTAGAAAACCTTTTTAAATCACTAATTTTTTGATAGATCTCTAGATCAGAAATTGATGTTAAGTCACTTAAAAGCAACTCAATTTGCTTTTTATTAGTCATGGCTAATCATTTATTAATGTTGATTTTTTGTTTTAGTCAATTCATTCAAGAATTCACCATTAACTACAACTCTTCGTTGAGGGTTTTCAGACAATGTTTTTACCCAACTATTTGAATCTAACACGACAAAATCGGCAGGACTTCCCTTTTGAAAAATACCGTCCCATTGAAGGCTTAGCACGTGTGCTGCAGACGAAGTAAAGGGAGAAAGACCCAATCTGTCCCAGGGAGACAAATGCGCAATTGGCATGGAAAAAGCCATTAAATTTATTGGATCAAAATTGGATAAAGGAAACCATGCATCATTTACATTGTCTCCTCCAACAGATACAACAACTCCCGCCTTTTGAAGTTGAAATATTGGAGCCAATGGTCTTTTAATTAAAGTGGTCCGATCTTTTCTTCCAAGAAGCCAAGAGTTAGTTAGTGGTAAAGCAACAACTTTTAATTTGTTCTTAGCCATTTTTTCGGCCAAATTTGAAATCGCCTTGTCTCCCAACAATCCCATGCTGCTTAAATGACTACAGGTTATTGATATATCATTTTTAACTTGATCTAATACTTCTAAAAGAATTTTCAATCCTCCAGCGAAGCAAGTCTGAGACTCATCAATATGTAAATCAATATCACAATTTAGTTTGTTTGCGAGTTGCACCAAATGTGATAAAGAATGAAAAGTCTTCCTCTTATTAAAAGGAGGAGCTATTACTCCACCCAAAAGGTCTCCATTCGAGGCAACTCTTTGAGCTAAAAGCTCGCCTTCATCAGTTTGCCAAAACTCCAATGGAACCAAAGCCACAAACTCTAAGAAAATTTTCTCTTGCCATTTTTTTCTCACATCGTCCAATACATCCCAATCTCTCATTGCAGTTTTTCCAAAACTATCAATATGAGATCTGATTGCCCTAACCCCATTGACAAGAGCTAGATTGAGAGACTTTTCAACGCTGAAAATCAATTCATCTCTGGACCGCAATTTATACTCACTTAGATTCGCTGCCAGGGCTTCTTGATAAGTGCCCTTCAAGTTAGATGAACGAGACCATGAGAATGCTTTATCTAAATGTGCATGAGGTTCCGTAAATCTTGGCAAAAGAATTTCCTCAGGAAGTTTAGATGTTTGTTTTAAACCCTCAATTGAGGTTATTGTGCCATCCCTCCACTCAACTTGAATGGGCGACAATCCTTCTTTATCAATTGAGGTTCCTAATACATCCTGTCCATTACCGATCAAGCATCTTGGTACTAGAACATCTAAGTGCCCAGACTTTGGAGAACTTGCAATCAGTTCAATATTGTTTGCGAGATTCACTTTTGAATAAAATTCACTCCCGAGCTTTTGTTAATCCGGGTTCTTATTCCACAGTAACTTCATTACCAAACAATTGCGTTGTGATCAAGATATAAAAAGTGATAATTTCAATCGGTAATACCTAGAATACAATCAAGCAAATTTCTTACCAAAATCATTTTGTAATCTCAAAATGACAAATCATTGGTAGATTGTAAGCACAAGGCGGGCGTCGCCAAGTGGTTAAGGCAGCGGCTTGTGGCGCCGCTATTCGGGGGTTCGAATCCCCTCGCTCGCCCTTTGAACATTTTTTGGAATCAATCTCAAAATCTTTTTTTCCCAAGGAAAAAATAATCTGTGATGACAGCATCCATAGCTCCTAATCAACAAAGAACATCTTTAAGTATCAACAGAGGAAGCTATTGGATTACCACTTTTGGATGTCAAATGAATAAAGCTGATTCAGAAAGAATGTCAGGTATTCTGCAAACGATGGGCTATCAACTTGCAGAAGAGGAACTTAAAGCAGATCTAATTCTTTACAACACATGCACTATTCGCGATAATGCTGAGCAAAAAGTTTATAGCTATTTAGGAAGGCAAGCCAGAAGAAAAAAGTCTGATCCTCATTTAAAAATCATCATTGCAGGATGCTTAGCTCAACAAGAAGGTGAAACCCTATTAAGAAGAGTTCCTGAAATAGATCTTGTGATGGGACCTCAGCATGCAAATCGACTGGAAACTCTTCTTAATCAAGTTGATAACGGACACCAGGTATTAGCAACCGATGAACAGCACATATACGAAGACATAGCAACAGCAAGAAGAGAAAGCGCTATTTGTGGTTGGGTTAACATTATTTATGGATGCAATGAGCGATGCACTTATTGCGTAGTCCCATCGGTAAGAGGGAAAGAACAATCAAGAACACCGCAAGCTATTAAACATGAAATAGAAGAATTAGCGAAAATCGGATACAAAGAAATAACTCTTTTAGGGCAAAATATTGATGCTTATGGAAGAGACTTTAAAGATTATGAATTTAATAAGTCTGGACAATTAACACTTTCATATTTATTAGAATATATTCATGATATTGACGGAATTGAGCGTATTAGGTTTGCCACAAGTCATCCAAGATATTTCACGAAAGAGTTGATAAATGTATGCGCAAAACTTCCTAAGGTTTGTGAACATTTTCATATACCATTCCAAAGTGGAAGTAATAAAGTGCTTAAAAACATGGGTCGAGGATATACTGTCCAAACCTATAAAGAAATTATAAGTTATATTAAAGAAATAATGCCTAATTCATCTATTACTTCTGATGCAATTGTAGCTTTTCCTGGAGAGACAAGAAATGAATTTGAAGAAACACTATTACTTATAGAGGATATAAAGTTTGATCTTGTCAACACTGCAGCCTACTCTCCAAGACCAAACACACCAGCTGCTTTATGGCCTAATCAATTACCTGAAACAATAAAAATTGATCGGCTAAGGGAAATTAACAACTTAGTGGAGAAAACTGCAAAAGAAAGAAATCTAAGATACAAAGGCTCATTACAGGAAGTGCTTATAGAAGACATAAATTCTAAAGATAGTTCCCAGCTAATGGGAAGGACTAGAACAAATCGACTTACATTTTTTCCAAGGTCCACAGGTAATAATAAATCACATCAACCTGGCGAAATAGTGAATATAAAAATCAATGAGATACGACCATTTTCATTAACTGGAAGCTTTTCATAAATGTTGATTAATTCAAAGATCTTTATTTATAAAACATTGAAAACCAAATAAATATGTCAAATACAAAGCTAATCATAGGACTAGTTTTCGGTGGAAAATCAAGCGAACATGAAGTATCAATCAAATCAGCTAAAACCATTTATGATGCTCTATCTCATCCTTACAATAGTGAAAACTTTATTGTAAATCCAATGTATATAAACAAGAATGGTTTTTGGGAAAATTCAGAATACTCAAAATCAATTTTATTTGAAGAAAAAAAATCAAACAACACAATAGAAAGCAATACAGTTTCCAATAATAATCTCACTAACTTTCCAATATTAAGTAACAATATTGATGTATGGTTCCCCGCACTACATGGTCCAAATGGGGAAGATGGGGTTATTCAGGGATTATTTAAATTAACAGGAAAATCTTTCGTTGGATCAGGAACTCTTGGTTCATCATTAGGAATGGATAAAATAGCAATGAAATCAATTTTCAAATCATTTAACCTTCCTCAAACTCCATATATTTTCTTCCAGAAAGAGGATTTATCAAATAAATTATTAATGAAATCTATTTTTGATGAAATAGAAAAAACAATAAATTATCCATGTTTTGTTAAACCAGCTAATTTAGGATCTTCTATTGGCATAACCAAAGCAAAGTCAAAGCAGGAACTTATTACTGGGATAGAAATTGCAGCAAAATATGATGAAAGAATAATAGTTGAAAAGAACATCAAGGGGAGAGAACTTGAATGCGGAGTATTAGGAAAGTCCAAAATGAAATCCTCAGTTGTTGGCGAAGTTAAATTTGAAACTGATTGGTATACATATGAGTCAAAATATAATCAGTTTTCAAGCATTACAATCATCCCAGCTGATTTAAACAAAAGAATATCTAATGAAATACAAAAGCTAGCCATCGAGGCATGTCAAGCTATCAATGCTTATGGCTTGGCTAGAGTCGATTTCTTTTATCAAGAAAGCACGCAACAGATTTATATAAATGAAGTTAATACCTTGCCAGGCTTTACTAGAACAAGCATGTATCCAATGTTGTGGGAAGCTTCAGGATTAAAACTAGAAAAACTTGTTGCTAATCTCATAGAAACAGCTAGAGAATGAATTAACCATGACATTTTTAGATCTCCATTTCAAAAAATGATTCACGGTCTCCTTTGGTTGCCATTACTAATGGCTTTTATTCTTATTGCTTCCCTTGGTTGGATAGAGAGAAGGCGACAGAATCTCTACTTGATTTGGGCTAAAGGTTCCGAGCTGGCCAAACTTGATGGAACAGGAGCTGCCCGATTAAAAGCTGGAATTTTATGCTGGAGCAGCTTTGAGGCCGGCAGCTTCAAGGAGGAAGCTACTTTTGAAGTTAAGAAATTAGAAATGGTTGAGCTAATGGCTCTAAGTTCAGGGGAAGCGCCCTTAACAAAAGAATCTGAAGGACGATGCCGATTAAGGCTTGTTGGTTCAGGGAAAGAAATAGATGTGCCTTTTTCAGATGCTGAACGTGCTCGTCAATGGATGGACAAACTTATGTCCAGAGCAAGATGCGACCTTTGAAATCAAATAAAATAAAAAAAAGAAACTCAGATAACAACAATCGAAAATCAACTAGAAAAGTCTCGTTTGTTTTACAAAATAAGAATTTCCTCATTGAACTTTGGCAATTACTTTTTTTCTCAAGCACTTCAATTTTTCTGATCATTACTTTTTTAAACCAGGCTTGGAAACCAATTAATTTTGATCAAACTAAGATCACAGGTTTATCTGGAATAACAAAACACGACATCAAAAAAACCACCAGTATTTTTTATCCAAAGAATTTGTTGGAATTAAATCCAAAAGAAATCGAATCTTATTTAATAAGAAACCTACCTATTAAAAGTGTTTCCGTGAGCCGAAAGATTTTCCCTCCAGAAATTCATTTAAATTTTTTAGAAAGAGAACCAATTGCATTAGCGAGTCGAGTTTTATCAAATACTACAGAAATAGGAATGATTGACATAGAAGGATCCTGGATACCACTTGAATTTGTAAATGAATCACAACAAAATAAAATAAAATTATCTATCGAGAATTGGAATCCAAATAAAAAAAAAGAGATTATTTTAATAATAAAAAATAGATCTAACTTGGAAAGCTCTCTTCAAAAAATCAAAATAAATCCTCTTGAAGAAATAAGCCTAAAAACCGAGCACTTCGATTCAGTCCTTCTAGGCGCGGGAACTGATCGCTTAATCGAGCAAATTAATAAACTCAACCAGCTACAAAAATCATTACCAAATCTTTTAATCAACACAAAAGTAAAAATCGTGGATCTTAAAGATCCAAGCAAACCAGAATTAAAAATAGAAAAAACATTGGGGGATGACATATAAAAGCCTTGCTACAACTCAACTTTTCAGGAACACCTAATAGATATTTAATATTTCGGGGCTGATTTTGGAAATTAATTTGTTAATCAATTTGAACCTATAAGCCAACAGAATCCATGGATGATGTTCATAATGCCAAAAACGAGTTCTAATCCTGAATATGGTGATGGGAATGGGAAACAAATCTAGTTTCAACATGGATGAAGGAATCCTACCCAGTCAATCTGCACGTATTGAGGTTATCGGCGTTGGGGGTGGAGGGAGTAATGCCGTCAACAGGATGATTAATAGTGATCTTGATGGAGTCACATATCGGGTTCTCAATACAGACGCTCAAGCTCTTATCCAATCATCCGCCACTCATAGAGTTCAGCTTGGTCAAAGCTTAACTAGAGGACTTGGCGCAGGAGGCAATCCAAGCATTGGTCAAAAGGCTGCAGAAGAATCTAGAGCAGACCTCCAACAAGCTTTAGAAGGGGTAGATCTTGTATTTATTGCTGCTGGCATGGGCGGAGGAACAGGGACAGGAGCTGCCCCTGTTGTCGCTCAAGTTGCCAAAGAAAGTGGTGCTTTGACAGTAGGGATAGTTACTAAACCATTCAGTTTTGAAGGGAAACGTCGTTTGAGGCAAGCAGATGAAGGTATCGCAAGGCTTGCAGAAAATGTTGATACATTAATTGTTATTCCAAATGACAGATTAAAAGACGTAATTTCAGGAGCCCCTTTGCAAGAAGCCTTTAGAAGTGCTGATGATGTTTTAATGAAAGGAGTTCAAGGAATAAGCGACATAATCACTTGTCCAGGATTGGTGAATGTAGATTTTGCTGATGTGCGTTCTGTGATGACAGAAGCTGGTACTGCCCTTTTAGGTATTGGTTTAGGCTCTGGAAGATCAAGAGCTTTAGAAGCAGCTCAAGCAGCAATCAATAGCCCTCTTCTAGAAGCAGCTCGAATAGATGGAGCTAAAGGTTGTGTAATAAATATCACTGGTGGAAAAGATATGACTCTAGAAGACATGACTTCTGCTTCTGAGGTCATATCTGATGTAGTAGATCCAGAAGCAAATATTATTGTAGGCACAGTTGTTGATGAAAAACTTGAGGGTGAAATCCAAGTAACCGTTATTGCAACTGGATTCGACAGTAATCAGATTTATTCAAACGAGAGAAATAGAGCAAGACTCTCGCCTAAATCACTTTACGAACAGTCAGAAGTTAGGGAATCAGGTGCTTCCATACCAGAATTTTTACGTCTAAGACAAAATCGTTGAGACCTATCAACTTACTTGAATTAAGGTGACCCGGAGTCCACGCCTGCTTTGAGCATCCATTATGGCTGCTACCTTCCGGTCCTGACCAGGTTTAGGCGTCACAGCCGCATGGGGCCGAGTCAATAATATTCTAGCAACAGCTAAACTAGTTATTAAGAATTAAATGCAAACCACAGAATTAGTTAATTTTAAAAAGGTAGGCAAACAGATCACTGTATTAACTGCTTGGGATGCTATTTCATCTTCAATTGTCGAAGCAGCAGGAGCTGATGTTGTTCTAGTTGGAGATTCACTTGGAATGGTTGTCTTAGGTCACGCAACGACACTTCCGGTAACACTTGATCAAATGCTTCACCATACGAAAGCGGTTTGTAGAGGTTTTTCTAAACCCCTTTCCGAGCAACCTTTAGTGGTGTGTGATTTGCCTTTTTTAAGTTATCAATGTGGAGAAGACAAGGCTGTTGAAGCTGCTGGAACTCTCCTGAAAAATTCCACTGCTTCAGCAGTGAAACTTGAAGGAGCGGAACCTGAGACTTTATTGGTTATTAAAAGACTTATTAGAATGGGAATTCCAGTGATGGGGCACCTAGGCCTAACTCCACAATCTGTTCATCAACTTGGATATAAATCACAAGCTAGGGATAAAAATAGTCAAGAAAAAATTTTCAACGATTCAAAAATGCTTCAGGAATCGGGGTGTTTTGCAATAGTTCTAGAACACATACCAGGAGAAATTGCCAGCCGACTAAAGAAACATTTAAACATTCCAATAATAGGCATTGGTGCAGGAAATGATTGCGATGGGCAGGTTAGAGTTACAGCTGATATTCTTGGACTTTCAATTGCACAGCCCCCTTTTGCAAAACCTTTATTTGCAGGACGAGAACTATGCATCGATGCCTTAAAAAAATGGATTAATTCTACCAATGTTAATTAAGCGAATCCCACCACAAAAACATTTGAATTAAAACCTGATTGCTAATTTGCATCCCTTTAGGATTACTTAAAAAATACCTTCCATTTTTTCTTACTAGAGATCCTTGATTTAAAGAATTTAGCCAGAATTTGTGCAGTAATTCTAAATTCTTATCGCATTCTTTCTGAGTCCATCCAACATTTTTAGCAAGTTCCTCCAAATGCACACCCTCGCGTCTTCTGAGACCAATCATCAGTAGTTCATCTAGAGGCATTGGTTTTGACTTCTCTTTAAACAAAGTTCGCTCTAAAAATTGACTCCCTTGCTGATCTAGCCATTTTTTATACCCGGCAATTGTTCTGGGTCTTGAAAATCTTTCCCCCCAAGGAGCACTTGTTGCTCCCATTCCAAAGCCCCACCAACCAGAACCACTCCAATACACACGATTATGTCTAGATGCATGACCGGGCAATGAATAACTTGAAATCTCATATCTAGAAAAACCCTTGCTTTTCAGAAATCTATTGGTTACAAAATCTATTTTTTGAGCTTCAGATTCAATTGGGATATTCAACTTACCTTTTTCGTGTCTTCTTCCAAAAACAGTATCTGGTTCAATAGTTAAATCATAAATTGACAAATGAGGGGCTTCTGTTTTTACTGCTTTTTCTAACTCTATTAGCCACTTTGACAAATTTAGTCCTGGAAGATTTTGAATCAAATCAAGACTCCAGCTTCTTAACATTCCCTCTTTAAATAAATCATTTACCCAATTACAAGCCTCTATTAATTGAGAACCATTATGTTTCCTTCCAATTGAAGCCAAAGTAATGTCATCAAATGACTGACCTCCCAAGCTAAATCTATTGATTCCAATATCTATATATCCTTTCAGGTCATTTTCAACAAAGGTTGCTGGATCAACCTCCATAGTTATCTCCGCACCATCTTGAAATCCAAATTTTCTTTGAAGATTTCTCAACAAATCACCTAACTCATCTTTTTTCAATAAAGAAGGGGTGCCACCGCCCAAATAAATTGTTGACAATGCAGGACCTCTAGGTGCAATTGAAATTTCTCTATGAAGTAAATCCAAATATGCGTTAATAGAATTTATCCCTGGACTACCTGGAGCTTGGGCGCTATCACCTAAAGGGATAATGGAAAAATCACAGTAAAAACATCTTTTATGGCAAAAAGGTATGTGCAAATATGCACTTCTGGGTGGGGCTACCATTTGAGCTCTAGATATACAAACCCAAATAATTGTTCACTTTTACAGTCCAAATCTTTGAAAATAAATAAAGCTTTAGTAAAAAACGAGAAGCAAGCATAACCTGAATATATGGCAGACATAGTTATTCTGGTTTTATTTCTCTTATCAGGTGCAATCACCGGATGGATTGGGGTGAATTGGTTACCTGAAGAGACTTTAGATCGTATAACTAATTTAAAAAATTTTAAAATTGCTCTATCAGGGTTAACCGCTTTTGTAGGTCTTTTAGTTGCCTTTCTTTTTCAGCAGTTTAGAAATAAATTAACTAAAAGGATAAGAACAATGCCAACAGATCTACTAGTAAGTAGATCTGTTGGCATTGTTCTTGGACTTATCATAGCAACACTTTTATTAGTACCCGTATTACTTTTACCTTTACCCGCTGAATTATTTTTTGTAAAGCCAATTTTTGCTGTACTAAGCAACATATTTTTTGGAGTACTTGGATATAACCTTGCTGATGTTCATGGTCGAACAGTTTTACGTCTTTTCAATCCAAACAGCACTGAATCTTTATTAATGGCAGATGGGATTCTAACCCCAGCGAGTGCAAAAGTTTTAGATACAAGTGTAATAATTGATGGACGCATTCAGGCCCTCCTTAAATTTAGGCTCATAGAAGGGCAAATAATTGTCGCTCAATCAGTTATAGACGAGCTACAAAAACTCGCTGACTCAAGTAACAATGAAAAGCGAGGAAAAGGAAGGAGAGGTCTTAAATTGCTAAACCAATTGAGAGAAAGTTATGGCAGAAGATTAGTTATCAACAGTACAAAATATGAAGGAGAAGGAACTGATGAAATTCTTTTAAAATTAACTTCAGACATTTCAGGAATGTTAATAACTGTTGATTACAACTTATCTCAAGTAGCTCAAGTACAAGAAATAAAAGTTCTAAATCTAAGCGATCTAGTTCTCGCAGTTAGACCTGAGGTTCAACCTGGTGAAAAATTAAATTTAAAAGTAGTTAGAGAAGGCAAGGAAAATTCACAAGGTATTGCCTATCTTGAAGATGGCACAATGGTTGTTATTGAGGAGGGCTTCCAATGGATAGGTAAAAGAATAGAAGTAGTTGTGACTGGAGCACTACAAACACCGACAGGGCGAATGGTTTTTAGTAAAGCTTCCAATGATCAGCCCACGAACAAATTTTAAACAAGAAAAGCATCTCAAGGCTAGATCTAGCTAGGCTCGAGTCCAAGGATACTTAACTTCATATGACTGCATCACAACCGTATTATGGCGATTCTGCCGTAATGAGAACTCCACCCCCTGATTTACCATCCCTTTTGCTGAAAGAGAGGATAGTTTATTTAGGCTTGCCGCTTTTTTCCGATGATGATGCCAAAAGGCAACTAGGAATGGACGTCACTGAACTAATTATTGCCCAACTTCTTTTTCTAGAATTTGATAATTCAGAAAAACCTATTTATTTTTACATTAACTCCACGGGAACAAGTTGGTATACAGGAGATGCAATTGGATTTGAAACTGAAGCCTTTGCAATTTGCGACACGCTTAGATATGTGAAGCCTCCCGTGCACACAATTTGCATAGGTCAAGCAATGGGAACTGCAGCAGTAATTCTCTCAGCAGGGACAAAAGGGCAACGAGCAGCATTACCTCATGCATCAATTGTTCTTCATCAGCCTAGAAGTGGCGCCCAAGGCCAAGCAACTGATATTCAAATCAGAGCGAAAGAAGTTATTCACAATAAGAAAGCTATGCTAGAAATTCTTAGCCATAACACTGGAAGATCAGTAGATCAATTATCTAAAGACTCAGATCGAATGAGTTATCTCAACCCTCATGAAGCTGTTAATTATGGGATTATTGATCGAGTTCTTACAAGTAGAAAAGATTTACCAGGAGAGAAAGTTTTGCCCACATAGCCTAATAATTTTTTCAAAATATTTTTTAAATCATTAACCTCAACTACTAAACATTAATTAGCCATGCCAATAGGTACTCCAAGCGTTCCATACCGTCTTCCAGGAAGTCAATTTGAAAGATGGGTTGATATATATACCAGACTGGGTGCGGAGAGAATTCTATTTCTTGGCCAAGAGGTAAACGACGGCATCGCAAATAGCCTTGTGGCACAAATGCTTTATCTTGATTCTGAGGACAGCAGTAAGCCAATCTATTTGTATATCAATAGTCCTGGTGGCTCAGTAACCGCGGGTTTAGCGATATATGACACAATGAAATATGTAAAAAGTGACCTTGTAACCATTTGTGTTGGGTTAGCAGCCTCAATGGGTGCTTTTTTATTATCTGCAGGAACAAAAGGAAAAAGACTTGCATTACCTCACAGCAGAATCATGATTCACCAACCTTTGGGAGGTACTGCTCAAAGACAAGCGAGTGACATAGAAATAGAAGCACGTGAAATTCTTAGAATAAAAGAAATGCTCAATAAATCTATGGCAGAAATGACGGGACAAACATACGAAAAGATAGAAAAAGATACTGATCGTGATTACTTTTTGAGCGCAGAGGAAGCAAAAGATTATGGTCTAATTGATCGAGTGATAAATCATCCAAGTGAAAGTTAATTTGATAATTTTGTTTTTCTTTTTAATTTAATTGTCTTGATAGTCAAAAAAATATCTCAACAAAAGTGGTCTCGATAGCACTCTATTTCGTAAGCTCAGCGTGAATACAGTTCTGAAATACCCACTCACATGGCAAAACTTTTTTACGACTCAGATGCAGACCTAGGTCTTCTCAAAGATAAAACCGTAGCAATTATTGGCTATGGATCTCAAGGCCACGCGCATGCATTGAATTTAAAAGATAGTGGTATAAAAGTTGTCGTTGGCCTTTATGAAGGAAGCAGATCAGCAAGCAAAGCAACTTCTGATGGATTGGAAGTTTTAAGTGTCTCAGAGGCTTCAGAGAGGGCAGATTGGATCATGATTCTTTTGCCTGATGAGTTTCAAAAAGAAGTTTATTCCAAAGAAATAGCACCTCATTTGAAACCAGGAAAAATACTAAGTTTTGCTCATGGTTTCAATATTCGTTTTGAATTAATAAAACCACCTGAATTTGTAGATGTGGTAATGATTGCCCCAAAAGGACCAGGACACACAGTGCGCTGGGAGTATCAAAATGGTCAAGGAGTTCCTGCTTTATTTGCTATTGAGCAAGATGCCTCAGGTAATGCGAGATCTCTTGCTATGGCATATGCGAAAGGTATTGGTGGAACACGCGCTGGAATTTTAGAAACTAATTTCAAAGAGGAAACAGAAACCGATCTTTTTGGAGAGCAAGCAGTTTTATGTGGTGGCCTTTCAGAGTTAGTCAAAGCTGGTTTTGAAACTCTTGTAGAAGCAGGATATCAACCTGAATTGGCCTACTTCGAATGCTTGCATGAAGTCAAATTAATAGTTGACCTCATGGTTAAAGGAGGTCTAACTGCAATGAGAGATTCGATTTCAAATACAGCTGAATATGGAGACTACGTCAGCGGTCCCAGGTTAATTACCAAAGAGACAAAAGAAGAAATGAAAAATATTCTTGCCGATATTCAAGATGGTACTTTTGCTAAAAACTTTGTAAAAGAATGCGATGAAGGAAAACCTGAAATGAGGAGAATTCGCCAAAAAGACTCAGAATTACCAATAGAAAAAGTAGGTAAAACACTTCGCTCGATGTTTAGCTGGCTTAAATCAGAGTAAAAATATCATTCACTTAATCTTAATCGCCTTTCTACTTGACCTTTTAATTGGCGATCCAAAAAGCTTGCCACACCCAGTGCAATTAATGGGTGTGGTTATTTGTTTTTTGAGAAGGTTGGCTGAAGGAATTGCGAAAGGAAATAAAACAAAGTTATATATTTTAGGCGCAATAATTACAATTATAGTCGTATCATTAAGTGGTATAACTGGATGGCTTATAGAAAGATTATTTTTATTTTTTCAACTTAAAAATCCTATTTTTAGTACATTATTTTTTTCTTTAATTTTAAGTAGTTCGCTTGCCTCAAGAAGTCTAAATAAAAGTATTTTAGAAATTATAAATTTAATAAGCAAAGAAAATCTAAGAGATGATCTTAGTAATTTAAGACAAAAATTAAGTCTTATAGTTGGTAGAGATGTTGAGAATTTAGATACGAATCAAATTCTCAGAGCTACAGCTGAGACAGCAAGTGAAAATTCTGTTGATGGTATCTTTGCTCCATTATTTTGGATGTTTTTAGGAACTATTTTCTGGGAGTTTGATCAATCAATACCAGGTCCATTAGCCATGGCATGGATCTTTAAAGCAGCTAGTACCATTGATTCAATGCTTGGATATAAAGAGGGAAATTTAAAATGGCTAGGGTTTGCTGGTGCAAAACTTGATGATCTAATGGTCTGGATCCCTTCAAGAATTGTATTAATTACACTTCCTTTTTGTTGCAAAACAAAAAAGTCAATTTTCAAAACAATAAGGGATTCTTGGGAGGATGGGATTCTGGATGCTTCTCCTAACTCAGGAATTTCCGAGGCAATATTTGCTTATTGTGCTGGAGTAAGAATGGGGGGTATAAACCATTACAAAGGGCAAAAAAGGATAAAAGCAATAATTGCAAAATCTTATCCTATTGCGACTATAAGTTCAGTCAAAAAGATACTTAATATCAGTTTTAGGCTTCAGATTGCTTGGATTCTTTTTTTTTACTTGATAATTAAATTTATAAATTTATAAAATCAAAAAGCACCCCTATCCATGGGAAAGAGTAATACACCTAATGTAAGAATAATAATTTCTAAATCAAGTATAAAATTTCTATTTCTTGCATAAGCCAAATCTAATTCAACCCTTTTTTTATAACTAAGGTTATTTCTACCACTAACCTGCCATAAGCCAGTTAGTCCTGGTCTTACTGAGATAACTTCTTCCATAAAAAGACTATATTTATTAATCTCATTACTAACAATTGGTCTTGGACCAACTACACTCATTTCCCCTTTTAAAACATTAAAGAATTGAGGTAATTCATCTAAACTAGACCGTCGCAGAAATCTTCCTAATTTTGTTATTCTAGGATCCTGACGTAATTTAAAATCTTTTTCAAATTCTTTTCTCATAAGAGGATATTTATCTAATAAATTTGGTAGTAAATCATCAGCATCTTTATACATAGTACGAAACTTTATGCACCCAAATTCTTTATAATTTCTACCTACTCTTTTTTGCACATAAAAAACAGATCCTGGAGAACTAAACTTTACTAATATTCCAATTAAGATAAATACTGGTGAGCCTATAGTTAATACAAGAAGAGAAAAAACAATATCCCCTATCCTTTTTAATGTACGTCCATATCGACTTTGATTTCTTATTATTTCTAAAGCAGGCAAAGAAGAGGGTTCTTTCGAGATTACTTCAAAAGGAATCATTGGAGAACCTTTACGGAACTCAGACCATCGTAATAAAGATTTTCTAGGATTATTTTGCACAAATTATTGAGTTAACAAGCTCAAGACTGCAATAAAGGTACACCTTACTTAATTAAGATTTTCTTGATATAGAACTAAGGTCACTAGTAGTAATGTCACAAGAATTCATATGCTCACTCCAAGCTCTAGTTATGGTTTGCTCAAATCTTTTTTTAAATGAATCTTGAGAAAAAGAATTACTCCAATCCCTAATTAACTCAGAGTTTAAATCTCTCCAAAGTTGTTTTTCCTTAAAAAATTCAATCGCTTCAACTAAGGAATTCACTGTCTGATCATGAAATAAAAGTCCTGTTGCTCCTTCATCTGAATTTAAATTAAAGCATTTGACTGTATCTAAAATCCCTCCCTTACCATAAGCAATAACAGGAGCCCCAGAAGCCATTGCTTCAACAGGAGCGATCCCAAAATCCTCAATACCAGCATAAACAAATGCCCTACATTTGCTCATAAGTTTTCGAACCTTCTCTTTGCTCTGAAAACCAAGAATTTGAACTGTTGGGCCTGCAAGATTTTTTAAATATACTTTTTCGACTCCATCACCAACAACAACTAAAGGTAATTTAAGTTTGTTAAAAGCCCTCACGACCAAATCAACCCTTTTATTTGGTACCAATCTACAAACACTCAAATAAAAATCTTCTCTAGGCTTATCCCACTTAAAAAGATTGACATTTACAGGTGGATGTAAAACCTCTGAACGCCTTCTCCAATACTTCCAGATTCTCTTTGCAGTAAAATTAGAATTTGCTAGCAAGTAATCTACTCTTGTGCTACTTAATTGATCCCATTGCCTCAAAGCGTGCAATTGCCATCTAATTAATGGTCCTAAACCAATTCTTCTTAACAAAGATCGTTTCAAATATATATTCATTTGATCCCAAGCGTATCTAACGGGTGTATGCACATAACTAATGTGAAGTTGATCAGGCGAGGTCAAAACACCCTTAGCCACAAGATGATTACTACTTATAACCAATGGATACCCCTCTAAATCAATCTGCTCGATTGCGAAAGGTAAAAGAGGTAAATATTTTTGAACATGTGAGATACCAAATGGTAATTTTTGAATAAAGCTAGTTTTTACTTTTCTTTTAAACAACCAACTATTTTTCAGTAAATTCTCTTCATTAACTAAAGAGAAAAGTTCTGGCTGTGATGAAATTTCAGTAAGCAAATCATCGATCACCCTAACAACATTCTCAGCACCACCTGTTGATTTAGGAGTAAACCATTCATGTACTAATGCAATATTGCTTGGAAGATCTAAAGATGAATTTACACTCAAAATTAAAACCTTAAATTATAAAATTAATTTTAGTTTATTACAACTAAGATATTATGACAACAAATAATTAAATCATCAAGTTAGCAACCTTAAATTATTCTTCATTAAGGTCCTTATCTAATCAAATAATCTCTTTAGAAAGAAATACCTGTTTTATCTAAAGATGTTATTAATGGATCATAAAAGTTGTGAAATAAGCCACCACTAAAAGAGAATAAATAAACAAAACCACTTAAGAATCCTAAAAAAATAAAGTATCTAACATAGCCACTTCTTCTTTTTAGCTTGGCAACGGAAAAAAGCATAATAAATAAGAAAACCAAACCTATAAATTCGGAAACCAACAAAGCTGGT
>QCHU01000006.1 GCA_003279455.1 Prochlorococcus sp. AG-402-G19
AAGTTGCGGTTGTTGGAGCTACTGGTGACATTGGCAGTGCGGTTTGTAGATGGCTTACAAGTCGAACTGGTGTCTCAGAACTTTTATTAGTAGCTAGGCAGCAAAAACCATTAATTGAACTTCAATCTCAACTTGGAGGGGGGAGAATTCTTAGCCTTGATGAGGCTTTGCCAGAGGCAGATATTGTGATTTGGGTTGCAAGTATGCCTAAAACTTTAGAAATTGATCCATCCAAAATCAAACAACCCTGCTTGATGATTGATGGAGGATATCCAAAAAATTTAGGTGAGAAGTTTTCAGGACCTGGTATCCACGTTTTAAAAGGTGGAATAGTTCAATTTTTTAAAGATATCGGTTGGAGCATGATGGAATTGGCTGAGATGGAAAATCCTAAAAGGGAAATGTTTGCTTGTTTTGCTGAAGCAATGATTCTTGAATTCGAAAATTGTCATACAAATTTCAGTTGGGGTAGAAACAATATCACTATTGAAAAGATGGATTTTATTGGTCAAGCCTCTAGGAGGCACGGATTCTCTGCTGTTGGCTTGAAAAAAAATATTCAGACTTTAATAGTCTGAATATTTGAATATTTGGTTATTTTTCTATGGCTAGACGTTTTCTGCTCGAATTTGAAAAACCTCTTGTTGAATTAGAGAATCAGATTGATCAAATCAGAGAATTAGCCAGGGATTCAGAGGTTGATGTAAGTCAACAACTTCTACAATTAGAAACTCTTGCAGCAAGAAGGCGGGAAGAAATATTTAATGCACTCACTCCAGCTCAAAAGATTCAAGTAGCTAGGCATCCTCAAAGGCCTAGCACACTTGATTACATCCAGATGTTTTGTGATGACTGGGTTGAACTACATGGGGACCGAAACGGAACTGATGATCAAGCTCTCATAGGAGGGTTAGCACGAATCGGTGAAAGATCTGTTCTTCTCATTGGACAACAAAAAGGTAGAGATACAAAAGAGAATGTTGCTAGAAACTTTGGAATGGCAAAGCCTGGAGGTTATAGAAAGGCTTTAAGGCTTATGGATCATGCAGATCGCTTTAGTCTTCCGATAATTTCTTTTATAGACACTCCTGGGGCTTATGCAGGGCTCATAGCGGAAGAACAAGGTCAGGGAGAGGCAATAGCAGTTAATTTGCGTGAAATGTTCAGATTGAAAGTACCAATTATTGCGACCGTAATTGGGGAAGGAGGTTCTGGTGGTGCTCTTGGGATAGGAGTCGCAGATAGGTTGCTTATGTTCGAACATAGTGTTTATACGGTTGCGAGCCCCGAAGCTTGTGCTTCGATTCTATGGAGAGATGCTGCTAAGGCTTCTGAGGCAGCATTATCTCTAAAAATCACTGGAACTGATCTTGTTAAATTAGGAATTGTTGATGAGGTCCTACCAGAGCCTTCTGGAGGGAACAATTGGGCACCTCTTCAGGCTGGAGAAACTTTAAAAAATGCCCTTGAGAAGCATTTATCAGAATTATTGGCTTTATCAAATGATGAATTGAAAAAAAACAGATATACCAAATTTAGAGAAATGGGAAAATTTCTGGAAACTCAGTCTATAGAAAGTCAAATTTCAGTTTAAAGTTTTAATGTTTGCTTTTAACTTTCTTGTCAACAGTATTAATTACGGGTGCTTCTAGGGGGATTGGAAGGGCAACTGCCAAAGCTTTTGCTGATTCTGGATGGGATTTACTACTATTAGCCAGATCCGAAGATGAACTGGAAAAACTTTCTCAGGAAATTGATAATAAGAGAGTGAAGGTCTTCTATAAATCTATTGACCTTAGTAATCCTAAAAATATTTCTAAGGGGATAGTTGAATTGATGAATAGTGGATTGATTCCTTCAGTATTGATAAATAATGCAGGAGTTGCTTGGACTGGGGATCTTTTATCTATGCCACTTGAGAAATGGGAATGGATCATGCAAATGAACCTAACCAGTATCTTTCAAGTTTGCTCTGAAGTGGTTCCTTTTATGAGAAAAAATGGAGGATTAGTTATCAACGTTAGTAGCCATGCTTCTAGAAATGTTTTCCCGCAATGGGGAGCATATTGTGTTTCAAAAGCAGCATTAGCAAGTTTTACTAAATGCTTAGCAGAAGAAGAACGTAGTAATTCAATACGAGCATGCACACTTACACTTGGATCAGTAAATTCATCTCTTTGGGATACTGATACCGTCGGGATGCAATTTGATAGAGATTCGATGCTTTCAATTGATCAAGTGGCATCTCAGCTTTTACATCTTGCTAATCAGCCAATTAATCAAATTATTGAGGACATAACACTTATGCCCTCTGCAGGGGCATTCTAAATGAGTCAAATTAAAATAAATTCATTTATTAATTTTGTTCTCTTATTTCACGAACAAGTGATTCAACTTTTTTAAGATCTTTAATACCTGGAGATATTTCTAATCGACTTGAGGCGTCAACCCCATCAGGCCTAAGTTTAGAAAAAATTTCAGGAATTATTTCAGCTGATATTCCACCAGCTAATATCCAAGGAGCTTGAAAAGTTTTGTTAACCAGTAACTCTATTGGGACTCTATTCCCCGTTCCACCAAGTGACTTGTTATCCCATGCATCTAAGAGGATAGCATCAATATTTTCCTCGTATTGACTAATGATTTTTAAATCATTAATAGATTTTAATCTGAATGCTTTCCATAATTTAATTGTTGAAAAATTTTTCTTAAATTCACGACAATAATCAACTGATTCATCCCCATGTAGTTGGATTACCGATGGTGGAGTTGACCTATTATTTATATATTTTATTGTTTCTAATTTTTCATTTGCGATAACTAATACTTTCTCAATTTCTGAAGAAACCTTTTCTACTTCATTAAAAATTTTTATACATTCTTCTTCCGGTACAAAACGAGGGGACTTTTTTACGCCAATAACCCCAATAGCATTTATTTTGAATTGAGCTATGGATTTTGCTTGCGAAGTATTTGTTATTCCACAAATTTTTATTGCTGTTGATTTTATGGGAGGAGATTTTCTGATCATTACCAGAACTTTTATTAGGATTGATTGAAATAGATTTATTGAGAGTTAGGAGGGATTTAAGCTTGGAAAGTTGGAAAGTTATGAAAATCAAAGGCATCCCCTTGAAGGTCCATCCTAGTTGGTTTTTGGTTTTCTTATATTTTACTTTGTCAGCAAGAGATCAGTTTGAGGCAATGTTGAATGGTCAAGCTTCTATTTTTGATAGCTGGCTGATAGGTGTTTTTACTTCGGTTCTTTTGTTCTTATCTGTTTTATTGCATGAATTGGCTCATTCGTTTGTAGCAATTGGAGAAGGTCTAAAAGTTAGAGACATAACACTTTTTTTTCTTGGGGGAATGGTAAATCTAGAAAAAGAATGTAAAACTTCAAAAGGAAGTTTGAAAATTGCAATTTCAGGACCAATTGTTAGTCTCTTTTTAGCCTTTTTAATGATTTTATTAAGTAATAATTTATCAGTATCAAATCTTATTTTCTCTAATTTATTTAAGCAGGTTGGGAACCTTAATCTTTTAATAGGGGTATTTAACTTGCTTCCGATAATCCCCCTTGATGGGGGTGTAATATTAAAATCTTTAATTTGGCATTTTACTGGGAGTAAAAGGACAGGTATTAAAGTTGCAATAGCCTCTGCAAGATTAATTTCTTTTATTGCTATCTTTGTCGGCATTTTTAGTTTAATTAATGGTAGCTTTTATGTTGCATTTTGCTTATTTATTATTGGTTTATTTGTCTTTACTTCAGCTAAGTCGCAGAGCCAAATTATTCAAATACAGAAGATATTATGTGAATTGAATGTTAATCAAGTATGTAGTCGCTCATACAGGGTACTAGAGGATAGTTTGCCAGTAAAAACTTTATCTAAATATAATTCATTGAATAAAAAAAATGGCTCCAATCAAGAATGGATTCTTTTGTGTAGAGAAGGTAGATGGGTTGGTTATGTGCACAAAAAAATCTTGAAAAATATTGTTGTACAAAATTGGGATAAAAAATTTCTTTATGAGTTTTCCTTGCCATTAAATGAATTACCATCGATTAGTGAAAAAGAATCGTTATGGAAAGCAATAATAAAAATAGAAAAAACAAGAGATGCAAGGCTACTTGTCCTTTCAGCGGCTGGTCTTCCTTTTGGAACACTTGATAGAGTAGATATAGGTAAAGCAGTACTTAAAAAAATTGGATTAAATCTTCCAGAACAATTAATTAAAGTTGCAAGACAGGAAAATATTTATCCAATAGGATTGAATCTTTCTCAAATAGCAACTTCGATGGCTTCTAGTGATCAAGAGGATAATCAAAAATGATTGATTTTGTTGAAATTATCTATAGATAAATGTTTTATCTTTTCTTTATCTTTTTTATCTAATTTGTAATTAAACATTTCCAAACCAGGCCATGTTTTGCTGAACGATTCTTTTAAAATATTTATAAGTTTACCTTTATCTTTAATTTTATTTTTTATCTTTGGTGGATCAGTATTAAAAACTTTCTTCCATAATTTTTTGGACGGTTCCATCAATATTTCTCCATGTTGAAGCAAGTGTCCCTTTCTCCAATATTGAGCACTTCCAATATGCTTGTTTTGATCTTTATCAAGTAAGTCAGCTAATGTTGAAGTTGAAAAACAATTACTATTAGATATTTTCACAGGTTCAGTCCCCAAAAATAGATCCACTCCAGCTTTTTTAAAGCCATATTTTAACCATTGAGTTGTCTTTAGATATGATTCTTTTTTGTTCCTTGGTGGATTTTTCCATATTAGTGCATAAGTCAGCCCTCTACTATGAAGAACAGCTTTCCCACCACTAGGCCTTCTTACGATTTTCAACTGTTCATTTTTTAGAAGTTTAAGCCACTCTTTTGGCAGTTCTTTTTGATTTTTACCAATCGATAACCAGTCCCCATCCCAGGTATAAAAACGTATTGCCATATTAAAATTGTGATCAGTAAATGACTTCTCTAATAAGAAGAGATCAATTGCCATTTGCTCTGGTCCACTTAATTCAAGAGGATTTAAATAAAGCACTACTTCTCGATTATTCATTTTGATTTTTAGTTATCTGTTATGAAAACTTTTCAATGAGAAGTTAAAATAGCATAAAATTAATCTAAATATAGTTAAAGCTATTTGATTATATTATGAGTAAAAGTATGATATTAAAGATTTATTTGAGTTCTTGAAAATATTAGTTACTTTATATTCTCCTCTATTGGTTTATTTTTTTAAATTTATAAATGCATTGAAAGTAGTGAAAGAATTGATTCTATTAATAATTAAGTTAACATGAAATAATATGAGACTTTCGTTTAATTTTGGGACAACCTCAACGAATTGAAGAGCCATTTAGAAGGAAGCGATTAAAGAAAATTATCAAGAGTAATCCCTCTGTTAATAAAAAAGTCGATGCGTTTACTCAAGTTTCTGAATTTCAGAGAGAAGAAATTAGACGAGAGCTTTTATATAGCTATGCGGGATTAATTTTGAAATCTGGTCTATTGATTGTATTTGCAACAAGTCTCGTGAACTTAGGACTTGCATCTCATCAACGTGTGAATAGGAATCTAGAGTTGTCATATCTATTAGAAAAAGAATCAAAAAAACTTCAAAAGTTAAGACTACGTTTTGATGAAATGTTTACAAACGGTGGAGAGCAAAGTTTTTTTAAGGAGCAAGATCAGTGGATTGCTCCAAATAGTGTCAGAGTTATCTGGCGATGATTAACTTTGCGTCTCTTAGGTCTAGATTTGTCTTTGAAAATTGATTAAAAATAGTTTTTACTTACGAAGATGGCTCTAGTACAAGCGGCACCAGGAACTGTCTTAATTACTGGCACAACATCAGGTGTTGGTTTGTATGCAACAAAGTCTTTGGTAGAGAGGGGGTGGAGAGTTATTACTGCAAATAGATCTTCTTTGAGAGCCGAAGCTTCTGCTTCAGCTATTGGATTGCCTACTAATAGTCCAAGACAACTTAAACATATACAAATTGATCTTGGCGACTTGGATAGCGTTCGCAATGGAGCTAAAAGTCTTCTAGATGATTTGGAAAAACCATTGGATGCTTTAGTTTGTAACGCGGCTGTCTATCTGCCTCGTTTAAAAAAACCATTGAGGTCTCCACAGGGATATGAAATATCAATGGCAACAAATCATTTTGGGCATTTTTTATTAATTCAGTTACTGTTGGAAAATCTTAGTAAGTCATCAAGACCAGTCTGGAAGGGAAGATCTTGGGGTGTGGAATCATCTAGGGTTGTTATTTTGGGCACTGTAACTGCTAATAATAAAGAATTAGGCGGTAAAATACCAATACCAGCTCCTGCTGATCTAGGAAATCTTTCTGGTTTTGAAGAGGGCTTTTGCGAACCAATATCAATGGCTAGTGGTAAACGTTTTAAACCGGGTAAAGCTTATAAAGACAGTAAGTTATGCAATATGATTACGACCCAAGAATTACATAGGCGATTTAATTCTTCTCCAATTCTTTTTAGCTCTCTTTATCCAGGATGTGTAGCTAATACAAGATTATTTAGAAACACTCCTAAACTGTTTCAGTGGTTGTTCCCATGGTTTCAGAAATTAATAACTGGAGGCTTTGTAAGTGAAGAACTGGCTGGTGACAGGGTAGCCCAAGTTGTTTCAGACCCGCAATTTGCTATTTCAGGTGTTCATTGGAGCTGGGGTAATAGACAACGTAAGGACAGGCAACAATTTTCACAAGAATTATCCGATAGAGTGACTGATCCAGTAACTTCTAGAAAAGTTTGGGAATTGTCTATGAGATTAGTTGGTCTGAAATAGCCCTTCAAGTAGTTAGTCAAATCCAAGTAGATCAAATATTTCACGGTCTTTTAAAGGTTCTGCCTCTAATGGTTCAACGTTGTCTATCATTTTTTGGGCTAACGAAAGATATTCATTTTGTACTTCTACTACGCCCTCTTCTTCTGTATCCATCTCGAAAATTGTGCACTTTTTAAGTCTTGATCTGCGTATTGCGTCTACGTTACGAAAATGAGCCATGGTCTTGAGGCCTGTTTTTTCATTGAATTTTTCTATCTGATCTAATTCAGCAGAACGGTTGGCTATTACACCCCCTAAACGAACTTTGTAATTTTTTGCTTTGGCATTTATTGCTGCGACGATGCGATTCATTGCAAAAATTGAATCAAAATCATTTGCAGTAACAATTAGGCAATAATTTGCATGTTGTAATGGAGCAGCGAAACCACCGCATACAACGTCACCAAGCACATCGAATATAACCACATCAGTATCTTCTAAAAGATGGTGTTCTTTTAAAAGTTTGACTGTTTGACCAGTGACATAGCCACCACAGCCTGTTCCAGCTGGAGGTCCACCACTCTCAACGCACATGACACCATTGAAACCTTTAAACATAAAGTCTTCAGGTCTAAGTTCTTCACTATGAAAATCGACTTCCTCAAGGATATCTATGACAGTAGGAACCATCTTGTGAGTAAGAGTGAAAGTGCTGTCATGCTTTGGATCACAACCAATTTGAAGAACTTTCTTTCCAAGCTTTGAAAATGCAGCTGACAAATTTGAAGAAGTAGTTGATTTACCAATACCTCCTTTCCCATAGACAGCAATAACAAGAGCACCCTCCTGGATTTGAGCTGTTGGATCTTGTTTTACCTGAACGCTACCTTCCCCGTCCTCCTTACGTGTCAAAGTCGAAGTCATTAATTTTTTCTTTCGAAAGTCCTTATTTGTATTCTTGCAGGCAAATATCTCTTTAGGAAATGTTTAGAGAATTCGATACATTTAACATGGAAAATATATCTTTGAATAGAGACATAGGAACTTTCTCTTGTCGAGCATGCGTACTTATACTCATGTTTTTATGTTGTTCTAAAGGTAAGGAATTGCCCTTAGAGCCCTTTATTGCTGAGGGGTATTAATTGTTGATAGCAAGTCCAAGTCATCGTAAGCAGACATTAAGTAACTAAAAAGTAACTAAATCCCAAAGAGATTAAGTGTTAGTTGACGGTTTACCCTTTTTGGATGCAATTTGAATATATACATGTATTAAATTTATTTCTATGAGCGGTGCAACGCTCCTTAAGGAATCTGGTCCAAGAGAGGTTTTTTGTGGCCTAACATCTATTGTTTGGCTTCACAGGAGAATGCCTGATGCTTTCTTTCTGGTTGTGGGTTCTAGAACATGTGCTCATCTGATTCAAAGTGCAGCTGGCGTGATGATTTTTGCCGAGCCACGCTTTGGCACAGCCATTTTGGAAGAAAGAGATTTGGCAGGATTAGCTGATGCTCATGACGAGTTAAATAGAGTAGTTAAAAATCTTTTAGCTAGACGTCCAGAAATTAAAACCCTTTTTTTAGTTGGTTCCTGCCCAAGCGAAGTAATAAAAATTGATCTTTCGCGAGTTGCTGAAAATCTGAATATTGAACTAAAAGGTCAAGTAACAGTACTGAACTACTCTGGTAGTGGAATTGAAACAACTTTCACTCAAGGCGAAGATGGAGCTTTAAAGGCGTTGATTCCATTGATGCCGAAGTGCGATCAAAAAAAATTACTTTTAGTGGGTACTCTTGCAAATGCTGTGGAGGATCGGCTTATAAGTATTTTTAATCGACTTGGAATAGGCAATGTAGAAAGTTTTCCACCCAGGCAATCAACTGAACTACCTGCAATCGGCCCAGAGACCAAAGTACTTCTTACTCAGCCATACTTAACTGATACGGCAAGAGAACTAAAAAGTAGAGGCGCTGAAATAATTGAAGCTCCCTTCCCTTTAGGTGTTACGGGAAGTACATTGTGGATTCAGGCTGCGGCGAATTCATTTGGAATAGAGAAATCTCTAGTTGATTCAATATTAAATCCATTGATATCAAGGGCAAAGCAAGCTTTGGCTCCTCATGTAAAGAAACTTTCTGGAAAGAAGCTGTTTCTTTTGCCCGAATCTCAATTAGAAATACCTCTTGCCAGATTTCTAAGTAACGAGTGTGGAATGGAGATTGTTGAAATAGGAACGCCTTACTTAAATAGAGATTTAATGAAAGCAGAAATAGATTTACTTCCTCCTGATTGTCGTATCGTTGAGGGACAGCATGTAGAGAAGCAATTAGACAGAGTAAGGGATAGTTCGCCAGATCTGGTTGTTTGCGGGATGGGGCTTGCTAATCCACTTGAAGCAGAGGGGATATCAACTAAATGGTCAATTGAAATGGTTTTCAGCCCAATTCACGGTATTGATCAAGCTTCAGATTTGGCGGAATTATTCTCAAGGCCACTTCGCAGGCATGACATTCTAAATCCTAAAACTCTTACATCAAATTAATTTCATGGAATTGACTCTCTGGACATACGAAGGACCTCCTCATATTGGTGCAATGAGGATTGCTACGTCGATGAAAAAATTACATTATGTATTACACGCTCCTCAAGGTGATACCTATGCTGATCTTCTTTTCACGATGATTGAACGTCGTGGTAGCAGACCACCTGTAACTTATACAACTTTTCAAGCTAGAGATTTAGGAGGTGATACAGCTGAACTTGTAAAAGGACATTTAAAAGAAGCTGTTGATAGGTTTAATCCAGAGGCTCTTTTGGTTGGAGAAAGCTGTACAGCCGAATTAATTCAAGATCAGCCTGGTTCACTTGCTAAAGGTATGGGGTTTGACATCCCAATAGTCAGTCTAGAGTTACCTGCTTATAGCAAAAAGGAAAACTGGGGTGGCTCTGAGACTTTTTATCAAATAGTAAGAAATTTACTCAAAGACCACTCGAAAGAATCAAAACAAACTTGGCAGGAAGAAAAAAGGAGACCGAGAGTAAATCTTCTTGGGCCAACTTTGCTTGGCTTTAGATGTCGTGATGATATTTTGGAAATACAAAAACTACTTGGTCAGCACGGTATAGACGTCAATGTTGTAGCGCCTTTGGGAGCATCACCTGCAGACATAATTCGAATACCAGATGCAGATGTAAATGTTTGCCTCTATCCAGAGATAGCTGAATCAACATGTATTTGGCTTGAAAGAAATTTAAATATTCCTTTTACAACAACAGTTCCTCTTGGTGTTGGGGCTACTCAAGATTTTCTTCGAGAATTACACGAGGTTTTAGGGATGGAAATCCCACAATCGGTAAATGAATCGAATAATTCTAAATTAACTTGGTATTCGAATTCAGTAGATTCCAATTATCTAACAGGGAAAAGAGTCTTTATTTTTGGAGACGGAACACACGCTCTTGCTGCAGCAAGAATTGCTAACGAGGAGCTTGGTTTTAAAGTTGTTGGTTTAGGAACTTATAGCCGTGAAATGGCTAGGAAAGTTCGTCCAGCCGCTAAGGAACTTGGCTTGGAGGCGTTGATAACAAATGACTATTTAGAAGTAGAAGAAGCGATAAAAGAAACGTCTCCAGAATTAGTTCTTGGTACTCAAATGGAGCGACATAGTGCAAAAAGATTAGGCATACCATGCGCAGTAATTAGCACACCAATGCATGTTCAGGATGTACCTGCTAGATATAGTCCTCAAATGGGTTGGGAAGGAGCAAATGTTATTTTTGACGACTGGGTGCATCCTCTAATGATGGGACTTGAAGAACATTTAATTGGAATGTTTAAGCATGACTTTGAATTTGTTGACGGTCATCAAAGTCATCTAGGCCATTTGGGTGGAAAAGGAAATCAAAATGTTAATCAAGAAGTTAAAACAAAAAATTCAATTGACTCAACAACTTCAAATACTGATCCTATATGGACACACGAGGGTGAAAGAGAACTTTCGAAAATCCCATTTTTCGTTAGAGGTAAAGTAAGAAGAAATACAGAGAATTATGCTCGCCAAGCAGGTTGTAGAGAAATCAACGAAGAAACCCTTTATGACGCTAAGGCTCATTATAAAGCCTAAATTAGTTTTTCTAATTACGCCAATGAGAACTTTCTTGGCTTGACTTAATTAATCTCCAGACATTTCTTGAAATTTTCTTAGCAATTAGTCCACCTCTCTCAACTTTCGAGGAGCCTGGCCTAACGCCTAAAAGTTTTGATACTTCTGAAGTGCTTAGTGGAGCTCCAGTTTCAATAGCTAAAGAAGTTAGTTCAAGTCTTTGACGTAGCTCGTATGTATCACATTTTTCGTCTTCTTTTAACCAATTCAAATTGTCAATACCTTTGTCAGACAATTTCTGCATTAGACCTAACGAGACTAAACCAAGCGCTTGCTCTGGATTGATATCAGTATGTGAGTCATTGTTTTTTGAATCCTTTGGCTGAGGTTCAGACATTCTTCAATCAAATTAATATATATTGAATTTATCGGCTTAAATTCAGCATGCAAGTCTTAATGGCTAGCTAAAAAGGCAATCTTTGAGGTAATATCCCGCCCATGACAAGATTCGCCACATTTGAAAATAATGAAAGGCGACAAGTTGGCAGCCAGAGAATTACTGGTGCAGAAGTGAATGAATATCTGGCTGAGGATCCAAAGAGAGTAATAACAACAGATTCGGAGAAATCTTTGGTTGCTCGTCAGGCAAGTCATGTAAAACAGATTGAATTAAGAACATACGTATTTCTAGATTCTTTACAACCTCAACTTGCTGCTTATATGGGAACTGCAAGTTCAGGATTTTTACCCATACCTGGTGATGCTTGTCTTTGGATGGAGGTTTCTCCTGGAATGGCTGTGCATAGGGTTACAGATATCGCACTTAAAGCCAGCAACGTTCGATTAGGTCAAATGATCGTTGAAAGGGCATTTGGATCTCTTGCTCTTTATCACCGTGATCAAAGTACAGTCCTGCATTCAGGAGATGTGGTTTTAGATGCCATAGGAAGCACAATTGACAGGAGAACTAATCCTCAAGTTACTTGGACTGAAGTTATTCGATCTATTACTCCAGACCATGCTGTGTTGATCAATCGCCAAAATAGACGTGGATCAATGATTCAATCTGGAATGAGTATGTTCATTCTTGAGACTGAACCAGCTGGATATGTGTTGATGGCTGCAAACGAGGCAGAGAAGTCATCAAATATCACAATCGTTGATGTGAAAGGAGTTGGTGCTTTTGGAAGACTAACTTTAGCCGGAAAAGAAGGCGATGTTGAAGAGGCTGCTGCTGCGGCAATGAGAGCTATTGATTACATAAATAGAAATTAATTATCTTTTAATTCCTATGGCTTTTAAAAGGTAAGGAGCTAATTCTCTAGCTGCTTTGCCTCTACTTCCATGTTTTGATAATTGGGCATTATTTAATTCTCCATAAGTGCAGTTAGTTTCACGAACCCAAAATAATGATTCAAATTCACCATTTGGATAAGCAGGCTTTTTTAAAATTTCACCCCAGCAAACCCCTATTGTATTTTTGATAATTTCTCCAGTGTTTGTGCAGAGCACCATTACGCTGCATACTTTTGCACTTCTGTAAGGACTTTCGCCAAGAGCAGTAAGAATTTTCTCTATCTTTTTTTCATTTGTGTCTGCAAGTCGCGCAGAAAAAATACCGGGAGCATTACCAAGAGAATCAATTTCAAGTCCAGAATCATCCGCAATAGTCCAACTGTTAGTTAATTCTGCCGCTGCTTTTGCTTTCAATATTGCATTATCCAGGTATGTTTTTCCTGTCTCTTCAACATCTAGAGAGCTAGGTTGTTTTTTGACTTCAATTGGGAGTGGCCCAAGCATTGCCTCTATCTCGGCAACCTTCTTTGGATTACCACTAGCTATGGTTATTAGTGGCTTTTCCAAATCGAATAATTTAACTAGATCTATATAGTCTTACAGGAAGAAGTTAAAAACAATAGTAGTTGGATTTTTTAGATGATTTTGAGACAGTTTTTGGGTGAACATTCCAACCCTGACATAGCCAGGAAGCTGTCTCGTGGGTAAAAATAACTATATGAACAAGTTTACGCAATGCAATATGAGTATGTCCTAACCATTGATCGAACAGTGATACTCAACTGTCGTAGCAAGGGTGATAAGCTCAGCTTATACTTGGAACTAGAAACTGTAATCACCGCTATTAGAAAATCCCCTTGACTAATTGCTCTTTGGCGGGCCATTGTCCCTCCTGAACATTCCATCCCTTTACTGAAATAGGACATGGCTAGCGAAACAATGGGTATTGCTCTCGGCATGATCGAGACACGCGGATTAGTACCAGCTATTGAAGCTGCTGACGCGATGACCAAGGCAGCAGAAGTGCGCTTGATTGGTCGTGAGTTTGTTGGTGGTGGTTACGTAACAGTTTTAGTTCGTGGTGAAACTGGTGCTGTAAACGCCGCAGTTCGTGCAGGCGCAGACGCTTGTGAGCGTGTAGGTGACGGACTCGTTGCAGCTCACATCATTGCTCGTCCTCATCGTGAAGTTGAGCCAGCTTTGGGTAACGGTAACTTCTTGGGTCAGAAGGACTGATTTTTGACTAAGTCCGAAGAGGAGAGGACTTTTCAAATTTTCAACCTTCTAAACTAATTAACAGGAGCTATCAATGGCTAAAAAGTATGATGCTGGAGTTAAGGAGTATAGAGATACTTACTTCACTCCTGACTACGTCCCCCTAGATACTGATCTACTTGCATGTTTTAAATGCACAGGTCAGGAAGGTGTACCAAAGGAAGAGGTTGCAGCAGCTGTTGCGGCTGAATCATCCACAGGTACATGGTCAACAGTTTGGTCTGAATTATTAGTAGATCTTGAGTTCTACAAAGGCCGCTGTTACCGCATCGAAGATGTCCCTGGAGACAAGGATGCCTTCTATGCATTTATTGCATATCCGTTAGATCTTTTTGAAGAAGGATCTATAACCAACGTTTTAACATCACTTGTTGGAAACGTCTTTGGTTTTAAAGCCTTGCGTCATCTTCGTCTTGAAGATATCCGCTTCCCAATGGCATTTATCAAAACCTGTGGCGGACCTCCTAGTGGGATCGTAGTTGAACGTGATCGTCTTAATAAGTACGGTCGTCCATTACTTGGTTGTACTATTAAGCCTAAGCTTGGTCTTTCGGGTAAAAACTATGGTCGAGTTGTATACGAATGTCTTAGAGGCGGTCTTGATCTAACTAAAGATGATGAGAATATTAATTCTCAGCCCTTCCAGCGTTGGAGAGAGCGTTTTGAATTTGTGGCCGAAGCAGTAAAGCTAGCCCAGCAGGAAACTGGTGAAGTTAAAGGTCATTACCTTAACTGTACTGCGACTACTCCTGAGGAGATGTATGAGCGTGCTGAGTTTGCTAAAGAACTCGATATGCCCATCATCATGCATGACTATATTACTGGTGGTTTTACCGCTAATACAGGTCTGGCTAACTGGTGTCGTAAGAACGGCATGCTTCTTCATATCCACCGTGCTATGCATGCGGTTATTGACCGTCATCCTCAGCATGGTATTCACTTCAGAGTTCTTGCGAAGTGTTTACGCCTATCAGGCGGAGACCAACTTCATACAGGAACAGTTGTTGGAAAACTAGAAGGAGATCGTCAAACAACTCTTGGTTATATCGACAACCTTCGTGAATCCTTTGTCCCTGAAGACCGTTCTCGCGGTAACTTCTTCGATCAAGATTGGGGCTCTATGCCTGGTGTATTTGCTGTGGCATCTGGTGGTATCCATGTTTGGCATATGCCAGCATTGCTCGCAATCTTTGGAGATGATTCATGTCTCCAGTTTGGTGGTGGTACTCATGGTCACCCATGGGGATCAGCTGCTGGTGCGGCTGCGAACCGTGTGGCTCTAGAAGCATGTGTTAAAGCACGTAATGCAGGTAGAGAAATCGAAAAAGAAAGTCGCGATATCCTTCTTGAAGCTGCAAAGCATAGCCCTGAGCTAGCAATTGCTCTTGAGACATGGAAGGAGATTAAGTTCGAATTCGATACAGTCGATAAACTCGACGTTCAGTAAAAAGATATAGAGGTGATTTTTAAAAGTCACCTCTAACTTTCTTAAATTCACTAGTCGATGACTCAGTCGACTTTCATTCATTCACTAACCTAAGTTCACCATGCCTTTCCAGAGCACAGTAGGTGACTATCAGACAGTCGCCACCCTGGAAACATTCGGCTTCTTACCGCCGATGACCCAGGACGAAATTTACGATCAAATCGCTTATATCATTGCTCAGGGTTGGAGCCCAGTTATTGAGCATGTTCATCCAAGTGGTTCAATGCAGACCTATTGGTCTTATTGGAAATTACCTTTCTTCGGTGAAAAGGATTTGAATCTTGTCGTAAGTGAGTTAGAAGCTTGTCATAGAGCATATCCTGACCACCATGTTCGTATCGTTGGATATGACGCATACACGCAAAGCCAAGGTACTTGCTTTGTAGTTTTCCAAGGCCGCTAGATATAAGGCTTTGATTAATTTAGCCCTGAAAATTTTTCAGGGCTAATAATTCCTTAGAGAATTAAAAATTATTTTTTACGATCTCTCCATTGGATTGATATGGCAAAACAAACAAGTAGACAATTAGTTCTTGATCGCCGACAGGCATTGAGTCAAGGTGGTAAAAATGCCTCTATTAAAGGCTCAACACCTAATAGAGTTCGTTCCTCAAGCGATGCGAGGGCCACGAGAACTGATGCGGCTTTTGTTAAGTCTAAAAAAACTTTGGCTAATTCAAATAATTCTTCTTCTCAGTTAAGTACTAGTAGTTATCAATCAGGTGCTTCTGGAAGTTCATCAGGTGCAAGGTCATATAAAAGCTCAGTAGCTAATTTTAGTCGTAAATTAGTTATCGAGAGAAGAGAAGCTTTATCACGTAGAGGCAAATCTGCTGATCATACAAAAGACATAACTAGAGTTGACGTTGAAAGAAAAAAGGTTCAAAACGCCCCTTCTTATGATGCGAAAAAGGCTGAACACTGTTGTCCAGAATGTGAACAAAAAGCTTTAGAGGAGACTAGTAATACAATTTCAAAGCCTGAGATTAGTTTGACTTTAAAAAAAAGGAAGACTGATCACAGATCGACTGTTAAAAGAAAAGCAATTACTAATTCAAGTAGAGCTTTTGTGCTTGCTCGTAGAGAAGCTTTATCAAAGCACGGTAAATCTGCCGGAAAACAACCAACTACAGCTGCATCTGTTGCTAGACAGGGCAATCCAGATCTGACAACTAAAGAAATTGCTCAAAGAGTAAGAGAGCTTAAAAGTAAAACTGGTGCTACAGGAACAAGCCGTACTGCATCAACGCGTCCTTGTGGGCCAAATAAAAATGGAGCAAAACAAAATGCTAGTGCTCCAGATGCCCATTGGAAGGTTGGTATGAGCCAAACTTCTACCGGACAACTTGTTACTGGAACTCAAGCAAATAGATCACTGAAAACCACTGGTAATGAAGCAAGTACATGTCGTTCGATTACAGGTACTCAATATTTAGGTTCAGAAGTTATCGATTCTTTCTGTAATGGGGCTAATACTCCTATAAGTCAACCGGCCAAGGTAGCTGTTACAAGTACAACTCATGGGAATTTAGTAACAGGTAATGAGGTCGGTAGATCAGAAAAAGTTACTGGAGATGAGCCAGGAACATGTAAGAATCTTACCGGGACTGAATACATTTCAGCTAATCAATCAAATACCTACTGCGGAAGTGTTAATCCTTCACCATCAAAGATTGGCTATAGCAATACGCTCGAGGGTAGAAAAGTAAGTGGAACTATGACTGGCAGGTCAGAGTTGGTCACAGGTAATGAAGCAGGTTCAGGTAAAGATTTAACAGGAGATCAGTATTTAGGTGCAGATCCATTGCCTTCTGGAAGACCCGCCGAAAAGGTTGGTTCTTTAAAAACAATTCGTGGAAATGGTGTAACTGGTACTGATGTATCTAGAAGAGAGAATGTTACTGGTAATGAGGCTGGTAGTTGCAAGAACGTGACAGGAGATGAGTATGTGGGTGCTGGACAATTTGATGCTTTTTGTGGAAGCAAACCTGCTCCTGATCCAGCAAAAGTTGGATTGAGTACTACTAATAAAACTCAATCCGTTAGTGGAACTATGACAGGTAGATCACCACTTGTAACAGGAGATGAGCCTGGTACTTGTAAAGCCGTAACAGGTACACCTTATGCAGGATTAGATCAAGCAAATCAATGGTGTGATAATTCTGCATCATCTGAGATAGAGGCTAGAACCCCAAGGAAACTTGGTACGCCTTCTGCAAGACTGACTGGTCAGCAACCAGGTATAGGTGGAAAGATGACAGGTGCTCATAAGGGTGCTTGTGAGCCTCTAACTGGAACTCCTTATGTAGGAGGAGATCAATTAACAGATAATTGTGGCATTTCAAATATTCCTGAAGGTTATGCGCATCAAGAAAAACCTGAAAAAGCAGCGGCATGGACAAGTTTCAGTGTGAAATCTCCAGCTAGACAGGCTCATATTCAAAATGAAACTAATTTAGGTGTTACAGGTACGAGCTACGAAGACAGCTCAAGAATCACTGGTCCATTTGATATGGCTGCAAATAAAGTCACAGGAACTGAACAATTTCGCTTTGACAGAAAACCATCAAATTCTCAGATAAATAAAGTTGACGAAATAGTTAATGAAGAAGCTAAGCAACGCCCAACCTCACAAATAACAGGAGAAGGACAATCAGCAGGATTGAATATTACTGGTGATGATTGGGCTAGAGGAGAACATGTCACTGGTACAGAAGGTGCGTCTGCTAAGCGTAGAAATCCTTCACGTCCAGGACCAATGAGTGCAATGAAAGCATCTGAATTAAAGCGAAACCAAGAAGTTCCCGAACCAGATTTCCTAATCACTGGCTCTAGTGGTAATACCAGGGATGGCCAATTGGTTACTTTCTCTGGCGGAGCAAGAGGTTAAATAGTCGATGGCCTATCGTAATTTGGCCAAGAAATCTCTTCGTGGGCCTACAGCTCCTATGAAGAGATTTGTCGACCTAGAGACAAAGAATTTGAATTCTGAAGTTATTAAAACTACTAATTCTTTCTCCGATGAAATAAAAAGTATTAGTTCTTTTTCTACTGATCATCCCTTAACCAATTCTCAGGAAAACCAGAAGTTAAATCAATACGAAAATAAGGTTAAAGGTCGATTTGACAATATTGTTCCTCTTTTAAAAAGAGTATCTAGTCTTCAAAATGATTTGAATTTTGTAGAAAGAGCTCAAAATTTATGTCGATCAGAATTAGGTTATGAGTTGCCACTGCATATACTTGAAAAGGCGTGGGTTGGAAGTGTAGACATAAGTGCCTTGTTTGCATGGTGTGTTTTTCAGTCACACCAAATAACGAGTAATGAATTTTTTAATTCAGATCCAATAGAGGGATCTGAAAATAGTCAATATGCTAAATCTTTTCAGTCATTTCTCTATCAATGTGGTTTTCATCTTTTAGATATAACTCCTTGTGCAGATGGTCGATTAGCTCATGCTATTTCTTATGCATTACGTATACCTTTTAGCTCTGTTAGGAGGCGTTCTCATGCAGGTGCACTATTTGATATTGAAAAAACAGTTAATCGTTGGATTAAAACCGAACATAGTAGATATAGAGAGTCAACTCCGAATTCTGCAACTGAGCCAACAAGATATTTAAAATCAGTAATTTATCATTTTAGTTCTGTTGATCCTACACACCAAGGATGTGCTGCTCATGGTAGTAATGATGAATTAGCAGCATCAGAAGGCCTACAGCGATTATTAGATTTTAGGGAAGCAGTCGAAAATAGTTTTTGTTGTGGTGCCTCTGTTGATTTGCTTTTAATTGGTATTGATACAGATACAGATGCAATAAGAGTGCATACCCCTTCGAAAGCGAATGAAGTTGATTTGAAATCATGGGTTTGTGCAAATGAAATATACAAAGAGACTCAATTTCTAAAAGCTGAAGAGGCTCTTCAAAAAATTCAAGAAAACATCAAAAGGGTTTGCCCTGGAGAAACAGATCCAAATATGGTTATGTTTATTACCAGACTCATTTCAAATAATATTTCTCAAATTGATTATGTTAAGAATTTTCATTCCGGAAGCTACCAAGATGCAGGTCATGCAGAGAGGTTTATTGGTGTAGGTATTGGTTTTAAAGAAGTTCACTTAAGGAATCTTACTTATTTTGCTCATTTGGAGACTGTTGAACAAGGAGCTCCTGATCTCGATGTCGGAGTGAAAATTTTTACAGGTCTCAATATCTCTAGAAGTTTACCAATCCCTATTGTTATTCGCTTTGATTATTCAGGTAGTGTCCCTCATGCAAGGAATAGAGCATTATCTGATTGTCATAGAATTAATGAGGCTATTAAGTCTCGTTATCGAGATTTAATAGATAATGGTTCACTTCACACATTTCTTACTATTCGAGATCGAGATAAAAAGGCTCCTGCAGAAGTTGTAGGCTCTTCCCTCGATCCAGTCACTCAGGAGGCTCACTAAATGCTCATTTGTAAAGTTCTCAAACCACTTGTCTCAACCAATCGTATTCCAGGCTTTGAACATAAGCATTTACAGGTTGTATTGGACGGCAGCTCAAAAAAAGTTGCTGTTGATGCTGTTGGATGTAAACCAGATGATTGGGTCATATGTGTAGGAAGTTCTGCCGCTCGCGAAGCTGCTGGAAGCAAGTCTTATCCAAGTGATTTAACTATTGTTGGAATTATTGACCATTGGGATCCAGAGACACAACAACAGATATCAGGAGGAGCAAAGTAATGGAGATCATGCAAGTTATGGGACGCTTGGTTTGTACACAAAGAGTGGAAGGGTTAGGACATATGCATTTAAGAATATTGTGTAATAACAAAGGTAAAAGACTTGTGGCTGTTGACCCTGTCGGTGCACGAGAAGGTAATTGGGTTTTTACTGCAACAGGAACCGCTGCGAGGTGGGGGTGCCCAGACCCTAATGTTCAAACTGATTTAACTATTGGTGGGATTATTGATCATTGGAATCCTGATGATTAGCCTGACTGCTATTCAAAAAAACTTAATTTTATAAATTCCTAACTATGACTAACTCTTCAAATCGTCTACCGAAAAGTAGTAATAAAAGTTTAAGACCTGAAGAACAAGTAGTTGATATTTCTCCTTTGAATTTAACCATTCAATCAAAAAACTCTAAGAAGATACAATCTGCCTCTACTGAAAAAGTATCAAATACTAAAAGTATTCCTAGTGCTAAAAATCTATCCAATGGCACTGGAGATTCTGGTTCAACTAAAACTCCAATTGGAAAAGATAAAGGTTTTAAAAGTTTTTCAAATTCTGGTACTGCATTAGGAATGATAGAGACTCGTGGACTTGTACCCGCAATAGAAGCAGCAGATGCAATGACTAAGGCTGCGGAAGTTAATTTGATAGTTAAGGAGCTTGTAGGGGGAGGATATGTAACAGTTATGGTTCGAGGTGAAACTGGTGCTGTGAATGCTTCTGTGAGAGCGGGTGCTGATGCCTGTGAGCGTGTTGGAGATGGCTTAGTTGCTGCACATATCATTGCCCGTCCACATGTTGAAGTTGAGCCGGCTTTGAAAGGTAGCGGTGCTAAAAGGAGAAGTTAAGTAGTTTTTTGTTTATAAATTATTTCTTCAATCAATTCACGATGTAGTAGTTTTTTATAAAAGACATGTTTTTTTTATGAAAGGGTGGAGGCAAAAAAAAAGACCAGAGTGTCTAGAAAAAAGATTTGAATTCCAATCATATGAAAAAAATAGAGATTTTCTCGATGAGCTAGGTGATTTTTGCGAGAAGGTAAATCGCTTTCCCGATATAAGTTTTGGGAAGACTTATGCAAATATCACCATCAGGCCTGTAGAAAATAATGAGAAAGAAGAAATATCAAAAGAAGATTATGATTTCGCAAGTAAAATAGATAGTTTAAATAAACATCAAATAAATTAATCTTCCTCTTTTGGTTGCTCTAGATCTCTTTTGATTAATGCCATTAGATAAGAGGGAGTTTTATATCTTCCTGGTAAACAGCGATTAAGCGTCTCTAGATGGCTCCAACAAACTGTTCTTTGAATTTGCTCAGCGGTTCGTCCTTGCTGCAAGAGTCTCCTAAGTGCTTTGCAGTAAAGAGGGTATCCTGCTTCTAGTTCGCCAATAGTCAACTTGGACGTGGACATTGTCTATTGCGAATCAATTATTAATTTAGACAATCATGGGGCCACTTAGCAAAGTGGCAATGTTCAGATTAGTCACAAAGTTGTTTTATTTCTTGTTTCCTAGCCAAGCAATGCAATCGATTTCAATTTTTCCTCCCTTTGGAAGATTTGATACTTCAACGCATGCTCTCGCTGGGCTCGCTTCTCCCCCAAAGGTTTCTGCATAAATCGTATTTACTTTTGCGAAGTCGTTTAAATCAGTTAAATAAATGGTTGTTCTTATTACATTTGAATTTTTTCCACCAGCAGCTTCAACTACGGCCATTAAATTTTTTAAGACTTGTCTAGTTTCCTTCTCTATGTCCCCATTCCCTAGCATTACCCCAGTTGAAGGGTCTAAAGCAATTTGTCCTGAGCAATACAACCAGTTTTCTACTAATAAAGCTTGGTTGTAGGGACCAACTGGTTTAGGTGCGAATTTTGTTTCGATTGGCTCCATATCTGAACTTTTCATAAATGATTAGGCTTGAGTTAAGAGATTTGATACTTAAATTAGAATTTAACATTTCCAACTATCTTTGTGCCTTCTTAGTTTTGTAAATTCTTCGACATTTTGTGCTCTTAAAAATAAATTTGTTTTTCTTTCTTCTGAAATTGTTGATGGGAGACTAGACATTCCACTTCGAAGCTTATTCTGAACAAGCTTTAATCTTTCGATAATAGAAATATTTTTTGACTCTAAAGTTAATGCCCATTTTAAGTTGTTTTCTGTATATTCATGAGCTGAGTATATTTTTGTATTTTCTGGTAGGGAGTTAAGTTTATATAAACTTTCAAACATTTGAGATGGGGTTCCTTCTAGAAGGCGACCACAACCTCCACCGAAAATAGTATCTCCAGGGAATAATATATTATATCTAGCATTTTCTTTTGATACATAAAAGGCAATGTGGTTATTAGTATGACCATGCACTTCAATGACTTGAATTTTACCATCCATTAAATGAAAAATGTCATTATCATCTACTGAAGTTGTTTGAAAAGGTATTCTTGTAAGTTCTTTTTTTGATGCAATTACCTTTGCATCCGGCCATCTTTTGATTAGCTTTTGCGTTCCACCTATATGATCATCGTGATGATGCGTTTGCAGGATAGCTTTCAAGGATAGGTTTTTCCCTAAAAGCCATTTTTCCACTGGACTTGAGATGGATGGATCTATTACTACCGCATTGCAATTGTGGACCCATACCCATACGATATTGTCCTGTAAGACAGTAATTGGGTGAATAGTGAATTCGCTTTCTTTCTCAAACATTTTGTATTTAAGTAATGGAATAGTTGGAATCCATTTCAATGGCTTTTGACATGTTTACTGTTGCATTAGCAAAAGGCGCCTTATTGAAGGAATCAGTCTCAATGTTTTTGAACGTTGGACTTGACTTCTCAGATGTTTTAGAGGATAGCAATCGGCAATTGATGGTCCCATCAGTTTGTGGACGAGCTAAAGCTCTTTTGGTAAGAAATAGTGATGTCCCTGTTTACGTATCCTATGGACAGGCACAACTGGGTATAGTTGGTTTTGATGTGCTACAAGAGCAGAAATTGCAAGTATCTAATTTAGTAGATCTTGGTTTTGGGGCTTGCCATATGTCTGTTGCAGTTAAATCGAGTAGTGGTTATTTGAGTGCTTCTGACTTGCCACCCAACTGTCGCGTAGCAAGTAAATTTACAAACTGTGCAAAGAAATTTTTTGATCAAATCGATTTGCCCGTTGAATTAGTTCATTTGAGTGGATCTGTTGAACTAGGTCCCATAACAGGTATGGCTGAAGCAATCGTTGATTTGGTCGCAACTGGTCGTACTCTTAGAGATAATGGACTTATTGAAATTGAAGAACTTTTCAAATCAAGCGCTCGGCTTGTTGGGCATCCACTATCACTAAGGCTTGACAGAGGCCCACTTCAAGAAATTATTGATTCAATTCAAATCCAATCTCAGATTAATCTCTTTCCTGATGGCAAAAAATGATTTTCGAAGAGTTAAGAACCTTGGCAAGTATTTAAAAAAGGAAAGAAAACGTTTAATCCTTATACTTTTAATACTAATACCTGTTGCTTTAGCCGGTGCAATTCAACCTCTCCTTGTAGGGCAAGCTATTTCTGTGTTAAGAGGAGAAGATACGATATCTTTTTTTGATAATTTATCTAGTAAATCATCAATTAGGTTGATCATAGTAACTTTATTCATAACAGTATTGCTAAGGCTTGGATTACAGGGTTTTCAGTCATACAATATACAGGCTGTAGGGCAAAGGCTAACTGCAAGAATTAGAAATGATTTGTTTTCTCATTCCATGTCATTGTCATTGCGTTTTCATGACAAAATGCCTGTTGGTAAATTGCTAACAAGATTAACTAGTGATGTTGATGCATTGTCAGAAGTTTTTGGAAGTGGAGCTGTTGGTGTTTTGGCTGATTTTGTAAGTCTTATAGTTATATCAATAACTATGATTTTAATTGAATGGAGATTGGGGTTGCTTCTTTTAATTATTCAAATACCTGTTACGATTTTTATTCTTTGGCTACAAAAACGTTATCGAATAGAAAATTATAAAGTTAGAGAAGAACTTTCCCAATTGAATGCAAACTTTCAGGAAAATTTGCAAGGTCTAGAAGTTGTTCAGATGTTCAGAAGGCAATCATTAAATGGTCAAAAATTTTCCAAAACAGGCACTAATTATAAAAATGCAGTAAATGGCACCATTTTTTATGACAGCAGTATTTCTGCGTTTATTGAATGGGTCTCATTGGCAGCAGTTGCTTTAGTTATTTCTCTAGGCGGTTATATGGTTACAGCAGGAGCGATGGGATTGGGTACGCTAACTACTTTTATTCTTTACTCACAAAGATTATTTGAACCTTTAAGACAATTGGCAGAAAGATTTACACAAATTCAGGGTGGACTAACAGCAGTTGAAAGAATAAGTGAACTGCTTGAGAAGAAAATAGAGATTTATGATCAAATTGATCAGAAAGTAGAAAATAAAAAAATAATCAATTCAAATCAAACTCCAATGGGAGAATTATTATTTGAAAATGTAAGTTTTTTTTACAGAGAAGATGAACCTATAATAAATAATCTAAGTTTCAAAATTAACCCTGGTGAACATGTCGCTCTTGTAGGACCAACTGGTTCAGGGAAGACCACTTTGATTAGATTATTATGTAGGCTTTATGAACCTCAAAAAGGAAATATATATATTGATGGTCAAAATATTAGAAATATATCTATTCAGTCTCTTAGAAAACAACTTGGAGTAGTTCTTCAAGACACTTTCCTTTTTAGTGGAAACGTTGCAGATAATCTTCGTTTGGATTCTTCAATAGATAGTCAAGGCTTAAAAGATATATGCAGTGAATTAGGACTCGATAATTTATTGAGAAAGCTTCCAAATGGATTAGATACTTATATAAGAGAAAGAGGAGGTAATCTTTCTTCAGGCGAGAGACAACTTTTATCTATTGCAAGAGTTGCAATAAGAGATCCAAAAGTATTAATCATGGATGAAGCTACGGCTTTTATGGATCCGTCGACCGAGGCGACTTTGCAAAGAGATCTTGATAGGTTGTTAGAGAAAAGAACTGCGCTTGTTATTGCACATAGATTAGCAACAATAGAATCATCGGATCGAATCCTTGTAATGAAAAAAGGAAGACTAGTTGAACAAGGTAATCATGAAGAGTTGAGGGCTTTGGGTGGACTCTATTCCCAACTATCTGATTTGCAAGAAAAAGGTCTCGCATCAATCTGATAAGTAATAATTTTATGATTAATCTAGGATCAAAAAAACTAGGAATGCCAGGGTGGAGGAATCAAAATATTCTTTCAGATGAAACCTTAAAAAATATATATGGACAACAAGCTGTTCAATACTTTAATCAAGATAACGCATCCCTTTTCGTTTTTAGTGATTCCAAATCTTTTGATTTAATTGAACTTGAGCAGCTTTTACAAGCAGTTGGTTGGGGAAGAAGACCACTTAGAAGAGTAAAACGAGCTCTAGACAATAGCTTGTTGAAGATAGGTCTATGGAAACATGATCCTAAATTCCCAAGATTGATTGGATTTGCAAGATGCACCGGAGATGGAGTTATTGATGCAACAATATGGGATGTAGCTATTAACCCTGTTTATCAAGGTTATGGATTAGGGAAACAACTCATGTCATATTTAATGAGGAGTTTAAAAAAGGAAGGTGTTAGTAGAGTAACTTTATTTGCTGATTCTGATGTGATAACTTTTTATAAAAGACAAGGATGGACTTTAGAACCAAAGGGTAATAAATGTGCCTTTTGGTATTCAAATTAATTGATCATATTATAGTTATTAAATTATGAATAGTATTCTTTTGCTAAATCATCTATTTTATGGCCTTTGCGCCACTTTTCCCTTAAGCTAGCATTTTTAATTGCACGTTTAATTATATTTGAATTAGACCATCTTATATCATCAGTATATAAATTTTCTCCTATACGCTTTAATTTCGCAGTTTTAGTAATTCTAGTTATCAAGTCGAGATCTTCCATTATTTTTAAGGACGAGAATCCACCGCATCGATGGTATAGTTCTTTGTGTACGAGTAAACCTTGATCGCCATAAGGACGTTGTAAAAAATGACTTCTAAGTGCTACAGCGAGTTCTAAAATTCTAAATTCTAAATTATCTTTTTTGACTTTAAAATCAAAATACCATGCAAAATTTTTTGATGTTTTATTTTGTGTTATTTTAAATAAACTTTTTCCACATCCTTGATCCAATCTGCTATCAGCATGAAGAAACAAAAGCCAATCTCCTTTTGCCTCTGAGGCACCAGTTTTTAATTGATATCCTCTACTTTTCTTAGGACTATTGATAATATTAGCTCCTTGTATTTGTGCAATTGAAATAGTCAAATCTGTACTTCCTCCATCAACTAATGTTAAATCAAAATTATAAGGCCATGTATTTAAATCAGCAAAGAGAAGAGGAAGGTGAGTCGCTTCGTTTAGAGTTGGTATGATGATGCTGAGAGTTGGAAATGTTTCTGATCTAGCCATGGTGATAAATCCAAAATATTATCAAGATCATTTTTAGTTTGAAGTAATTGATAATCTATTTGATTTAAGGAAGCCAATCGAATTGTTTCTTCAAGCACTTTGTCGCTACCCCAATTTATACCAGAAAATGGCCAGGTGCATAGTGGATTTAAGAGTTTATTTGATAATCCTATAAGCCAGTATCCTCCGTCTTTTGAGGGACCTAATACCATTTCATTTTGATTAAGTATTTGGATAGCTTGAATTAAGTCAAAATTTGAGATTGATGGTAAATCAGTTCCAATTAGTAGGATAGGCTTTGGAATAGTTTTGTGAGACATAGTTTTTTCAGAATGAGTCTTTAAAAATTGCCTTTTCATTTTTGTTCCTAGATTCCCAGGCCCTTGAATCGAAATTCTTTGAATTTTATTTTTGAGGGCCCATTTTTTTGCTGCCTGAATTCCAATTCCATCGATGGCAACCTTCACATCAGCTAGACCATCTTTTTGAACCTGTTTAGCTACTTTAATAGTGTGATTCGTTAGTTTTTCTTGGATCTTTGCTGCATGAAGTGCTCCTATATCCTTGGATAATCGACTTTTACATCTATAAATAGCGTGCCACCTTGTCATTAAAACTATGGTTGGTTTATTGTTTTTTTTGAATCTTGCTGTATTAACTACTCTATACATAGTTCTTGATTTCAGATTTTTCGATGTTCTTAAAGTTTAAGTTACTATTTATTTCATCTGATTAATTTTTGTTCTGAAAAAAATAAATCTTTCTGTGCGCTTTTTTGCTAATCAATGGCTAATTTTACTTTTTTGAATGTGACGATTCAACTTTTACAACTGGATTCCCAGATTTAACAAGTTCATATTAAAGTTCTCGCTAAAATTAAAATCCATTAGGTAATGCCTGTGCCCACTCGGAAAGAGCTATGGACGAAGGTGCAGCAATTACTGCAAAAGAATTTAAGTAAACCTTCATACGAAACATGGATACGCCCCGCTGAATTCATTGACTTCAATAATGGGCGGTTGACCTTGCTAGCTCCAAATAGCTTCTCAAGTGATTGGTTAAGAAAAAATTATTCTCAAAAAATAGAAGAGATTGCAACAGAGATATTTGGACATGAAGTAAAGGTTTACATAAAGGTTAAAGAAGAATTTTCATCAAACAAAAAAGACAAGAAAAAGACTTTTTCTGATTTAGAGAATAATGCAATTCCCGATAGAGATAATTCAGAAGTTAAACCGAAGCAGGCCCCAACAAAAAAAAAATTACCTGGTTTGAATCTTCGGTATGTTTTTAATAGATTTGTTGTAGGTCCTAATAGTCGGATGGCTCATGCCGCTGCAATGGCAGTAGCTGAAGCTCCTGGTAGAGAGTTTAATCCTTTATTTATTTGTGGAGGGGTTGGCTTAGGTAAAACTCATCTCATGCAATCTATTGGCCATTACAGATTGGAAATCGACCCAAATGCAAAGGTTGCATATGTTTCTACTGAGACTTTTACTAATGATTTAATTGTTGCTATCAGAAAAGATGGAATGCAAGCATTTAGAAATAGGTATAGAGAAGCTGATTTGATATTGGTTGACGATATTCAATTTATAGAGGGGAAAGAATATACGCAAGAAGAGTTTTTTCATACTTTTAATGCTTTGCATGAGGCAGGTAGGCAAATTGTTCTTACAAGTGACAGGCCACCAAGTCAAATACCTCGTCTACAAGAAAGATTGATTTCAAGATTCTCAATGGGACTAATTGCTGATATTCAAGCGCCTGATTTAGAAACGAGAATGGCAATATTACAAAAAAAAGCTGAGCATGAAAGAATGCGTTTGCCAAGAGATTTGATTCAGTTTATAGCTGGGAGATTTACTTCGAATATTAGAGAGTTGGAAGGGGCGTTTACTCGAGCTGTAGCCTTTGCCTCTATAACTGGGCTGCCAATGACAGTGGAGTCGGTAGCACCTATGCTTGATCCTACTGGACAAGGAGTTGAAGTTAAACCTAAACAAGTCTTGGAAAAAGTAGCTGAGGTATTTGGAGTCACTGAAGAGGAAATGCGTAGTCCAAGTAGACGTAGACCTGTTAGTCAAGCAAGACAGGTTGGCATGTATTTAATGCGCCATGGTACAGACTTGAGTCTTCCTCGTATTGGAGAATCTTTTGGAGGAAAGGATCATACAACAGTTATGTATGCCATTGAACAAGTGGAAAAGAAACTTTCAAGTGAGCCACAATTGGCTAGTCAAGTTCAAAAAGTTAAGGATCTACTTCAAATCGATTCACGAAAACGTCGTTGAATTTAATATTTGATAGTGAGGTCAGTTTTAGAGATTAATTAAATGGCAAAGGATTTTGATCTAGCCTATTATTTGTTGGTATCTTAGGCCCTTGATCGCTACCATCTATAGTCGCCGTACGTTCAAGAGCTTTTCTAAATAATCTCCCAGATAATAAAGGCATATCTCTTGGGACTGAAATTCTATCTCGTAGGTAACGTAATGCAAAGGCGCTTTTGTTCTCAGGAGAGCAATCTTTTTTTGAAATCATAGACGTTAATGCTGCTCTCAATGGCTGATCAAATAATTTATTTTTCATCGGGCTAATATCAATTATTTTTTCTTTATGTTTTATCACTCTTTCTAAAGCAATTGCCTCAAATTTTTTGTCCGAGTTTTGATCGGTTTTGCAATCTCTTAGTTCTAATTCTCCTAACCCAGAACCTGTATCAATTTTATGGGCAAATATTTGTTGGGTTGAATTTGAATAAGTAAAACAACCTCCCATTTGAGGAGGTAAATCATGAGCATGAGTGTGAAAATCTCCCTGAGTTCCTCTATATTCCTCGAGTTTTTCAAGATTTTCAAGCCATGTATTGATAAAAGGGTGTTCTTCTCTTAATGAATATCCTTTGTAGTAAGCCAATGAGGCATTCATCCTTTCAACATATGGAATAAAAATAACATCAGCAGATCCTGGCTTTTCACCATTTTCTGTTGAGATGGGCGTGAGCCATCCTGAAGCAGTTTTTTGTAGTTCCAATTCAAATTTTTTGGCAACACTTTTGAAATATTTTTTCTTTTGTTCTTCTTGGGCTTGGAAAAGAGAATTCCGACATAACCAATTACACCATGATGAGAATAATTCTCTTTCAAGTCTTCTATGTTCTAATACTTTTCTTTCATTTAGCGGTTGACCTAAAGGACCATAAATTTCTTCTAGCACCAATAGGATCTCATCGCTTTCTGTGATTACATGATTATCAATTTCTATTGCAGGAAGCATTCCTGAGGGTACTTTTCTTAAATACCATTTTTCTTTTTCTCCATAACAACGCATTGTGACTTTTTTAACCCGGTAAGGAATTTTTTTAAGCTCCAACCAAATCCAAACCTTTTGGCAATAAGGACACCAAGCATGATTGTCTCTATAAAGCGTAATAATTGCCTCGGACTCACTTTTGTTGAAAAGACGAAGTAAGGAATATGGGTTGTTCAACCCGTTGATTTGATCAATTGGATCAGCTGCATATATTGCTAATTCTTCCCAACTCATGGCATTTCTGGTTGGATTCATTTTTTTCAACAAGAATAAGGAAATAATACTAGGTTGCAAAATTGAAAAGCTCTTTTGATTTAATTGTCCTTGGTGCAGGGTCCGGTGGATTGGCTGCTGCAAAGAAAGCTGCTAGTTATGGAGCATCTGTTGCGATCGTCGAGGGTGATCTTGTTGGTGGAACATGTGTGATTAGAGGTTGTGTGCCGAAAAAATTATTAGTGTGTGGGTCATCTCTCTCAGAGAGCTTTTTGTCTGCACCATCTTATGGCTTTGATTTTGATAATTTAAAGATCAAGTCAGAGTTTTTATTAGCTAATGTTCGGAGAGAAGTACAAAGGCTGAATGAATTACATGAGAATTTTCTAAATAAGGCCAGAGTTAAACTTTTTAAAGGTTGGGGAGAGTTTAAAAATTCAAATTGTGTTGTCATAAAAAATCGAAAAAATGGAGAGACGATAAATGAACTTTATGGAGAAAAAATTCTGATTGCAGTAGGAGGTAGACCTAAAAGACCAAATATCGAGGGGGCGTTTTTAGGTTGGACAAGTGATGATATGTTTCTTCTTAAAAGCTTTCCGAAAAAAATTACAATTGTTGGTGCAGGCTATATCGCTTGCGAATTTGCATGCATACTGCAGGGACTAGGCGTTGAAGTTACACAATTAGTTAGAGGTGATCGAATCTTGAAAGGATTTGATTTCGAACTTGCTTCGTCATTAACGGAGGCAATGAAAAATAAAGCTATTAATTTAAACTTTGGAGAGAATGTTTCTTCGATAAAAGGAACACCTGGATCTTTAATTATAAGTACAAATAAAGATAGAGAGTTTCATTCAAATGGGTTGCTTTTCGCTACTGGTAGGGAACCATTTTTAGAGGGGTTGAAATTAGAAAAATCTGGTGTAGAAATTTTTAAAAATAAAATCAAAGTTGATAGTGAAAGCAAAACAAATATTTCTAATATTTTTGCTATTGGAGATGTAACTAACAGGATCAATTTGACACCTGTCGCGATTGATGAAGGTAGAAAGTTTGCTGATAGAAATTATGGAGAATCAGATCACAATGTTAATTATGACTTGGTTCCTTATGCTGTATTTAGCCAGCCTGAAATAGCTTCTGTGGGTATCACTGAAGATAAGGCTATTCAATCGATTGGGGGAGATAATATTAAAGTATATAGATCAATATTTAGACCTTTATCTAAATCATTGCCAAAGACTGGCTCTAAATGTATTTTAAAGCTAATAGTTGATAAAAATAATAATAAAGTTTTGGGATGCCACATGATTGGTGATAATGCATCTGAGATTATTCAAATGGCCTCAATCTCACTAATGTTAGGAGCTAAAAAATCTGATTTTGATAATACAATGGCATTACATCCTACAATAGCTGAGGAATTTGTGACTATGATATGATTCATTTAAGGTATCAGTTATTAGAACTTTTTTTTAGCCTTAACCAGTAAGAAATTGTCTTGTATAAAATAATTATACTTGATAGTGATATGGCTATAAAAACTAACTCTATAAATGTTGAATGTAAGCTTGGTAAAGTCAGAGGTATTATTTTGTCTGCAATGTAAAGCATATACAATCCTAGTAAAACACCTCCTTCACCTCTACTTATTATTCCTTTTGTCCAAAAAATTGGCATGCAAGCAAGTGTAGTAATTACCATAATAGGAATATCCTTGGTTATTAATAAATTCTCAACAACTAAACCACTGCCTCCAGATAATACAGAACAGCTACCTAACACTAGTAATTGATTTAATAAACAACTTCCAATTACGTTGCCTATTGCTAGATCCGTTTGACCACGAATGGCAGCAACTAATGACGTGATTAATTCAGGTAAAGAGGTGCCTAGCGATACTATCGTTAACCCAACTATAGCTTCACTTACTCCTAATAATCCTGCAATTGTAGATGCGCCTTCTATTAACAGCCTTGATCCAAGAGTAAGCAAAATAATACCACTTAATAATTTCACGCCTGCTTTTAATAAACTTGTTGAGTCTTTTTCTATATTGATTTCCGGCTCCGCTTCTTGGCTCTTTTGAGGTTCCTCTCTCGCTGTGCGAATTTCCCAAGTGGTATTTATTATGAGCGCAACTATCAAAGCTACTCCAAATTGCCAAGTTATTAGCTCTGAAGCGGCCATCCCCCAAACTGCAGTCGAGACTCCTAAAAGAAGAGGAATGTCTCTCCTTACAAGACGACTTTCAACTCTTAATGGTCGTAAAAGTGCGCTTCCACCAAGGACTACCATCACATTGAAAATATTGCTGCCAACAATGTTGCTCAATGCAAGACTGTCTGATCCAGAGAAGGAGGAGTTAATACTTACAAATAGTTCAGGTGCGCTTGTTCCTAGAGATACTATTGTTAAGCCAATAACTAGTTGAGGGATTCCAAGAATTAAGGCTAAAGCTACAGATCCTTGAATAAAGAACTCCCCACCACTAAAAAGTAAAAATATCCCAGTAATAAGCTCTAAAAATGACAAAAACATTGATGGCATAATTGAGTGATTTATTTAGAAACTAAATTAGTGAATTAATTTATGTTATTTCCATTTGAAATTGTCCCAATATCTTAGCTCTTTATTGATACTTGAAGACTTTTTGAACAAGGTTGAATAATATATACATTGAAAAAGCTTTAATTCTGTGATTGCTTCTGTTAATCAAATCTCATTGTTAAAGCCGGATGATTGGCATCTGCATTTGAGGGACGGAAAGATTCTTAAAGGTGTTTTAAGTCATACAGCAGATGTGTTTTGCCGTGCAATCATCATGCCTAATCTTGACCCTCCAATAACTACTTTAAACCAAGCACGAGAGTATAAAAAAAGAATTATCCAAGCTATCCCTGAAGGTGTTTCTTTTACTCCATTAATGACAGCATATCTTACAGATGACATGTTGTCAGAGGTCTTAGAGAGAGGCTTTAGAGAAGGTGTTTTCCATGGAGCAAAGCTCTATCCAGTTAATGTGACAACTAATTCTTCTTATGGGGTTACAGATATAAGCACAATCGACAATTTATTTGAGACGATGGAAAGAATTGGTATGCCATTATTGATTCATGGAGAAGTGACTGATTTCAATGTTGATGTGTTTGATAGAGAAGCTGTTTTTATTGAGCGTCATCTTGAACCATTATTACGAAGATTTTCATCACTTAAAGTCGTCTTAGAACACATTACGACCATAGATGCAATTGATTTTGTAAAAAATAGTCAGTTTGATATAGCAGCTACAATTACACCTCATCATCTACATATAAATCGAAATGCAATGTTCAATGGTGGTTTAAGGAGTGACTTTTATTGCTTACCCACAGCTAAACGGGAAATTCATCGAATTGCCTTGAGACAAGCGGCTACTAGTGGTAAACCTTGTTTTTTCCTCGGAACTGATTCAGCACCTCATACCCGTAAGTTTAAGGAAAGTTCCTGTGGATGTGCAGGAATTTTTAACGCCCCTTTCGCTTTGGAAAGCTATTTAAAAGTTTTTGAAGAAGAAAATGCCCTAGATAGGTTTGAAGCTTTTTCAAGTATTAATGGAGCAACTTTTTATGGATTACCTTTGAACACAGAGAGAATAACTTTAGTTAAAAAAGATATTTCCGTACCAAAAATTATTGACGTTGGATTAGATGGTGATCCCGATGATTTTGTAAAACCATTTCATTCAGGAGAAACTCTTGGCTGGGCAGTACGGGAATCTGGTGAGATTGTTGAATGATTCTTCCAATGATTATTTAAAACTAGATATTCTTAAGAGTACTGATTTAAGCACATACGTTTACGCTAATATGTAAATAGCTTAGAGTTGAAACTCTAGCAAAGTGATAATCCTTGCTATCACTAGGGAGTGTGGCGGAATTGGTAGACGCACCAGACTTAAAATCTGTTGGCCGCTTTTTGGCCGTGGGGGTTCAAGTCCCCCCACTCCCATGATGTTTAGTATTTCGACTGTGTATCAAATCCCTTTTGGAGAAATAGGTACTGTTAATCCGATAATTACGATATCTGCTTATGTGGTTCTGGGGGGAGGGTATTTATTGGTAGTTCCTTTATTTCTATTTTATTGGATGAATAATCGTTGGAATGTTATGGGAAAGTTTGAACGTCTTTTTATATATGGACTAGTGTTTCTCTTCTTTCCTGGAATGGTTTTGTTTGCACCGTTTCTCAATTTAAGAATGAATGGAAAGCAGGAGTCTTGAACTTTGACAAGAGCACAGGTTTTTCAAATAGGTTTGTTTGTTTTTGTGTTAGGAGGATTGGGATATGAGTTGTTTCAGCTATTTGGATTTGAATCAATATCTGCTGGTATTGCAACACAATCAATATTAATTTTAATTATTTTTGCATGGACAGTTTCTTACCTTTTCAGGGTTTTTTCTGGGAATATGACGTTTATGGAGCAACGCAAACGATATAGAGAGGCTTATGAAAAATTGACCGATGAAAAAATTAAAGAAAAGTTTGAGGCCATGACAGATAAAGAAAAAATTGAATTACTAAAAACTGTTGAGGAAGAAAGCTTTGAACAAACTTAAGTTTTAATTACTAAGTCTCAATAATTTTCTACTCTTAGGGATATAAAAATGATAAAAAAGATAGATACCCAAGGCTCAGAACATTGAAAAGTACAAATATCAGTAGGTCCTTTTCCAAAATAAAAAAGGAGCAAAGAATCGCGCTAATGCCTTTCCTTATGGCAGGTGACCCTGATTTAGAAACTACAGCAAAGATTTTGTTAGAACTTCAAGCAAATGGTGCTGACATGATTGAGCTAGGAATTCCATATAGTGATCCTTTAGCAGATGGACCGATTATTCAATTAGCAGCTTCTCGAGCTCTCTCCGCAGGAACTTCTCCTGACAGAGTTTTTAAAATGTTGTCTGAATTGAGGGAGCAATTGACAATACCAATAATTTTATTTACTTATTCAAATCCACTTATTAATAAAGGTCTGGAAGAATTTTGTTTACAAGCTTCAAAAGTAGGTGTCTCTGGACTAGTCGTTCCCGACCTTCCTTTAGAGGAGGCAGAAAAACTATCTGAGATAGCTGAATCCAAAGAAATTGATTTGGTTTTACTTGTCGCTCCTACAACACCCAAGGATCGGATGAAAAAAATTGCAGAAACTTCTAATGGGTTTACTTATCTTGTTAGTGTTAATGGAGTAACAGGAGAAAGGACCTCCCTAGAAGAAAACGTTGGCTCTCTTGTTAAACAACTAAAACTCTCTTCATCTATTCCAATTGCTGTGGGTTTTGGAATCTCAGAGGTAAAGCATATTCAACAAGTTAGAGAATGGGGCGCTGATGGTGCAATTGTTGGTAGTGCATTAGTTAAAAGGATTGCTAATGCCTCTATCGGAATGAAAGTTGAAGAAGCTGGTTCTTTTTGTAAAGAACTTAGAGCTGCAACTAAATAATATTTTTTTAAAAAGCAACACATCAAGCTGAATTTTGAATTCTTTTCTATGTTTTAGCTTGAGAATTATTGTCTCTATTTAACTTCAAAATTATGGATCAATATGTCCTTTGGGGCTCTTACTGTGAAGACGCTCTAATAAAGAGAACACCTTTTAGGGAAGAGCATCTTCATAGACTTTCATTGCTTAAGAAAGAAGGTGTTCTGATAACATTAGGACCAACAAAATGTAATAAATATGTATTTGGGATATTTAAATCTGAGGACATTGAGCACATAAGAAATCTTATCAAAGAGGACGTTTATTGGAAAAAGGGTATATGGACTGATTTCGAGGTTTACTCCTGGATCCAAGCTTTTTGAGCTTGTTCCCAGACCCAATTAGCTACGACCTGATCGCCATTGGCTCCTAATTCATTTTCATAACCACTCATTATTCCAATCCCTTGTCTTGCTATCTTTGCTATAGCTTCTGGATTGTCAATTCCATTACGCTTTAGTGATGAAATCTTTAAATTCTTTGATCTTCTGATTATATTTCCGCCATTAATGTGACATCCAGCACAGTTGTTTGTGAAAAGATTTTCACCTAAATCTTTCTCGAGTGCACTTAGTCCTTTCGGTAAGCTAAAACAAAAAAACATGAAATAAAAACTGATAAGAAAAAAAACTCTCAATATTTTCCTCATGGTTTTTTCCCTTAGTCGTTGAATTTAATTTTTGAAAGGTCCTCGCAAATTTCGTCAAGAAGATCAAGTTGTTCAGTAGAAGTTAATTCAAGGCTAGTCTTTGTCTCCCCTCCTTCATCGTTTCTCCATAACTCTTCAACCTCACATAGTTTATTTGCGATTTTTGGAATTCCACCAGAGCTAAAATCTTTTTTTAAAGATTCAATTAAAGTAGGCATTCTCGCTGAAGAGAGATTAAGACTTTGGCAAAGCTCTGATTGCGTTCTTCCTGTTTGCCTCAACCAATCCTTTATGAGAAGTACTAGATCTTCTTCAATATCTTTTGACCAGCACGCTTTGCTCATAGTGGAAACCATTTATCCAGCTTAGATTTTGCTCTGTATCTTATTTCTGGAGTAATATGATGTTGCCAAAGACTAATTACAGCTGTAAGGGCCACTAGATCATCACTAAAACCTGAGGCAGGGATAAAGTCGGGAATTAAATCAACAGGAACAATTAAATAAGTAAGTGCTCCCATAATTGATATCCTCACCTGGGGAGGAGTTGAATTATCCATCAGGAGTTCAAATCCCTCTAAAGCAGGTTGGGCAATTACTCTGCCTGCTCTTAATAAGATTTTTTTGAGTATCCCTTCGTTGACAACAGAACTTTCAAGTACTTCTGCTTCAAAAACTTCTTTATTTGAGTTCCGTGAACTAACCACAATTAAACACTTGTCTCTAAAAGCCCACTTTGAATACCTGTCTTTCTCAATTTCCTTAATGCGCGTTGAACTACCTGTCTGCAATATTCCCTGCTGCAATTCATTTGTCTGGCTACCTCGGCTAGTGTCCTCCATTCATTGGATCCATCTAGTCCAAATCTAAGACTTAGGATGGTTCGTTCTTTTGGTGTGAGATTTGATTTGTCCAATAAGGACCAAGCTGAAGCACTTCTTTCAGCTAATTCAGCTAGCTCCATTGGAGGTACTTCCTCACTTGGAAGAATATCGACAAGCTCTGAAGGATCTGCTTTTGATTTGACTGCACCTTGCAAACTTACAGTGATACTTCTTAACTCGCATTCAAGCAATTCTTCTACCTCCTCTAAAGGGATTTTCATTTGTATTGCTATTTGATTGGTTGAGGGATGAACCCCAAGTTCTTGCATGAGTCGGGATTTAGCAGCACGAAGCTTAGTTAGCTTTTCATTTATGTTTACAGGGATTCTTATGGTTCTACTTTGTGTTGACAGAGCTCTATTTAATCCTTGTCTAATCCACCAGTAAGCGTAAGTTGAAAATCGATGCCCTCTTTTGGGATCATATTTCTCAACAGCTCTTGTTAACCCTAAAGTACCTTCTTGAATTAAATCAAGAAGATCAAGACCTTTTCCTTGGTAGCGCTTGGCTAAATTTACAACAAGCCTCAAATTTGCTGTGATCATTTGATTCTTTGCTCGCTCACCTGCTTTAAGTGTTTTCTTCTCTGCGGTTGAATATTCGCACTCTGGCCCAGTACCACCAGATTGTTGGCAGCGTTCATTTAGTGCAACCATGGCTTGCACTTCTCTTCCCATAGTGAGTTCTTGCTCGGGCGTGAGCAATTCGTGTCTTCCTATTTCTCCAAGAAAGTCGCTTAAAGAACTCACGATTTATTCCTCCTTGTATTAACAACCTAGAGACAAATTGTTTACTTTCAATAGGCGTAATAAAGTGTTCGGAATTTATATTTTATCCTTTATGTATTTTTAAGATCTTCACTAGGTCAATTAACCCAGAAGATATTTTCATTATTTTTCAATAGAAATACCTCAAAACCATTGATATGAATAATATTTTTAAAGTATTTTTTGATCTATGAAGCTGTTTAAAGCCTTTTTAATCTCTGATAAATATTGTCTTACGTCCCTTTTGATTTCTTGGAATCGATACATCATAAAAGATTTAAGAAAAACAGTTGATTTTTTTTTCTTTTTTCTTTCATGACTTTTTAATTTAATCCCTTGTTTTTTAACAAAGACAATTTTAAGAAGTGTATAGATAAAAGATGAGTTTGTTTATTTCCTATTGATTTCTTCTTGGAGCACCTCTTCTCTTAACTAAAACTTTGAGAACTTCTTGCCATGAAACATTTTGATGGGCTAAAGAAACTTGCAGATGGAAAAGCAGATCGGCAGCCTCATTAGCAACTGAAATCGGGTTTTTATCTTTACAAGCCATAATGAATTCTGCTGTTTCTTCACCTATCTTTTTTAGGATTTTATTATCGCCTTCTCTCAGGAGACTATTGGTATAACTTCCTTCTTCAGGATTGTTTTTTCGACTATCTATTATTTTGAACAATTCACTACAAGCATCAGATGGAGGGGGTAGAACGTCTTCATTTGTTTCTAAATCTTTAAAGAAACAACTTCTTTGTCCCGTATGGCATGCGATTGAACCAATTTGCTCAATTGATAAAAGTATCGTATCTGAATCGCAATCAGTCCTAATTCCTTTCAATTTTTGAAAATGACCGCTCGTTTTCCCTTTGTGCCAAAGTTCTTTTCTTGAGCGACTCCAGTAGTGAACCTCACCAGATTCTAATGTTTTTATAATGGATTCTTTGTTCATCCAAGCCATCATTAAAATTGATCCATCAACCCAATCCTGAGCTATGGCAGGGATCAAGCCGTTTTGATCAAAACGTAGATTATCTATAAAAAGCATTTTTAAGTAAGCTAATCAGGCCTTACGATTCTAATTACTCAAATTTAATCCTCTATTGGGTTTTTATTCATCTTTTTATGACGATTAAAGATATTCCATTTAATTGCTCAAAGCAATTTAAAAATTATCCATGCTCTCATCGTCAATGGAAACATAAAGGACACTGTCGTTATGTTCATGGATATAGTCGAAGTTTTACCTTTCACTTTGCTTCAAATGAACTTGATGAAAATGGCTTCGTTGTAGATTTCTCAAGTCTGAGGCCGTTGGAAGAGAAGTTAAGAGAGTATTTTGACCATACTTTTCTTGTTAATTTTGATGATCCTTTTCTTGAAACATGGAAAAAACTTCACGCTGAAGAAGTACTTGATCTTAGAGTCATGAATAATGTTGGCATGGAATCAACTGCTGAATTGATTTGGGGATGGGCTAATAATTTATTATTTTCACGAGAGAAAGGTAGATCTTGTTGTTGGAAAGCGATAGCACATGAAAATGATATTAATTCTGCTAGTTATACATTCTTTCCTGAGTGGTTTAAACCATAATAATCTATAACTTTTAGATGATATGGAATTACCTTCCTAAAAATTTAAATTTTTTAATTGAAAATTAATTTAGATTCTTTCATCTCTATTTTTATGGTGCTACCTTCTTTGTACTTGCCTTTGAGAATGTATTTCGCTATTTCACTTTCCAATTCTTTTTGAATGACTCTTTTTAAGGGTCTCGCTCCATAACTCGGATTATAGCCAATTTCAGTTATGAAAGATAGAACATCATTATTAATTTCAAGCTCGATTCCTTTCGAGTCCAATCTTTCTCTTAGTCGATTTAATTGTAAATCGACTACTCTTAGTAGGCTTTCTTTCTTGAGTGCTTCGAAGCTAATTATTTCATCAAGTCTATTTAAGAACTCAGGCCTGAAACTTGATTTAAGTTCTTGATTAATTAGTTCGTCTACATTTGATGACAGATTATTCGTTATATCGTTATCAGTGATTAACTCGCTTCCTAAATTACTGGTGAGTATGATAATAGTGTTTTTGAAGTTTATTGTCCTTCCCTGCCCATCAGTTGCTCTGCCTTCGTCAAGTATCTGAAGCAATACATTGAAAACGTCTTTATGTGCTTTTTCAATTTCATCAAAGAGCAAAACGCAATAAGGTTTTCGTCTGATTGCTTCTGTTAATTGTCCACCTGCTTCGTACCCAACGTAGCCAGGAGGAGCACCTAGTAAGCGACTTATAGAATGCTTTTCCATATATTCAGACATGTCTATTCTAATTAGTGACTTTTCACTATCAAAAAGTTGGGAAGCTAAAGCCTTAGATAATTCTGTTTTACCAACACCAGTCGGTCCTAAAAATAAGAAACTTGCGATTGGTTTGCTTGGATCACTAAGACCTGTCCTTGATCTTTGTATTGCAGAAGATATCGATTGAACGGCTTTTTCTTGACCAATAATTTTTTTATGAAGCTCTGACTCAAGGTTAAGCAACTTTTCAATTTCAGTTTGAGCAAGTTTCTTGACTGGGATAGATGTCCACTTTGCAATTATTTCTGCTACATCATCTGCTATGACCTCTTCTCTCAAAAGTGATTTCTCGGCATTTTGTGAAGAATTTTTTAAATTAAGTTCTTTTGATTTTAAATTATTTTGATAATTTACAAGAGTACCGTATTCAAGTTCAGCCGCCCTGTTGAGGTCATAATTCCTTTTTGCTTTTTCTATTTCTAGTTGTATTTTTTCAATTTCTTCTTTTATGGTTGAAATTTCCTCTATTGACTCTTTTTCTTGTTCCCATTTTTTATTTACTTCGATTTGGTTTTTTGTTAAAGAGGCTAATTCTGAGGTAATCAATTCTAGTCTTTCTTTACTTGAGGTGTCCGACTCGCCTTCCAAAGATAATTTCTCCATTTCAAGTTGGACGATTTTTCTATCAATTTCATCAATTTCTTCTGGTTTTGATGTTATTTCCATCTTTAAACGAGAGGCTGATTCATCTATTAGATCAATAGCTTTATCAGGTAAAAACCTCTCGGGTATGTATCTATCACTCAATATCGACGCAGCTATGAGAGCGTTATCAGAGATTCGAACACCATGATGGACTTCATACCTTTCTTTTAGTCCACGCAAGATTGAAATTGTATCTTGGACTGAGGGTTGTTTTACAAGTATTTGCTGAAATCTTCTTTCCAAAGCAGGGTCTTTCTCGAAATTTTCTTTGTGTTCATTGATTGTTGTTGCTCCAATACATCTCAGCTCACCTCTCGCAAGCATTGGTTTTAGGAGGTTGCTGGCATCCATTGCTCCGCCACTAGCTCCTGCCCCTACGACAGTATGTATTTCATCGATGAACAAAATTATTTTCCCTTCTGAATCTGTGACATTTTTAAGAACTGACTTGAGTCTTTCTTCAAATTCGCCACGAAATTTTGCACCTGCTATTAACGCTCCCATGTCAAGAGAAATTAGTTGTCGATTCTCAAGTGCTGTGGGTACATCTCCATTGATAATTCTTTGTGCTAACCCTTCAATAATTGCTGTTTTCCCTACGCCAGCCTCACCAATTAACACGGGATTGTTCTTTGTTCTTCGGCTAAGTATTTGAATCGTTCTTCGGATTTCCTCATCTCTTCCTATTACAGGATCTAATTTTCCTTCTCTAGCGGCAGACGTAAGGTCTTGGCCATACTTCTGAAGAGCTTCATAGCTATTTTCAGCATTTTTCTGGGTCACTTTTTTGTCACCTCTGATTGCATGTGTAGCCTCAAGAAGGCTATTTTTATTTATCTGATATTTCTCAAACAACTTATGACAAATTCTTTCATCATCAAATAGGGAAATCACTAAATGTTCACTTGAAATAAAATCATCCTTGAAAGATTGTTTAATACTTTCTGCTCTTGAAATTGAGCAAGATAAATTTTTGCCAAAGAAAATTGATTCTTGGGGCTTTTGCATTCTTGGTTGGTTCTTTATGAAAACCTCTATTTCTTCCAGTAGATTTTTTATTGAACCGCCTGATCTTTCTATTACTTTTATGGCAATTTCATTTTTATTTAAAAGAGAAAAAAAAAGATGCTCTGTCTCCAAAGTCTGATGTTTTTGATTTAATGCCAGATCTTTGGCATCAATGATTCCTTGCCAAGCACTGTTAGTGAAATTATCAGAATTAATATTCATTTGCGAAATACATTTTTAAATTTATATTATTCTGATTTTTTATTATTTAAATATAAGAAAACCGACCATATTTTTTTTTGATAAAAAGATATTAGTGAGCCCGCTGTGAAAATTTAGAAATAATTACTCAAATCTTATAATAATTTCAATTTATCTAATAAAAACCTATTAATCATGATCAATAATTAGCTTTCTTTTGATTAATATTTTTTAAAATCACCATTCATTAACCCTTTTTCTTTATTGAGCATAAATTCTTTGATGTCTTAAATTGTAATAGTATCTCTTGGATATATTTTAGTTCAAAAAAAAAGATGGGGACTCCCCCATCTTTAAAAAAAATCTTTTTGAGATTTAGTTGACAACAATTTTACCAACCATTCCTGCACCCCTATGAGGCTCACAGTAAAAGTCATATGTTCCAGCTGTGCTAAAAGTTCTCTCCCAAGACTCACCTGGAGCGAAGGCTAGATCTGGATGACTTAGATCATCATTTCCGTCAAAAACAGCATTATGAGGAGCTAATTTGTTGTTGACAAACTTAACCGTGTCCCCAGCACTTATGTTTACTGTGCTTGGTTCGAAAGCGAGCATTCCTGCATCGGTACCAAGTTTAACTTCAACAGTTGAAGCGTTCACATTGGATACTCCAATTACCAGGAACGCAAAGAAAGCAAATAACGCTGTTGAAATAGAACGAATCATGAAATTAATTCTTTTCTTTTGTAATTTTACTACTTTAGCTTCTGTTTGCCCTTTTAGTGTTTAGTTAAACCAGAATTATGTAAAACTTGACTTAGAGTTTTGGCATAGCTTATACCTCCAAAGGTTTCAGGAGAGGTTACTGGCTCATGTATAAAGTGTTTTTGTCTAAGACTAAATCTATCCCAGTTTGTAATTTGGATTGGGAGTAATATAATTAAAAGTTCAATAAGCCAATTCGAGAGTGGGATTTGAGGGACTTTTCTCATCCCTTCCCATCTTAGAAGTGTCTGAATTACTTCATTAATACTTGTGTTGGGTTGCCCTAAAACGAATTTTCTTATTTTAGTGCCAGAAACAGGTTGTGAATGCTCGAAATCAGAGGTAGCCAGATGTCCACAGATAAAAGCAATATCTGCTGCGTGAATAAAATGAAACCTTGAGAATAGTTTTATCCATCTTGCCAGCCAGATCCATTTCAATGCATCTTTGAGCCCTTCGGTAAGATAGCTAGTTGGAAATTTACTTTTACCGTCTAAACGTCCCCCAAAAACAAGAGTTGGGAAAACAGCTATGATCTTTTTTGATAGCTTATGAGATTCAAGCTCTTGGAGACATTGTGCTTTTGTTTGTATGTACTCAGTTCCATAGCTAAAAGATTCCGGTAACAAATTTAAGTTTCTGTCAAGAACACTTGCAGTTGAGAAATAAATAATTTGTTTAATATTTGAAGGATTTAATAAATTGAGAAGATTTTTTACTGCATCAATATTTACTTCTTTTGCTCTTTTGGGGTCACCCCAAGCTGTGGCTGTATGAATAACTCTGTTGACTTGTGAAATTTCTTTCTCGAACTTATTTGTTTGTCTCAAATCTCCCACTAAAACTCTAATCCTTGGATTCTCTAAATTTATTGAGGTTATTTTTTTAGGATCTCTAACCCATAACAATAATTCTGAGCTTGAGTTTTCGATTAGCCAATGTGCTAAGTATTGCCCAACACATCCACTTGCTCCAGTGATCAGAATTATTTCGTTTTTCAAGATGAAATTTTTATAAGTTCATTTACATTTTTGCCAGTCTCAAAAAATACTCTTGCATTTTCTTCTGGCGTCCCAGGAAGTATTCCATGACCAAGGTTAAGAATATGTTTTCTACCTTTTGCTTTTTTTACTACATCAACAATTCTTGATCTGATCGCATCAGGAGTACCAAATAAGAGTCCTGGATCAACATTCCCTTGAACTCCCACAGATTGAGGTAGTCTTTTTAATCCATCTGCCATATCAACTGTCCAATCGAGAGAGACTATATCCACACCAGTTTGTCCCATCCTCTCAATAACTCCTGCGCTGCCCGAGATGTATAAAATCATTGGGGTGTCAGGATGTTTCTCCTTTACTAAATTGACTACTTTTTGTTGATAAGGTGCAGCGAAATCGTCATAATCTTGTGGACTTAATTGTCCTGCCCATGAATCAAACATTTGAACTACTTGAGCCCCAGATTCAATTTGGTAAGACAAATAGTTTGCAATAGATTCCGCAAAGTGATTTAAAAGTTGATGCAGTAGCTCTGGCTCTTGGAATGCCATTGCCTTTATGATTGCATAATTTTTGCTGCTTTTCCCTTCTACAACATATGCAGCAAGGGTCCAAGGAGCACCCACAAACCCTAAAACGGCAGCTTTGTTGCCAACACTTTCCCTCAGCCTTCCAAGGACTTCACCAACAAAAGACATACTTTCTTTTGGTTGAAGTGGCTTTAGGCTTTTAACCTGTTTAAGGCTTCTTATTGGGTCATTTATCAAGGGTCCTTTGCTCTCAACGATGTCAAAGTCAATCCCCATACCAGGAAGAGGAGTCAAGATATCTGAAAAAAGTATTACTCCATCTGGTTGAAAAGCTTTAAAAGGTTGCATGGAAATTTCATAAGAAAGATCGGGGTTTTCAGATCTTTCCCTGAAGCTTGGATGGTTGTCACGCAGGTCTCGATAAACCTTCATATATCTACCAGCTTGTCTCATCATCCAAACCGGGGGCCTTTCAACTTTTTCTCCGCGTGCTGCACGAAGTAATAGAGGAGAAGTTTCGTTCATTATTTTGTCCTTTTAAGCAAAAAATTTACATGAAGCAGTAACTTGAAAATCATGAAATAACTTGTCTGCAAAAGTTCTTTACACCTTTTGAATTTTTACATCCGGACGACAGTTGAAATTAGATTTTGGGTCAAGGTTGAAACATTTCTATTAGAGGAAGGTTAATCCTCTTTGGATTTATGCTTGAGAACTAGTACGCTAAGAGGTGGAAGGCAAAGATCTATTGAATTCTCATACCCATGTATGTTGTATGAGTTTGTTGATTTGCCTCCCATATTTCCTAAGTTTGAGCCTCCATATTGACTCGAATCTGTATTAAAAATTTCTTCATAGAACCCATCAATAGGTACACCTATTCTGTAGTTAGAGTGGTTTTGAGGGGTAAAGTTTGCAACTATTACTAACCATTCTCCATCAGTTTTTTCTCTTCTCATGAAACTAATTACTGAATTCTTTTTATCGTCGCAATCAATCCACTGGAACCCATATTCGTCAAAATCATCTCTCCATAAAGCAGGCTCTTTTTTGTATAAAGTATTCAAATCATCTACTAATTTCTGTATTCCCTTGTGAGGTTCAAAATTCAGAAGATCCCATTGCAAATCATCCCAAACATTCCATTCTTGACGCTGTCCAAATTCCATTCCCATAAAGATGGTTTTTTTTCCAGGATGTGTCCACATGTATGCAAGTAAGGCTCGTGTATTTGCGTACTTCTGCCAGTCATCACCTGGCATTTTATGTAGAAGATGACTTTTTCCGTGAACAACTTCATCATGGCTTAAAGCAAGCATGAAATTTTCGGTAAAGTTATAACAAATGGAGAAGGTAATGTTGTTTTGATTGAATTGTCTAAACCAAGGGTCAATTTCAAAATAATCGAGCATATCGTGCATCCAACCCATGTTCCATTTTAGATTGAAACCAAGTCCATTCATATCAGTTGGTTTAGTTACACCAGCCCATGTGGTTGATTCTTCGGCAATTGAAAGTGCACCAGGAAAATGTTGAAAAAGGACGTGATTAGCCTGTTGTAGAAATCTAACTGCTTCAAAATTTTCATTCCCTCCATCTTCATTAGGTATCCATTCACCCTCTGGACGCAGATAGTCTTTGTAAAGCATTGATGCAACTGCATCAACACGTATGCCATCTATATGAAATTGATCAAACCAGAAAATTAGATTTGCAACTAGAAAATTGCGAACTTCATTTCGACTGTAATTGAAAATTAATGTTCCCCATTCTTTGTGCTCTCCAATTCTGGGATCTGAATGCTCGTATAGATGGCTGCCATCAAAATAAGCAAGTCCATGTTGATCTTTAGGGAAGTGCCCTGGGACCCAGTCGAGAATAATTCCTATGCCCTCTTTATGGCATGCGTCAATGAAGGCACGAAATTCATCAGGTGATCCATATCTACTTGTAGGTGCATACCAGCCAGTGACTTGATAACCCCATGAGCCATCAAAAGGGTGCTCCGAAACAGGCATAAGCTCTATATGAGTGAAACCTCTTTCTTTGACATAGGGTATGACTTTATTCGCAAGCTCTTTGTATGTAAGCAATCTTGAGCCAGGCTTCATGTCTGCTGCTGGAACAGGGGGGCGATGTTCTCCGTCTGAGTTAATAAATGGTTCGTTTGAAGAGGCATGCATCCAGCTGCCTAAATGCATCTCATAAACGGATATCGGTTGATTTAGAGGATTGCTATTGTCACGATTGGACATCCAAGATTGATCATCCCATTGAAATGAATCGATCTTGGAGATGACTGAGCTTTTTGCTGGTCTTACTTCATGTTGAAAACCATATGGATCAGCTTTCTCGTAGCAATGTCCTTTTTCAGTTCTAATCTCATATTTGTATAAATCACCATCCTTAAGACCTGGTATGAATAATTCCCATATTCCACCTAGACGTTTTTGCATAGGGTGATGTCTGCCATCCCATGAATTGAGATCACCAATGATAGAGACACTTTTTGCATGAGGCGCCCACAAGCAAAACATAACGCCTTCTTTTTTATCTATTGCAGTAATATGGGCCCCCATCTTTCGCCAAATGTGATGGTGATTTCCCTCTGCGAAAAGATGTCTATCAATTTCACCCATCCACTCTTTTCGGAAGCTCCAGGGATCATGTTGAACATGTTCAATTCCGCCTCTGTTTACCTTTATTTGATAGTTAGTGCCAGGATCTTTTTCTACAACTCCTTCAAATATCCATTCATGGTTTGGATTTTGTAGCTGAATATTCTTTTCTTTAGTTATTAGTTCAACTGTACTTGCCTCAGGCATCCATATCCTAATTATCCATTTATCTTTAAACGGTTGAGGACCAAGAATAGAAAAAGGACTTTCATGTCTGCATTCAGAAAGTCTTTGACCGTCATCTTTCAAAGAATCTAGAATAATAGAGACGGTCATGACTTATGGCTGAAATAGCTAGTTAGCTTAATCCTATGACAGTAAATATTGAACCCCTAAGAGGAAATAAGTGATTCAAATTTAAGTTTTGAATTTAAAAGTAAAAGTGTAATTGTAGTCACTAGGCAGTGAGGGCTGGGTCCTACGCATAAATATTGACTCTGTCCAGGATTTATTCCAATTGCTGGCCATCCAGATCCTGATATTGAAATTCTTAAACGATCCCCTTCTTTAAATGTGGAAAGTATAGGTTGTAATCTTATTTCTCTACCGGCTTGTCTATTTTTATCAAAATTGGTAATTCTGAGGGCACCAGTCGAAAGTTGAGTTGCAGTGTTTTTGACTTCATATGGAATTATTGATAACGCAACGAACAGATCAAAGCCCTCTCTGTCACATTTTGTCTCTAAGTAAAGAGTTGGAAACCCCTCTATCCTTATCTCTTTTGACATTGGAGGTGTCGTAAACACTGCGACATCAGAACGAGTATCAATATTGAATCTGTTCGCTTCTCCAGGAGTATCACTTAGATGTCCTCCGATGGCTGGTACAGGTCTCCATGGGTCATGAACTAAATTCACTTCACAATTAGATTCCAAATCAGAATTAGGGACCAGGCTACCTTCAAAATGACTTATGGAAGCTAAACCTTCGCTACGAAGATTCCATGTAGGAGTTTCATTTTGAATCGAAAGCTCCCAACTATTTTTCGTAAGATTCCACAGATTGATTCTAGGGAAAAAGATTTCTTTGTTTTTTTCTTTTAAATGAGAATCAAAAAATTTTAACTGGGTTCGTTGTGCACCCTCCCACCATTGAAGATGAGTGGCAGGACCAATGAGTAATTTAGGGCTACCTCCTGCCTTTGTCGATTTTTCAAAAATATCTAAGATCCCAGTCAAATGAGGATCCCACCATCCTCCAATTAGTAGCAATGGCTTTTTTAACCAGCTTTCTAATGGCTCATAAGTTTTCCATTGAAGATTTTTACCAGTAGAAAAATTTAGCCATTTATAAGCCATCCCTTCTGGATCATTCTTTTTAAGTAATTCATGACCATTCAATAAATATTTTTTTGATTCAAGATTCTCACGGATTTCGTACCAAGCTGTCCAATTCTGTTCTCTTTGGGCTTTTTGAGCTGCTAATTGCAAACCCCATCCAATTCCCAAGTGCCACCAGAAGGCTCCTCCTTCACAACTCCAATTCTCTTCTTCTGAAAGCCCTGTCATTGCAGGAATAATGCAATCAGGTGGAGAAGTGCCTTCCTCCGCAATGAGCTGTGTTAATCCTTGATACGAAAAACCATATGTACCTAGTAGGCCGTTGCATTCAGGTAAGGATCGAACCCAATCATGAGTTTGACTGGTATCTGAGGCTTCTTGGCTAAACCCTTTGAACTCGCCTTCAGATCCACCTTGACCTCGTACATCTTGTATTACAACTAAATAGCCATTGCTAGCCCACCAAGAAGGATGAGCATATGTAACCGTAGAAGCAATTGCTCTCCCATATGGTTGACGCATTAGTAATACAGGCCATGGTCCCTCCCCCTGTGGTAACCAGATTCGAGATTTGAGTAATGTTCCGTCTCTAAGTTGTAAGTCTTCGTCCCTACTTTTTATTGAATTCATTTGTTGCTTTAAAAAGTTTCAGGGCAATAAAGACCTCTTACATACATCGAAAGGATTTCAGCATCAACTTCACTTATATTCTTCTGATTAGAGATTCTCTGAATAGATTGTGGTGAACCAGCAGAAATGTTTTCTTTATTTAGGTCCCTAAAACTTCTGCAAATGGACTTTGCTTCATCAGGATTTCTTTTTACACCATCAAGAAGTCTTGATTGAGCCATCACATCTTGATTAATGGCAAATGATGAAAATATTAAAGTGATTAGTAAACTATTCATTTGCTCAAGTTTACCTATTTTTTTAATTATGTTTATTCTATTACCTTATTGTTCTTGGGTAAATTAAATAATGTTTTTTTTGCTTTCTCGATTAAAAAGTGAGCTCTGCTTAGGTCTATTAATGGAATTCGTGCTGTTCTTAAAATTCTCTCGAAACGACCAGTCTTTTCAACTAGTTCTTGAGGTGTAAGTCTAGAGAGCGCCTTGTTAGAAATCAATCCTGAGTGCATTAGCAAGGCAGCTTCGTTAAGATCAATATCTAATGTACATATAAAATATGCTATGCATTTAAGTCTTTTTAGGTTACGAATACTACCCAGACTTCCACAAATTAGACTATTAATTTCTTCATCACTAATAGATAATAAAGAATTCCAAGTTTTAATATCATTTGATAAGAGTATTTTTTCTTCTTGATAAAAGCTTTTAGGAAGATTTTTTAATAATAAATTTTTATTCATTTGTCTCTAATGAATTTTTTTCTTCTGAATCAGCCTCTAACGAAAAATTTTCACTTGGAGAATAATTCCTTTCTGGTAATTCTATAATCTTTGATTCTTTTAAATCATTTATTAATTCACCAAGAACAATTGGTTTACTTATCCCATCTCCAGCTGATTCTATCTTTCTTAGTCTGACCTTTACCTGAGCACCATTTCTTCCTCCCCCTTTCAAATTACCAGCTATTTGTAGCAATGTTGGCTTGATTGCTTCTTGAGGAAAATCGTTTGACGCTTGAGCAACAACCAAATCAAAGCCATTGTCATAAACAATTGGAGCGTATTTGTACCCTTCTACATTAAAAGGAGGCGTATAACTTTGCTCGAAAGCCCAGCAACTTGCAGATAGCAAAAGTGTGAAAATTGTTGTGCCAGTAAGCCGAAATTTGATTCCCCAATTAAATAGATAAGCCAGAATTGTCAAGATGCCAAGTCCTGCCCCTCCCCAGGCTAACCATTTCGTTACATCTTGGATAACTTCACTCATAGACATAGGCTGGTTTCTCCTTAATTGATTCTTTATAGTTTGATAGCTCCCCAAGTTAGAGAATGATGTTTATGGGAGATGAGAGGAATTCTAAAAGATTAAAGCGGTGGGGACTTGCAGGAACCTTTGTGGCGTTAGGTGGTGTTTTGATTTGGAGTGGGGCAGATCTCTTGGTGGGCAGAGCTATAAGCCGCTTTTCACCTCAAATAGAAAAAACATTATCTAACTCCTTAGGTCATCCTTTGAAAATAGGTGCCTATAGAGGGCTTAGACCATGGGGCGTTGCGCTGGGACGAACGAGGTTGCTTTCAGGTGAAAAAGATTCTTCATCAGTCAATATTTCAACTTTAACCGTTAAATTTGCGCCTTTTGCAAGTTTATTCAATTGGCAACCTGTTGCAATATTTAATCCAGAGGGGACTGAAATTACACTAACCAAAAATAATAAAGGTTCTTTTTGGGTCTTGCCCCCGGTTGATGATTCCAAGTCAAATAATTTCCATCTAAGATTTTATCTCAAAGGCTCAACTAAAATTGTATTTAATCCTGGAGAAAAGATATTATTTGCTAAAGGTAATCTTGGTCTGAACCTGGCTAAGAAAAAGATTTATGGAACTGTTAATTTACATTCTAAAAAGGAGGGAAGTCTCTATCTTTCTGGTAAGGGCTATTGGGATGGATTAGAGTTTCAAACTAAAGCAAGAGTTAATAAACTTAGACTTGCTTTCTTGCAGGGAATCTTAGGAAATGATTCAAATATTATTTCCAAGGGAAATGTTAATGGTAAAATTAATTTAAGTATAAAAAAAGGTTATATAAAATGTAAAGGTGATTTAACTGCAAATAATCTAAGCTTAAGAGGAGGAATTCTAAATGATACATTATCTACTGATGAGTCAAGAATAAAATGTATTAATAAAAGATTAAAAATAACAGAATCAAATTGGCGAT